>NZ_LBJP01000090.1:0-280797 GCF_028128715.1 Bradyrhizobium sp. CCBAU 51745 | reverse complement strand
CGGCTTTGAAAACCTGTGCATGGCCCGCTAATGCTGGGCCATGCCACTCCATCTGATCAAGCTTGCCGTCGGCTGCGACTCCGTCAAGGAATTGAAGGGGTGGGTCGCCGAACGGATGCAGACAGCCAAGAAAAAAGGCCTGCCGCAACACCACATCCACATCACCCGCATGGTGCCGAAGCGCGACGCCGAGATTCTCGCCGGCGGATCGCTCTATTGGGTCATCAAGGGCGAGATCGCCGCACGTGAGAAGATCATCGGCATCGAGCCATTCCGGGACAAGGATGGCATCGGACGCTGCCGGATCGTGATGCAGCCGAAGGTCATTTCGGTGTCGCCGCGACCGATGCGTCCGTTCCAGGGCTGGCGCTATCTCACCGAGGATTCCGTGCCGCCCGATCTCGGCAAGTCGGCTGCGGGCACCATCGCGGCGATGCCTGAGCCGATGCGGCGGGAGCTGCGCGATCTCGGACTGCTCTAAACCGCGACATTGTCGATCAGCCGCGTCGTGCCGAGCTTGGCGGCGACCAGGATTCGCAGCGGCCCATCGTTGCGCGACGTGACAGGGGCCAGCGTCTTTGCGTTGCGCACCTCGAAATAGTCGAGTGCAAAGCCGGCAGCGGCGATGGTCTCGGCGCCACGGGCCATCGCGGGTCTGATCGCTTCGCCGGCGCGAACGCGGCCGGCACTGTCCTTCATGGCGCGGTAGAGCACGGTCGCGGTCTGGCGTTCCTCGGGCGAGAGGTAGACGTTGCGGGAGGACATCGCGAGCCCGTCGCGCTCGCGCACGGTGCGGGAGCCGATCACCTTCACGCCGAGGTCGAGGTCGCGTGCCAGCTGCGTGACCACGCGCAATTGCTGAAAGTCCTTCTCGCCGAAGATCGCGACGTCGGGCCGGCATTGCGTGAACAGCTTGCCGACGACGGTGGCGACGCCGCCGAAGAAGTGCGGGCGGAAGCGGTCCTCGAGGCCGGCCAGCGCCGGTCCCTCCGGGACGATGCGAGTCGCAAAACCCTCCGGATACATCGCCTCGACGCCGGGGTGCCAGACGATGTCGACACCCTCGGCTGCGAGCTTGGCGATGTCGGCTGTCCAAGTCCGCGGATAAGCGCCGAAATCCTCCGATGGCGCAAACTGCGTCGGGTTGACGAAGATCGATACGACGACGCGGCTGCCGCGCCGCTTGGCGAGGCGCACCAGCGACACATGGCCGTCATGGAGTGCCCCCATGGTCGGCACCAGCGCGACCGTGGCCGTTCGCTTGCGAAGATTGTCGACGGCGCGTCGCAGGGCGGGCACCGTGCGGGTGATCAAGGGGCTTGGTGACATCAGAGCTCGGGAAGGTTGGGGTGGGCGCCGCCAGCCGCGCAGCCGGCTAACCTTAACAAGCGCCGGCCGTGGACGCCATGCATCGACATCGGGCACAGCACGTGCTGACAGCGAGGATGTCGCGCCATTGTGGGCTGGATCACGCAGGCGAGGCCGCGCGCGATTCATGATGACCATCATCGCACTGTGATTTCGTTATCCTGTCACGCATTTCACTTGACCGCAGACGCGGCCAAATCGAAGATATTGCTTAAGGGGTGTTGAGGATCGCCATGCTTGTGCAGGCTAGCCAAAGCCAATCTGGCTCGGCGCACGTTGTTGTGCTCGGCAATGAGAAAGGCGGCTCCGGCAAATCGACCACCGCCCTGCACATCGCGGTTGCGCTCCTGAAGGCCGGTCAGCGCGTCGCCACCATCGACCTCGACTGCCGCCAGCAAAGCTTCACTCGTTACATCAACAACCGGTCCGCCTGGGCGCGCCGCACCAAGCTCGACCTCGAGCTGCCGGTGCATCGCTGCATCAAGCTCGGCGAGACCATGCTGATCGCCGAGAACGAGAATTCCGAGTTCCAGCAGTTCATGGAGGCGGTCTCGGCGGTCGAGAGCAGTTTCGACTTCATCGTCATCGACACACCTGGCACCGACAGCTATTTGATGCGGCTGGCCCATTCGATGGCCGACACGCTGGTGACGCCGATCAACGACAGCTTCCTCGATTTCGACGTGCTCGGCACCGTCGACCCCGCCAACTACGCGGTAACAGGGGAAAGCCATTACGCCGAGATGGTGCGCGATGTCAGGCGCAAGCGCCGTCAGCTCGACGGCTCGACCACCGACTGGATCGTGGTGCGCAATCGCCTGTCGATGCTCGGCTCGCGCAACAAGCAGCTCGTCGCCGATGGGCTGAAGGATTTGTCGCTGCGGCTCGGCTTCCGCTACGTCGACGGCTTCGCCGAGCGTGTCGTCTATCGCGAGTTCTTTCCGCGCGGCCTGACCGCCCTCGACGAGATCGACGAGGCGACGCTCGGGATGCGACCCAATCTCGGCCACCTCACCGCGAGGGAGGAGGTCACGAGCCTGCTGCGCCAGCTCAAGCTGCCGCTCGACGAGCGGGGCCGGCGACGTGCGGCAAATCGCGCCGAGTGGTTCAGCCAGGTGGACAAACCGCTCGAGGTCCACGACATCCTAGGCGCCTGAAGCGCGATGACATCGGGTTGAACCGTCATCGCGTTTTAGCTCTTTGTTTGAGCATGATCTCCGCACAAAACGCGTTCCGCTGATGTCGCGAGGGAAAAACCGCTTCACACTTTTCCGGATCATGTTTTAGGCGCGGTACGTCGCTACTTCCGGTCGATCAGGGCCGGCCGGTTCCCGCGGGAACCGGCTGGGCCTGAAGTTTGTTTTCACCTAGTATTCACCGTGAAATTGAACCCGATCGTGACGGGGTGCGTCGGATGGTCATCTGTATCCCGAAGTAGCGGTATCAGACGCGGTGCCCACCAAACGTGTGCGTCGCACAATGAAAGGGCTGTCGGTTCACAATATTTAGCCTTCCTGTCACGCGCCTGTGACATATATTCGGGAATAGGCGACCAGGGGCCGAAGAGCCTCGGAAGAAACACGATTTTCAACAGGGATCAGGCCGCACGGCCTGAGGCTGAGGACGAAAATGAAGCGTGGAATTGCCGTTCTGGTTTCTGTGGGAGCCCTCTTCAGTGTCGCCTATTTCACGGCGAGCAAGTGGGCCATCAAGCACGAGACCATCACCTTCTACGACGCTTCGCGCGACAATCGTCCCGTGCCTGTCGACATCGCAATCCGTCGCGACAAGGAAATGCAGGCCAATGCCGGCATGATCACGCTTCCGGTCGCGGTGATCAATCACGGCAACACCGTCAAGAACACCGAGTACGGCTTCCTCGCCAACATCTTCGCTGCGCGCGGCTACATGGTCGTGAGCCCGCAGCACGATTTGCCGACCGATCCGCCGATGGTGACCAAGCCCGGCGAGCTCTATGTCGGCCGCCTGCCGCAGATCCTGCGCGGTGTCGCCAATATCCATCTGGCGATGCAGGAGATGAAGAAGGTTCAGCCCAACGCCGACTACACCAAGGTGACGATGGTCGGCCATTCCATGGGTGGCGACATCACGATGTATTTCGCCAAGCAGTATCCGGACGAGGTCAAGAAAGTCGTGACGCTGGACAATCTCCGCGTCCCCTTCGTCACCGCCGGCAAGTTCAAGATCCTGTCGTTCCGCTCCCACGATCCGCAGTTCAAGACCGATCCGGGCGTGCTGCCGACCGACGAGGAGTGTGAGAAGGCCGGTATCCAGGTCGTGAAGACCGACTTCCAGCACAACGACATGCGCGACACCGGTCCGGACGATGCCAAGAATTCGATCCAGGGCATGCTCGATAAATTCCTGAGCGATACCGATAGTTCGATCGCGCCGGTCGACACGACGTCGTCGCCGCCGAAGGTGCTGGAGCCCGGTCCGGTTGCCCTGATGGCGCCCGCCAAGAGCTGATCCTGGAACAGCTGATCCGAGAAGAGCTGATCTGAAGAGCTGACCGAAACAAGTCTCAAAGCCTCCGCCGGCCCCGCCTGCGGAGGCTTTGCACATTGACCGGGCAGGGCACGCTATCCACATTGGTGGCGAGACACCAAGGGCGATGCCAGATGTCCGGCGATCCCATCAAACCGCGCCATAGCGATCCCGTGTCCGAGAGAGCCGAGAGCGACGGCGCGCTGCCGCAGGCAAAGACCTCGACCTCGGAGGATGTCGCCGCCTTCGTCGCCAAGGCGCGTGCATTGTCTCCGCATGCACCGGGTGCGAAGGGCCGCTTGATCTTCGCGCTGGATGCGACGATGAGCCGGCAGCCGACCTGGGACATGGCCTGCGCGCTTCAGGGTGACATGTTTCGCGAGGCTGCGGCGCTTGGCAGCCTCGACATCCGACTGGTCTACTATCGCGGCTACAATGAATGCCGCGCGACGGGGTGGATTTCCGACAGCAGCAAGCTGGCAACACTAATGAGCAAGATCGATTGCCGCGGCGGCGACACCCAGATCGGCAGAGTGCTGACCGATGCGCGGCGCGAGGCGGTTAGATCAGGCGTACGTGCCGTGGTCTTCGTCGGTGACGCCATGGAGGAAAAGGTCGACGCGCTCTGCGCCAAGGCCGGCGAGCTCGGCATGCTGAAGGTGCCGGTGTTCCTGTTTCAGGAAGGCCATGATGCGGTCGCCGAACAGGCGTTTCGCGAGATCGCGCGTTTGACCGGCGGTGCCTGGTGCCGGTTCGATCCGGGCGCGGCGGCACAGCTCCGCGAGCTGTTGCGAGCCGCCGCCGCCTATGCCGCCGGCGGCCGCGAGGCGTTGCTGCGATTGGCGAAGACGACGGGCGGAGCTGCACAGTTGATCGGACAGATGAAGTGAGGCTGGCCCCTCCGGTTCGGCGCGACAGCATGCTTTTTGGCAATTGGGCGACTATATTCACGCCATGACTCTGATCGCCGGCGTTGTCGCCGTTATCACGCTCTATTTGTTGCTCCAGATGTTCCGCGCCGCCAATCCGGCGGTGCTGGCGCGCACCATCAAGCTCGGCGGGGGTGTAGTTGCGCTCGCGGTCGCCGCCTTTACCGGCTTGAGGGGCGAACTGGCGGTGGCGATCCCGCTCGGACTTTTCGGAGCCGGACTGCTCGGCTGGACGCCGCTCGCGAATGCGGGCTTTGGCAATGTCGGAGGGCTGTTCGGTGGTGGCGCATCGCGCTCTTCCGGTCGGGCCTCGCGCGTGCGATCGCAATTCCTGGATATGCGGCTCGATCACGATTCCGGCCAGCTCTCGGGCGAGATCGTCTCCGGGCCGTATGCCGGGCGCAGCCTCGACGAGTTCGATCTTGCCGGCCTGCTGGCGATGGTCCCGGCGTTCGACGCCGAGAGCGTGGCCTTACTTGAAAGCTATCTGGACCGCCGGTTTCCCGCCTGGCGTCAGAACACGCAGGGCAACGCGGCAGGGGGGCAGCGCCGCACGGCGGCGAGCGGCAAAATGACGGCGGAGGAAGCCTATCAGATCCTTGGCTTGCAGCCGGGAGCGGGGCGCGACGACATCAGCCGGGCGCACAAATCCCTCATGAAGAAACTGCATCCCGACCAGGGGGGCTCGACGTACCTCGCTGCCCGGGTAAACGAGGCCAAGGATACTCTGCTTCGTACGCATAACGGCTAACTCCGGCACTACGCCACAAACGCCCGTACCGCGTGAGCTTCCTTGCTCTGTTTGCCGTCGCCCCGATGCCCGCCATTGTCGGCGTGGTCGATCCCTTGGGTAAAGTTTTAACCGTAAATTCTTGACGAGAGGTTGTCGCGGAACAGCCTGCAGCGCCACCACGTCCCCAAAAACAAAAATGCCCGCGCAAGGCGCGGGCATTTTGATTCGAAAGGATCGAGAGATCAGTTGCGGACGGTCATGCAGGAGATGTCGGCGCGCTTCAGCGTCTTGCACACGGCTTCGGCCTGGTCCCGTTCGAGCCCGGCAAAGCGGGCGCGGTAGAGCTTGCGATTGTCCCTGGCGACGACCGGCTCGGTGAACGGATCGGCCTTGCTGAGCAGGCCACGGGCCGAGCTGCGGGCAGCTTCAATGCGCTGCTGGGCCTCGCTCTCGCTCTCGAGCGCGCCGACCTGCACGATCCAGCCGCTATGGGTGACGGCTGGCTTGCTGGCGCTCATCTGGATCGGCTGCGGCGCCGGATCGGCGGAGGCAAGCTTGGCAACCGGCGCGGGCGCCGGTGCGGCAGCTGTGGCCGCCGGCAGGACGCCAAGAACGCCGTTGCCGGTGCCGAAGCCTGCCGGCTGCGGCGGCAATTCGGCTCGGGCGGGCTCCGGCTTGTTGACGATGTCGGCCCTGGCGACGACGGCGCCGGACGTCTCGGCGACGTCACCGCGGGCCGGAATCGTGTTGGTGACCTGCGGTGCGACCTGCGTCGGGGCGGCGGAGGCGACCTTGACTGCGCCGGCCTTGACTTGAACCGTCTTGACCCGGACCGGCTTCATCGGCTCGGACGAACCCGGAATGAGGGCAAGCGGCTGGCTCGAGATCACGCCGTTGGTGAGAGGCGCCGGCTCGATCTTGGACTCGGTAGGCTTGGCTTCAGGCTTGGGCTGCACCGGCGGCATCGCTGCGGTTGCAGCCGCCAGCGCCGCAAAGCGCGAGGCGGGACGCGGCGCGGGGGCCTCGGGAGCAGGAGCGGCCGCGACCTGGACCGGAGGGACGGGGCGTGCCGGGGTCTCCGATGCATCGGCGACGTCGGTGCTGGCATCGGCACTATTGCGCTCGGTCACTGCGGCAACCGTGTGGGTGGTTGCGCCCTTCTCGAGATTCTCGGCGAGCAGATTGCGCATGATGGCATCGCGCGAGCCGCCGCTGCGACCGCCAAGCACGACGCCGATGAGGTGGCGGTTGCCACGGCGCATCGAGGTGACGAGGTTGAAGCCGGAGGCGCGGGTGTAACCGGTCTTGATGCCGTCGACGCCCTCGACGCTGCCGAGCAGGTGATTGTGGTTGCGGATCTGCTCGCCACGCCAGGTGAACGAGGTGGTCGAGAAATAGCGATAGTAGCGCGGGAAGCGCTCCTGGATGGCACGGCCGAGCGTCGCCTGGTCGCGCGCGGTGGTCACCTGCTCGTCGTTGGGCAGGCCATTGGCGTTGCGATAGACCGTCTTCGACATGCCGAGTGCGCGCGCCTTGCGCGTCATCATTGCGGCGAAATCGTCCTCGTTGCCGCCGATCGCTTCCGCGATCACGACAGCGGCGTCATTGGCCGAGCGGGTGACGAGGCCCTTGATCGCGTCCTCGACGCGGATGGTCTGGCCGGCACGCAGGTTCAGCTTGGTCGGATCCTGGTCGGCGGCGTGCTGCGACACCGGCAGCTCGGTATCGAGCTTCATCTTGCCGGATTCCAGACGCTCGAACAGAAGATAGAGCGTCATGATCTTGGTGAGCGAAGCCGGATGGCGAATGCCGTCGGGGCTGGTCGATTGCAGCACCGCACCGGAATTACCGTCGACGATGATCGACGCGAATTGCGGGCTGTAGCTCTCGGAGGCCTCGTGATGCACCCGGTGGTGCGCATAGTGGCGCCGATAGCGCCGTGCGTCGGCTGCATCGGTCGTGAAGATGACGGCTGTGGTGACCGTGAGAAACCCGAAAACGCCAACCCGCGCCAAGCGCGAGGAAGACCAGTTGCTACGAAGCATGGAACCCCGTCCCCGTTTGTGACTTGATCACCGGCTCGTGAGGCGAAATTGTGCCCTGCGGACCCGGGATCATTACCTGCTCAGGCTGTCCCTCCGCTGGTGTTCACTGCGGGGGACGTTGGGCCTAAGCCGCTGTTCTGGCTAAGGTGATGTTCTCAAACGGCTTTTGGCCGCCTGCGGAAGCGAACACGTCCAGGGAATCAGGGTAGGGGCTGGCGGTTTCCAAAAGCTTAAGAAACCCTTGCGGGAAAGCCCGGGAATTTCCGTAACTGGTCTCGATTTTTTGTGCGTCGCACAAGATTCTTGACTTTTTTGTGCATTGCACTAATTGTGGGCAGAGTCAGGGAGCCGGGGCTTCCGGACGCGAGCCAGGGAAAAAGGATTCCAAGATGTTCAAGGTTGAAGACTTCCAGAACTACGGGAAAGAGCATTTCGAGACCTACGTTGCCTCCGCAACCTCGGTGCAGCACGGCCTCCAGGCGATCGCCAGCGCCTATGGCGACTACACCAAGAAGTCGTTCGAAGACACCAAGTCGTTCGTCGAGAAGCTTTCCGGCGTGAAGTCGCTGGACAAGGCGCTTGAAGCGCAGACCGATTTCGCCCGTTCCGCTTACGAAACCTTCGTCGCGGAATCGCAGAAGATCGCAGGCCTCTACAGCGACCTCGCCAAGCAGGCGTTCAAGCCGGTTGAGACGGTCGTGTCGAAGTTCACCCCGGCTGCCCACTAATTTTCTGAACTCCTGATCACAAAGCCCGGCTGCATCAGCCGGGCTTTTTTATTTTGCACGAGGCTCTCTTCGCATAGCGCTCCCGGTGTAGGTCCGCGGTGAGCGTGATGTTCGGCAGCGCGGACGTATCGACGAGCAGCGCATTGAAATAGGGCCGCCTTCGTCAAAGGCGGCTGTCAGCGGGCCGGCGAAATATGACGACGGCGTCATTGTGGTCTTGCTGGATCTCACGCCTCAGCGTTGAACAACGGATGAAGCGGACCGTAGAAACCCGGAGGAATGGCCGGGCCGAAACGTCGCGGTCATGTCGATGTCGGGTTCCTGATCAGCGTGTTCTGAACAGGCGGGCGGGAAGTTTTTGTCAAACCGGTCTGGATTGACTAACCTTGTCCAGGATCGCCCGGACCGGGAATCGGGGCGCCGCGGCCGCATCGGCTGGGCCTTTGCACGCTTGCGGCGAGCCGGGGGCGGGCCCATATTGCCTGCAATCGATCCGGCTCGACCGGACCGGTTGGAAGCGGCGATCCGACAAGGCGGCGCGCCGGCGCGAGACCCACGCGTGTGGGCGGCGCGGCGGACCGTCAGACGCTTCCGTGGGGAATTTGAACGCCTGAGCCATGCTGCAATTGACTTCCAGACTCGACCTGTCCGCGGCGGCCGCCGCCCATGCTCCCCGGATGAGCAACGACGAGAACCGTTCCGGTGGCCCGGCGGGGCCGAACACGTCTGTCATTACCAAGGTCAAACCCAAGACCAAGCGGCCGAACCTCTATCGTGTGCTGATCCTGAACGACGACTACACGCCGATGGAGTTTGTGGTCCATGTGCTGGAGAAATTCTTCCAGAAGGACGTCGAGGCCGCGACCAAGATCATGCTGCATGTCCATCATCACGGGATCGGCGAGTGCGGTGTGTTCACCTACGAGATTGCCGAGACCAAGGTGACGCAGGTGATGGATTTCGCCCGCAAGCACCAGCACCCCCTGCAATGCGTGATGGAAAAGAAGTAACCGCGCGTTCGAATCCGGCGTTCCTTGGAGTGCTTCTGTTCGTGCGGTGTGTGACGCCAGCGCATGCCGCGGCGTGATCCGGCCGACTCAGCGCCGGCGTCTGTCCTGCCCAAATGGGCAGTTTTGCCCAAATCGGAACGGGTTTTGCATTGAGGATGCGGTGGGCGCGCAATGCCCGTAGAGTCGCGGAACCGGTCTTTTGCCGCGATCTTGTATAACTATATGTGACAAAGGTTGTTGTTGCCTGACCGGGCGATGGCGATCATGATGGTGGGGGCCATAGAGGACGCGAATGCCGACTTTTTCCCAAAGCCTTGAACAATCCCTGCATCGTGCGCTGGCGATCGCCAATGAGCGTCATCACCAATACGCGACGCTCGAGCATCTTTTGCTCTCGCTGATCGACGACTCCGATGCAGCCGCGGTCATGCGCGCCTGTAGCGTCGATCTCGACAAGCTCCGCACGAGCCTTGTCAATTATCTTGAGACCGAATTCGAGAATCTGGTGACGGATGGCGCCGACGACGCCAAGCCGACCGCCGGCTTCCAGCGCGTGATCCAGCGCGCGGTGATCCACGTGCAGTCCTCCGGTCGTGAAGAGGTGACCGGCGCGAACGTGCTGATCGCGATCTTCGCCGAGCGCGAGAGCCATGCCGCGTACTTCCTGCAGGAGCAGGACATGACGCGCTATGATGCCGTCAACTATATCAGCCACGGCATCGCCAAGCGGCCGGGCGTCTCCGAGGCGCGGCCCGTGCGCGGCGTCGACGAGGAAACCGAGACCAAGGGCACCGACGACTCCAAGAAGAAGGGCGAGGCGCTCGAGACCTATTGCGTCAACCTCAACAAGAAGGCGCGCGACGGCAAGATCGATCCGGTGATCGGACGCAATTCCGAGATCAACCGCGCCATCCAGGTGCTGTGCCGCCGGCAGAAGAACAATCCGCTGTTCGTGGGTGAGGCCGGCGTCGGCAAGACCGCGATCGCGGAGGGCCTCGCCAAGCGCATCGTCGACAGCGAAGTGCCAGAGGTCCTGGCAGCCGCCACCGTGTTCTCCCTCGACATGGGCACGCTGCTCGCGGGCACGCGCTATCGCGGCGACTTCGAGGAGCGCCTGAAGCAGGTGCTGAAGGAGCTCGAGGCGCATCCCAACGCCATTTTGTTCATCGACGAGATCCACACCGTGATCGGTGCGGGCGCGACCTCGGGCGGGGCGATGGATGCCTCGAACCTGCTCAAGCCGGCGCTCGCCTCGGGCACGATCCGCTGCATGGGCTCGACCACCTACAAGGAATATCGCCAGCACTTCGAAAAGGACCGCGCGCTGGTGCGGCGTTTCCAGAAGATCGACATCAACGAGCCGACGGTCGAGGACGCCATCGCCATCCTCAAGGGCCTCAAGCCGTACTTCGAGGACTACCACCGGCTGAAATACACCAATGAGGCGATCGAGGCTGCGGTGCAGCTGTCCTCGCGCTATATCCACGACCGCAAGCTGCCCGACAAGGCGATCGACGTGATCGACGAATCAGGTGCGGCGCAGATGCTGGTAGCCGAGAACAAGCGCAAGAAGACGATCGGCATCAAGGAGATCGAGACCACGATCGCTTCGATGGCGCGGATTCCGCCGAAGAGCGTGTCGAAGGACGATGCCGAAGTGCTCAAGCATCTCGAGCAGACCCTGAAGCGCACCGTGTTCGGCCAGGACAAGGCGATCGAGTCGCTTGCCGCGTCGATCAAGCTGGCCCGTGCCGGCCTGCGTGAGCCGGAGAAGCCGATCGGCTGCTATTTGTTCTCGGGTCCGACCGGCGTCGGCAAGACCGAAGTCGCCAAGCAGCTCGCGGCGACGCTCGGCGTCGAGCTGCTGCGCTTCGACATGTCCGAGTACATGGAGCGGCACACCGTGTCGCGGCTGATCGGCGCGCCTCCCGGCTATGTCGGCTTCGACCAGGGCGGCTTGCTCACCGACGGCGTCGACCAGCATCCGCATTGCGTGGTGCTGCTCGACGAAATCGAGAAGGCGCATCCGGATCTCTACAACGTGCTGCTCCAGATCATGGACCACGGCCGGCTCACCGACCACAACGGCAAGCAGGTCAACTTCCGCAACGTGATCCTGATCATGACCACGAATGCGGGCGCGGCGGATCTGGCCAGGCAGGCGTTCGGCTTCACGCGCTCCAAGCGGGAAGGCGACGACCACGAGGCGATCAACCGGCAGTTCGCGCCGGAATTCCGCAACCGTCTCGACGCCGTCGTCTCGTTCGGTCATCTCAGTGTCGAGGTGATCGGCACCGTGGTCGAGAAGTTCGTGCTTCAGCTCGAGGCGCAGCTCGGCGACCGCGACGTAACCATCGAGCTGTCCGAGCCCGCCAAGACCTGGCTGATCCAGCACGGCTATGACGAGCAGATGGGCGCGCGGCCAATGGCCCGTGTCATCCAGGAGCACATCAAGAAGCCGCTGGCCGACGAGGTGCTGTTCGGCAAGCTCAAGGGCGGTGGCCACGTTCGCGTCGTCCTGGTCAAGGACGAGGCCGACGAGACCAAGGAAAAGATCGGCTT
The DNA here is from genome assembly GCF_028128715.1 of Bradyrhizobium sp. CCBAU 51745. Taxonomy (NCBI): domain Bacteria; kingdom Pseudomonadati; phylum Pseudomonadota; class Alphaproteobacteria; order Hyphomicrobiales; family Nitrobacteraceae; genus Bradyrhizobium; species Bradyrhizobium sp. CCBAU 51745. Next base: position 268,914 of record NZ_LBJP01000090.1, on the reverse strand, counting down.
CGAGTTCGTCGAGGGGCCGGTCACCCCGAAGCAGGAAAAGCTGCCCGCCCGCAAGCGTCCGCCGGGCAAGCCCAACAAGCCGGGCGGCCCCGGCGGCTCCAAGGGGCCGACCTCGAAGGGCCCGCTGGTCAAGGCTTGATCGGCGCATCATGAATCGAAAAGGCCGGCTGCAGAGCCGGCCTTTTTGTTTGAGTCGCCGTCTGTGGTGGGCGGTGTTATTCGCCCCGCAGACGCTGATCGTCCTGTACGCGGACGTGCTCGGCGCCGCGCGCGCCGGCCGGCGACAGCCGCAACATGCTCAGCACGGCGCCGCAGAGCGCAAATCCGACGCCGACGAGCAGAGCGATCCGGGTCCCGTCGACCGGATAGCGGCCGAGGAACAGCGCAACCAGCGCCGCACCCGTGGTCTGGCCGAGCAGTCGCGCGGTGCCCAGCATGCCGCTGGCGCCACCGGCGCGCTCGCGCGGTGCGGCCGCGATCATCGTGCGGTTGTTGGGGGTCTGGAACAGGCCGAAGCCGGCGCCCGCCAGCGCCATCCGCCAGACCACGTCGAGCGGGGTCGGATTTGCCGGCAGGAAAGCGAGTGCGCCGAGGCCACAGGCAAACAGTGTCAGCCCGATGCCGCCGAGCAGGCCGGCTGGATAATGCTCGACCAGGCGGCCGGCGAGGGGAGCCGCGCACGCCACGGCGATCGGCCATGGTGTGATCAACAGACCCATATGCACGGCCGAATAGCCGAACCGGCTCTGGAGGTAGAAGGGGATCGCGACGAAGGCCAGCATCTGCCCGCAGAAAGAGGCGATCGAGGTCGCGATCGACAGTCCGAACACCGGGATGCGCAGCAGGTCGACCGGCAGCAGCGGCGACTTCATGTGCGTCTCGCGGTAGATGAGGAGCGCGCCGGCGACGATCGCAATCGCGAACTGGACGAGGCAGGTGAGCGTCGCCTCGCCATGACCGACGCTGTCGATCGCGGCGATGCCGACGCCGAAGGTGATCGCCGAGAGCGCCGCGCTCTGCCAGTCGAATGAATGGCTCGCCAGGATCGTGTGCGGCAGGCTGCGCAGGCCGAGCACCAGCGTGACCACGCCGAGCGGCACATTGATGGCGAACAGCCAGGGCCAGCTGCCGACCGCGAGGATGCCGGCGGCAAGCGTCGGCCCGACCGCGGCGGAGAAGGCGACGACCAGCGCATTAAGCCCGATGCCGCGGCCCAGCAGGTTGCGCGGATAGGTGAAGCGGACCAGCGCCGAATTGACGCTCATGATGCCGGCTGCGCCGAAGCCCTGGAGGATGCGCGCGATCGTGAGCAGCGGCAGCGTGTGCGCCAGCGCGCAGAAGGCTGAGGCGAGCGTGAACAGCGCAAGGCCGACCAGATAGACGCGGCGATAGCCGACGATCTCGCCGAGCGATGCCAGCGGCAGCAGCGAGATCGTGATCGCAAGCTGATAGCCATTGACGATCCAGATCGAGAAGGCCGGGCTCGCGTTCAGGTCGGTCGCGATCGTCGGCAACGCAACATTGGCGATGGCGCTGTCGACGACGGCCATGATGATGCCGAGCGCAATCGTCAGCACCGCCCGGTTGCGCTGGGGTTGCGGCAAGCCGTCGGCATGCTCGATCGGGACAGACGACATGGTGGGGGCGTGCTTGATTCGAGCCGTGAGTGTCCCCTCGATTAGGAAATTGCGCTGTCCATCGCAACCCGGCAGGACACGGCCGGTTCCTGTGCCGGAAGCAGGTCTGGCAGCGCTGGGGACATGGATCGGCGCGCTGTTCGCACACTCACCAGCGCGAGGTCGCCTTGCCGTAGACGTAGAGTGCTATCAGCCCAATCGTGACGGCCGTAGAGAAAATTACGATGCGGCGATCCCAGTCGATCCGTGTCCGCTCTGCACGGTCGAGATTGAGGGCTGTGAACAGAGCCTTCATGGCAAATCGGCGCATCGGATTGCCTCGTGGGGCCAGCATGGTGCCATGGTCAGCGTGGACCGGATTGATGCAGCTCAAGCCGGCTCTTACCGGAGAGCCGATCACACCGGCGGCGGATTGCGGTCGGAGAAGGTCCCGCGCTGGTGCCAGTACGGATAGGGCAGCGTCACCTTGCTCGCCGCGTCGAGCTTGGCGATTTGGTCCTTGGTCAGCGACCATCCGACCGCGCCGAGATTCTCGCGCAATTGCGTTTCGTTGCGGGCGCCGATGATCAGCGTCGACACGGTCGGGCGCTGCAGCAGCCAGTTCAGCGCGATCTGCGAAACGCTCTTGCCGGTCTCCCTGGCGACCTCGTCGATCGCGTCGACGACGCGATAGACGTGTTCGTCTGGCACGGGCGGCCCGAAATCGGCAGTCTGGGGCAGGCGGCTCACCTCAGGCCTCGGCTGGCCGCGGCGGATCTTTCCGGTGAGGCGGCCCCATCCGAGCGGTGACCAGACCACGGCACCTAACCCCTGGTCGAGGCCGAGCGGCATCAGCTCCCACTCATAGTCGCGCCCTACAAGCGAATAGTAGGTCTGGTTGGCGACGTAGCGCGGGAAGCCGTGCTTGTCGGCAATGGAGAGCGACTTCATCAGGTGCCAGCCCGAGAAATTCGACACGCCGACATAGCGGATCTTGCCGGCGCGCACGAGCACGTCGAGGGTGGCAAGCACCTCTTCCGGCGGCGTCATGGCATCAAAGCCATGAAGCTGGAACAGGTCGATATAGTCCGTGCCGAGACGGCTCAGCGAGCCGTCGATGGCCGCGAGCAGATGCTGGCGCGATGAGCCAATGTCATTGGGGCCGTCGCCAAAGCGGAAGGTTGCCTTGGTGGAGACCAGCACCTTGTCGCGCCGGCCCTTGATCGCTTCGCCGAGCACGCGTTCGGATTCGCCGAGCGAATAGACATCGGCGGTGTCGAACATCGACACGCCGGCTTCCACACAGATGTCCAGAAGGCGCCGCGCTTCGGTCGCGTCGGTCGTCCCCCAGGCCGCGAGGCGGCCGACGCCGCCGAACGTGCCCGTGCCAAGGCTCAAAGCGGGCACCATGAGGCCGGATCGGCCCAAGCGTCGGTGTTCCATCGAACTGCTCCTCGGCTAGCCGCTGATTGATTGGCGCGGCCCTGGGGAGAGATCGTAGTGCAAGCAGATGTGTTGTCCTACGGCGCGTTGACATACCCGCCTTGCTGGCGGAATGGCCTACTCGTGCAGACGCATGTCATCGAGTTGGCAGATCCTAGTGCCGTAGCTGGCTTTGCCTGTAGTCGCGCGGCGACATCCCGAAATGCTCGCGGAAGACGCGGCCGAAATGCGAGACGTCGTTGAAGCCCCAGGCAAACGCGATCTCGCTGATGTGGCGATGGGCGAGCAGGGGCGAGGCGAGGTCGCGCCGGCATTGCGCGAGACGTTCGGCAAGCACATGGCGTTGGAATGAAGTGTCCTCGTCGGCGAGGAGGTCGTTGACGTAGCGGGGCGAGATGCCGAGAGCAGCGGCCGTTTCGGCCAGCGAGAGATCGGGATCGGCGAGGCGCGCGCGGATATGCGCCTTGAGCCGGTAGAGCAGGGCGGAGCGATGCGTCGAGGACGGCAGTGATGTCCCGCCCAGCCGTTCGCTCAGCGCCATCGCCAGCAAGTCGACCGCCTGCTCGGAAAGGGCGGCCGCACTGCTCGGCGCGAGCCGATCCGCGCTTTGGCAAAGCTTGAAGATGAAATCATAGGCGAGCCGCTCGAGCGGCGCATCGGTCCCGAACGTGATCGCGGTGAGCGTCTCGGTGCCGCCCAGCCGCCGCTGCAGCATCTCGCGCGGCACCTTGAAGATGGTTTGGGAGAACGTGTCCTTGAACTTCAACTCATAGGGACGCGTGGTGTCGTAGAGCGCGAACCCGCCGGGATGGATCACGGTCTCGCGGCCGTCCTGCACCACGCCGCCATCGCCGCGATTGCCGAGTGCGACGAGGACATAGTCCTGATCCGAACGTGCGATGCGCGAGGGCGTGCGGAAGACGTGCTGGCGCTCGGAGCAGACCTCGGAGCAGACGGCCTTGCCGAGCGGGGCCTGCGTGACCGAGCCGTGAAAGGCGCTGCCGAGGTCGGACTTGCAGTCGAGCCCGACGAACACATCGCAGACGATGTCCTGCCAGAGAGCAAGCCGCCGGTAGCCCGGGCTGCCGTCTGTCGTGAACTGGATTGTCATTGTCAGGCCTCCCCTTCACGTCCAGCAAACCGCATGGGTGACACAGATCATGCCTGATCGCAGGCAAGTTCCATACCGGGTCGCGCTCCCTACTCGTGTTCTTGCCAGTCGAGTTTTTGTTCCGCCGTGGTCGAGCGCGGCCGCCCGGCTTGGCCCAATAGACTGCATCGGACGTGGTTTTGGATCAACCGGCAAGGGAGGCGGCAATGGGCATCGAACATCCGAAATACAAGGTCGCGGTGGTGCAGGCAGCGCCAGCCTGGCTCGATCTCGACGCCTCGATCGACAAGTCGGTCGCGCTGATCAGGGAGGCCGCCGAGAAGGGCGCCAAGCTGATCGCATTTCCGGAAGCGTTCATCCCCGGATACCCCTGGCATATCTGGCTGGACTCGCCGGCCTGGGCGATCGGCCGCGGTTTTGTGCAGCGCTACTTTGACAATTCGCTGGCCTATGACAGCCCGCAGGCGGAGCGACTGCGCGATGCGGTGCGGAAAGCTCGGCTCACCGCGGTGATGGGCCTGTCCGAGCGCGACGGCGGCAGCCTTTACCTGGCGCAATGGTTGATCGGACCCGACGGCGAGACCATCGCAAAACGCCGCAAATTGCGACCGACCCATGCCGAGCGGACGGTGTATGGCGAGGGGGATGGCAGCGATCTCGCGGTCCATGCGCGGCCCGACATCGGCCGCCTCGGCGCGCTGTGCTGCTGGGAGCATCTCCAGCCGCTGTCGAAATACGCGATGTACGCCCAGAACGAGCAGGTGCATGTCGCGGCCTGGCCGAGCTTCTCGCTCTATGATCCGTTCGCGCCGGCGTTAGGGGCCGAGGTCAACAACGCCGCCTCGCGCGTCTATGCGGTGGAAGGCTCCTGCTTCGTGCTGGCGCCGTGCGCGACGGTGTCGCAGGCCATGATCGACGAGCTCTGCGACCGGCCGGACAAGAATGCGCTGCTGCATGTCGGCGGCGGGTTTGCCGCGATCTACGGGCCCGACGGCAGCCAGATCGGCGACAAGCTCGCGCCGGACCAGGAAGGGTTGCTGATCGCCGAGATCGACCTCGGCGCCATCGGCGTCGCCAAGAACGCAGCCGATCCCGCCGGGCATTATTCGCGGCCCGACGTCACGCGGCTGCTGCTCAACAAGAAGCCGTACAAGCGGGTCGAGCAGTTCGCGCTGCCGGTCGACACCGTCGAGCCGGTGGAAATCGGCGCGGCAGCGAGCTGATCGCTGCGATCGAGGGGAGGGTATGATCATGGAATCCGCAATTCCCGCGCATCTCGAAACCCCGCGCACGCGTCACAAGCGCGTGCCTGATGATTATCAGCCGCCATATCCATCTTTCGTGGCGCGCTACAAACCCGGAGTGAGCCGCGTGGTGATGGCCTATTTCGGGGTGCAGCATCGTGGAGCGCTATCGGCGGCTGCGACGGAAGCGCTCGCCGAAATCGGCAGGCTGTTTGCCGGTGAGGGCGGTCCCACGCATTGGGACCGCGCGCACTATGTCGACCAGGCCGGACACGCCAACATCGTTTCGGTGGCCTATTGGGACGACATTGCACGCTTCGACACCTGGTTTGCGCCGGCGCGTGAGGCGTGGACCGGAGAGTCGCGCGACGGCATCGGCACCTTCATCGAGGCATTGCGCCCGGCGGTGGCACGGCACGAGACGCTATTCTCCTCGTTAGGCAGGCCCGAAGGCGTTGCGGCTATCGCCGAGGGCATGAGCGGTGAGGTGCAGGAGCATGCTTATTGGGGCGGCATGCGCGATCGCATTCCGCTGTCGCAGACCGACCCGATGTCGCCTGGTGGCAATCCTGAGCTGATCCGTGACGGTGCACGCCTGCGGGTGAAGGCGCACGACAATCTCTGCCTGATCCGCTCCGGGCAGGACTGGAGCGATACGGAAGCGTCGGAACGCAAGCTCTATCTCGACGATGTCGAACCGGTGCTGCGCGAGGGCATGGATTTCCTGCGCGATGACGGGCTCGGAATCGGTTGCTATGCCAACCGCTACATGCGGGTGCTCTCGGCTGACGGCAAGGCAAGTGAAAAATCATACGGCCAGAGCTGGTGGAGGAGCTTGGCTGCACTGGAGCGCTGGGCGGAATCGCACCCGACCCACGTCAAAATCTTCGGCGCGGCGATGAAATATCTCTCGACGCTGGGGCCGTCAGCGAAGCTGCGGCTTTATCACGAGGTTACGGTGGCGGCTGCTGATGAGCAGTTCTTCGAATATCTGAACTGCCATCCGAAGACGGGAATGCTTGCGGCGGTCGAGACGGTTGCCGCTTAGGCGACGCAGTGGCCGAGCAGCTCCGGATGCACCGCGCAAATGTGATGCGCGCCGGCATCCCTGAGCTCGGCCTCGCTGCCATAGCCGTAGAGCACGCCGATCGCCGTCATGCCGTTGGTCCGGGCACCGACCACGTCATGGCTGCGGTCGCCGATCATGATGGCACTGGCGGCGTCGACCTTGGTCTCCTCGAGCGCGTAGCGCAGCAGGTCGCGCTTGTCGACGCGAGTGCCGTCGAGCTCCGAACCAAACACCCGCTCGAAATATGATTTCAGGCCGAAGTGCTCGATGATGCGGCTTGCATAGACAGCGGGTTTGCTGGTCGCGACGAACATGCGCGCGCCCGTTGCGGCGATCGCCGCCAGCGTGTCGTGGATGGCCGGATAGGGTGTGTTCTCGAACAGCCCGACCTCGGAAAACCGTTCGCGGTAGAGCAGAAGCGCCTGGTCGGCCAATGCGTCGGTTCCGGTCAGCTTCTTGAGGCTCGCATGCAGCGGCGGCCCGATGCACCAGGTCAATTCATCCTGGCTAGGGACCGCTTGCCCAAGTTTTTTCAGGGCGTACTGGATCGAACCGGTGATCCCGGGCTTTGGATCGGTCAGCGTGCCGTCGAGATCAAAATAGATTGTCTGCATCCTGGCCGGGCTCAACGTTGCTAATTCCCGCCGTTGCTAGTTGCCTTGGGGGCCGAGTTCAAGGGCCGAGTTTGGGAGCGACATGGCATTCGTCGGGGCTCAGAAGCGGATCTGGTGGCTGCTCGCGGCGGCGTTCGTTTGCACGCCGGTGCTGGCCGAGGATGCTCCGGTCCCTCCGACGCAGCTTGGCCCCGAGGCGCCGGCAAAACCGGCAGGGAACGAGCCTGCGCGCGAGAGCGACACGCGGGAGTCGATCTGCCTGATCGTCGAGGCGGCCGCGCGTGACGCCAATCTGCCGCTGGAATTCTTCGCCCGTGTGATCTGGCAGGAAAGCCGTTTCCAGGCCGATGCGATCGGACCAGTGACGCGCAGCGGCGAGCAGGCGCAGGGGATCGCGCAGTTCATGCCGGGGACCGCAAGCGAGCGCGGGCTTCTCAACCCCTTCAATCCGGTTCAGGCATTGCCGAAATCCGCCGAGTTCTTGAACGAGCTGCGCAACCAGTTCGGCAATCTTGGCCTCGCCGCCGCCGCCTACAATGCCGGTCCGCGGCGGGTCCAGGAATGGCTCGCGGGCACTGGTCCCATGCCGGAGCAGACGCGCAATTACGTCTATGCCATCACCGGCGCGAGCGTTGATACATGGGCCAAGGCCGGCAGCAGCGGCAAGGGACCGCCGAGCTCGCCGCCGACGAGCTGCCGCGACCTGATGGCGCTGCTGAAGCGCGCGCCGAACCCGTTCGTCGCAGAACTCGAGCAGCATGTCGAGCTCGCCGCTGCGAAGATCTGGGGGGTTCAGCTGGCGGCGGGCTTCGACCGCAACAAGGCGCTGGCGATGTATTCCCGTGCCGTCACGCGGCTTAGCGGCGTGATCGGTGAGCGCGATCCGAGCCTGCTCAGTTCGGTGGTGCGCAGCCGCGGCTCGCACGCTTTCTACCAGGTGCGCATTGGTGCCGATACGCGAAGTGAGGCGGACGATCTCTGCAACCGCATCCGGAAAGCAGGCGGGGCTTGCTTCGTGCTGAAGAACCGCGGCGTGAGCGGATAGGCGGTGCGCTTCTCACCTCCTGTCATTGCGCGGCGCCCCGGAATGACGGCCGTTGGCTGTACGCGCATGCCAGCCCCGCCGCGGGCTTCCTTGACGAGGCGACCGGCATTGCCCGTTATGCAGGCACGATTCCGCAACCCTCGGCCAAGCTCCCGTGGCGCTCCCTCCGCTCGATTCCCCGCAATGGCAAAGTTCCTGGCGCGCCTTCGCCTGGGGAGTGCGCTCGATCACGCAGACGATCCTCACGCTCGTCCTGTTCGCGACCTATCTCGGCATCGGCGCGCTCGCGCATGACACCCATTTCAGCCTGCTCTGGGCGCTCTGCTCGACGCTGTTCGTTTGGGCGGGGCCGGCGCAGATCATCCTGATCACGACGCTCGGCTCCGGCGCCACCATCATCCAGTCGGCGATCGCGGTCACGGTCAGTGCGATCAGACTGTTTCCGATGGTGGTCTCGGTGCTGCCCCTGATGCGCACGCCGACGACCAAGCGGCGCGAGCTGTTCTTTGCAGCCCATCTCACGGCGGTGACGCTGTGGGTCGAATGCCATCGCTTCCTGCCGCTTGTGCCGCGCGAGCGGCGCATCGCCTTCGTCAACGGGCTCGGCTTCGGCCTGGTCTCGGTGTGTCTCACCGCGAATACGGTCGGCTACTTCCTCGCCGCCAATCTGACGCAGGCATTGGGCGCCGCGATCCTGCTGCTAACGCCGCTATCCTTCCTGTTTTCGACTGCGCGCAACAGCCGCGAGGTTGCCGACGTGGTCGCACTTGCGCTCGGCATCTTGCTCTATCCGCTGGCGGCGAAGATGAACTCCGGCCTCGACATCCTCGTCAGCGGCGTGGCCGCCGGCACCATCGCCTATGGCGTGCACTGGTGGCGCGAGGTGCGCGCATGAACGCTGCGCAACTGATCGGCGATTGGCATGCGCTGGTCGTGCTGTTCGTCGCCGGGGTCGTGCCCAACCAGATCTGGCGCATGCTCGGCCTGTGGTTCGGCGGCGGCATCGATGAGGGCTCGGAGTTGCTGGTTTGGGTGAGGGCGATCGCCACCGCGATCCTCGCCGGCGTCATCGCCCAGATCGTGGTCCAGCCGCCCGGCGCGCTCGCCAGCGTGCCGGATGGCTTGCGCTATGGCGCAGTGGCCGCCGGCCTCGTCGTCTTCCTGCTGACCCGCCGTTCGATCTTCGCGGGCGTTGTCGCCGGCGAAGTCTTCATGCTGGCCGGCAAGTGGTGGTTGGGCTAAAACCACCAGCGAATAGCCAAGGAACCGGAAATATGGTTCGCGAAAACGAGCTCCGCGAGGGCGAAGTCGCCATCGAGCTGCCGTCCACGGAAGATGCCGGCCTCGTCTTCATCGGCCGCATCCGCACGCCCTGGACCTCGCGGCTGGAGACCCCACGGCAGGGGCGCCAGGACGGCCCGATCTGCCGCCTCGAGATCTTTGAGCCGTTCGTGCCGGCGATCAAGGGCGTCGACTTCTACAGCAATCTCGAAGTGCTCTACTGGCTCGACCAGTCGCGTCGCGACATCGTGCTGCAAAGCCCGAAGAACAACGAGAAGACCCGCGGCACCTTTTCACTACGCTCGCCGGTGCGGCCCAATCCGATCGGCACCTCGATCGTCAAGCTGGTCGGCATCGAAGGCAATGCGATTCTGGTGCGCGGCCTCGATTGCATCGACAATACGCCACTGATCGATATCAAGCCGGATCGCTGCGAGTTCACCCCATTGGCCGCGGCGCGGGCTGGGGATTCCCAGACGGAGTGACGGTCAGGCTTTCAGCGCCGCGATCAGCTTGGCCGCGTTCTCTTCCAGTACCTTGACGTCTTCCTTGCGGCTCGCGGGCGGCAGCATGGCGACGCCGTCGTGCCGGGGCAACACGTGCATGTGGAGATGAAATACGACCTGTCCGCCGGCGGGCTCGTTGAATTGCTGCACGGTGATGCCGTCAGCCTTGAATGCCTTCATCGCGGCCGCGGCGATCTTGTGCGCGCCGCGGGCGACGTGGGCGTAGTCATCCGCCTTGATGTCGAGGATGTTGCGGGCAGGGGCCTTCGGGATCACCAGCGTGTGGCCCGTTACCCGCGGCATGATGTCGAGGAAGGCGAACACATGCTCATCCTCGTAGACCTTGTGGCAGGAAAATTCGCCGCGCAGGATCTTTGCGAAGATGTTGTTCGGGTCATAGGCGGTCATGGCGGCGGCTCCCGGGGATATTGAGCTCAATTTTGCGCTTACTGTCACCAGCCGCACCGGCGCGTCAAGGCGCCTCGTCGATGCCTTTCCGGAACGGGCCGAGCTCGGCCAACTCCCGCCCAGCCTCCGCAACATAGGCGCGCTCGCGCTTGAGGTAATCGTCGATGGCGCGACGCAGGCCCGGATCGGCGATGAAGTGGGCGGAATGGGTCGTTCGTGGCAGGTAGCCGCGCGCGATCTTGTGCTCGCCCTGCGCGCCGGCCTCGACATGCGCAAGACCATGTTTGATCGCAAAATCGATGGCCTGGTAGTAGCAGACCTCGAAATGCAGGAACGGATGATGCTCGACTGCGCCCCAGTTGCGGCCGAACAGCGTGTCCGAACCGATGAAGTTGATCGCGCCAGCAATCCAGCGGTCGTTGCGACGGGCCATCACCAGCAGCACATCCTCGCTCATGGTGTCGCCGATCAATGAGAAGAATTCGCGCGTGAGGTAGGGCCGGCCCCATTTGCGCGAGCCGGTCTCCATGTAGAATTTGAAGAAGGCGTCCCAGGCGTCCTCGGTGATGTCCTTGCCCGTGAGCCAGTGAATGCTGATCCCTGCGGCAAGCGCATCGCGCCGCTCGCGCTTGATGGATTTGCGGTGGCGTGAGTTCAGGGTCGCCAGGAAATCGTCGAAGGTGGCAAAACCCTCATTGTGCCAGTGGAACTGCTGGTCGGTGCGCTGGAGGAAGCCGTGCTGGGCGAGCAGCTTCCACTCCGCCTCGCGCGCGAACGTGACGTGCACCGAGGACGCCTTGCTGACACCGCACAGCGCCACCAGGCCGCTCGCCAGCGCTTCCATGATGCGCTCGCGGTCGACGCCGTCGCGCACCAGCAGCCGCGGCCCTGTGGCTGGTGTGAAGGGAACAGCGACCTGAAGCTTCGGATAGTACCGGCCGCCGGCGCGCTCATAAGCATCCGCCCAACCGCGGTCAAAAACGTATTCGCCCTGGCTGTGTGATTTCAGATAGCAGGGCACGACGCCGGCGACGCGGCCCTCGATCTTGGCCACGAGGTGCCGCGGTCCCCAGCCGGTGCGGATCGTGGCCGAACCCGATTTCTCGACCGCGGAAAGAAAGGCGTGAGAGACGAACGGGTTATAGGCGGGCTTTAACAGGCCGAGCGAATCGCCTGGAGGCCCGGATGAGGTTCCCAAGCCATGCCCGTTGCAGGCCTTTTCGTTGAGAGCCTTGCCAGGATTGGCGCAGGCGTCCCAATCCTCCGGCGAGACTTCGCCAATGGACGGGACCGCCTCCAGGGTGATTTCGGATGATGCCATTGCGCCCAAGATCGTGCATTGCAGCAGCGACTTCAAGGGTCCGGACCATCAAGCTTACGGGACGAAGCCCTCGAAGATCATCTGGTCGGCATATCGCGCGACCCGCGTCCGCTGCTCTGATGTGCGGGTGGTCCAGCCGAGCAGGGCGCAGCCGAAGATGTTCCGGGCGATCCAGGGGGCGGGCGCGGGCAGGTCGTCGACCCTGAAGGCGACGAAATGCGGCTGGGTCTGAAAGCCGTGACGCAGGTACAGCATGGTGTCGCGCTGTTCCTGGGTCAGGTACGCCCAGTACTCGTCCTCATAGCTCCGCTGCGCGACGATGCCGCGCGGGCGGGAGGGCAGCAGCTCGCGCAGCGCCAGCACCTGGTCGGGGTCAAAGGACATGCCGACCGCATGGCCCCGATAGGACGCCAGCACCTCGGCCATCCGCTTCACCAGCTTGCGGTCACCGTCGAAATGGCTCTTCACCTCGATCACCAGCGGCACGCGGCCGTCGACCATGGCGCAGAGGTCAGTGAGCGACATCATCCGCTCGGGCGTATCCTTGAACGTGATGGCCTTCAGCTCGGCGGCGGTCTTCGCGACCACCGGGCCGCTGGCGTCGGTGAGGCGGCCGAGCGCATGGTCGTGATGCACCATGGCCTCGCCGTCAGCGGAGAGCTGAATATCGACCTCGATCGCAAAATTGCCTGCGATTGCGGCCTGTACCGCCCCCGGCATGTTCTCGACGATGCCACGGGAGATGTCATGCAGGCCGCGATGGGCGACCGGCCGCGCTGTCAGCCAATCCGGAGCACGCATGAACGTCAGGCGACCTCGAACACGCCCTCGACCTCGACCGCCGCATCCGCGGGCAGCGAGGCGACGCCGACGGTGGTGCGGGCGTGGCGGCCCTTGTCACCGAACGCGGCGACCATCAGGTCGGAGGCGCCGTTCAGCACCTTCGGCCCGTCCAGGAAGTCCGGCGCCGAGTTGATGAAGCCGCCGAGGCGCACCACGCGCGTGACCTTGTCGAGGTCGCCGAGTGCGGCCTTGACCTGCGCGAGCAGATTGACGGCGCAGCCGCGCGCGGCTGCAGCGCCGTCCTCGATCGAGACGCCGGCGCCCAGCTTGCCCTTGGCGATCAGCTTGCCGGCGGGATCGAAGCAGACCTGGCCGGAGACGAACAGCAAATTGCCGGTCCGTACGAACGGGACGTAATTGGCCACGGGAGAGGGGGCCTCGTGCAGCTTGATGCCCTGTTCCGCCAGTTTCTGCTCGACCATGCCTGCCATGTCTCGACCTCGATGTCTGAAAACTCGTCCAAGCCCGGTGCGTCTGGGAACTGCCCGGGCGGCCCTGTTTCGCCCATCGTGCCGCCACATGCAAGCAAGCGGATTTGTCCGCGAGAGGCTGGCGCGCACTGCATTTTCCTGAGGCAGATCAGAAGGTTCGACGGAGGGGCGCAACTTTAAGTGAAGCCGCCGTAGTTGCGACGCAATGGAACGGTCATTATTGTGTCGAATCTGCGCGTCCCCAGGGAATAGATATGGTGCACCTTTTCCGGACTTCACTCGGTGTGATGGCGCTCGCGGTGGCCACTCTCGGCGCCGGTAGCGGCGCGCATGCCGCGAACGGTCCGTTCCTCGCGCACCAGGCGCTCTATGATCTCAGCCTGGTCAAATCGCGCTCCAATTCGATCAACAGCGCGCGCGGCCGCATCCTCTACAATTTCGCCGGAAGCTCTTGCGAGGGCTACACGTCCGAATTCCGCCAGGTCTCCGAGCTCGACAGCGGCGAGGGCAAGGTCACGCTGAGCGACCTCCGCTCCAATTCCTGGGAGGATGCCGCCGGGAAAAGCTATCGCTTCAAGATCGAGACGCGGATGAACGAGGCCGAGGCCGGCCTCGTCGACGGCTCGGCGGAGCGCGACGGCGACCACATCAACGTCAAGCTCAAACTGCCGGCGCCGAAGAGCTTCACCCTCGACGGCAAGATCGTGTTCCCGACCGAGCAGATCCAGCGCATCATTGCCGCCGCCAAGGACGGCAAGTCGCTGCTGGAGCTCTCCGTCTATGACGGCTCCGATGACGGCCAGAAGGTCTACAATACGCTGACTGTGATCGGTCAGCCGATCCCCGCAGACCGCACCGCCTCGCCTGATCCGTCGACGTCCGACGAGCACATGAAATCGCTGACGCGCTGGCCGGTGACGGTCAGCTATTTCGACCGCGAAGCCCAGCAGAAGGAAGGCGAGCAGACGCCGGTCTATGCGATGTCGTTCGAGCTCTACGAGAACGGCGTCTCCCGCCAGCTCGTGCTCGATTACAACGATTTCGTGATCTCGGGCGCGATGGGCAAGTTCGACGTCAAGGACAGCAAGCCCTGTAATTGAAGAAGCCTTGTAATTGAGCGGCGACACTAGCCCGGAGCGCCATCTCCGGTTACGCTCCCGTCCAACCATAAACGTCGGGAGGAAGCGTTGCCCAAGCTTGATCATCTCCGCCCCAGCGGCGTGCACCACAATCCCGCTTATTCTCACGTCGTCACCGCCTCCGGGGCGCGAACGATCTACATCTCCGGCCAGGTGTCGGTGGACGAAGAGGGGCGGATCGTCGGCGAGGGCGATATCGCCGCGCAGACCACGCAGGTGATGCAGAATCTCGGCCACGCCTTGAAGGCAGCGGGCGCCACCTACGCCAACATCGTCAAGATCACGACCTTCGTCGTCGGCTACAAGCCGGAGCTGCGCCCGATCATCGGCAAGGCCCGCTCGGCCTTCTTCGAAGGCATGGAGCCGCCGGCCTCGACGCTCGTTGGCGTCTCCGCGCTGGCCGCGCCGGAATGGCTGATCGAGATCGAGGCGATCGCGGTGGCGGATTGAGGTCGCAGGCCGCTTTCGCAAAAACTTGAAAACAACCCCATGCACAGTAGAAACGCCGCCTCGAACGGCGCGCCATTTCGTTTTTGCAGAATTTCCTTTGACCCGTCGGGCAAAACAGGAGTACTATGCCATCATGGCCGTTCGCGGCGGCTGATCCGCATGGGCAGGCCTTTGGCCGTTCGCAGCGTGATCCGCTGAACCGGCCAGACGTCGGCGTCCGCAGACAGGCGCATATCGAAGTTCCGGATCAGGACGGCCAGGATGATGGTGGCTTCCTGCAGCGCGAAAGAAGAACCGATGCAGGTCCGTGGACCGATACCGAACGGCAGATAGGTGAACCGCGGAATGGTGGACCGCGCCTCCGGCAGGAAGCGCGACGGGTCGAAAACATTGGGCCGGTCCCATATGGCCCTGTGCCGGTGCAGCACGTAAGGCGCGATCACGATCAGCGAGCGCCGCCCGACTTTGACGTCGCCCAGCAGGTCGCTCTCGAGGGCAGAACGGCTCAGCGCTGCGATCGGTGGGTACAGGCGAAGCGCCTCCTCCACGACCGCTCTGGCTACGACAAGCCGGTCGGCCAGGCCGTCCGGCGAAGAGAGCTCGCGCTCGGCCTCTTCGCGGACGCGCGCGCGCCACTCGGGCGATTGTGAAAGCAGAAAGAACGACCAGGTGAGCGTATTTGCCGTGGTCTCGTGACCGGCTGAAAGAAACGTCAGGATGTTCGAGCGGATCTCCGTCGAATCCAGCCGCTGGCCTGTCGACGGATCGAGCGCCTTCAGCAAGAGCGTCAAAAGATCGTCGGGGGCGTCTTCCCGGGCAAGCCGTTCGTGCCTCATCTGAACGATCCTGTCGATGATGCCCTCGAAATAGGCCATCGTGCGCCGCAGGCGTCCGTGGCCGGGACGCGGCACGAAGGTGGGCACCCCGAGCAGATCGAGAGCTCCGATGCGCCCGACCACGTCGAAGTAAGCGGTCATCGCCGAGCTGAATTCGCCGAGGTCGCCGCCGATTCCGTCGGAGAAGATCGTCAGCGTGAGCACCCTCAGAGTGATCAGAGTCATCTCCGCGGCAACGTCTATCGTGGTTGCTCCCAGCTTCGACCATTTCACCACCAACTCGTCTGCTGCCGTCAGCATCGCTCTCGTGAACGAATTCACCGTCCGCCGCGCGAACAACGGGGCGAGCGCCCTGCGCTGGATCTCCCACCGCTCGCCCTCGACGCTGAGCAGTCCGTCGGCGAGGCCCGAGGAGAGAATCCGGCGCTGGATCGCGTCTTTCGGATAGTTCTTCGCATTGTCCATCAGCACGCGCTTGATGGCTTGCGGCTCGTGAACCAGGAACGCGTCAAGGAAAGGAAGGCGAAGCTTGCAAATCGGATCGCGAAAGAAATCTTCGCTCCAGCATTCGAGCGGATTGCGCTTCAGCCGGATCAGGATGTCGACAAGGCCCAGCCGGCCCTGTGGAGGAACCGGCGCGGGTGGGCAGGGTTCGTTGCGATGCAACATGGGCCGTGAATGACTGAACCAGAATGTCGGAAACGGGAAAAATCGGCAAAAAGTTCCTGTTTCACCTTTTACTTGCCGCGGCCGCACTGATCAACCGCGTACACTTCCTTCGCGCTGACGAGAAGCGTAGGCTGCATCCGGAGCCATCGCGCAAGGTGATGTGCTACGACTCCGACATTCGGAACGACGACCATCTCCACCCTGACGGACCCGCAGCTTGACGATCCAAGTTCGGCTCTCGTTGGCTTCAATCATCAGCCTCGGAATGTCCGCCGACTGACTTAAGGCGGACTAAGATTCTACAAGCATCGTAAGCCTGCTTGTGACCCGATAGTGAAATGCTTAGCCACGCGACAGCCGCTCGGGCTTGCGCAGGGAAACAAGGGGCTCCCCGAAGCAGACGAAGGGTTGGGAAGCTTCGCAACAGCCGAACCGTCGTGGTGGGCCTGAGATTGACCGGAGCGCAATGACGTTCGTGGTGAGCTCCTAACCAGTGTTTCTGACCGCCTCAGCTAAAATGGCGTAAAGCTGCTGCCTGTTGAACTCCTTTGGCGGCTGGCTCTCTGCTGTATTCGACGCCACCTTCCGCGCGACGGGACGGGCGCAGGCTGCCGACGACGGCGTCAGCTTCGGGGCCGGCCTTATCTGGGGCCGAGCTGTGGGCGGCTTATGGCCCCGCTTGAGGCCCAAACGGTTCAGCATACCGCAGACCGCGTTACGGCTGCAGCCGAGGTGTCGCGCAATCTGCGCCGCGCTCTGTCCTGCGGACCAGAGCTTTTTGAGAAGCGCTATGTCTTTCGCATCCCAGCCCATGGTAGATATTATAACGCTGACTGCCAGACACCGGCTAGTCTAGTCTTCGTCCGGCTCGCGCACGACCGCCGGTTCGTCAGCATCATCTTCCTCGTCTTCGTCTTCGTCCTCCTCGTCCTCGTCGGGATTCCTGGGTGGCATCAAGCTGTGCGTCAGCATGAGTAGTGCCCGGCCGATCGCTGCAGTGGAAAATGCTTCGCAGGTGTGTTGCTTCATGTCCGTGTGCTCCTTGAAAACATATGCGCAGTCGCAAAGTCTTTGCCGGCAAACGCCGGTGCCAGGGCGCGATCGCCGCAAACGTGATGCGGGTCAGGTTGACTGCATCATCAGCGGGCGGCAGGCCATGCAGCAGGCAGCGTTTTCGGCTACTTGATGCCTGAGGACCCATTAGGCTCTATGTTTACCAAAACCTCGCCGGCAGCGATTTCAGGAACCCCAAGATCGAGGTCATGTAGACTGGCTTGAACAAATGCCAGTATCTTGGCGTTCGCCGCGTTGGCACTTTCGCGATCGTCAAAAATCATCACCGCGATACCGACGCCGTCGCCCGCATCCAGCACATGGTAAGATCTGAATCCCTGCGATTGCCTTAGGATCTCGCCAACGCCGCTCCGAGCGCGACGAGCGGCGTCCGCTACCGAACGAACCTTGCTGTACTTGCGAATGACCATGTACATGGGGCCACCACGCGCCCTTTTTCCAACAGGAGCCATCCTCGCCCTTGAAGGGGCGAGGTGCTGAGGCTCAGGAGCCCTCGAACTTGAACGATACGTTGAGCTTGGCGCGATAGGCCTCGACTTTCCCCTTGTCATCCAGTTGCATATCGAGCTTGACCACCTCTGCAACGCGAAGATCTCGGAGAGATCGAGCAGCTTGCTCGACCGCATTAGCGGCCGCCTTCTCCCATGAGTCGGTGCTGGTACCGACCAGTTCTATGACCTTGTAGACGCTGTCGGGCATATTCGTCCTCCTAATCGGTAGGAGCAGGAAGTCTAGCACCAGGATCTCGACGCTGATACGTCTCGGGAATGCGGCGGAAAGGGTCCGACTGGCTGTCACTTTCCTGTTCGGCCCGATGGCTTCGGGATCAGGACCTCGTACCCATTGAACAGGTATTCGATTGGGGGTCCCGCTCTACTTCTCGAAACTCGGCCACTTGCACCACAACTGAGCGATGCCGAACGGTCGCCCGTCATTACAGTGACCAAGATAAGCGGAGTTCATTGCACTTTGACCCATAGAAAG
The DNA here is from genome assembly GCF_028128715.1 of Bradyrhizobium sp. CCBAU 51745. Lineage (NCBI taxonomy): Bacteria > Pseudomonadati > Pseudomonadota > Alphaproteobacteria > Hyphomicrobiales > Nitrobacteraceae > Bradyrhizobium > Bradyrhizobium sp. CCBAU 51745. Next base: position 250,830 of record NZ_LBJP01000090.1, on the reverse strand, counting down.
TCGGCCCCGAAAAATTGGTACGCCACCGCGTCCAATTCCAGAATCCCTCGATACCTGACATCAGACGTTCATCGGAGGGATCGATCGGACGCCTCGCGGGTCGATGTCCCGGTTCGAGGCGACGTGGTCGATCTCGCCGCGTGAAATCCCGATGTCCATCAGTTCCGCGTCATTTAGATTGGCCAAGACGGCGCATAATCTTTCGCGTTTGCGCCGCTCTTGAAACGCATCCCAATATCTCTCCAGGAAGCCGATAATTCGCCCCGCAAAAACGAGCCGTCTGGCCCGCCCCGTTGCACCATAGGTCGTGCTCATTGTGCAATCTCCGGATTCTTCAACTTGGCCGGCACGCGCATCAGCGTCGCGGTGCAATCCTCGAGATCGAGTAGACAGCAACGGACAGGATGACGACCGAAGCCGATCAGACCCGCAAATGCATCCGGTTGGATTATCGCGCTGACAATCCGACTGATGCCTGCTTCGCAACGATTGTAGCCGCCGTCACCTTGGAGCGCGGAGCCAAGACTGCAATCTGATGGGGGGAGGCGGACATGCCGTTGAGCATAAGCGTTGGTGTGGGCGCCTGCTCCTCAACATTCGTTCCTCCTATCAAGGCAACTTGGTGTGCCGTGATCGGGAAGGCCGCAAGTTCAAACGTTGGAAGCTCCGCAGCCGACGCTCTGGCTATACTGAGGAGAGCTGCAATAGCTCCGATCGAAAATAGCTTCTTCATGGAAATCTCCTACGCAAAGAAATATTCGCAGCACGACTTCCGTGTTCACTCTAGCCGGTTTCTCCGGCGTCCCCTGTGAGCCAGTTCACGTGTCGCATCGAATTCCGATGCACGTTATCAGCGAAGCATAACCAACTGCCGCACGTGGTGCTTAGTCGGATACCGCCGAACGAAAACGGTCTTCGCTTACTCGTGAAGTGCAGTAGCGCTGACCTGTTAAATTCGTAATGCGATTGAACTATGGGAAATCCGTCGGGACCCATAAGTGAACGGGCTAACACAACGCCCTCGGCGCTTACGCGTAAGGTAATCCTGGAATTTGCAGTATCCCAGAGCGGAGAGGAAATCCCAAGCAGTCACAGAACCAAATTCAAGGAGTTTTCCTATGGATTATTTTAGTGAGGATTCCGCCCACGTTACCAAGCCGTTTTCACTAGACGAACCTGCTGCCAGAACTCACGAAGACAGGATCACTCACAGGCGCTGGGCGAGAGCTGTCCTAGCCTTGTACGCCGTCTTGTTCTTCGCTGGCGCTGTCGCGATTGGTCTCCACCAGAGCATGGTTATGTCGGGTGGCATGGAACAACACGCCACCTTGCGCGACGACAATCGATCAGCTCACTAACTGTCATTTCACCACACACACCATCGCCTCGTCTCAGCACGCTCATCGAGCACAAACTGGAAGGACTTAGGTCATGGCAGCTAAAGCATATACTCACGCGCCGTCAGCCCAGCTAACAAGGGATTACGACGGACGGATTATCGCCGGCTACTGCGTCCTGGGGATTATCGCCCTAGCTGCGCTATGTTTTGCGGCAGCTGGTCCGGGAATTGGCGGGGCTGCTCTTGCTCTCATGGTGGCTATGCCTTGATTTGACAGCGCACGATGCGAGGGCTCTTAATACTCTTTGTCGTTTTCGCGCTGATGTTGGCGGCGCGCGGCCAGCATCAAACTGATTTCTTGCCGCGCGCGACGGCGCCTATGCCGCCAGTCAACGTGCCCTAGCTTTGACCCCATGTCGCCTCCTTGAAGTGGCTGAAAGCGCGGCGTCCCTGCCGGTGAACCCCCGGTAACCTGCGACTTAGTTGGTGCGCCCATGACGAAGGCGAGATACTTCGAGATCGGGGTGGACTGCCTCGAAATCATCGCGGTGTTGCTTGCGCTCCTTTTGGCCGTGTACGTCTCCATCTGGGCCGGCCTTCTTCTGCTCGGGGTGCTCCTCCTGGGATTGGTCTCGCTGATTTGCAACTATGATGCCTGGGTCGTGCGACGTCTATCGACGCTGGAAAACCCGCTGATCTTGCCGCTATGCAGAACTGGATTCGTTGGCAGGCACCGGCGAATGCTGAGGCTGCTCCCGTCAGAGCCGCGATGTAGGTTCTGCATGGTGCCGTTCGGTGGCCTGGGCAAAGTGTTCGGCATCAGGCCGTCGCCGCCCAACCCAAACTACTGCCGGAGCTGCTTCGAAGCCTTGCCGACAACAACTCATGAGCTGAAAGTCGGAGTGCTTTTCGCCGACCTACGTGGGTTCACCTCGTGGTCCGAGACCCACACCTCGAGCGCCGCAGCTGACTTGGTGAGCGCTTTCTACGCGAGAGCTAATCGGGTGCTCACCTCCGATGACGCCTTGGTCGACTTCATAGGTGACCAAGTCATGGCTATCTACCTTGTCGATATGCCCTCGCTCGGCGCGCGAACGGCGGACATCATGGTCGCAGCGACGAGACGGCTGATCCAGGCCGAGGGGAAGGTCACGGAGTCGCTGCCGGTTGGTGTCGGGATTCATATGGGCAAGGCGCAAGTTGGCTCCCTGGCCACAGGAGGATCGAAGAATTTTACAGCTATCGGGGACGTGGTGAACACGGCTGCACGCCTGCAGAGTGCGGCCAAAGCTAATGAGATTCTAATTTCCGAGACGGTTTACGATGCCCTTTCTGAGAAGAAGCCGCAGGCAGACCGCGCAACTTTGGAACTGAAAGGAAAGGCCGAGCTGCTGACAGCCTTTATCTTGCGTTAGCCGCCACTTGGCCGGATCAATCCGCCGTGCGGCTGCGGCAGCTATGGCTCCTTTGGCTGCAAACCAGAATCTTAAGTTGCAAGTCTTCGAATTAGCCTCGCTGCTGACGTGGACACAATTGCCCCCGAGCGGTCGAACATGGTTTGCGCGCTTGTGTTGAACAAGCCGAGCGCCTTCTGGGAGCTGTCGTCCCATTTGCCATCGACGCTGCCGCCGTAGCAGCCGACGCGTTTCAGTTGTTGCAAAAATCTTTCCCAGGGTTGAATCCCGGAGACGTGCACTCCGCGATGGCCGGGCCCGAGGCAATCACCAGATACAAGAAGCAAAGAGGACCCAATCTCGACAACATACCGATCCCTTCCGGCTGCCGCCCAAAAATCGCAAGCCTTAGGCCGCACCTTCCTCGACCGCTGGAGCCAACCTCGGGGTGGAAACCAGTGCGGCGAAGGCCCCGAGCAGCGGGATGGCGATAAAAAGCGCGACGGCTGCGACGTTGAAGGCGATGCCCGCACTGCCGGCCCGGTGCGCGAAGACGCCGGCGATCGGCGGCAACGCCAGCATGCTGCCGTAGAACGCGGAGAAGTAGATTCCCATTCCGACCGCGCGCGCCTGGACGGGAAGCGCCCATGTCGGCAGGCTGGCGAAGGTCGCACCGGACAGACCGGCCACCAGCCCCAGTGCTGCGAAGATGAGAACGTCGTGGTCGGACAGCGGAATGGCTGCCATCCCGAGCGCGGCGAGCAGGAGGGACGCGGCAGCGATCCAGATGCCGGCACCTCGCCGGATCGCAAGCGCGCCGCCGAGTGGGATGGCCGCGATGGTGACCCACAGCGCGACGCTGACGTGAGAGGCGGCGATCTCGGCCGTATAGCCCCTCTCGGTGAGAAGCAGCGGACCGAACGCAAACGCATTGGCGAAAGTGGCGTTGGCAGTGCCAGCGACGAGGCCTGCAATGACCACCGCGGCCGTGACGGCCGCGCCTGGGAAGGCCGCGGACAACGGCACGACCGGCCGCGCCTGCTTCGGCAGCGCGAACAAGAGGATCAGCGCCATCAGGGTCAGGATCACCATCGCTACCGACGCGCCGATCAGCCCGAACCTGTCCGCGATCGGCGGCAATGCGACCAAAGCCAGCGCTATCCCGCACGGCCACGAGCCGGCGAACGCCGCCATCGCAAGGCCGAACTGCCTCCCAGTGAATAGATCGGCGATCATCTTGGTGCCGGCGATGGTAAACACCACCGCCCCCGTGCCCGCGACGATTCTGGCCAGCAGGCGCGCGTTCCAGTCGCTCGACAGATCGACGACGGCGCCGGCGAACATCAGCGCCGCGCAGAGGAGAAGCGTCGTTCGTTCGCCAAGCCGTTGGACCACTATTCCGCCGGGAAGCGCAACCAGGACGCTGGGTGCCAGATAGGCGCCGACCAGGATGCCGAGCCGGGCGTAATCGAGGCCCTCAGCTCGAAGCAGCGGGCCGAGCGCTCCGACGCTTTCGAACTGCATGCCCATGACGCAGCGCGCGGTGAAAAGCAGCGCCAGAATTCGCCATTTCGATTCCACGTGGCCCCCCGGTCCAACGATTGCATCCGGCCAGTGTCACGTCGAAGCTCCCGCGAAGCAAGCCGCGATCTCGGCTTGACCCAAGAATCTGAGCCCAAACACCGAAAACTACGGGACAACCCGGTTCCAATCGCATGGGTTGAGCAGAGATCAGTCGGCCAGCGGCCTATGACACGGGCCCCGCCGTGCAATGACGATGTGGAGGCAGGTCGCCATCACTCCTGCGCCTTCTCGGGCCCCTCGTACGCAATGCCGCGAATGACGGCGTCATTGCCGAACTTCTTGCGCAGGCTGTCCACCGCACGCTCGGCATGCGCGGCGCGGCGGTCGAGCATGTCGGTGTCGTCGGCGGGCGAGCCGTCGCGCAGGGCGCTGACGCCGGCGCCCATCAGGCGGAAGGCGGTGCCGTCGATCTCTTTCGTCAGCATCTCGCGGCAGATCGAGAAGATCTTTGCGGCAAGCTGCGTCGGGGCTGCGATCGACTGCGAGCGGGTGCGTTGGCGGAAATCGGCGGTCTTGAGCTTCAGCGTGACGGTCGAACCGGCAAGCTCGCTGCTTTTCAGCCGCGACGATGTCTTCTCGCACAGCCGCCACAGGATCTTCTCCAGCGTCGCGAAATCGCGGATGTCGGTCTCGAACGTCGTTTCGCTGGAAATCGTCTTGGCGCCGCGATCGGGCTCGACGCGGCGATCGTCGATGCCGCGTGCGAGCCGCCAGAGCCGGCGGCCGTCGCTGGGAAACAGCCGCATCAGCTCGATCTCGTCGGCCTTTTGCAGATCGGCAATGAGACGGAAGCCGCGCTGCATGAGACGTTCTTGCGTTGCGGGGCCGACGCCGAAGATGAAGCCGACCGGCTTCTCGGCCAGCATGGTGCGCGCTTCCTCCTGGTCGAGCGCGGCAAAGCCGCGCGGCTTGTCGAGATCGGAGGCGATCTTGGCCAGGAACTTGTTGCAGGACAGGCCGACCGAGACGGTGATGCCGACGTCGCGCTCGACCTCGCGGGCAAAGCGCGCCAGCACCTTTGCCGGGATCATGCCGTGCACCCGCTCGGTGCCGGAGAGATCGAGGAAGGCCTCGTCGATCGAGAGCGGCTCGACCAGCGGCGTCAGCGCCTGCATGGCCTGCCGCACCTCGCGGCCGACGCGGACGTACTTCGTCATGTTGGGCGGGATCACGGTCGCATGCGGGCAGGCCTCCAACGCCTTGAACATCGGCATCGCCGAGCGGACGCCATAGGTGCGCGCGATGTAGCAGGCCGCCGAGACCACGCCGCGTTTGCCGCCGCCGATGATGACGGGCCTGTCGGCGATGTCAGGATTGTCGCGCTTCTCGACCGTCGCATAGAAGGCGTCGCAATCGACATGGGCGATGGTCAGCCCTGCAAGCGCGCGGTGGCGGACGAGGCGGGGGGAGCCGCAGGCGGAACAGCGCCGCCCGCCCATGTCCTGATCGGCCAGACAATCCCGGCAGAAGCAGCGGGGCCCGGCCGCCTCCAGGGCGGTCACGGCACGTCGCGCTCCCAGCTGCGGTCGCCGAGCGCATCGCCCAGCACCTGCCGCGCTGCGGCAACGTTGGTCGGATGCAGTTCCGAGGCCTTGGCAAAGGCCTTGACGGTGTCGTCATCGCGCAGCACGAAATCGAGCACGCTGAGCAGGAAATGCGGGTCCGAGGCGGCATTCCGGAGCGTTTCCGGGCCGACCCCGGTCTCGGCCAGGAACAGGCCCAGCCTTTCAGGCTCGCCGGCGACGAAGGACAGCGCCTGAATCGCAACGATTTCAGCGACTTCGCGGGGGTTGTGAACAGGCTTTTTCACGGGCCCGGTTTGCCTTTCCGTTAACTTTCGGTGTCTACTTTGGACTATGCCCGAGTCTCGAGACTGAGTCTTTATGTTGAGGCTTGGGCGTGAGCCTTGCGGCCCCAGACAAGCAACTGGAAACCACATCGCAGAAAGTGGCCCCTCGGGTTTAACCAAACTCAAGCGACTCTGGGGCTAGTTTGAATCCAGTTTTCGAAGCGCCGGAAAGCGGCGCCTGAGGCGTTACCATGCATCGGTCGTCGGGACCAAACAGGAGGGCGGGATGGCTAAGACCGTCCTGATCGTGGAAGACAACGAGCTCAACATGAAGCTCTTCCGCGACCTGTTGGAGGCGCATGGCTACCAGACCTCCGGCACCAGCAACGGTTACGAGGCGCTCGACCTCGTGCGCAAGATGCGGCCCGACCTCGTGCTGATGGATATCCAATTGCCCCAGGTCTCGGGGCTCGAAGTGACGCGCTGGATCAAGGACGATCCGGAGCTGCGTTCCATCCCCGTCGTCGCGGTCACGGCCTTCGCGATGAAGGGCGACGAAGAGCGCATCCGCGAGGGCGGCTGCGAAGCCTATTTGTCCAAGCCGATCTCGGTCGGCAAATTCATTGAGACGGTCCGGCGTTTTATCGGGTAGGGAGTGAGTTTCGGTGTCCGCGCGTATCCTTGTCGTCGATGACGTTCCCGCCAACGTCAAGCTCCTCGAAGCTCGTTTGTCGGCCGAATATTTCGACGTGATGACCGCCTCGAACGGCACCGAGGCGCTGGCGCTGGCCCGCCGCGCCGAATGCGACATCATCCTGCTCGACGTGATGATGCCCGACATGGACGGCTTCGAGGTCTGCCGCCGCCTCAAGACCGATCCGGCCACCCACCACATTCCCGTCGTCATGGTCACCGCGCTCGACAGCCCGGCCGATCGCAATCGTGGTCTCGAGGCCGGCGCCGACGATTTCCTGACAAAACCCGTCTCCGACGTCGTGTTGATCGCGCGCGTGCGCTCGCTGACGCGGCTGAAGATGATGACCGACGAGCTGCGCATGCGCGCCATCACCTCGCTCGAGATCGGCATGCAGGCGCCCGAGCGCAGTGCTGTCGCCGATACCGGCAAGGGCGGCCGTGTCCTGCTGGTCGACGATCGCGAGTCGTCCTATCAGCGGCTGGCGTCGATCCTTGCCGCCGAGCACACTGTCGACGTCGAGCCCAATCCGACCGAAGCGCTGTTCCATGCGGCCGAGGGCAATTACGACCTCCTGATCGTCTCGCTCGATCTGAACAATTTCGACGGCCTCAGGCTTTGCAGCCAGGCCCGCTCGCTGGAGCGCACGCGCCACGTGCCGATCCTGGCGATCGCGGAAGCGGAGAATTCGACCCGGCTGCTGCGCGGCCTCGAGATCGGCGTCAACGACTATCTGCTGCGCCCGCTCGACAAGACCGAGCTGCTGGCGCGCGCCCGCACGCAAATTCGCCGCCGCCGCTACACCGATCATCTGCGCGACAACGTGCAGAATTCGATCGAGATGGCGATCACCGATGCGCTCACCGGCCTGCACAATCGCCGCTACATGGAGAGCCATCTGGCAACGCTCGCCGAGCAGGCCGCGACGCGCGGCAAGCCGCTGGCGCTGATGATTCTGGACATCGACTATTTCAAGTCGATCAACGACAATTTCGGCCATGACGGCGGCGACGATGTGCTGCGCGAATTCGCGGTGCGCGTGCGCAAGTCGATCCGCGGCATCGATCTGGCCTGCCGCTACGGCGGCGAGGAGTTCGTCATCGTGATGCCGGAGACCGATTTGCACGTGGCAGGCATGGTCGCCGAGCGCCTGCGCCGCTCGATTGCCGGCGAGCCGTTCACCGTCCACAAGGGTACCAAGCGCGTCGAGGTGACGATCTCGATCGGGCTGACCACGCTGGAGCAGAAGGGCGAGGCGGTCGCCGACGTCCTCAAGCGCGCCGACATGGCGCTCTATCGCGCCAAGCATGATGGACGCAATCGCGTGGTGTCGCACGCGGCGTGAGACGGCGAGGGGCGCGCTGCGCGCCACATCCACCGGCGTCGTCCTGGCGAAAGCCATAACCACAGGAAGTGGTTGTAGCGCGAAGCTGGCAACTCCGAGTATTCGGGCAAAACAGGCGCATTTTGGCATGATGGGGTTCTGGCACCTGATACGGCCCGCGCTCATCACCATCTCGCGGGACGAGCCGCGAGTTTCCGCAGTTCATCGAGGAGCTTGATCGCTGGCGCGGGCAAGATTCCCTGTCTTCGTTTGAAAGCCGTCAGCGTTCTTGCGCTTGTGGCTCCCGGGATGTTCAGGGCGTCCACCATGCGAGCGCGGCGCTCGGCGTCGTAGATCGATTCCGGCATCCAGCCAAGAAAGCCCGAGCGAGCGATCAGGCTCTTCAGGACGAGGGTTGACCTGGTCTCGACAACGATGTTGGGCAGCCCTAGACCACGGGTGCGGAACACCCGCAGCAAATCCTCGTAGGGCGCGGTGCCGCGTGGCGTGATCGCCCATTGCTCCGTCATCGTATCTTCCAGTGTCAGCTTCCGCTTGCTGCGCAGCGGATGACGGGTGCCGGCGACCACGTGGCTCTGATCCTGCCAGCGGCAATCGGCGAGGGCTTCGATCTCATCGAGCGTCTCGGTCGCGGCACCCAATGCGAGATCGATCTCATTCTTGACGAGGGCCTCCGCAAGCCGGTCCCACACGCCTTCGATCACGAAGACGGTGAGGTTGGGCCACTTCTTCAGGACGGCGCTGATCGCCAGCGGAAGAATGAGGCTCGCGATGTTGCCGACGGCGCCGACGCGAATTGTTCCCTTCGCAAGTCCGCGCATCGCATTGATTTCTTCGGTCGCGTTTTCAGCCTCGCGCAGCAGTAGCGTTGCATGTGGAAGCAGGGCGCTGCCGACGGCCGTCAGTTGCATCCCCTTGGAATGACGCTCGAACAGCGGCGCACCAACCTGCCGCTCGAGGCGACGTACAGTGCGGCTGAGCGCAGGCTGCGTAATGTGCAGCAGGTCCGCGGCACGACCGAGGCTGCCGGCCGAGACGATCGTCATGAACGCGTTCAACTGTCGCAAATCGAAGGTCATGCACAAAGGTAATGACTTTGCCGTAAAAAGGCAATTTCAAAACAAGTCTCCGCTTTCCATAATTCGCGCCGGCCGGACGAAGCCGCCAACAACGCCGTCAAGAACATTTGGAAACGCCTATGCAGGAAGCCATACGCTCTGCGACCGACCGTGCGCGCTCGCAGGCCACGCACCTCACTGTTCGTGACGCCGTCTGCGACCTGATGCGCCGGCTCGGCATGACCACGGTGTTCGGAAATCCGGGGTCGACCGAATTGCCGCTGTTCCGGAATTTTCCGGACGACTTTCGCTACATTCTAGGCCTGCAAGAAGCCGTCGTGGTCGGAATGGCCGATGGCTACGCGCAGGCAACCCGCAATGCCGCGTTCGTCAACCTGCATTCGGCGGCCGGTGTCGGCAACGCGATGGGAAACATCTTCACCGCGTTCAAGAACCGCACGCCGATGGTGATCACGGCTGGTCAGCAGGCACGCTCCATGCTGGCCCTTGATCCGTTCCTTGCCTCGCGCGAGGCGACCGAGCTGCCAAAGCCATACGTGAAATGGAGCATCGAACCTGCGCGCGCCGAGGATGTGCCGCACGCGATCGCGCGGGCCTACTATCTTGCAATGATGCCGCCGCGCGGGCCGGTGCTGGTGTCGGTCCCGGTCGACGACTGGGATCGTCCGTCGGAATATCTGCCGGTCCGCCTCGTCAGTCAGCAGATCCGGCCCGATCCCGATGTTCTCGACCAGATTGCCCGGGCCCTCGACGGCGCGACGAGCCCGGCCTTCGTCGTCGGCGGTGCGGTCGACCGCGACTCGGCGTTCTCTGAAGTGGTCCGTCTGGCGGAAGCTCACAATGCCCGTGTCTTCGTGGCGCCGATGTCCGGCCGGTGCAGCTTTCCCGAGGACCATCGCCTGTTCGCCGGCTTCCTGCCGGCCATGCGGGAGAAAATTGTCTCTCTGCTCAAGGGCGCGGACCTCGTCTTCGCGATCGGTGCTCCGGCGTTCACGTATCACGTCGAGGGCTTCGGGCCACACGTGCCTGCCGGCGCCACGCTCGTCCAGTTGATCGACGATCCCCAAACCGCGACGTGGACGCCGCAGGGCATGGCCGCCGTCGGCAGCATACGGCTCGGGCTCATCGATCTGCTGGAACGGGCGAAGCCGCCTGCGCGTCTCGCGCCTCCACCGCGAGCGGCTGTGCCGCAGGTCCAGCCGACCGCTCCGCTATCGACGGCCTATCTCTTCCAGTCGCTCGCCGAGCGGCGACCGGCCGAGAGCATCATCGTCGAGGAGGCGCCGAGCGCGCGGTCGGTGATGCACGCTCATTTACCCATTGTCCGCAGCGAAGGCTTCTACACCATGGACAGCGGCGGACTCGGCTACGGCATGCCGGCGGCCGTCGGCGTCGCCTTGGGAAAGCGGGGCACGCGGGTGATCGGCGTGATCGGGGACGGCTCGAGCCTCTACTCGATCCAGTCGGTCTGGAGCGCGGCCAAGCTCTCGCTGCCGATCACCTTCGTGATCGTCAACAATGGCCGCTACGCCGCGCTGCAGGATTTTGCTCCGTCGTTCGGCTTTGCCTCGCAAGAGCCAGTTCAGGGCACCGACCTGCCGGACCTCGACTTCGTGGCGATTGCCAAGGGAATGGGCTGTCCCGCAGTCCGCGTCGACAATGCCGAGGCGCTGCATGCCGCGCTGGACAAGGCCTTTGCCTCGGATGGGCCGATGCTCATCGACGTTGAGGTCGACGATCGCCTGGCAGCAAAACAAATCGAGAAGGAAGGGGAGAAAACCATGAACACGATTTCCATGCTGATCGACGGAGAGCCGCAGCAGGCTAGCCATGGCGCAACCTTCGAACGGAAGAACCCGCTCGATTCGACCGTTGCGACACGGGCTCCTGCGGCGACCGCGGCCGATGCAGTTGCGGCGGTGCGGGCCGCCGCACGCGCATTTCCGTCCTGGTCTGCCGTCGGCCCCTCCGAGCGGCGCGCGCTTCTGACCAAGGCTGCGCATTGCCTCGAAGCCAAGGCCGATGCCTTTGCGGCGGCGATTGCCGCGGAGACAGGCGGGTCGGCGCTATGGAGCGGCTTTAATGTCCATCTTGCCGCCGGCATGCTGCTCGAGGCCGCCGCCATGACGACGCAGATCGGCGGCGAGATCATTCCGTCCGACGTGCCGGGGAGCCTGGCGATGGGCGTGCGCCGTCCGGCCGGCGTTGTCCTCGGCATGGCGCCCTGGAACGCACCGGTCATTCTCGGCGTGCGCGCGGTCGCATGGCCGCTCGCCTGCGGCAACACAGTAGTGCTGAAGGGCTCGGAGCTTTGCCCGGCGACGCATGGTCTCATCGTCGAAGCGTTGCGGGAGGCGGGCTTTCCCGCCGGCGTCGTCAACTACGTCACCAATGCGCCGAAGGATGCCGCCGCCGTCGTCGAGGCGATGATCGCCGAGCCCTCGGTTCGCCGCGTCAACTTCACCGGCTCGACCCGTGTCGGCAAGATCATCGCCGGCGTCTGCGCCAAGTACTTGAAGCCCGTCGTGCTCGAGCTTGGCGGCAAAGCGCCGCTCGTGGTGCTCGACGACGCCGATCTTGACGCCGCGGTCAACGGCGCCGCCTTCGGCGCGTTCGCCAATTCCGGGCAGATCTGCATGTCCACGGAACGGATCATCGTGGACGAGAGCATTGCCGATGTGTTCGTCCAGCGCTTGGCCGATAAGGCCGGCAAGCTGCCGGTCGGTGACCCCAGGAAAGGCCCGGTGGTGCTTGGCTCCGTCGTCGACATGGCGACGGTCGCTCGCTGCAACGAGCTGATCGACGATGCGCTCGCCAAGGGCGCGAAGCTGCTCTGCGGCGGCAAGGCGGACTCGACGCTGATGCCGGCCACTTTGCTCGACAACGTGACGGCCGACATGCGGATCTACAGCGAGGAATCCTTCGGTCCCGTCAAGCCGATCGTTCGCGTCAAGGGCGAGGAGGCCGCGATCGTCTGCGCCAACGACAATGCCTACGGATTGTCGTCGGCCGTATTCACCACGGACTCCGCCAGAGGCATGCGGGTGGCGGCGCGGATCGAATCCGGCATCTGCCACATCAACGGTCCGACCGTGCATGATGAGGCCCAGATGCCGTTCGGGGGTGTCAAGGACTCTGGCTTCGGGCGCTTCGGAGGCAAGGCCGGCATCGCCGAGTTCACCGAGCTGCGCTGGATCACCATGCAGACCTCCCCACGTCACTATCCGTTCTGAACAGAAGGCGAGAGATCATGAATCTCACGGGTGCACGCGCAGCGAATGCAATAGACGTCGGCCAGTTGCTCGACGAGGGTCCCTTCACGGCGTTCCAGAAGATCGTGGTCCTGCTGGCCGCGCTGTCGATCGTGATGGACGGGTTCGACGGTCAGCTCATCGGATTTGCGATTCCGGTGATCATCAAGGAATGGGGCGTCACTCGCGGGGCGTTTGCGCCGGTGGTCGCTGCCGGCCTGGTCGGCATGGCGATCGGCAGCGCATGTGCGGGATTGTTCGCGGACCGCTTTGGCCGCCGCTGGGCGGTGATCGGCAGCGTCCTTGTGTTCGGCACCGCGACTTGCGCGATCGGCCTTGCGCCGGATCTCCTGACGATCGGCTGCCTTCGTTTCGTCGCCGGGCTTGGCATCGGCGGTGCCTTGCCGACCTCGACGACGACGACCGCGGAGTTCACGCCGCTCCGCCACCGCACTTTGGCGGTGACGGCAACCATCGTCTGCGTGCCCCTGGGCGGGATGCTCGCGGGCCTGTTCGCCAGCGCCGTGCTCCCGGCCTTGGGCTGGCGTGCGCTCTTCTTCATCGGCGGCTCGCTGCCGCTGATCCTCAGTCTGCTGCTGGTGTTGGGCCTGCCGGAATCGCCGCGCTTCCTGGTCCGCCGCTCGGCGCGCTGGGCGGAACTGTCAGGCTTGCTCGCGCGCATGTCCCGGACGATCCCCGCGGACGCGACGTTCAGCGACAGGATCGAACAGCGCGCGGAGCAGCGCAAGGGACTGGCCGCATTGTTCGAGACGGGGCTTGCTCGCGACACCATTGCGATCTGGTGCGCGTTCTTCATGTGCCTGCTCGCCGTGTATAGCGCCTTCAGCTGGCTGCCGACGATGCTGACCTCGGAGGGCCTCGACGTGGCGGTGGCAGCTTCCGGGCTGACCGCCTACAACATGGGTGGCGTATTCGGCGCCTTGTTCTGCGCTGTCGCCATTGCACGCTTCGGGTCTCGCTGGCCGCTTCTGGCATGCTGTATCGGCGCGACCGCAAGCGCTCTCGTCATCCAGCAGCTCGGCACGAAGGACCACACGTCATTGTTAATTGCCGGCCTCGGCGTGCACGGGCTGTTCGTCAATGCGGTGCAGTCGACCATGTTTGCGTTGTGCGCCTATGTCTATCCGACGGCCGTGCGCGCGACCGGGACGGCGTCGGCGCTCGCCTTTGGCCGATTTGGTGCGATCCTGAGCGCGTTCGCGGGAGCTGCCGTGATCACTTCGGGAGGTGCGTCGGCCTATCTGCTCATGCTCGGCGGGGCCATGATCCTGGTCTTCGTCGCGCTTGCGGCCGTCAGGCGCCACATTCCGCCTCTTGAGAGGCCTCAAGCCGCCGCTGTCGCAATTCCGGCGAACGATCTGCAACGATCATGATCGAGACAATGCAGGGCAGGGACACCCTATGATGTCGAAACCTCGGGCGGTACGAACTGGAATACAATGTTCTGACGGGGTGATCTCTGCTCGGTTGTTGCGCTCGGCTATTCCCACAAACTCTGCTGTCATTCCCCGCGACCCGGCTACGCCAAGGCTTCGCCGGGGTTGAGGTCTAGGGGCGCCGAAGCTTTAGCGTAGGCGGCAGGCGGCAGGCGGGGATCCAGTACGCCGCGGCGTCTCGATTCAACTACAACTGCCTCTGGAATACTGGATCACCCGCTTTCGCGGGTGATGACACCGAGAGGTGCGGCGACACCGGTTATTGGGATGACCGCTTGCCCTTCACCGGCTTCGCATCGCCACCCACATCCACGCCGGCATTCCGCAGCAACACCTTGGCCGCTTCCTTCGCCGCGCGCGCCATCGCGGGATCGTCACGCACTAAATCCTGGGCGATCGAGCCGTCGACCAGCAGCACGAGCTGCGTTGCGAGCGCGTCCGCATCGGCGACGCCGAGCTCGGTCAGTCGCTCGCGAAACCAGACGCGGCGGCTTTCCTTGAAGGCGATGGCGATCTTCTTCACCGCGCGGTCCGTGGGCCCGAGCTCGGCGACCGCATTCACGAACGGGCAGCCGCGAAAATCCTTGGACGCAAAGCGCCGTTCCAGGGAATCGAAGGTGGCGAGGATCTGCTCGGCCGGCGGCTTGTCGGAGGGGCGGGCGCTGACGAAGCGGCGCTCCAGATAGGCCGCGATCAGCGCGTCCTTGGACGGGAAGTGGTTGTAGAGCGTGCGCTTGCTGATGCCGATCTCGGCCGCGATGGTATCGACGCCGATGGCGCGAATGCCTTGCAGATAGAACAGCCTGTCGGCGGTCTGAAGGATCCGTTCCTTCATGTCGGATTTTTCGGCGGACGGCATAACACAGACCTGTGTAACAAGCACCTTGACAGCGCCCGTTACCTATAGACTAATTACACAGGTCTGTGTAACCAAAATCGACCGATCATGCAGATGCCGGCGCGCGGCCAGCGCCCATGAGGGAGAACAAAAATGCCCCTGTTGCAGGTCCTGCGTCCGACATTGCCGATCCTGATCGGCGCCTCGATCATGCTGACGCTGAGCATGGGGCTGCGGCAGTCGCTCGGCATCTTCATGCCGCCGCTGACGCACGACATCCATCTCTCGGTGTCGGACTTCACGCTGGCGCTCGCCGTGCAGAACCTCGCCTGGGGCTTCCTCCAGCCGCTCGCCGGGGCGATGACGGTGCGCTACGGCTTCCGCCCGATCATGATCGCGGGCGCGCTGATGTACATCGCCGGCCTCGCTTTGATGGCGACGGCGAACGGGCTCGTCAGCATCATGATCGGCGCCGGCGTGCTGATCGGCACTTCGCTGGCCTGCACCGCGGCTGCGATCGCGATGTCGGTGGCGGCGCGCGCGGTGCCTGCGACGGTGCGCTCGACCGTGCTCGGCATCGTCTCGGGCGCCGGCTCGCTCGGTGCGCTGCTGTCGGCGCCGATCGGGCAGATGCTCAACGAGGGTTTTGGCTGGCGCATCGGCCTTGCCGGCTTTGTCGTCATGTCGGTGCTGATGATCCCGGCCGCGTGGTACGCCGGCCGGGTCGATGCCATTCCGCTGCCAAAGCCTGCTGCCGACGATATCGGCGATGCCACGGCCGCCTCCGTGACGAGGGCCGCGTTCGGCAACGCCTCCTTCGTGGTGATGACGTGCGCCTATCTCGTCTGCGGCATGCAGCTCGTGTTCCTCACTACGCATCTGCCGTCCTATCTCGCCATCTGCGGGCTCGATCCGATGCTGAGCGCGCAGACGCTCGGCATGATCGGCGGCTTCAACGTGCTGGGTTCGCTGTTCTTCGGCTGGGCCGGCCAGCGCTGGAACAAGCTGGCGCTGCTGGGCGCGATCTACCTCCTGCGTTCGCTCGCGCTGGCCTGGTACTTCATGCTGCCGGCGACGCCGTTCTCGACGCTGCTGTTCGGCGCCATCATGGGCTTCCTGTGGATGGGCGTCGGCCCGCTGGTTGCCGGCGCCGTCGCCGAGATGTTCGGCCTGCGCTGGCAGGCGATGATTCAGGGCCTGGCCTTCATGAGCCACCAGATCGGCAGCTTCCTCGGCGCCTACGGAGGAGGGCTGATCTATGACACGCTCGGCTCATACTCCATGGCCTGGCGCATCGGCGTCGCGCTCGGCCTTGCCGGCGGCATCGTCCAGATCGCATTCGCGCTGATCAAACCGACCGCGCCGCCCTTGCTGCGAACCGCGTAGGCATCATCAGCCGCTGCTCATCCGTTGGGCGATGCGCACCTCTGTGAAGCAGCGCGTGGCGCGGCTTCCGCACAGCAGCAAACTGGAATCGAAGCGCATTCAGCAGCTTGATTGAATCGTTTCGATGGTGCGAATCTTGCATCTCTCCTTTCGCCTGGAATTGGAACCGCGTCTAACGCTTTCCGATCTGGCGACAAGGGAAAGGCCGATAAGCCATGAGGCTGGTCGATGCCAGTCTCCAGACATCGACGCTCGACGACCTCATCGCGTCGAGCCTCGATCATTTTGCCCCGAAAATCCGAGCCGATCACGCTGGCGCTGTCGCTCCGGCGCGAATGATCATCCCTGCGGTTCCATGCAGACAATGCCCGGAAGCCAATCTCTCGCGATTGATCTCTTGAGACTTGGGAGGACGATGATGGAGTCGAGAACATCCACGCGCCAAAGGCTCGTGACACTGGTGGTCGCGCTGTTGGGAATTGCGCTTCTCTACCTCGCCCTCGGCGAGGTTGCGCTCGCCGAGGATGCGGCCCCGCCCGCCTGCGGCGGCAAGATCCTCGAAAAGTGCACGCCCAATTCCGGCGACACCGCCTGGATGCTCACCTCCGTTGCGCTGGTGCTGATGATGACGATTCCGGGGCTTGGGCTGTTCTATGGCGGCATGGTGCGCAAGAAGAACGTGGGCGACACCGTGATGACCAGCTTCGCGGTGACCTGCCTCGTCACCATCCTGTTCGCGATCCTGACCTACAGCCTGGCCTTCCGCGCCGGCACGCCGTTCATCGGCGGGCTGGACCGCATGTTCCTGAGGGACATCCTCAGCGACATCGGCAAGGGCGGGATCGGCAATCCCAATCCGCTCGCGGCGACGATTCCCGAAAGCGTCTACATCTGCTTCCAGATGACGTTCGCGATCATCACGCCGGCACTGATTGCAGGGGCGTTCGCCGAGCGGATGAAATTCTCCGCGATGCTCTGGTTCATCGGCCTGTGGGCGATCTTCGTCTACGCGCCGATCGCGCATTGGGTGTGGGGCCCCGACGGCATCTTCTCGTCCGGCAACGACGCCGCCTGGGTCAAGGTGCTCGATTTCGCCGGCGGAACCGTCGTGCATATCAACGCCGGCGTCGCGGGCCTGATGTGCGCCATCATGCTCGGCAAGCGCAAGGAAACGGGACCGGCGCACAACATGGTGCTGACCTTCATCGGCGCCTCGCTGCTGTGGGTCGGCTGGTTCGGCTTCAACGCGGGCTCCGCGGTGACGGCAGGCATGCAGGCCGGCATGGCGATGCTGGTGACGCAGATCGCAACGGCGGTCGCCGGCTTCACCTGGATGCTGGTGGAGTGGTCGCTCAAGGGCAAGCCGACGGTTGTCGGCATCTGCTCGGGCGCGGTCGCGGGCCTCGTCGCCATCACGCCGGCGTCCGGTTTCGTGGGCCCGGTAGGGGCCTTCGTGATCGGCATCGCGGCCGGCGTTCTCTGCTACTGGGGATGCACCGGGCTCAAGGCCATGTTCAGCTATGACGACGCGCTCGATTGCTTCGGCGTCCATGCCCTCGGCGGCATCGTCGGCGCGCTGCTCACCGGGGTCTTTGCCGTCGAGCAATATGGCGGCACTGCGGGCGTGCTGGAAGGAAATCCCGGCCAGTTCGTCAACCAGTGCATCGGCGTCGCTACCGTCTTTGTTTACGACGCCGTCGTCAGCCTGATCATCCTCTCCGTGATCAAGCTGTTCGTCGGTTTGCGGGTGTCGGAGGATATGGAGCGCGACGGTCTCGACCTCGCACTGCATGGCGAGGTCGTGCACTAGCTGCGGTAGTAGCGCCACATCCGCAGGAAGGTGCGATGGATCATGTCCGGCGGCTGATCGAACGGCTCGACATTGATCCGTACCATGTTGGTGTGGCTCATCCGCCAGGGCAGGCGCATCAGCCAGCGCCAGGACGGTTGCTTGCGCCAGTCGGCCACGAGCGCGCTGGTGAGCGGTGCGTTCAGCACGATCTGGAGTTCATGCACCGTCATGGCGCGCTCGGCGATCTCGACGAGATCGATGCGCTCGATGGCGCGCCACCGGATCAGGCCGAAGGCCTGGATGAAGATGCCGTATTGGTTCGCGCCGATCGTGGGCCGGCCGGTCTCGAGCAGCGGAATGTTGTAGTAGGTGAACCCGGCCGCGAGTGCCGCGAGCGCAAGCCAGTAGATCGCGCCGGTGAGAAGCGCAGCCGTGCAGAAGATCGCGGCGAGCGCCGCCGTGACGTAGACCGGAAAATAGGTATCGTCGCGGCCGTAAGCGACCGAATAGCCACCGACATGTCCCTCGTCCAAGGCTGCGATCATGGATTTGGAGGCTACGACCATTGGTCGCAAATAAAAACGGGGTCGCGAGCGCCCCGTAAAACTCGGCAGCATTGGCCGATCTTACTTTGATCTCGCCGACTTGGCCGCCTGCGCGCTCATCAGGCAGGCAGGAGGGACGCCTGATCCTCCCTTGCGCGCCACGCGGCGATCTGCTTTTCGAGTTCGCGGCATACGTCGTCCACCACGCTGGCCCAGTCGCCGCGCGTTGTTTGCCTGAACAGCCGCATCGATCGATACCACGGGCTGTCGTCGCGCTCGATCAGCCAGCGCCAATCCGGATTGAAGGGCAGCAGCGTCCAGACGGGCGCGGCTAGCGCGCCGGCGAGATGGGCGACGCTGGTGTCGACTGTGATCACCAGATCGAGACAGGAGATCAGCGCCGCTGTTTCGCTGAAGTCGGTGAGATGCTCCGTAAGGTCGACGATGTCATGGCGTTCGGCGAGGAAGGCGCGGTCCTGATCGCGAACGCCTTTTTGCAGGGAGACGAACTGGGCGTCGCAATCCAGCAGCGGCGCGAGCGTGCGCAGCGCCATCGATCGGTTGTGATCGTTCTTGTGGTCAGGATTGCCGGCCCAGACCAGGCCGACGCGGAAGCGATCGTGAGCGCCAAGCCGCTGTTCAAGCCGGTCTTCCCACGCTGTCATTCGCGTTGCCGGCGGCGCAGGAACGTAGCCGTGCGCGAGCGGGATCGTATCGAGCCGCGTGCCGCATGCCAGTGGCAGCGTTCCCAGGGGGCAGTGCAAGTCGAATTCCGGCGTCGAGGAGCGGCCGATGCATTCTGCGACCCCTTCGATGCCGCCCAGAAGCTGTTGGATCGGAGGCTCGACCTCGAGAATGACGCGCGCGCCTGATGCCGCCACCATGGGCACATAGCGGGCGAACTGGATCGCATCGCCCAGCCCCTCGTCGGAGTGCAGCAGGATGGTCTTGCCTGCGAGCGGCTGGTCGCCACGCCAAAGGGCTTGCGAAAATCCGCGATCGACCAGGCCGACTGAAGGCAACCGCCAACGCGCCTCACGCGCAACCCAGCCGTGCTCGAAATCGCCAGTGAGGAGCTGAAGCGTCGCCAGATAGAACAGCGTCTGCGCATCATCAGGTGCGGCGGCGAGCGATTTGCGCAGGGTCGCAAAGGCCTCGTCCAGCATTTGCAGATGCAGCAGGACCACGGCCTTGTTGTTGAGCACGGCGCGGAAATCGGGGCGGAGCGCGAGCGCGCGATCGAAGCAGGCAAAAGCCTGCTCCAGCCGGCCAAAGCGCCAGTGCAGGAGGCCGAGATTGTTGTGCGTCTCCGCAAGGTTCGGATCGAGCGCGATGGATTTTTCGTAGTCGGCCTCTGCTTCGTCGAAGCGGCCCAGCACCGAGAGACAAACGGCGCGCATCTGATGCAGGGCCGCGGAGCTTCGGTTCAGCCTCTCGGCGATGTCAAAGCATCTTACGGCTTCCGCATGCCGTTCGAGTTCAAGCAGCAGCATGCCGCAATTGTGCGCGGCTTCCCAATAGTGCGGATTGAGCTTCAAGGCCTGCAACAGGTGCTGCGCCGCTTCGTCCTTGTGCCCGAGCTGCCAGAGCAGGTTGCCGAGGTGATTCCACAGGCCGGCATCGTCCGGCGTCAGGCTCAAGGCATGGCCGTAGTGGTGCCGTGCGTCCTCGAGCCGGCCCTGTCGCTCCAGCAATGTGGCGAGGCTGAGGAGATACTCGGCCTTCGGCGCTTGCCGGACGGCTCGGCCGATCCATTCCTCGGCGGCGTCAGGCTGCTGCGCGTGAAAACAAAGCGCACCCAGGAGATGGAGCGCATCCGGGTGCTGCTCATCCAGTGTCAGCGCCTGCTGGCAGCACAGCTCGGCCTCGGCAATTCGCCCCGACTGAAAATGCGCAAAGCCGGCCTGGCAGAGTGCGGCCGGCGAGGTTCTTCCGGTTTGTTTGGCCGCCGCGGCCCGGCGCTGTCTGCGATTCATGAATGGTTGGAGCGGTGGTAGTCGGATCCACTCTAACCACGCCAGGATTTCGCGAGGCTGGCGGTGTGCTGCGCTCGCAATGACGTGTGGAGAGATCGGACACGCAAAAGAAAACGGGGCCCCGAAAGGGCCCCGCAAAACGTATCGACGCTTTCGCCGATCTTACTTGATCTTGGCTTCCTTGAACTCGACGTGCTTGCGCGCAACCGGATCGTACTTCTTCTTGACCAGCTTGTCGGTCATGGTGCGCGAATTCTTCTTGGCGACGTAGTAGAAGCCGGTGTCGGCCGAGGACACGAGCTTGACCTTGATGGTGACCGCTTTGGCCATGTTCTGAACCTCAGAAAATCAGGGGAATCTGGAGCCGGCCAAACGGCCCGCGTTGGCCGGCAACCTAGCCAGAAACCGGGGGAAGTCAAGGATTTAGGGCCGGAAAACCACTCAAATCGGGCCGATTAAGCCTCGAAGAAGCGGTTTTTCGGCCGGGGCAGGCCCAGATTCTCCCTCAAAGTGGCCCCTTCATACTCTTTGCGGAAAATCCCGCGCTTCTGCAGCTCCGGGACCACCTTGTCGACGAAATCGTCCAGACCGGCGGGCAGGAACGGGAACATGATGTTGAAGCCGTCGGAGCCACGCCCGACCAGCCATTCCTCCATCTGGTCGGCGATGGTCTTGGCCGTGCCGACGAAGGACAGCCCGCCATAGCCGCCGACACGCTGGGCGAGCTGGCGCACCGTGAGCTTGTCGCGCTTGGCGAGGTCAACCATGCGCTGGCGGCCGCTCTTGCTGGCGTTGGTCTCGGGGATCTCGGGGAGCTGTCCATCGGGATCGAAGCCGGAGGCGTCGGTGCCGAGGATCACCGAGAGCGAGGCGATGGCGCTGTCGTAATGCACGCGGCTGTCGAGCAGGGCGCGCTTCTCCTTGGCCTCGTCGACGCTGTCGCCGACGACGACGAAGGCGCCCGGCAGGATCTTGAGATGTTCAGGGTCGCGGCCGATCTTCTCCATGCGGCCCTTGATGTCGGCATAGAGCTTTTGCCCGTCGGCGAGGCTGCCGCCGCCGGTGAAGACGGCTTCCGCAGTCTCGGCCGCGAGCTGCTTGCCGTCTTCCGACGCGCCGGCCTGCACGATCACGGGCCAGCCCTGCACCGGGCGGGCGATGTTGAGCGGGCCGCGCACCTTCAGATATTTGCCGACGTGGTCGAGCACGTGCATCTTCGACGGATCGAAGAACAGCCCGCTCTCGACGTCGCGCACGAAGGCGTCGTCGGCGAAGGAATCCCACAGGCCGGTGACGACGTCGTAGAATTCGCGGGCGCGCTTGTAGCGCTCGGCGTGCTCCATGTGGTCGTCGAGGCCGAAATTGAGCGCCGCATCCGGGTTCGAGGTGGTGACAATGTTCCAGCCGGCGCGGCCGCCGCTGAGATGATCGAGCGAGGCGAAGCGGCGGGCGACGTGATAGGGCTCGTCGAAGGTGGTTGAGCCCGTCGCGATCAGCCCGATTCGCTCGGTGACGGCGGAAAGGGCGGAGAGCAGCGTGAACGGCTCGAACGAGGTCACGGTGTGGCTGCGCTTGAGCGCGTTGACCGGCATGTTCAACACGGCGAGGTGATCGGCCATGAAGAAGGCGTCGAACTTGCCGGCCTCGAGTTTTCTGATCAGCGTCTTGATGTGCGAGAAGTTGAAATTGGCGTCGGGCCAGGCCCCGGGATAGCGCCAGGCGCCGGTGTGGATGCTGATCGGGCGCATGAACGCGCCAAGCTTGAGTTGCCGTTGTGCCATCGCGCCCAAAATCCCGTTCTGGTGTTGTTGGGGAAAGACATAGGCACGCGGCGGAACTCCGCCATTGGGATGGCTAAGAAGAATTTTTTGTTTTTTGCGACACGTTCAGCACGTTTCCGTTATTCCGGGGCGCCGCGTTAGCGGCGAGCCCGGAATCCGTTGGGCCGCGGTGACCGTCGAGCCATGGATTCCGGGCTCGCGCCAAGGGGCGTGCCCCGGAATGACGGGGAGAGAGCAAGCCGTCGAACCAATCCGGCACCCGCGCCGACCAAGCCATGACCTTCGCTCCCGAGGAGACCTTTCATGGCCAGCGCAATGACCGTAGACGGCGGCATCGTCCGGATCGACCGACCGATGCCGTGGTTCGGCCGGCTGCTGTCGCTGCCGCTGCTGGCGGCGGGCTTCTATCTGCTGTGGAATGTCGCGCTCGGCCTGCGCCAGGATTTCTCCGGCTTCGGCCGGCTTGCCGACGACCTTGTGCCGGTGCTGGTGTTTTCGGGCCTCGGGCTGCTCGTCGGCATTCCCGGCCTGATCCTGCTGACCTTCCGCAGCTTCGTCGTGCTCAACGCGGCTCTGCGCCAGATCGTCGTCACCAGGCAATTCGGCCCGCTGAACTTTCGCAAATCGCGCGATCTCGCCGATTATCACTTCATCAGCATCACCGACGACTACGATCCCGAGCTGACGACCTACGACGTCAATCTCTGCGGCAACAAGGGCACCGAGCCGATCACACTGCAGAGCTTCACCAAGCGCGAGGATGCAAACAAGCTCGCCAGCGAACTCGGCCGCGTCTTAAAGCTGCCGGCGCGCGATTATGTCGGCACGGAGCCCGACGCGGATTAGAAAAAGCACGCAGTTGTCATTCCGGGGCGCCGCCAAGCGGCGAGCTACGATGCGCAATTGCGCATCTGAGAATCCATCGGGCCGCAGAGACTGACACGGGATGGATTCCGGGCTCACGCTGCGCGCGCCCCGGAATGACAGGTCAGCTCAAAATATCCTTCTGCATCTTGCCGCCGTAGAAATGGAAGAACGGCACCGGCGCGTCGTGGCGCAAGGGGCCGGTGGCAAGACGGGTGTGGAGCTCGTTGAGCACATTCCGCGTCATGGGATGCAGATCGGCGAGCGGCCTTGAGCCGAGCTCGACCCAGACCAGTTCGACCAGCTCCGCATCCGCATGGATCACGCCCTCGACGTGATGGGTGATCGCCGACGCATCGGCGGTGAAGAAGCGCGTGTCGAACCGCTTGACGCGGCCGGGCGGGGTGATTGCGCGGGCGATCAGGAACAGGCTGGAGGGATCGGGCAGGAGGCCCGCATCGGCGAACGGCTTCCAGGGGCCTTCGAGCCTCGCCTTGCCTTCAGCCTTGCGTCCGAGGCAGAGGCCGGTTTCCTCGCAGGCCTCGCGGATCGCGGCGATCGCCAGCGATTTGGCGCGCGAGGCCGGCGTCTTCGGGCTGCCCTTGGCGAGATTGGCCTCTAACTCTGGCGTGATGGGGGCCGCACACGGCACGCGATGATCATCCTTGTCGACGCGGCCGCCGGGGAAGACGAATTTTCCGGGCATGAACACGACCTTGTCGTGGCGCTTGCCGACCAGCACCTTTGGAATTCTGCCGCTGCGATCGACCAGGATCAGCGTTGCCGCATCCCGAGGGCGGAAATAGGGATGGTGATCGGCTTCCTTTTCCTCGTGGACTTTGGCCTTCTCGGCTGTCTGCGCCGTATCGCTCATATCCTCACCCAGACGGTTCTTGCTTATTGCTTACACAGGCGGAATACCACCCGGCGGGTTCTCGTCAAACCCGTGCATGCGCAGAGCCCATTGCAAGCCGACCACAGCTCCCTTCACCGGCTGCAGCAGGGCGAGCGAGGCGAAGAAGGTGAAGGGCAAATAGGCCACGAAGCTGAGCCAGACCGGCGTCGTGTAATTGGTTTCGATCCAGAGGATGGTGGGCACCACGATGTGGCCGACGATGACGATGACGAGATAGGCGGGCAGATCGTCGGCGCGGTGCGGCGTGAAGTCGAGGCCGCAAGCTGCACAATTGTCCGCCGTCTTCAGGAAGGCGCGGAACAGCTTTCCCTGGCCGCAGCGCGGGCAGCGGCCGCGAAAGCCGCGCTTCATCGCCGCCCAGAGGTCGCGCTTCTCGATGAGGCCAGTCTCGCGCGTCCAGATTTTTGGCGCCGTGCTCATGGTCACCAAGTCTTGCCCTTGTTGCCTTTGCTCTTGCCCTTGTTCTTTCCCTTGTTCATTCCCTTGCCCTTCGCCTTGCCGGATTTCTGCTTTGATGGCTTGCGTTTTTTATCCGGGCTGCGGCCGGGATGGGCCTTGAAGGAGGGGCGGCGTTGCGGATTGGGGCGCCTGCGATCGCGCGGGCTCGTCTCGCTGGAGGACGACAGCAGCTCGAAACGCAGCGCGCCGGCAACGGGGGCAGCTTCAATCAACCTGATGTCGACGACGTCACCGAGCTGGTACATGGTGCCGCTGCGCGTGCCGATCAGCGCGTGGCGGCTCTCGTCATAGTTGAAATATTCCGTGCCGAGGGATCGGATCGGGATCAATCCGTCGGCGCCGGTGTCGCTCAGCTTCACGAACAGGCCGGCACGGGTGACGCCGGAGACGCGGCCCTGAAAGGTCGCGCCGATGCGGTCGGCGAGGTGATGCGCGATCAGGCGGTCGACGGTCTCGCGTTCCGCCTTCATCGCGCGCCGCTCGGTCAGCGAAATGTGGGCCGCGACTTCGCTTAAAGTTTCCGGCGTCTCGCTGTCGGGCAGGGCGCCTTCGCCGAGCCCGAGCGCGCGGACCAGCGCGCGGTGCACGACGAGGTCGGCATAGCGACGGATTGGCGAGGTGAAATGCGCGTACCGACGCAAATTCAGGCCGAAGTGTCCATAGTTTTCCGACGAATATTCCGCCTGGGCCTGGGCGCGCAGCACCACCTCGCTCACCAGCGGGTAGTAGTCATGGCCTTCGAGCTGGGCCAGCACGCGGTTGAACAGGGTCGGGCGCAGCGCGCCTGATTTGGTGAAGGGGACGTCGAGCGTCTCCAGGAATTCTGCGAGCGCATGGACCTTCTCCAGCGTCGGCTCGTCATGGACGCGGTAGATCAGCGGGAGCGACTTCTTCTCCAGCATCTCGGCGGCCGCGACATTGGCGAGGATCATGAACTCCTCGATCAGCTTGTGCGCGTCGAGACGCTCCGGCACGACGACGCGGTCGACGGTGCCGTCGCTCTTCAAGAGGATCTTGCGTTCGGGCAGATCGAGATTGAGCGGATCGCGCTCATCGCGCGCGCGCTTGACGCAGGCGTAAGCCGCATAGAGCGGCCTCAGGATCGTGTCGAGCAGGGGACCGGTGGTGTCGTCCGGCCGGCCGTCGATCGCAGCCTGCGCCTGCGCGTAGCTCAGCTTCGCAGCCGAGCGCATCAGGATGCGATGAAAGCTGTGCGACTTCTTGCGGCCATCAGGGGCGATGATCATGCGCACCGCGAGCGCGCCGCGCGGCTCGCCCGGCACCAGCGAGCAGAGATTGTTGGAGATGCGCTCGGGCAGCATCGGCACGACACGGTCGGGGAAATAGACCGAGTTGCCGCGGTCGAGCGCGTCGCGGTCGAGCGCGGTGCCCGGCCGGACGTAGAAGCTCACGTCGGCGATGGCGACGTCGACGATGAAGCCGCCCTTGTTGTTCGGATCAGGGTCTGCTTGCGCATGCACCGCGTCGTCGTGATCCTTGGCATCAGGCGGATCGATGGTGACGAGGGGGACGTCGCGCCAGTCTTCGCGTCCCCTGAGATTCGCAGGCTCCGCCGCTTCCGCCTCGCGCTCGGCGGCGGTGGAGAACTGCAAGGGGATGTCGTGGGCGTAGATCGCAATCAGGCTGATCGCCTTCTCCGACTTGACCGAGCCGAGCTTCTCTTTGACGCGGCCTGAGGCTAGGCCAAAGCTGCGGGTGCGGACGATGTCGACACTGATGAGGTCGCCGTCCTGCGCGCCCTTCGTGTCGGCGGCGGCGATATTCAGCTCGCGGTCGGCCATCTTCTTGTCGACGGGGATGAGCCGTCCGCCGCCTTCAGGCAGCGCGCGGAACACGCCGAGGATGCGGCTCTTGACCTTGTCGATGAGCTTGATGATACGGCCGCGATAGGCCGGGCCTTCGCCCTCGTCCGTGCGCTCGACCCGCAGCAATGCGCGGTCGCCGATTCCGGCGGCGGTGCCGGGTTTGGGCCGGCGCGGCATCTCGATCAGGATCTTTGGCGGCTCGCCGCTCTCGACCTCGTCCCATTCGGCGGGGGAGGCGATCAGCTCGCCGTCGCGGTCGCGGCCGGTGATATCGGCGAGCAGCGTCGGCGGAAGGACGTCCGGCTCGGAGACCGTATGGCGTTTCTTCTTGATGGTGCCGTCGTCGGCGAGCTCGCGCAAAATGCGCTTGAGCTCGATGCGGTCGGCGTTCTTCAGGCCGAACTCGCGCGCGATGTCGCGCGTTCCGACCTTTCCTGGATGTGCCTTGATGAAGGCGACGATGGCTTGCCTGTCGGGAAAGCCACGGTCTTTCTTTGGTTTCACTTAACCTCTAATTCTTGCCGGCACTCTTCTTGGCCGGAGCCTTGGTGGCGGCGCTCTTGGTCGGCGACGTCTTGGCAGTCGTCGACACGGCAGCGCGCGCCTTGCTTGTGGATTCGGATTTGGCCGCGGCTTTCTTCGCGGCCGGTTTCTTTGGCTTCGGCGCGGTGTCGTCACCGTCCGCAGCCTGCTCTGTCGTCTTTTTGGCCTTGGCCGGCTTCGCGGCCTTCTTGGCCTTCGCCTTGCCGCCGCCCTTTCCGCCCCCTTTGGCCGCTCGCTCGTCGATCAATGCGATCGCCTGCGCCAGCGTTACCGTGTCCTTTTCGAACTCGGCCGGGATGGTCGCGTTGACGCCGCCCGCGGTGACATAGGCGCCATAACGGCCGCTCTTCACGGTGACGGTGCCGAGGGTGGGATGATCGCCGAGCGCCTTGCCGGGATCGGCACCAAAACGGCGGCTCGGGCCCTTGGCGACCTTCTCGGCAATCAGCGTCACGGCGCGGTTGAGGCCGATGTCGAAGACTTCGTCGCCGGCCTCGAGGCTGGCATAGGTCTTCTCGTGCTTCACGAACGGCCCGAAGCGGCCGAGGCCCGCCGTGATCGGCTGGCCGGTCTCGGGATGCTTGCCGATCTCGCGCGGCAGCGACAACAGCTTGAGCGCAAGCTCCAGGTCGACATCGCTGGGCGAGGTGCCCTTCGGGATGCCCGCACGCTTCGGCTTCTCGCCTTCCTCATAATCCTTCTGCTCACCGAGCTGGATGTAGGGGCCGAAGCGGCCGGCCTTGACCCAGACATCGCGGCCGGTCTCCGAATCCTGGCCGAGCGAGCGGTCGGCGGTGGTCTCTCCGTCGGCGGCGAGCTGACGGGTGTAGCGGCATTCCGGATAGTTCGAGCAGCCGACAAAGGCGCCGAACTTGCCGGCCTTCAGATTGAGCCGGCCGGTGCCGCAGCTCGGGCACTGCCTGATGTCGCCCCCATCGGCGCGCGGCGGATAAATGTGCTGGCCCAGCATGTCGTCGAGCACGTCGAGCACCTGCGCGACGCGCAGATCCTTGATCTCCTCGACGGCGCCGATGAAGCCGGTCCAGAAATCCCTCAGCACCTGCTGCCAGGAGATCTCGTTGTTGGAGATGCGGTCGAGCTGCTCTTCCAGGTTGGCGGTGAAGTCATACTCGACGTAGCGGTTGAAGAAGCTTTCGAGGAACGCGACCACGACGCGGCCCTTGTCCTCGCCATGCAGGCGCTTCTTCTCGAGCTTGACGTAGCCACGGTCCTTCAGCACCTGCAGGATCGAGGCATAGGTCGAGGGCCGGCCGATGCCGAGCTCTTCCATCCGCTTGACCAGCGAGGCTTCGGAGAAACGCGGCGGCGGCTCGGTGAAGTGCTGGGTGACGGAGAGCGACTGCCGCTTGATCGCCTCGCCCTGGCTCATCGCGGGCAGGCGGCGGGAGTCTTCGTCCTCCTCGTCGTCGCGGCCTTCCTGATAAAGTGCGAGGAAGCCGTCGAACTTGACGACCTGCCCGGTGGCGCGCAGCTCCAGCGTGCGACCGCCGGCCTTGGCCGTGATGTCGACCGTGGTGCGCTCCAGCTCGGCCGATTCCATCTGGCTCGCGATGGTGCGCTTCCAGATCAGCTCATACAGCCTGGCCTGATCGGCATCGAGCCTGCGGCTCATGTTGTCGGGACGGCGCGTGAGGTCGGTGGGGCGGATCGCTTCGTGCGCTTCCTGGGCGTTCTTGGCCTTGGCCTGGTACTGGCGCGGGGCGTCAGGCACATAGGCGTTGCCGTAATCCTCGCCGATCACCTTGCGTGCCTGGGTGATCGCGGACGGATCGATCTGCACGCCGTCGGTACGCATATAAGTAATGAGTCCGGTGGTCTCGCCGCCGATGTCGATGCCTTCATAGAGGCGCTGGGCGATGCGCATGGTGTGCGCCGGCGCAAAGCCGTATTTGCGGCTGGCTTCCTGCTGCAAGGTCGAGGTGGTGAAGGGCGCCTGCGGATTGCGGCGCGCGGGCTTGGCGTCGACCGCGGTCACCGCGTAGGTGGCCGCTTCCAGCGCCTTCTTGAAGTCCTCGGCTTCCGCGCCGGTACCGATGTCGAGGCGCTGGATCTTCTTGCCGTCGGCGCCAACCAGGCGTGCCTCGAAGGCGTCGCCGCGCGGTGTCAGCAGGGTCGCGATCAGCGACCAGTACTCACGCGGCACGAACTTCTCGATCTCCAGCTCGCGGTCGCAGACGAGGCGCAGCGCCACCGACTGCACGCGGCCGGCCGAGCGGGCGCCCGGCAGCTTGCGCCACAGCACGGGGGAGAGGGTGAAACCGACCAGATAGTCGAGCGCGCGGCGCGCCATATAGGCGTCGACCAGCGCGCCGTCGATCTGGCGCGGGTTCTTCATGGCGTCCGTGACCGCCTGCTTGGTGATGGCGTTGAACACCACGCGCTCGATCTTCTGATCTTTCAGCGCGCGCTTCTCCTTCATCACCTCCAGCACGTGCCAGGAGATGGCTTCGCCCTCGCGATCAGGGTCGGTCGCCAGAATCAGGCGGTCGGCACCCTTCAGGGATTTGGCGATATCGTTGAGCCGGCCGGCCGCCTTGGGGTCGACCTCCCAGATCATCTTGAAATTGGCCTCGGGATCGACGGAACCGTTCTTCGCGGGCAGGTCGCGAACATGGCCGAACGAGGCCAGAACCTCATAGGACGAGCCCAAATATTTGTTGATCGTCTTGGCTTTCGCCGGCGACTCCACAATGACGATATTCATGTAGTTCCAGTAACTTACGGGGAAATCTCGGGCCGATTTCCTCTAGATTCGGGTCGGCCGTTTCGTCCCGAACATGGGTGGTGGGGCGGGTCCTGTCAAATCGAAGGGTGTTGAAAGCCCGCCGAATGGGAAAAGTTTCATATCGAGAAAGTTGCAAATTACCACCTTGGAGTTGTGGTCGCTGTAGGCGTAATGTCCCCGCGGGGCATGGATTCGGGTGGACTGGTGGCAAAACCAGGACGGAAACGCGCGCGCGCCGCGTCGCGCGCGCAAGCACGTTCGCGCAACGAGGAACCGGGCGAGGGCGGCGCTGACGAGGCGGTTGCCTTCATAGCCGAGCAGGTGGCCAGCTTGCGCAAGCTCGCCGAGCGCCACAAGCTGGGCGTGCTCCATTATCTCCTGGGCATGACCAAGCTGGAGGCCGATGAGCACCTTCGGCTGCGGAGCAAGCGCAAGCTGTCATGAGGGAGTTCGTAGCCCGGATGCAGCGAAGCGAAATCCGGGGCCTTTGCGCGGGAGAATCCCGGATTGCGCTTCGCTGCATCCGGGCTACGGGGGCTGTCATGCCCCGCCACCGGGTCTCGCCTTCGGCGAGCCCGATGACAGGCTCCGGCGGGGCATCCAGTACGCCGCGGCTTCTCCGTATCCTTCGCCGTCTCTGGAATACTGGATCGCCCGCCCCAGTGCGCAAACGCGCACAAGGCGGCCGATGACATCGAGTGCTTGGTTATAGCTTTGCCACAGAGCGACTAGCGCGAGGGTTGTCAGGCCGACCGCCGGCGCGGTGCCGGCCGCAGCTTCACCATTGTATCGGGATGACTGAGCAGCCGGCCGTCCTCGGCGCGCAGTTCGAGCTTCTTCACCGGTCGGCCTTTCGCGCGATCGACCAGGATGGTCGCGATCTGCTCGGGATGATCGTCGAATTCCTCGCTCCATTGCCGAAGCGCGACCAGGATCGGGAAGAGGCCGCGGCCCTTCGGCGTCAGCACATATTCGTGGTAGGCGCTGCCGTCGGAGGCGGGGGCTGTATCCAGAATGCCGTGGTCGACCATCGACCGCAGCCGCGCCGACAGGATGTTCTTGGCCATGCCGAGCTTGCTCTGAAACTCGCCGAAGCGGCGCACGCCGAACAGCGCCTCGCGAATGATCAGCAGCGACCACCAGTCGCCAATCGCCTCCAGCGATCGTGCGATCGGGCAGGCATCACCCTCAAAACTCGTTCGCTTCACCATGGTGCTGGTCCTGTCGCATTCGCCCGGTCTTGGCGCCGATCACGCGGATGTGTGGTTGCATCATAAAACCATATGCCCTAGATGGCAACATAGTTTCATTATGCAACCACTGGAGACGAGCATGAGGCTGACGAACAAGACGGCATTGATCACCGGCGGCAACAGCGGCATTGGCCTGGCAACGGCGAAGCTGTTCGTGGCCGAGGGCGCCAAGGTGATCGTCACCGGGCGCAACAAGGAGACGCTGGAGGCCGCGGCCAGGGAACTCGGCCCGAACGCGATCGCGCTGGCTGCCGATGCCACCGACATCGCCGCGACCGAAGCTGCGATCAAGAAGGGCACCGACAAGTTCGGCAAGCTCGACATTTTGTTTGCCAATGCCGGCATTCCCGGCGCCACGCCGCTGGGATCTGCGACGCTCGAGGTGTTCGAGAAGGTGATCAGCACCAATCTCACCGGCGTGTTCTTCACGGTGCAGTCGGCGCTGCCTTATATCAACGACAATGCCTCGATCATTCTCAACGGCTCGGTGATCTCGGTGCTCGGCAACCCCGGCTACTCGGCTTATGGCGCGGCAAAGGCCGGCGTGCGGGCGATGGCGCGGATCATGGCTTCGGAACTGTCGCCGCGCGGCATTCGCGTCAATGTCGTCGCGCCCGGCGCGGTCCGCACGCCGATCTGGGGCGCGGCGATTGCAACGCCTGACGCGGAGAAGGCGTTCGAGAAGCGTATCGGGCTCGCGACGCCGTTGGGACGCATTGGCGAGCCGGATCACATCTCGAAGACGGTGCTGTTCCTCGCCTCGGACGATGCCGCCCATATTCAGGGCCAGGAGATCTTCGTCGATGGCGGCGCGGTTGCCTCACCCGCCGGCGCGCCGATCTATCGCGGCTGATCAATTCAGTTTCAAACTGAATCGGCCGGCCCTCCGAAAATGGTTGCGCCGGCCGGTTCCCGCGTCTCGGGAGAGGTATTTTCTGAAGCTTGCGTGACGCGTTGAACCTTTGCGTGCGCTGCCAAGACTTTTCTACGGGCAGGGGTCATAGGACTCATTTGAGGGAGCCCGTCATGCCAAAAGCAGCACGCATTTTAGCTCCGATTTCAGACCCGCGTATTTACACTGAACGCTCCGCAGTTCCTGCCAAGCACTCCGATATGTCTGAGTTCATCGGGGTTGCCATCTTCTCCGGCATCGGCCTGCTCATGTCGCTCGTGGCCGTAATCCTGGGCATCCAGGGCTCCTGGTTTTAGCTTCGCAAACAATCTGCCGATCTGTCAGCCGCCGCAGCACCGCTCGCGGCTGACGTCGTCGGCGTAGCCTCAGGCCGCCTGCAGACCCGTTGCGGCCTGGAGGGCCCCCGCAAGCGCCTTTTCGCGATGTTCGGGCCCGAGATTGACGCCGTCGGCGGAGATGAATTCCAGGCTCGTGATCCCCATGAAGCCGAACACCCAACGCAAATAGGTTTCCAGATGTTCGCCGGCCGCGTACGGCGTCTCGGCGCCATAATGACCGCCGCGCGAAATCGCCACGATCACGCGCTTGTCGCCAACAAGGCCTTCCGGGCCGCTCGCGTCATATTTGAACGTCTTCCCCTTCACCAGCACGCGGTCGATCCAGGCCTTGAGCTGGCTCGGAATCGTGAAATTGTACATGGGCGCGCCGATCACGACGATGTCGGCATCGAGGAACTCATTCAGGACAGTCTCGCTCGCGGCGAGGTCAGGTCCGAGCTCCGCAGGCGCGGGTGCGCCCTGGGCGGCGGCCAAGTGGGATCCGGACAAGTGCGCGAGCGGGGTCTCGGTCAGGTCGCGGTAGACGACCTCAAGCGAGGGCGTGGCCTGCCTGAGCCGGTCGACGATGGCGGCGGAAACCTGCCTGGAGACGGAGTGGGGGCCGAGGACGCTGGAGTCGATATGGAGGAGTTTCATTGGGGTCACCCATGGTATAGATTTGTAACCCGCACTACATGAGTGACTGTCAAAAACCCCGCAAGAACGCACATTTTTGAGCCATGGGCACATCTTTGGAACCGAGACACATCGATTTTCCTGCCGAACGGAGGCCCGATCCCAACCATTCCGACTGCCGCAACGTCGCCTCGATCCTCGCGCGCGTCGGCGACAAATGGAGCGTGCTCGTGATCATGATGCTCAGCGACGGGCCGAAGCGCTTCAACGAGCTGAAGCGAATGATCAACGGCATCTCGCAGCGGATGCTGACCCTGACGCTGCGCGGGCTGGAGCGCGACGGCCTCGTCACGCGCACGATTTTTCCGACCATTCCACCGCGCGTTGATTATGAGTTGACCGATCTCGGCCACGGGCTGCAGCAGCCGGTGAAGGCGCTGGGCGAGTGGGCGATCGCGCACCAGGAGAAGATCGCGGCGGCGCGCACGCGGTTCGACGAGCGCAACAACGCCTAGATCAGCGACACCAGTCCGCCGCCGTGGTGTTCGAGCCGGCCGGCGAGCTCGAGCTCCAGCAGCACCATGCGCACGATCGCGGGTGAGGCGCCGGACAAGCGCACGAGATCGTCAATCGAGATGGGGGCGGGGCCGAGCAGGCCGGTGATCTGGTCGCGGTCGTGGCCTTGCGGATCGCTCTCGAACGGCTCGCTGTCGGGCTCGCTCGCGGGACTCATCAGCGGCCGCTCCACGATCGGCTGCACCGCATTGATGATGTCGGACGCTTCCGTGACAAGCGTTGCACCCTGCTTGATCAGATCATTGGTGCCGGCGGCGCGCGGATCGAGCGGCGAGCCGGGCACCGCGAACACTTCGCGGCCCTGTTCGGCGGCCATGCGCGCGGTGATCAGCGAGCCGGAGCGGCGTGCGGCTTCGACCACGACCACGCCGAGCGATGCGCCCGAGATCAGCCGGTTGCGGCGAGGGAAGTCGCGGGCGCGCGGCTCGTGGCCGAGCGGCATTTCCGAGATCGCAGCGCCCTGATGATCGAGGATCGCGCTGAGCAGATCGCCATGCTCGGGCGGATAGATGCAGTCGTGGCCGCCGGCGAGCACCGCGATGGTGCCGCTCTCGACGCTGGCGCGATGCGCGGCCTGGTCGACGCCGCGGGCAAGCCCTGAGATGATGATGAAGCCGGCCTCGCCAAGCTCGCGCGCGAGCTGGCCGGCGAATTTCAGGCCGGCTCCGGAGGCATTGCGTGAGCCGACGATCGCAATCATCGGCCGCATCAGCGTCGCTCTGTCGCCGCGTATGGCAAGCAAAGGTGGGGCATCGTCGAGCGTCGAAAGCCGCGCCGGATATCCGTCCTCGCCGGGCGCGAGCCAGGCGATGCCGAACTTTCGGCTTGCGGCGAGCTCGGCCTTCGCTTCATCCACGCTGCAGATGCGCCCCGACCGCTGCGCGCCGCCGCGGCGGGCCAGATCCGGCAGCCGCTCCAGCGCCGCGCGGACGCTGCCGAAATGATCGACCAGCGAGCGGAAGGTGCGTGGCCCCACATTGTCCGAGCGGATCAGCCGCAGGCGGTCGATCCGCTCTTGCTCGCTCAGCTCCACGCTCTTGTTGATGGCGTCCACGGTGTCTCCTTGCAGAGGCAGCATGGAACAACCTGAGGCTGTGAGCAAGCGTTGGCATGCGCTTGCGCGGCCTTGTCGCAATGCTAAAAGCGATGCCAATAAGAAGGGTATTGCCATGATTTCACTCGCCGATCTCCAGCGCCGCATCGAAGCGGGCGAGCTTTCGCCCGAGCACGCCATCTCCCAGTCGCATGCGGCGATCGAGGCCAAAGAGAAGGACGTCCATGCCTTCGTCCGCCACGACATCTCGGCGAAGGCGCAGGCCTCCGGTCCGCTGCGCGGCATCGCCGTCGGGATCAAGGACATCATCGATACCGCTGATATGCCGACCGAGATGGGCTCGGAGATCTATCGTGGCTGGCAGCCGCGCGCCGATGCGCCTGTCGTGATGATGTTGAAGCGGGCGGGCGCCACCATCATCGGCAAGACCACGACCACGGCGTTCGCCTCGCGCGATCCGACGCCGACGCTCAATCCGCACAATCCCGGTCATACGCCTGGAGGTTCGTCGTCGGGCTCGGCGGCCGCCGTCGGCGCCGGCATGATCCCGCTGGCGCTGGGCACGCAGACCGGCGGCTCGGTGATCCGGCCTGCCGCCTATTGCGGGGCCGCCGCGATCAAGCCGTCGTTCCGGATGCTGCCGACGGTCGGCGTGAAATGCTATTCGTGGGCGCTCGACACGGTCGGCCTGTTCGGATCGCGCGCCGAAGATCTCGCGCGCGGACTGTTGGCGATGACCGGCCGCACCGAGTTCTCCGGCATTGTGCCGGCGAAAGCGCCGCGTATCGGCGTGGTCCGGCAGGAGTTTGCCGAAGCCGCTGAGCCGGCGGCAGAGGAGGGCTTGCTGGCCGCGATCAAGGCGGCCGAGAAGGCCGGCGCCAGCGTGCAGATCATCGATCTGCCGGAAGCGGTCAAGGAAGCCTGGCGCATCCACCCGATCATCCAGGATTTTGAGGCGCATCGCGCGCTCGCCTGGGAGTTCGACCAGCATCACGACGAGATCGCGCCGATGCTGCGTGCCAGCCTTGATGAGACCGTCGGGCTGACGCCGAAGGAATATGACGACGCGCGCCGCATCGCCCGCCGCGGCCGCCGCGAGCTCGGTGAGCTGTTCGAGGGTTTCGACGTGCTGCTGACTTATTCCGCGCCCGGCACCGCGCCGGCCAAGGAGCTCGCCTCGACCGGCTCGCCCCGCTATAACAGGCTGTGGACGCTGATGGGCAATCCTTGCGTCAACGTGCCGGTGATGAAGGTCGGCGGCCTGCCTGTTGGCGTCCAGGTGATCGCGCGCTTCGGCAACGATCCCGGCGCGCTGGCGGCGGCGTGGTTTTTGGAGAATGCGCTGGCGAAATCAGGCTAGCGCGGGTTCGGCGGCGGGCAACGGGCGCTGGGTCGCGGCGGCAGTTGCGCCAAGCCAACGCTCGGCGGCCTCGCGGCCGCTTCGGTGCAGCAGGCGGATGAAGCCGCGGCCGAGATCGGTCGACGAGCGCTGCGCAAGTCCGTCAACAGAGTCTTCGGCGGCGATCTTGGAGAGCCGCAGCGCTGGCGCTGCGTGCGCCTGCGCCCATTCGATCGCTGCGATCTCGGCCTTGAGCGCGGCATTGGCCGCAATCTGGTCGAGACGGCGGTCGATCGCGGCGAGCGTGATCGGTACATAGCTGTCGCGCGTCGGCGTGACCTGGACGAGCAGCAGATCGGCAGTCGTCGATTGCTGCGCAAGTTTCAGCAGCGGCGGATTGCCGCCGAAGCCGCCATCCCAATAGGCCTCGCCATCGATCTCGACGGCGCAGTGAACGAGGGGCGGACAGGTCGAGGCGAGCGCGACATCCGCGGTGATGGCGTCGTTGCCGAAAATCTGCTGCTGGCCGTCGCGGATCCGCGTCGCCGCGATCAGCAGCTTCGGGCATTTCGCATCGCGCAAGGCGGCAAAATTCATGTCGCGCGAGAGCGCCTGGCGCAGCGGGTCGAGATCGAACGGATCGAACTGGCCGGAGCGCAGCGTCGGTCCGAAGGCGACCGAGCTTCCTGCCGGCGAGAAGCCGCCGACCAGCATCAGCGAGCGGAAAGAGGCCTCGTGCATCAACCGGGTCCAGAACCGGTTCAGCCGGTTGCGGGCACCTTCGCGGCCGCCCTCGGCAAGGCCGCAGGCGAGGAGCAGCGCGTTGATGGCGCCGGCGCTGGCGCCGCTGATGGTGTCGAATTCGATGGATGGCTCTTCCAGGAGCCGCTCCAGCACGCCCCAGGTGAAGGCGGCGAACGTGCCGCCGCCCTGGAGCGCCAGCGAGAGTTTCCGCGGCGGCCATTGCTGGGGACGAGTCCGCGCAACGGGCGCGGCTGTCGTTACGACCGGCGCGGGCGCTTGCACGATGGTAGCGGGCGGCGGCGCCGGCGGAACGGGCGCGGGTTTTGGCGCGGGAGGCGGTGTAGGCACGTCAGACCAGATATTGGTCGTCAGCAGCAGGCGGCTCGCCGCAGTGCTCTGCGAGCTACCTTCCTCATGCGTGCCGTCAATCTTCTCGCTCATTCTGAGCAACCGCGTAACGCCATGTCCACTGTCAGGATGACAGGCATGGAACCTGACCGCCACTAGCTCCCGCGTGTGGGGTGAAAGTTTCGAACAGGATTTGGCATATAATGCGGAAGAGGCGCGGCGGTATCCGTAGTTTTTCCGATCTTGGATTCGGAAGCGCTGTTTAGGCCTTCTCGCCGATGCGGCCTTCTTTTCCTGATTGCAGCCGCTTGATGTTCTCGCGGTGCATGTAGAACAGCAGCAGCGTCAGCACGACGGACAGCGAGGCCAGGGCAAGGTGGCCGAACCACCACAGGAACAGCGGCGTGATGAAGGCTGCCACCAGCGCCGAGAGCGAGGAGTAGCGGGTGGTGAAGGCCGTCGCGAGCCAGATCAGGCAGAATACCAGCGCTGCCGGCCAGAACAGGCCGAGCAGGATGCCGATATAGACGGCGACGCCCTTGCCGCCCTTGAACTTGAGCCAGACCGGGAAGAGGTGCCCGAGGAAGGCGCCGAGACCTGCCAGCATCGCGGCATTGGGGCCGGCGATGTAGCCTGAGATCACCACGGCCGCGGTGCCCTTGAGCGCGTCGAGCAGCAGGGTTGCCGCGGCAAGGCCCTTGCGGCCGGTGCGCAGCACATTGGTGGCGCCGATATTGCCGGAGCCGATCGAGCGCAGATCCTGCGTGCCGGCAAGCCTGGTCAGGATCAGCCCGAACGGAATCGAGCCGAGGAGGTAGCCGATGATGAGGGCCACCGGCAGGAATGCATCAAGCCCCATGGCGGCCTCTCCATGGCTGACATAACCAGCGCCCATTAGACATGCTCGTAAACCGTTCGTCCGCCGACGATGGTCCTGATGGCCCGGCCTGTAAAGCGGGCTTCGTCGAACGGGGTGTTCTTGCAGGGCGATTTCAGTTCGGCGGGATCGACCACCCAGGGAACATCAGGGTCGATCACCACGACATCGGCTGGGCTGCCCACGCGCAGGGTTCCGCCCGGAAGGCCAAGCAGTTCGGCCGGCCGCGTCGACATGGCCCGGATCAGCGTCTTGAGGTCGAGCTCCTCATTGTGGACCAGCCGCAGGCCCGCCGGCAGCATGGTCTCGAGCCCGATGGCGCCGGGAGCCGCTTCCGCGAACGGCAGGCGCTTGACCTCGACGTCCTGCGGATTGTGGTCGGACATGATGACGTCGACGAGGCCGGAGGCCACCGCCTCGACCAGGGCGCGGCGGTCGTCCTCGGTGCGCAGCGGCGGCGACAGTTTCAGGAAGGAGCGGTAGGGGCCGATGTCGTTCTCGTTCAGCGCAAGATGATTGATCGAGACCGATGCGCTGACGGCAAGGCCGGCGTCGCGGGCGCGCTTCAGGATCTCGAGCGAGTCGATGCAGGACAGCGAGGCCGCGTGATAGCGGCCGCCGGTCAGCGCGACCAGGCGCATGTCGCGTTCGAGGATGACGGCCTCGGCGGCCTTCGGGATGCCCATCAGGCCGAGGCGCGAGGCGAACTCGCCCTCGTTCATCACGCCTTCGCCGACGAGGTCCGGGTCTTCGGTGTGATGCACGATCAGCGCGTCGAAATCGCGGGCGTAGGTCAGCGCGCGCCGCATCACCTGCGAATTGGTGACGCTGCGGTCACCATCGCTGAAGGCGATCGCGCCGGCGGCCTTGAGCAGGCCGAACTCGGTCATCTCCTCGCCGCGCATGCCCTTGGTGAGCGCTGCCATCGGCTGGATGTTGACGATCGCGGTGTCGCGCGCGCGGCGCATCACGAAATCGACGGTCGCGGAATTGTCGATGACGGGCGATGTATCCGGCTGGCAGATGATGGTGGTGATGCCGCCGGTCGCGGCCGCCTGGCTGGCGCTCGCAAAGGTCTCGCGATGGCTGAAGCCGGGCTCGCCGACAAAGGCGCGCATGTCGACCAGGCCCGGCGCCACGATCTTGCCGGAGCAGTTGATGACGTCGGTCCCCTCGGGGACGCCGGCCGCCCCAATGCCGCGGCGGGTCTCGCGGATGATGCCGTCGGCAATCAGGACGTCGCCGGGGCCGTCGAAATCCCTGGAGGGATCGACGACGCGGGCGTTGGCGAGCAGGATCGGGCGGCGGTCGATCAGCATGGGCATCACGCGTTCGGCAGGTTACGGGCGAGTGCTTCCAGCACCGCCATGCGCACGGCAACCCCCATCTCCACCTGTTCGCGGATCAGGGACTGCGCGCCGTCGGCAACCGCGGTGTCGATCTCGACGCCGCGGTTCATGGGACCGGGATGCATCACCAGTGCATCGGGCTTGGCGTAGGCGAGCTTCTTCTGGTCGAGCCCGAAATAATGGAAATATTCCGATGTCGACGGCACGAAGGAGCCGTTCATGCGCTCGCGCTGCAGCCGCAGCATCATCACAATATCGGCGCCGTTGAGGCCCTCGCGCATGTCGCGCGCGACCTCGACGCCCATCCGCTCGATACCCGGCGGCAGCAGCGTGGAGGGGCCGACGACGCGGACACGAGCGCCCATGGTGTTGAGCAGGATGATGTTCGAACGCGCCACGCGCGAATGCAGCACGTCGCCGCAGATCGCAACCACGAGGCCCTCGATCCGACCCTTATTGCGGCGGATGGTGAGCGCATCGAGCAGCGCCTGGGTCGGGTGTTCATGCGCACCGTCGCCGGCATTGATCACGGAACCGTCGACCTTGCGCGCCAACAGTTCCACCGCGCCGGAGGCGTGATGGCGCACCACCAGGATGTCGGGGTGCATGGCGTTGAGCGTCATCGCGGTGTCGACCAGCGTTTCGCCCTTCTTGATGGACGAGGAGGACACCGACATGTTCATGACGTCGGCACCCAAGCGCTTGCCCGCGAGCTCGAACGAGGATTGGGTCCGGGTCGAGGCTTCAAAGAAGAGGTTCACCTGCGTCCGTCCACGCAGGACGGTGCGCTTCTTGTCAACCTGGCGGTTGAGCTCGACATATTCTTCGGACAGGTCGAGGAGGCCGGTAATGTCGGCCGCGGAAAGGCCCTCGATGCCCAGCAAATGCCGGTGGCCGAGGACGAAGGTCGATTTCGATGTCATTAAAGCGAGAGCTATAGGCGCGGATGGCTGATGGAGCAAGGGCCAATGCCGGGGCGGGGAGTTATCCCCTGCGGACTCTGTTACACGCTCATTCCGGGATGGCGCGCAAGCGCCAGACCCGGAATCTCGAGATTCCGGGTCCGATGCTTTGCATCGCCCCGGAATGACCCGGAGGCATCGTGAGACTAATTCCTGCTGCATTCGTATCAATCGTCTCAATCTCCGCCGCCCACGCCCAGTCACTCCCCGGCGGCTTCGTCTATCTGCGGGAAATCGATCCCAGCATCATCCAGGACATCCGCTACGCCACGCCGAACAATTTCGTCGGCCGTCCGCTCGCCGGCTATGGTGCCGGCGAATGCGTGGTGAAGCGCGAAGTCGGCCTGCGGCTGAAAGCGGTCCAGCAGGAACTGGCGACGCAGAACCTGTCGCTGAAAATGTTCGACTGCTACCGGCCGGCGCGGGCCTCGCTCGACATGGTGAGATGGTCGCAGAACGGCCGCGAGACCGCGGCCGATCGGCGTTACAATCCGAAGATTCCCAAGACCGAGCTGTTCCGCCTCGGCTATATCGCGAGCCGCTCGCAGCATTCCACGGGCGCCGCGCTCGATCTCACGCTGGTCGATCTCAAGGCCGACAATTCCGCCAGGATCGATCCGTCAAGGTCCTACGCTGATTGCACGGCGCCGGTCGCGGCGCGGCTGCCGGAAGGCAGCGTCGACATGGGCACCGGCTATGACTGCACCGATGAGAAAGGGCATACCGCAGCACCGTCGATCTCGCCCGATCAGCGCGCCTGGCGCAGGCGGCTGGTGGCTGCGATGGCGAGGCAAGGCTTTGTGAACTATTCGAAGGAGTGGTGGCATTTTTCCCTGCCGGGGGCGGGCGGGGCGGCCTATGATTTCCCGATCCAGCCGCGGCGGAACTGATTCCGGCCCGAGACACGCCATGACACAGCCTGTATTCGCGACCCACGAGGTCTTCAATCAGTCGCCGCCATTCGAGGACGTGAATCTGTTCACGGTCGATCAGCCGCTGGTCGAGGCCGTGAAGGCCAATGGCGGCGCCGCCGCGGAACGGGAGCTGTCCGAATTCGGCAGGCATTGGGGCTCGGCGGCGATGGCCGATCGCGGCCGCATCGCGAACGAGAACACGCCCAAGCTCCGCACCTTCGATGCCAAGGGTAATCGCCGCGACCAGGTCGAGTTTCACCCTGCCTATCACGAGCTGATGGCGCACAGCGCGCATGCCGGCGTCCACAATTCGACATGGACCGCGGACGGCAGGCCTGCGGGCGACGCGGCCGAAGTCATTCGCGCCGCGAAATTCTACATGGCCGCGCAGGTCGAGACCGGGCATCTCTGCCCGATCACGATGACGCGCGCCTCGGTCGCCGCGCTGGCGATGCAGCCGGATCTGCTCGGCAAGGTGATGCCGGTGCTGTCGACGAGAAGCTACGATCCGAGCTTTGTGCCGTGGTGGGACAAGCGCGGCATGACGCTCGGCATGGGCATGACCGAGAAGCAGGGCGGCACCGACGTGCGCGCCAACATGACGCGCGCGGTGCGCGACGGCAGCGCCTATCGCATCACCGGCCACAAATGGTTCATGTCGGCGCCGATGTGCGATGCGTTCCTGGTGTTGGCGCAGGCCGAGCAGGGGCTGACCTGCTTCTTCATGCCGCGCTTCGCGCCGGATGGATCGGTCAACGCGATCCAGTTCCAGCGGCTGAAGGACAAGCTCGGCAACCGTTCGAACGCATCGTCCGAGGTCGAGTTCGTCGGCGCCTATGCCGAACGCGTCGGCGAAGAGGGCAAGGGCATCCGCACCATCATCCAGATGGTGCAGCTGACGCGGCAGGATTGCGCGATCGCCTCAAGCGGCCTGATGCGTTCGGGGCTCGCGCATGCGCTGCATCACGCCCGTCACCGCAGCGTGTTCCAGAAGCATCTCGCCGATCAGCCCTTGATGCAGGCCGTGCTCTCGGACATGGCGCTGCATGTGGAGGCGAGCACGGCGCTGGTGATGCGGCTCTGCCGCGCCTTCGACCGCACGCCGCATGATGCTGCGGAGGCCGCCTATATGCGGCTGCTGACGCCCGCGATCAAATACTGGACCTGCAAGAGCGCGCCGTCATTCCTTTACGAGGCGATGGAGTGCCTGGGCGGCAACGGCTATGTCGAGGACGGCATTTTGGCGCGCCACTATCGTGAAGCGCCGGTCAATGCGATCTGGGAAGGTTCTGGCAACGTGATGTGCCTCGACGTGCTCCGCGCGCTCTCGCGCGAGGGCGAGGCGGCGGTGGCGGTGCTGCAGGCTCTCGGGGCCGAGACGAAAGGCCTGCCCGGGGCAGGCGAGGCCGTCGCCTTCATCGGCAAGGCGTTTCGCCGCACTGACGGCGAGCGCGTCGCGCGGCTCGCGGTCGAGAAATTGGCGCTGCTGGCTGGCGCGGCCGCGCTCAATGGCGTGTCACCGCATCACGCAGAACTGTTCGCCGCCACGCGCCTCGCCATCCATCACGCCAGCATGTACGGCGCCGTCGAGCTCGACAACGGCGACGTGCGTGCGCTGCTCGAGCGGGCGCTGCCGTGATTATTGATCCGTCATTCCGGGGCGCCCAAAGGGCGAACTATGGTGCGCCGTTGCGCACCAGAGAATCTCGAGGTTCCGGGTTCGGTCCTCCGGACCGCCCCGGAATGACGGTGCGCAGCCAACGAAAGTCTCACTGATGGACTCCCTCAATCCCGACCATCCGCCGCTGACCGAGACGCCGGCGCAGCCGCGCGTCTGGAAATTCTGGGGCACGGCGTTGTGGGGTTTCATGCTCCTTGTCGCGATGTTCGTCGGACAGATCGGCGCGGTTGTGTGGCTCGTGGTGAGTCGCGGTCTGCCGCTCGATCTCGCATCGATGCAACTCGTCGGCGCTGAGCCTCAGGCGCTCGCACTGTCGGTCATCACCGGGCTGCCCGCGACGCTTCTCGTGGCGTGGCTTGCCATTCGCATCAGGAAGGCCTCCTTTGTCGATTATCTCGCACTGCATTGGCCGTCATGGCGGCAAATCCTGCTGGGTGCGGTCGGTCTCGTCCTGATCGTGCTCGCGTGGGAAGTTGTCTCGCGTTCGCTGGGCCGCGAGGCGACGCCTGGCTTCATGACCGATCTCCTCAAATCCGGCCGCGACAAGGGCGGCGCGATGCTGCTTCTGTTCGCCTTCAGCGTAGCCGCGCCGATGTCGGAAGAGGTGCTTGCGCGCGGCTTCCTCTATCGCGGCTGGTCGGAGAGCTTTCTGCGTGTGCCCGGCGCGATCGTGCTGACGTCGCTGGTGTGGACGGTGGTGCACATCCAGTACGATCTCTACTTCCTTGCCGAGGTTTTCTCGATCGGCCTGTGGTTCGGCTATATGCGCTATCGCGCGGGCTCGCTGTGGCTCACCATCGTGCTGCACGGACTGAACAACATGACCGCGGTGGTGCTGACGACGTGGCTGGGGGGCTAGCTCAGCGCTCGCAATGACCGAGAGAGATGTGCTCCGCCGATGACGGGTTCTACGCCACCAGCGCGATCGCGATCGGCATCGTGATTGCCGCCAGGATCGTCTGCAGCGTGATAATCTGCGCCAGCAATGGTGCATCGCCGCCCATCTGGCGAGCCAGCACATAGGCGCTCGGCGAGGTCGGCACCGCTGCGCAGATCGCGACGATCGCGAGGTTGGTGCCTGTCAGCCCGAACCAGGCGGCAAGCGTCAGCGCAAGCACCGGCATCAGCACCAGTTTGAACGCCACGCCGATCGTCGCCCCCAGGCTCGGACGGAGCAGGCCCTTGAGCTGGAGGCCGGCGCCGGTGACGAGCAGGCCGATGGCGAGCGAGGAGCGGCCGAGCGCGTCGGCGACCTCGTGCCAGATCTTTGGCAGCGGCAAATGGACGACATTGATGACGATGCCGATGGCGCAGGCCCAGATCAGCGGATTGCGGATCACGGTCATGGCGATGGCACGCGCGGATTGCTTCTCGGGCGAGGCGTAATGCGCGAGCACGGCGACGCTGA
Organism: Bradyrhizobium sp. CCBAU 51745; assembly: GCF_028128715.1. Classification (NCBI taxonomy): domain Bacteria; kingdom Pseudomonadati; phylum Pseudomonadota; class Alphaproteobacteria; order Hyphomicrobiales; family Nitrobacteraceae; genus Bradyrhizobium; species Bradyrhizobium sp. CCBAU 51745. Next base: position 206,855 of record NZ_LBJP01000090.1, on the reverse strand, counting down.
ACACGTTCACCAGCGGGATGATCGCGACCATCGCGACCGAGGCCAGCGCGAGCCCGACCTCGCCGTACAGATTGGCGGAGACGGACAGCGCCACATAGGTCTGCCATCGCGTCGCGCCCTGGAAGATCGAGGTGAAGGCGGCACCGTCGATGTCGAGCCGCGACAGGGCCGGGCGCAGCGCGAGGCACAGCAGCGACATCGCCAGCGCCGACAGCAGCAGCGCGCCGCCGACGCCGGCGACCGGAACTTTTGAAAGATCGGCCTTCACCAACGTCTGGATCAGCAGCATCGGGAACAGCACGAAATAGGTCAGCCGCTCCAATCCGTGCCATTGCGTGTCGAGGCGCATCAGGCTGTGCCTGAGCACCACGCCGAGCACAATGAGGATGAAGACCGGCAGCAGCGCCGCGACCACGACGGCCATGAATCAGCCATTTCCCGATGCTGCGCGAAGATTGGCGAGCCGGTCGAGCGCGCCCTGCAGGATGAAGATGGCGGCGTGCTCGTCGATCACCTCGGCGCGCTTGGCGCGGCTGACATCCATGCCGATCAGCTCGCGCTCGACCGCGGCGGTCGACAGGCGCTCGTCCCAGAGGCCGATGGGCAGTGGGGTCAGATTGGCCAGATTGCGGGCAAACGCCCGTGTCGACTGGGCGCGCGGGCCCTCGCTGCCGTCCATGTTGATGGGCAGGCCGAGCACGAAGCCGACCACCTTGCGCTCGGTGGCGATGGCGAGCAGGCGGGCGGCATCCTGCTTGAACTGCTTGCGCTGGATGGTCTCGACGCCGGTCGCCAGCCGGCGGTCCGGATTGGACACGGCAACGCCGATGGTCTTGGTGCCGAGGTCAAGGCCGACAAGTGCGCCGCGTTCGGGCCAGTGGGTTGCAGCATCGACGAGGGGCAGGATAAGAGCGGGCATGGACTAGCGCATATCATGCCGCGATGGTTTCGTCGTCCTGCTTCAGGCAGGCGGCAAACCCGAGGAGCGCGCTGGTTTGATGGCCGGCACGGCGCTGGATGAACAGCGTGTCGACGCGCGCATGCGACGGGCCCAGCGCGTGCATGGTCACGCTGCCGGTCATGGCGCTGCGCTCGATCACCGCGCGCGGCAGCAACGTGACGCCCATATCGGCGGCGACGCAGCCGATCATGCCGTCCAGCGTGCCGAGCTCGAAGCGCGCCGCCGAGGGCCAGCCGAACTCGACAAAGATCTGCTCGAGGCGCTGGCGGTAGGTGCAGCCGGTGCGGAACACCAGCGCGGTCGGGCCTGACTCGGACGTAGCAGCGCGCAGCTCGGCGAGCGAGCCCCAGCGCCGTGCACTGACCAGCACCAGCTCTTCGCGGAATGCGCTTGTCACGGTGAGGTCGTCATGCGCGATCGGGCCGGCGACGAAAGCGCCATCGAGCGTGCCTTCGAGTACACCGGCGACGAGATCGGCAGTCGGCGATGTGCGCAAGGACAGGCGCACGGCGGGAAAGCGGCGGTGGAAATCGGCCAGCAACGGCGCCAGCCGCACCGCAGCCGTGGTCTCCATCGAGCCGATCGACAGCGGTCCCTTCGCCTCGCCATCGTCGCGCGCCGCGAGCAGGGCTTCGCGCGACAGCGCGGCCATCCGCTCGGCGTAGGGAAGGAGGCGCTTGCCGGCGCCTGTCAGCGCCATGCCGCGGCTATGGCGTTCGAACAATGGCGTGCCGATCTCGGCCTCCAGGGCCTTGATGCGCTGGGTGACATTGGATTGCACCGTGTGGAGCTCTTCGGCGGCGCGGGTGATGCCGCCGGTGCGGGCGACTGCAGCAAAGGTCTTGATGTCGCTCAGTTCCATGGCGTCGTTCCGCTTTTGTGATGGCAGCGTTCGCAACAATTCATTTTTCGAGAATGCTAGACGCGCCTAGTCTCCGTGTCCAGACCGGGGAGAGGCCATGCCCATTGCGACGCCGCTGACGCGGCTGTTGGAGATCAAGCATCCCGTCCTGCTGGCGCCGATGGACGTCATCGCAGGTAGCCGTCTGGTGAGGGCTGTTAGCTCCGCCGGCGGTTTCGGCATTCTCGGCGGCGGCTACGGCGAGAAGGCGTGGCTGGAGCAGGAGACTGCGAAGCTCGCCGAGTTGCGTGCGCCGTTCGGGATCGGCTTCATTACATGGAGCCTCGCCAAGCGGCCCGAATTGCTCGACATCGCGCTCGCCGCAAGGCCGTCCGCGATCATGTTGTCGTTCGGCGACCCCGCGCCGTTCGCGCCGCGGATCAGATCCGCCGGCGCGCGGCTGATCTGCCAGGTGCAGGACGAGACGATGGCGCGGCAGGCGCTCGATGCCGGCGCCGATATTGTGATCGCGCAGGGGACAGAGGCGGGCGGCCACGGCGCCTCACGCACCAGCGTCGATCTCGTGCCTGCCATCGTCGACCTCGCAGCGGGCCGTGTGCCCGTGGTGGCAGCCGGCGGCATCGCCGACGGCCGCGGTCTCGCCGCCATGATGATGCTGGGCGCAAGTGGCGTGCTGCTCGGCACGCGCTTTTATGCGAGCCTGGAGGCCGACGGCGCCGATGAGGCCAAGCGGCGCATCTGCGCGGCGAGCAGCGGCGCGACCGTGCGCGGCATCATCTTCGATCTCTCGCGCAACAATGTCTGGCCCGCGCCGTTCACGGGACGGTGTCTGGTCAATGACCACGCCCGCCGCTGGATCGGCCGCGAGGTCGAGCTGATGCAGAATGTCGCCGCAGTTTCGGCAGAGTATGCGGCGGCGAAAGCCGCGGGCAATTTCGACGTCGCTGCCGTGATCGCGGGCGAGGCGGTCGGCCTGATCCATGATATTCCGCCGGCGGCCGAGATCGTCGAGCGGATTGCGTCCGAGGCCGAGCAGCTTTTGGCCGGCCGACGCAACTCGATCGCATCGTTCGCCTGAACCAAGAGAGACGCACCATGTGGCCTGACCGTCGACTGATCGATCTGTTCAAGACCGAATTCCCGATCGTGCTGGCGCCGATGGCCGGTGTGATGGATGCCGAGTTGGTGATCGCGGCCGCGCAGGGTGGCGCGCTCGGTTCACTGCCTTGCGCGATGCTGTCGGCGGAGAAAGCGCGTGAGCAGGTTGGTCTCATCCGCCAGCGCGTCAAGGCGCCGGTGAACATGAACTTCTTCTGCCACAAGCCGGTCGATCTCACGCCTGAGGCCGAAGCGCGGTGGAAGCAGCGGCTTGCGGGATATTACACCGAGCATGGTCTCGATCCGTCGGCGCCGATCAACGCGGCGAACCGCGCACCGTTCGATGACGCCTTCTGCAAAATCGTCGAGGAGCTGAAGCCGGAGGTCGTCAGCTTTCATTTCGGCCTGCCTGACGCATCGCTGCTCAAGCGCGTGAAGGCGGCCGGCTGCCTCGTCATAGCTTCTGCCACGACGGTCAAGGAAGCGGTCTGGCTCGAACAGCGCGGCGTCGATGCCATCATTGCGCAGGGCGCCGAGGCCGGCGGCCATCGCGGCATGTTCCTGACCGACAAGATCTCGGAACAGCCCGGCACGTTTGCGCTGGTGCCGCAGGTCGTCGATGCCGTGAAGGTGCCGGTGATCGCCTGTGGTGGCATCGCTGACGGACGTGGCATCGCCGCGGCCTTCGCGCTCGGCGCCGCCGGCGTGCAGATCGGCAGCGCGTATCTGCGGTGTCCAGAATCCAAGGTCACGTCCGGAGGGCGCAAGGCGCTCGCCGAGGCGGGTGACGATTCCACCGTGATCACGAATGTCATGACCGGGCGTCCGGCGCGCGGGGTCCAGAATCGCCTGATGCGCGAAGCAGGGCCGATCTCACCCGACGCGCCGCCGTTTCCCCATGCGGCGACTGCGCTGGGGCCGTTGAAGGCGGCGGCCGAAAAGCAGGGCAGGGTGGATTTCACCAATCTCTGGGCCGGGCAGGCGATTGCGCTTGGCCGTGAGGTCCCGGCAGCCGAATTGACCCGGGATCTCGCCAAATCGGCGGTTGCCCGCATGAAAGCGCTGGCTGGATAGGGGAAAGGCGCCGGTTGCGGCGCAAAACCGGCCTCTGCTATACGGCACATAGGTTTTGCCGTGAGAGGCCTTATATAATGTCCGTCGACGCCACCACCGTCCGCCGCATCGCGCATCTGGCGCGCATTGCGGTTTCCGAGGACGAGGTTCCGCATCTGCAAGGCGAGCTCAACGCCATGCTCGCCTTTGTCGAGCAGCTCTCGGAGGTCAATGTCGAGGGCGTGGAGCCGATGACCTCGGTCACCCCGATGCAGATGAAGAAGCGGCAGGACGTGGTCAATGACGGCGGGATCGCCGACGATATCGTTGCCAACGCGCCGGCGACCGAGGGGCACTTCTTTCTGGTGCCGAAGGTCGTCGAGTAACTTGCATAGCGTTTTCGAGCGAAGTCGATACCGGTTCGCGTAAAGAAAACGCGTCAAACTAAAGAGTCTTAGGACGTGCTCCGATGTGTCTGCTTTGCGACGATGAGAAGGCCTATCAGGCCTACATGAATTACCTCGACAAGATGGAACGGCAGGGCAAGGCTGCCGATCCCAATGTCGCCGTCAATGAAGTGCTCGACGAGCTCCAGGCCGCCGCGAATGCGGCCGCCAAAAAAGACGACCCGGCCAACGACAAGACCCTGTCTCCGTTCTTCTGCAGCCCGATCAATAAATGACCGATTTGACATCGCTGACGCTCGCCGAGGCCCGCAAGGGTCTCGCCGATAAGACTTTCACGTCGCTCGAGCTGACCGACGCGCATCTTTCCGCGATCGAGCAAGCGCGCCTGCTCAACGCCTTCGTTCTGGAGACGCCCGACCAGGCGCGCGCGATGGCTCGCGAGGCGGACGCCAAGCTCGCCAGGGGCGAGGCGGGCCCGCTCGCCGGCATCCCGCTCGGCATCAAGGATCTGTTCGCGACCAAGGGCGTGCGCACCACGGCCTGCTCGAAAATCCTCGGCAATTTCGTGCCGACCTATGAGTCCACGGTGACCTCGCAGCTCTGGCGCGACGGCGCCGTGATGCTCGGCAAGCTCAACAATGACGAGTTCGCGATGGGCTCGGCCAACGAAACCTCGTGCTTCGGCCCCGTCGGCAATCCCTGGCGGCGCGAAGGAAGCAACACCACGCTGGTGCCGGGCGGCTCGTCCGGCGGCTCGGCCTCGGCGGTCGCCGCGCTACTCTGCATGGGCGCGACCGCGACCGACACCGGCGGCTCGATCCGCCAGCCGGCGGCATTCACCGCCACCGTCGGCATCAAGCCGACTTATGGCCGCTGCTCGCGCTGGGGCATCGTCGCCTTTGCCTCCTCGCTCGACCAGGCGGGTCCGATCGCGCGCACGACGCGCGATGCTGCGATGCTGCTGCGCTCGATGGCGGGGCATGACCCCAAGGACACCACCTCGGTCGACATTGCCGTGCCGGACTACGAGGCGGCGATCGGCAAGTCCGTGAAGGGCATGAAGATCGGCATCCCCAAGGAATATCGCCTCGACGGCATGCCGGCCGAGATCGAGAAGCTATGGAGCGAGGGCGCGGCCTGGCTCAGGAGCGCCGGCGCCGAGCTGGTCGAGGTGTCGCTGCCGCACACGAAATACGCGCTGCCGGCCTATTACATCGTGGCGCCGGCGGAGGCCTCGTCCAACCTCGCGCGCTATGACGGCGTACGCTATGGCCTGCGCGAGTCGGCTAAGAATATCATCGAGCTCTATGAGAACACCCGCGCCAGCGGCTTTGGCGCGGAGGTGCGCCGCCGCGTCATGATCGGCACCTATGTGCTTTCGGCCGGTTATTACGACGCCTATTATTTGCGGGCCCAGAAGGTGCGCACGTTGATCAAGAAGGATTTTGAGGATTGCTTCGCCAAGGGCGTGGACGCGATCCTCACCCCGGCGACGCCGTCGGCGGCCTTCGGCATTGGCGAGAAGGGCGGTGCCGATCCGGTCGAGATGTATCTCAACGACATCTTCACGGTGACCGTGAACATGGCGGGCCTGCCGGGCATTGCGGTGCCATCAGGCAAGGACGCACAGGGCCTGCCGCTCGGGCTTCAGCTGATCGGCCGCCCTTTCGAGGAGGAGACGCTGTTCTCGCTCGGTGAAGTGATCGAGCAGGCTGCCGGCCGCTTCACGCCCGCGAGGTGGTGGTGAATGTCGCTGATTTCATCGCGAGCCTCGACGGCGCGGCACCCGCGCCTGAGCTGAACGCGCCGCTCAGGGGTCTCTGGTGGGCTGCGAAGGGCGACTGGGACCAGGCGCACAAGATCGTTCAGGACGATAACAGCCGCGACGCCGCCTGGGTGCACGCTTATCTGCACCGCGTCGAAGGTGACCTTGGTAACGCCGGCTACTGGTATCGCCAGGCGGGCCAGGTCGCGGCAAAGGATTCATTGGAGGCGGAGTGGCAGCGGATCGCTGCCGCGCTGCTTGGGAGCAAGACATGAGCACGGCCACGCACAAGCTTCTCAAAGGCGCCACCGGTGACTGGGAGGTGGTCATCGGCATGGAGATCCATGCCCAGGTGACGTCGAACTCGAAGCTGTTCTCGGGTGCCTCGACCGCGTTCGGTGGCGAGCCGAACACGCAAGTGTCGCTGGTCGACGCGGCGATGCCGGGCATGCTCCCCGTCATCAACGAGGAATGCGTCAGGCAGGCTGTCCGGACCGGGCTTGGGCTGAATGCGACAATCAATCTTCGCTCGGTGTTCGACCGCAAGAACTATTTCTATCCCGATCTGCCGCAGGGCTATCAGATCAGCCAGTACAAGTCGCCGATCGTCGGCGAGGGCGAGGTGCTGCTCGAGCTCGAGGGCGGCAGGACCGCCACCGTCGGCATCGAACGGCTGCATCTGGAGCAGGACCCGGCAAAGATGCTGCACGACAAATTGCCGTCGCAGTCCTTGATCGATCTCAATCGCTGCGGTGTGGCGCTGATGGAAATTGTCTCCAAGCCCGACATCCGCGATGCCGAGCAGGCCAAGGCCTATGTGACCAAGCTGCGCTCGATCCTGCGCTATCTCGGCACCTGCGATGGCGACATGGAGAAGGGGTCTCTGCGTGCCGACGTCAACGTCTCCGTGCGCAAGCCCGGCGGGCCGCTCGGCACCCGCTGCGAGATCAAGAACCTGAACTCGATCAACTTCATCGGCCAGGCGATCGAGTACGAGGCGCGGCGCCAGATCGAGATCATCGAGGATGGCGGCAAGATCGACCAGGAGACGCGCCTGTTCGACGCCAACAAGGGCGAGACGCGCTCGCTGCGCTCCAAGGAGGAGGCGCATGACTACCGCTACTTCCCCGATCCGGATCTGCTGCCGCTCGAGTTCAGTCAGGCTTTCGTCGACGAGCTGAAAGCAAAGCTGCCGGAGCTGCCGGACCAGAAGAAGGCGCGCTTTGTCGCAGACTTCGGCCTGTCGGCCTATGATGCGAGCGTGCTGGTCGCCGAGCGCGAGAGCGCGGTGTTCTATGAGTCCGTGCTGGACAGGCTCGCCAACCGCACCCGCGACGGCAAGATGGCGGCGAACTGGGTGATCAACGAGCTGTTCGGCCGTCTCAACAAGGAGGGCCGGGATATTACGGACTCTCCGGTCGACGCCGAGCAGCTCGCCGCCATCATCGACCTGATCGGCGAGAGCACGATCTCGGGCAAGATCGCCAAGGATCTGTTCGAGATCGTCTGGCAGGAGGGCGGCGACCCGCGCGCGCTGGTCGAAAGCCGCGGCATGAAGCAGGTGACGGATCTTTCGGCGATCGAAAAGGTTGTCGACGACATCATCGCAGCCAATCCCGACAAGGCCGCGCAGGTGAAGGACAAGCCGCAGTCGCTCGGCTGGTTCGTCGGCCAGGTGATGAAGTCTTCAGGCGGCAAGGCCAACCCGCAGGCGGTCAACGAGCTGCTCAAGTCCAAGCTCGGCATCTAGCGTCGCGCGTTCGGACGAGGTGACGACACGCTTCGTCACCTCGCATCAGCCTCGCGATGCGACGCACGCACGCGTCGCCGATGGCGTTATCATCCCATCCGAGCGTGACGCGGCGAGGCGAATCGCAGCTCGTTCGATTCGCTCAAAACGGCGACTTGCACACGCTCAGACGAGCGCTTCCGCCGTTAAGCATGAAAATAATTTCATTGCCAAAAATCGCGACTCAGAGTCCGCGACTCCGCCTCGCGAGGCGACCGCTCGCATAGTCGCGCGCTTCATCGCATCGATCGCGCGCGATGCGCGCGTGCAGAATCATACTTGCTGCATAGTGTTTTCGTGCAATCGCATTGCACGGCCGCGTCGATACGGCGCGACGCATTTGCGATTGCGAACGCGTGTCTCTGCTGACCGGCAAATCAAGTGCGGCTGGCGCACGCGCGCGGCGTCGTCAACACTTCCTTAAGTGAGAAGATGTTTTTTTCGTCGTGTTGGTGTATTCGGGGTGAGTGCATTCGATCCCCGAATGCGCACAGCGATTAAAGCCATCTCACACATCGGAGGGCAACATGGCCAAGAAAGCGAAGAAGGCGAAGAAGGCGAAGAGCGCAGTGAAGAAGACTGCGAAGAAGACCCGCAAGGTCGCGAAGAAGAAGAAGTAACTTCGACTTCTGAAGTTGCCGGCTCCTGGTAGCCGGCACGTCATCAGCGCCTCCTAGAGGTTCTGGTCGACGAAAGAGGGTGTCGGCGAGACATCAGGTCAACGGTCGGATCGTTCGACTTTACGGTCCGGCAGAAGAAACAGAGTTTTCTTCGTTCGGTGCGGTCTCCCTCAAAAGGGCTCCGCAATTCCACAAGCGGCCTTCGGGCTCATTTGGAATCTGGTCCTGACGTGTTCGCCGACGCCCTCGTTCCCTGAGGCCGGGGTATTGCCGGCAATCCCTTTCCCCACATTGTTGATCTGACCGCGAGGCGTGCGCGCGCTGCCGCGGCCACTCTGCCCTGGATTTATCTGGGGGAAGCAAGAGCCGCGGCACGATTGCACGCTGTTCGCGCGGCGCTTCCCCATTCTCGGTGTCATCGCCCGGCTCCAACCGGGCGATCCAGTACGCCGAGGCGGCAGCGGTTGAAGCGATGGGCCGCGGTGGGCTGGATCCCCCGCCGGAGCCTGTCATCGGGCTCGCCGAAGGCGAGACCCGGTGGCGGGGAATGACGGGGCGGACGCGGTCCGCCACCGTGCGCGATGGTTATCGATGTCCGAAAACCGCAAGGTAAATCTATTCTGACGAATCGCAGAAGTGCCTGCGAATCAGGGACTTCCTAAAGTTCCCGCGTGCCCCGCGCGGCCTCGCGTTTACGTCTGCTTCATCGCGATACTTAAACTGCCATTCAAATTTGCCCGCCATCATCGCCTTCAACAAGCCGGCAAACGGCGATGGGCGAGAAGCCCTGGGGATGAGTTGAACGGCGCGCGATCCGGAAGGATCACGTACATCGGAGTTGGACGGGAGCCGCCCTCGGGGATTCGAGGGGGCAAAAGAAAAAGGGGATGCGTTATGTTTCAGGGGACTTTCGATCTCGATACGGCGACGCCGATCGATGCAAGCGCGCTGTCGGACGTTCTGTTCGAGCGCGGGATCTACTGGGCGAGCGGTCGCGCCGGCCTGGTCGATCTCGTTGCCGCGCACAAATGGTTCAACCTCGCCGCCCTCAAGGGCCGCAAGGACGCCATCGCGCTGCGCCAGGAAGTGGCCAGCCAGATGTCGGATGCCGAGATCTCGGCTGCGCAGCGCGAGGCGAGAGCCTGGGTGTCCGCGCATTGAGCCATCGCCGTTCATTGGAACGGGGACAGCGCCGTGGACCGCGCTCCATCAGTGGAGCGCCAGCCTGACGGGCGAGATCTGCCGCCGGCTTTCAGCGGTGCTTATCGGGTCGTTTGAATTGGGTGGCGGAGAGAGAGGGATTCGAACCCTCGATACAGCTTGAGACCGTATGACGCTTTAGCAAAGCGTTGCCTTCAGCCACTCGGCCACCTCTCCGGTGCGAGCCTTATGCATCTAATTGCTTGGGCTGGTCAATTTCGAAGCGCGTGTTTGGGCGCGAATTTTCCCAGCGATTTTTGCAAGCAACCCATCCGGAGCGCTGCCAAGGCCGTTTCTGCTGTCCGGAGAGATCGGGTGGGCGTCGGCGTCGGTTCAGAAAGCCAAATCAAAACAACACGATAAGAACGCTTGGGCGTTTGTTTGTGCCATTTGCGCAACACTGGCCGAGATCGGAACCCGTTCCCGCACAAATCTCATCCGCAAATGGAGCGGAGATGGCCGCTACTCCACGCTGCCGGCGCCGCGGTGCAGATCGGCCTCGATCTGAAGCCGCGTGCCGCCGCCAAAGCGGGCGCGGTAGACCTGAAGATTCTCCATGATCCGCTGCACGTAGTTGCGCGTTTCGGAGAACGGGATCAGTTCGACCCAGTCGACCGCGTCGACCTTGGGGTCGCGAGGATCGCCGTAACGGTCGATCCACTTCTTCACGCTGCCGCGACCGGCGTTGTAGGCGGCGAAGGTCATGACGTAGGAGCCGCGATAGTCCTCGAGCAGGCCGCCGAGCTCAGCCGCGCCGAGCGTGGCGTTGTAGGACGAATCGCTCTTCAGCCGAGACAGGTCATAGGTCGCGCCATGCCGCTTGCAGACATAGCGCGCGGCATCCGGCGTCACCTGCATCAGGCCATAGGCCTGGGCCGGCGAGACCACGGCCGGATTGAAGGCGCTTTCCTGCCGCGCGATCGCATAGACGATGCTGCGCTCGACCTCGGGGCCGATATGCGTGAACTGCGGAATGCCGTTGACGGGGTAGGCGTAGAAGTCGAACGGCAGCCCGCGATTGAGCGCGGCCTTGCCGACCAGCAGCATGCCGCGCGCATCGCCATAGCGCTGGGTCAGCTCGCCGAGGCCGGCGAGCGCCTCGGGATCGCCGTTCTCGCCCATATCGGCAAGCATGGGCACTGCCATCTCGCGCTCGTCGAGTTCGTAGAGCAATTGCGCCGCGCGCACGATCTCGAGCCGCTCCGCGCCGCGGCCGCGCGGCTGGCTGTTCAGCTCGATCTGCGGCAGGCCGAGCTTTGCGCGCGCGAGCTGGCCGTAATAGCTGGTCGACTGCTCGGCGGCGCGGGCATAGGCGCTGCGCGCCTCCTGCTGGCGGCCGGCGGCTTCCGCGGCGCGGCCTTGCCAATAACCAGCGCGTGCCAGCGTGGTCGGATTGACGCTGCCGACACCGATGCGGGCAAAATGCTGGGCGGCCGCGGCGGGATCGTTGAGGAAGCGCAGCGCGATCCAGCCGGCGGTGAATTCCTGCTCGGTCTTGTAGATGTCGCGCGAGGGCAGGGCCGCGTCACGTGCGATCAGATAGGCGCTGCGAAAATCCTCGGTGTCGATCATCTTGCGCGCCAGCAGGCGCCGCTCGATCCACCATTCGTCGAGATTGTAGAGCCGGTTCGGATCCTTCGGTGCCGCCAGCATCAGCTGGGCGGCCTCGGCAAACTTCTCTTCGCGGCGCAGCAGCTGGATCTTGCTGAAGATGAAGCCGGGATCGCTGTGCAGCTCGCGCGGCACCTCTTCCAGCAATGCGCGCGTGTTCGGCGCTTTCTTGAAGGAGGCAATGCGGGCTTTCGCAAGCGCGACATAGCCGGCGCCGAGACGTCGGGCGGCGCGCATCGCCGCCTCGTGCTCGCTGCCATAGAGCAGCGTGTCCATCCGCGCCTTCTGGTCGCCGGGCGTCAGCAGCGCGCCGAACTGGTCGAGCGCGTTGTTCTCGGTGTCCTCCGACATCGGATCGTTGCGCCAGGCTTCGCGCACCAGCCGCTCGGCATTGGCGCGGTCGCCGCGCGCCAGCATCGCCTTGGCGAGCACGAAGCGGCCCTTGGCCGAGACAGGGGATTCGTTCTCGAACCACGACCACGCGACGGAATCGTCGCGCCGGTCGTCCCACATCGCAGCTTCAAGGCGACGGCGCAGGAAGGTCTGCGACGGCCAGCTCGGATTGGCGGAGAGGAAGGCGCGGTAGCGTTCGACGCTGGCGCCATTGTCTTCGCTGCGCAGGATGATCCATTCGGCGAGTTTTCGCGCGACGGGATCGGAAATCGAATCTGCGTAACTGGTGGCATCGCCCGGCTTGCGCTTGCGCACGAGCTCGATGACGTTCTCCAGCGTGTCCTTGTCGGCTTGCGACGTCGATGAGGTCGCAGCGACCGCGGCTGGCGTCACAGGCTTGCGCGGTGCGGCATGCTGACGGGTCGCTGGCGCGAGCACGGGCGTTGCAACGGGTCTGGCGGAGGCTGGAGCAGGGGCAGTGGGTCTCACGGTGGCCGTCACCGCCGGCGCGGCCTGGGGCGCCGGCGCGCCAGCGGCTGGTCGTGACTTTGGTGCCGCGGCTGCAGCTGCAGGTCTCGGTTTGTCCTTTGCGGCGTCCTTGCCGGCAGGCTTCTTCGCAGCATCCTTGGCCGTCGGCGGAGTTGTTCCCTTGCTTGCACCCTTCGCCGTATCCTTTGCAGTATCCTTGGCGCTGTCCTTGCCCGCGCCCTTCGAGGTCTCCTTGGCGGACCCCTTCGCCGTATCCTTCGCGGGCTGCTTGGCGGCTGGCTTTGCGGTTCCCTTTGCCGCCTGCTTGGCGGGTTGCTTGGTGCCGTCCTCGGTCGTCTCGCTGGATTTGGCCAGAGCGACGCAGCCGACCGACAGGCCGGCCATCAGGCACAGCGCCAGACCGGCAGATCGCCATGCGGAACGGGATAAGGAGGTCACGGCGGTTCGTCGCCCCGAATCAGTCAATTGGCCCAAGACCTGTGTGTACAAGATCTGGCTTTATTTGATTGAATATGCGGACAAAATACCAACAGCCGCTTACCGTCGCCGGGTTTGCACCACCACCGCGGCAAAATCGCGGCTTAAACGGGTGCGTCACGCGGATGCAGGCCTTTTACGGGCGGGTGAGACCCGATATGAAAGGGCTTGCTCTAAAACTCGCCGCGTACGGAGGAAGTCCATGGCAGCCAAGACGAAATTCCGGGGGTCGTTCACCGCCTTGGTCACGCCGTTCAAAAACGGCTCGCTGGACGAGGCGGCGTTCCGCTCACTGGTCAACTGGCAGATTTCGGAAGGCACCAACGGCCTGGTTCCGGTCGGCACGACAGGCGAAAGCCCGACGCTTTCCCATGACGAGCACAAAAAGGTCGTCGAATGGTGCATCGAGGAGGCCAAGGGGCGGGTGCCCGTGATCGCCGGCGCGGGCTCGAACTCGACCAAGGAAGCCATTGAGCTCGCCCAGCACGCCGAGAAGGCCGGCGCCAATGCGGTGCTGGTGGTGACGCCATACTACAACAAGCCGACCCAGGAAGGCATGTACCAGCACTTCAAGGCGATCAACGACGCGATCGGCATTCCGATCATCATCTACAACATCCCGCCGCGTTCGGTGATCGACATGTCGGTCGACACCATGAAGCGGCTATGGGAGCTGAAGAACATCGCCGGCGTCAAGGACGCGACCGCCAGCATGGTGCGCGTGTCGCAGCAGCGCGCCGCGATGGGCGAGGATTTCAACCAGCTTTCCGGCGAGGATGCCACCATCATCGGCTACATGGCGCATGGCGGCCACGGCTGCATTTCGGTGACGTCGAATGTCGCACCGCGCCTGTGCGCCGAGTTCCACGCGGCGTGGGCGAAGGGCGACACCAAGGCGGCGCTCGCGATCCATGACAAGCTGATGCCGCTGCACAACAACCTGTTCATCGAGAGCAATCCGGCGCCGATCAAGTACGCGATGTCGCTGCTCGGCAAGTTCGACGAGACGCTGCGCCTGCCGATGGTCCCGGTGTCCGAGCCGACCCGCGCTGCCGTGCGCAGCGCGATGGTGCACGCCGGGCTGATCAACTGATTTTCCTGCCGGGGAGCCGTTTATGAGCGTCGACGAGAAGGGCCGGAAAATGCTCACGGAGTTCCGTGAGTTCGCCATGAAAGGCAACGTCGTCGACCTCGCCGTTGGTGTCATCATCGGCGCGGCCTTCGGCGCCATCGTCACCTCGCTGGTCGGTGACATCATCATGCCTGTTATCGGCGCGGCGACCGGCGGCCTCGACTTTTCGAACTACTACGTCCCCTTGTCGAAGGCGGTGACCGCCACCAACTTAGCGGATGCGAAAAAGCAAGGCGCCGTGCTTGCTTACGGAAACTTCCTGACGCTGACGATCAACTTCATCATCATCGCCTTCGTGCTGTTCCTGGTGATCCGCGCCATGAATACATTGAAGCGAAAGGAAGAGGCCAAGCCCGCGGAGCCGCCGAAGCCGTCGGCGGAGGTCGTTCTGCTGACCGAGATCCGCGATCTCCTCAAGAAGTGACGCGCGCGTTTCATCCAATCTGTTAGTTTCGCTGCGTATCTCGATCAGGTTTGTCTGATATGGCCGATAAGAACGAACGTCCCATCAAGGTCATGGCGGAAAATCGCAAGGCCCGCTTCAACTACGCCATCGAGGATACGATCGAGGCCGGCATTGCGCTGACCGGCACCGAGGTGAAGTCGATCCGCAACGGCAAGAGCACGATCGCGGAGTCCTACGCCGATTCCAAGAACGGCGAGATCTGGCTGATCAACGCCACGATCCCCGAATATCTCCAGGGCAATCGCTTCAACCACGAGCCGAAGCGGCCGCGAAAGCTGCTGCTGCACCGCCGGCAGATCAACAAGCTGATGGGCGCGGTCGATCGTGAGGGCATGACGCTGATCCCGCTCAAGCTCTATTTCAACGAACGCGGTCGAGCCAAGCTGCAGCTCGCAGTTGCCAAGGGCAAGAAGCTGCATGACAAGCGCGAGAGCGAGAAGAAGCGCGACTGGAGCCGTGAGAAGGGCCGCCTGATGCGGGCGAGGGGATAGGGCCCGAGAGGACGGCAAGAGGACGAGATGTCTCAGAAGAACTTGCTCGAGGTCGATTGGAGCCAAATTCCCGCTCCCGATGACGATGGCGGTGCCGCGCATCTGAAGGGGCTGATGGTGCCCGCGATCAGCCTGCTCGCAACCGATGACACCTCGGTCAATCTGGCGGCGCTACCGGGGCGCACCGTGGTGTTCGCTTATCCCCGCACCGGCGAGCCCGGCAAGATCTCTTTGGTCGACGATTGGGACATGATCCCGGGTGCGCGCGGCTGCACGCCGCAAACCTGCGCGTTTCGCGACCTGTTCGCGGAGTTGAAGGCTGCCGGCGCCGCCCACGTGTTCGGCCTCTCGACGCAGAGCAACGCCTACCAGACCGAGATGGCCTCGCGCCTGCATTTGCCGTTCCCCGTGCTCTCGGATGAGAAGCTGGCGTTCACGCGCGCGCTCAATCTGCCGACCATGGAGGTCGCGGGCTTGACGCTGATCAAGCGTCTTGCGCTGATCGTTGATGACGCCAAGATCACCCACGTGTTCTATCCGGTATTCCCGCCGGACCGGAACGCCGGCGACGTGCTGGACTGGCTGAAGGCCAATCCTGCCAAAGCCTAGTCGAGACCGGCCTTCACCTTCGCGAACACGCTGCGGAACATGTCCGGCGTCAGCACGCCGGTGTTCGTGTTGTAGCGGGAGCAGTGGTAGCTGTCGTAGAGCTTGAACGGGCCGGCCTGGTGCACGGCGCCGTGGCCGAAGGGAGCCTGGGATGCCTTCAGCTTCAGCGGCTTGAGCACGCTGTCGTGCGCAATCCGCCCGAGCGCGATGATCGCGCGCAGCTTCGGCATGGTTTCGAGATTCGCGACGAGGAACTGGCGGCAGGTGTTGATCTCGGCCGGCAGCGGCTTGTTCTGCGGCGGAACGCAATGCACGGCATTGGCGATCCTGCAGTCGACCAGCTTCAGCCCGTCGTCGGGCCGGGCCTGATAGCGGCCCTTCGCGAAGCCGTATTCCAGCAGCGTGGCGTAGAGCAGGTCGCCGGCATAGTCGCCGGTGAAGGGCCGGCCGGTGCGGTTGGCGCCCTGCATCCCCGGCGCGAGACCGACGATCAGGAGACGGGCCGTAATGTCGCCGAAAGGCGGGACCGGCGCGTTGTGCCAAAGCGGCTCCCGCGCGCGGTTCGCCTCGCGAAAGGCGACCAGGCGCGGACAGAGCGGACAGTCTCGGTCGGGGATGAGAGTCGGGGCCTTAAGGCTTGACCGGGCCGCCTCACTCCTCGAAGTCGTCATCGCCCCTCGGCGCCATCGTGGTTGCGCGCTGGAGGAATTGCGGGGCGTGGTGGCGTCCCTCGCCGCGCTCGCCGCGGTCGCGCGGGGCGGGGCGCTCGGACGGGTCGCGGCCAAGCTTGGACTGCAACTCGACGAGGTCGGTGAAGACGTCGGCCTGCCGGCGCAGCTCGTCGGCGATCATCGGCGGCTGGCTGGCGATGGTGGAGACCACCGTGACCCTGACACCGCGGCGCTGCACGGCCTCGACCAGCGAGCGGAAGTCGCCGTCACCGGAGAACAGCACCATCTGGTCGATGTGCTCGGCGAGCTCCATGGCATCGACCGCGAGCTCGATGTCCATGTTGCCCTTGACCTTGCGGCGGCCGGAGGCGTCGATGAATTCCTTGGTCGCCTTGGTGACGACGGTGTAGCCGTTGTAATCAAGCCAGTCGATCAGCGGGCGGATCGAGGAATACTCCTGATCCTCGATGATTGCTGTGTAGTAGAACGCCCGCAGCAGCGTCCCGCGGCTCTGAAATTCCTTCAGAAGGCGCTTGTAATCGATGTCGAAGCCGAGAGTTTTCGCCGTTGCGTAAAGATTGGCCCCGTCGATGAAGAGCGCGATCTTGTTGGTAGGGGAAGGTGACATTCAGTTTGCTCGCGTAGTGTGTTCGTGATTGATCGTTTTATTGTTGGCGCGGCGGCAGCGTGCCGCGCAGTTCAACGTGCTGCCGAAACCCGTCGAAACCGCAAATCCGGAGAAGTCGGGGCAATCAAGGTATAGTTATGGCGGCCCTGCTTACACCCGCCGCCACTTTCCATGGTCGCCCGGGGATCCACCCATCCCAGCCCTAATGTGGGGGTAGCAGAGCCGTTTGGCGAGGCCAAATCACAATTTGGCCTTGCGAAATCGGCCCGGCCCCTATAACTAGCCCCGATCATCCACATATTTCGTCCCACCCACAACGGAGCGACAGTCCATGGCTCGCGTCACCGTAGAAGATTGTATCGACAAGGTCGACAACCGGTTTGACCTGGTCTTGCTGGCCGCCCACCGCGCCCGCATGATTTCGTCCGGGTCACAACTAACGGTTGACCGCGATAACGACAAGAACCCTGTTGTATCTTTGCGTGAAATTGCCGACCAGACCATCTCGCCGGAGGACCTGCGCGAGGAACTGGTGCACTCCCTCCAGAAGTTCGTCGAGGTCGACGAGCCCGAGCCGGACACGGTTCCGCTGATCGGCTCCGCCGGCGCCAGCGTCGATGCGGACGATACCGAAGTTGCCGTGGAGCGCATGACCGAAGAGGAGCTTCTGAAGGGTCTCGAAGGCCTCGCGCCGCCCGAAGAGCAGCCCGAAGAGGACGAGTAATCGTCTTACTCGCGATCGTCGACTTCTTGTGATCTTATCAAAGGCCCGAACCCGCGTTCGGGCCTTTGCTTTTGTTGGCGTTTTCGTGGTTACCATAGCGTTGCTCGTTCGCGCCGCGGCTGTCAGTGAATTGATCGGCCGCAGCCGCGATCGGAGCTTAGGATGTATACAACGGGCCGCTTCCTGGTCCGTTTGAAGGCAGGACGGCATGGTGTATCGACGCCGCAGACCCACGCAGATGCTGGCCGCAACCGAATCGGTTGCCGTGGCCCCGACTGCGCCAGTGGCACGGCCGGCGAAGCCGCGCGCGCGGATGATGCGTCAATATGACCTCGTCGAGCGTGTGCGGTCCTACAATCCGAACACCAACGAAGACCTGCTGAATCGCGCCTATGTCTACGCCATGAAGGCGCATGGGTCGCAGACCCGCGCCTCCGGTGATCCCTATTTCTCGCACCCACTCGAAGTGGCGGCGATTCTCACTGATCTGAAGCTCGACGACGCCACCATTGTCGCCGCGCTGCTGCACGACACGATCGAGGACACGGAGGCGACGCGTGCCGAGATCGACCAGATCTTCGGCCCCGAGATCGGCGCGCTGGTCGAGGGCCTGACCAAGCTGAAGCGGCTCGAGCTGGTGTCGCGCGAGGCCAAGCAGGCCGAGAACCTGCGCAAGCTGCTGCTGGCGATTGCCGACGATGTCCGCGTGCTCCTGGTCAAGCTCGCCGACCGCCTGCACAACATGCGCACGCTCGATTTCGTGCCGACGGAATCGCGCCGGCGCATCGCCGAGGAGACGCTCGACATCTACGCGCCGCTGGCCGGGCGCATGGGCATGCAGGAGATGCGCGAGGAGCTGGAGGATCTGTCCTTCCGCACCCTCGACCCCGAAGCCTATTCGGTGGTGATGCAGCGGCTCGATGCGCTCGCCGAGCGTAACCGCAATCTGATCGGCGAGATCGAGGACCAGCTCTCCAATAATCTGCGTCATCGCGGCCTGGGGGCGCGGGTCTATGGCCGCCGCAAGAAGCCGTTTTCGATCTGGACCAAGATGGAGCGCAAATCGGTCGGCTTCGAGCAGCTGTCCGACATCTTCGGCTTCCGTGTCGTCGTCAACGACATCGAGGCCTGCTATCGCGCGCTCGGCATCGTCCACACCACCTGGCCGGTCGTGCCGGGGCGGTTCAAGGACTACATCTCGACGCCGAAGCAGAACGACTACCGCTCGATCCACACCACCGTGATCGGACCCGGCAACCAGCGCGTCGAGCTGCAGATCCGCACCGAAGCGATGGACCAGATCGCCGAGCGCGGCATCGCCGCGCATGTGTTCTACAAGGAAGGCGTGGGATCGCCGACCGAATTCCTCAAGCGTGAGTCCAACGCGTTCGCCTGGCTGCGCCATACCATCGGCATCCTCTCGGAGAGCGCCAATCCCGAGGAATTCCTCGAGCACACCAAGCTCGAACTGTTCCACGACCAGGTGTTCTGCTTCACCCCGAAGGGCAAGCTGATCGCGTTGCCGCGCCATGCCAACGTGATCGACTTTGCCTATGCCGTGCATACCGACGTCGGCAACAGCGCTGTGGGGTGCAAGATCAACGGCAAGTTCGCGCCGTTGTCCTCGGAGCTGCAGAACGGCGACGAGGTCGAAGTGCTGACCTCGGAAGCGCAGTCGGCACCGCCCTCGGCCTGGGAGACGCTCGCGGTCACCGGCAAGGCGCGTGCCGCGATCCGCCGCGCCACGCGGACCGCCGTGCGCGATCAATATGTCGGCCTCGGCCGGCGTATCGTCGAGCGCCTGTTTGAACGTGCCAAGATCGAATACGCCGACGACAAGCTCAAGGGCGCGCTGCCGCGGCTGGCTCGCACCTCGATCGAGGACGTCATGGCGGCTGTGGGGCGCGGTGAGATCAAGGCCTCCCATGTCGCCCGCGCGATGTATCCTGACTACAAGGAAGAGCGTGTCGCGCGGTACGGCATCAAGAAGGGTGCACTCGCGGCCAAGCTCAAGGAGAAGTCGCCGGAGCCGTCGCGCAGTCCGGTTGCGATCCCGATTGGCGGCAACAATTCCGCCCTGCCGGTGAAGTTCGCGCCGAACGGCGGTGCCGTCCCGGGTGATCGCATCGTCGGCATCGTCACGCCGGGCGAGGGGATCACGATCTATCCGATCCAGTCGCCGGCGCTGAAGGATTTCGAGGAGGAACCGGAGCGCTGGCTCGACGTCCGCTGGGACATCGAGGACTCCGCGCCGCAGCGCTTCCCGGCGCGTATCAAGGTCGAAAACGTCAACGAGCCCGGCGCGCTGGCGCAGATCGCGACCGTGATCGCCG
Source organism: Bradyrhizobium sp. CCBAU 51745 (assembly GCF_028128715.1). NCBI lineage: Bacteria > Pseudomonadati > Pseudomonadota > Alphaproteobacteria > Hyphomicrobiales > Nitrobacteraceae > Bradyrhizobium > Bradyrhizobium sp. CCBAU 51745. Next base: position 187,076 of record NZ_LBJP01000090.1, on the reverse strand, counting down.
AGCATGACGGTAATATCGACAATATCAGCATGCAGCGCCGCTCGCCCGACTTCACGGAGACGACGATCGATCTCGAAGTCTACGATCTCAAGCATTTGAGCGCGATCCTGGCCCAGCTGCGCGCCAAGGCGGTCGTCGCCAAAGTCGAACGTGTTAATGGATAGGCGTGTTTCGTCATCGCCTGTCTCTCCGAACTTGCGAGTCCTGAAATGCCTGCATCTCCGCTCCGCCTCGGCGTCAATATCGACCACGTCGCGACCGTCCGTAACGCCCGCGGCGGCCGCCATCCGGATCCGGTCCGCGCCGCGCTGCTGGCGATCGAGGCCGGCGCCGACGGCATCACTGCGCATTTGCGCGAGGACCGCCGGCACATCCGCGACGAGGACATGGCGCGGCTGAAGGCGGAGATCTCCAAGCCGCTGAATTTCGAGATGGCGGCGACCGACGACATGATGCGGATCTCGCTCGCCACCAAGCCGCATGCGGTGTGCCTGGTGCCGGAGCGGCGCCAGGAGGTGACCACCGAAGGCGGGTTAGATGCGGTCGGCCAGCAGAATGCGCTCGCGCCCTATATTGCGCGGCTGAACGATGCCGGCATTCGCGTCTCGCTGTTCATCGCCGCCGATCCCGCGCAGATCGCGATGGCGGCCCGCCTGCGCGCGCCCGTGATCGAGATCCACACCGGGGCCTGGTGCGACGCCGTCACCGACGGCCACACCGACAAGGCCGAGGCGGAATGGCAGCGGATCGTGGCGGGTGTGAAACTGGCGAAGGACGCGGGCCTCGAGGTCCATGCCGGGCACGGGCTTGACTATGCGACGGCGGAGAAGATTGCCGCGCTACCCGAGATCATGGAGCTCAACATCGGCTACTACATGATCGGCGAGGCGCTGTTCGTCGGTCTTGCCGAGACGGTGCGCCGGATGCGGGCGGCGATGGATCGCGGCCGGAGCCGTGCATGATCATCGGCATCGGCTCCGACCTGATCGACATCACCCGTGTGGCCAAGGTGATCGAGCGCCATGGCGAGCGCTTCCTCGACCGCATCTTCACCGCCGCCGAACGCGCCAAGGCGGAGCGGCGCGCCAAGAACGAGAAGATGGTGGTGGCGACCTATGCCAAGCGCTTTGCCGCCAAGGAGGCGTGCTCCAAGGCGCTCGGCACCGGCATCCGGCAGGGCGTCTGGTGGCGCGACATGGGGGTGATCAATCTGCCCGGGGGCAAGCCGTCGATGCGGCTGACCGGGGGAGCGCTGGTCCGCCTCCAGGCCCTGACGCCGGAGGGGTTCGAGGCCCAGATTGATCTGTCGATCACCGATGACTGGCCGCTGGCGCAGGCGTTCGTGATCATTTCCGCCGTGCCGCTGGCCAAGCCCTGAACGACGAGTGGTCAATTTATAATTCTTGTTACAAGTCAATGGCTTATGAGTTTTTGATGCGATCCTTGATTGCGTGGCCTGCGACAACCGTCTAAAAGTTTGCCGACGCAAATCAGGCTGGGTGAATTCGGCTTTACGCCGGAATTGGCCCTCACTATCAGAATCAGGACAATCTCCTTGGGCTGCGAGCCGGGTGGGCCGTTCGCGGAGGGAGAGCGTTCTGTGATCGCCGGCCGGAATTGAGAGAGCAATGAGCGTGACTTCAGGAACGAAAACTGAGAGCGGCGTCGGCGAAACGGTCCGGGTCGTGATCCATGCTCTCCTGATCGCGCTGGTGATCCGCACCTTCCTGTTTCAGCCGTTCAACATTCCGTCCGGCTCGATGAAGGCGACGCTGCTGGTCGGCGATTATCTGTTCGTCTCGAAATATTCCTACGGCTACAGCCACTATTCGATCCCGTTCTCGCCGCCGCTGTTCTCGGGACGGATCTGGAGCTCGGATCCGAACCGTGGTGACATCGTCGTGTTCCGTCTGCCGAAGGACGACAGCACCGACTACATCAAGCGCGTGATCGGACTGCCCGGCGACCACATCCAGATGAAGGACGGTCTGCTCTACATCAACGATACCCCGGTCGAGCGCCAGCGCATGAGCGAATATGTCGGCGAGGATCCGTGCGGCTCCGAAGGCGGCGGAATCTCGCGGGTGAAGCGCTGGAAGGAGACGCTGCCGAACGGCGTCTCCTACGAGACGCTCGACTGCGCCGACAACGGCTACATGGACAACACCAACGTCTATACGGTGCCGCCCGGCCACTTCTTCATGATGGGCGACAACCGCGATAACTCGACCGACAGCCGCTTCCTCGGCCAGGTCGGCTATGTGCCCGCGGAAAACCTGATCGGCCGCGCCCAGATGATCTTCTTCTCGATCGGCGAGGGCGAGCATGCCTGGATGTTCTGGCGCTGGCCGTGGTCGGTGCGCTGGAATCGCTTCTTCAAAATCGTCCGATGAAAGACGAAGCCAAGGACGTCGCGACCCAATCGATCGAGGCGCAAGCCGCCCCTGACGGCGAAGCTGCAACCAAGACGCTTGCGAGCAAGACTCCCGAGGGCAAGGCACCTGAAGGCAAGGCGCCGGCGAAGAAGAAGCGGACGCGGAGCAGCAAGGCCAAGGACAAGGCCAAGGCGGCGGCCGACGCCAACGCGGCGCTCGAGGCCCGCATCGGCCACCACTTCGCTGATCCGAACCTCTTGATGCAGGCGATCACGCATGTCTCGGCGCTGAAGTCCGGGCGCAAGCGCGGTGACAGCTATCAGCGGCTGGAGTTCCTCGGCGACCACGTGCTCGGGCTCGTCGTCTCCGACATGCTCTATCATGCCTTCCCGAATGCCGATGAAGGCGAGTTGTCCAAGCGGCTTGCCGAGCTCGTGCGCAAGGAGAGCTGCGCCGACGTTGCCAAGTCGCTCGGCCTGCTCGACGACATCAAGCTCGGCTCGGTCGGCTCCAGCGCCGATGCCCGCCTGCGCAAATCCATCCTAGGTGACATCTGCGAGGCCGTCATCGGCGCGATCTTCCTCGACGGCGGCCATGCGGCGGCGGACGAATTCGTCAAGCGCAACTGGACCGAGCGCATGCACAAGCCGCGGCGCCCGCTGCGCGATCCCAAGACCGTGCTGCAGGAATGGGCGCAGGGCAAGGGATTGCCGACGCCCGTCTATCGCGAGGTCGAGCGGACCGGCCCGCATCACGATCCGCAGTTCCGCGTCGCCGTCGACCTGCCGGGACTGGCGCCGGCCGAAGGCATCGGCGGCAGCAAGCGCGCGGCGGAGAAAGTAGCAGCTTCAGTGATGATCGAACGTGAAGGCGTTGGCGGTGGCAATGACGGCTGAAACAAGCGGCGAGACGCCCACTGCGACGCGCTGCGGCTTCGTCGCGTTGATCGGCGCGCCGAATGTCGGCAAGTCCACGCTGGTCAATGCGCTGGTCGGGGCCAAGGTCACGATCGTCTCGCGCAAGGTCCAGACCACGCGCGCGCTGATCCGCGGCATCGTGATCGAGAACAACGCACAGATCATTCTGGTCGACACGCCCGGCATCTTCCTGCCCAAGCGGCGGCTCGACCGCGCCATGGTGTCGACCGCCTGGAGCGGGGCGCATGATGCCGATCTCGTCTGCGTGCTGCTCGATGCCAAGACCGGCATCGACGAGGAGGCCGAGGCGATCCTCGCCAAGGCCGCCAGCGTCAATCACGACAAGATCCTTGTCATCAACAAGGTCGATCTGGTCCAGCGCGAGAAGCTCTTGGCGCTGGCGCAGGCGGCCAACGAGCGCATGAAGTTTGTCAGAACCTTCATGATCGCGGCGATCTCGGGCGATGGCGTCGACGACGTCCGCAGCACGCTTGCCGAAATGGTGCCGCCGGGCCCGTATCTTTACCCCGAGGACCAGATGTCGGACGCGCCGATGCGGCAACTGGCGGCCGAGATCACGCGCGAGAAGATCTATCAGAAGCTGCACCAGGAATTGCCCTACCAGTCGACGGTCGAAACCGACAAATGGGAGGAGCGCAAGGACAAGTCGGTGCGCATCGAGCAGACGATCTTCGTGGAGCGCGAAAGCCAGCGCAAGATCGTGCTCGGCAAGGGCGGCGCCACCATCAAGTCGATCGGCGCGGACTCGCGCAAGGAAATGATGCAGATCCTGGACGTGCCGGTCCATCTGTTCCTGTTCGTCAAGGTGCGCGAGAACTGGGGTGACGACCCCGATCGCTACCGCGAGATGGGCCTGGAATTCCCCAAAGAATAAGCAAGAACAGATCGGTATTTTATGAGCGTGCCCCGCAACGTCCAGCGTTTCGAAGCGCTGCTCTATGCCTCGCTGATGCTCGACTCGCTGTCGGTGGCGGTGCAGGACCGCACGCCATCCATCGAGATGACCGAGCAGATGATCATGACGGCGACGCTGCTCGCCGGCGGGATGATCCTGCTGCTGGTCTATTTCGTCTGGCTGGCTGCGCGCTGGCGCAAGAACTGGCCGCGCTGGGTGCTGGCAGCGGCGCTGGTGCTGTCGGCGATCTCGCTCGCTCAGATCCTCGGCGAGCGGGGCCTGGAGCTCGACAGCGCCATCGAGATCGTCTCCTGCGTGCTGACGGCATTCGGGCTGTATTTCTCCTTCACCGGCGATGCGAAGGGCTGGTTCAACGCCTAGATTTCGAGAGGTTCCGTAGGGTGGGCAAAGGCGCGCCCTTGCGCCGTGCCCACCACCTCTCTCGATCACGAAAAATGGGTGGGCACGCTTCGCTTTGCCCACCCTACGACAGCTCGAAATGCGATAAGCTTCATCCCCATGGAATGGACCGACGAAGGCATCGTGCTGGGTGTGCGGCGGCATGGCGAATCGAGCGCCATCGTCGAACTCTTGACGCGTCAGCACGGCCGGCATCTCGGCCTGGTGCGCGGCGGCGCCAGCTCGCGGCTGCGGCCGCTCTTGCAGCCCGGCAACAGCGTCAGCGCGATGTGGCGGGCGCGGCTCGACGAGCATCTCGGCACCTACGCGATCGAGGGATTGAAGCTGCGCGCCGCAACGCTGCTGGCATCCTCCCACGGTGTCTACGGCATCACCCATCTGGCCTCGATTGCGCGGCTGCTGCCCGAGCGCGATCCGCACGAGGACATCTTTGCGCTGCTCGAGCATTCGCTCGACGATTTCGACGACGTCGGCAGCGCGGCCGTGCATCTCATCCATTTCGAGCTGGCCATGCTCTCCGAGCTCGGCTTCGGGCTGGCACTCGAAAACTGCGCGGTGACCGGGGAGACCACGGATCTGATCTACGTCTCGCCGAAATCCGGCGGTGCGGTGTCGCGCGGCGCGGGCGAGCCGTGGCGCGACCGGCTGTTGCGGCTGCCGCCCTTCCTGCGCCATGGCGAAGCCGCTGACGACCTCACCGACGAGGATCTCCAGGACGGCTTTCGGCTGACCGGCCTGTTTCTGCTGCGCCATGTGCTGGAGCCGCGCGGGCAGGGCCATTCCGATGCGCGTGCCGGCTTCATCAACGCCCTGACGCGGCAGCAGGCCAAGGCGGCGCTGCCGGCGCCATGAGCAGATCGCGCTCCTGCAATACCTGATGACATGGGGTTTTCTGGAACAAAATGGGGGCTTCCGCGTTGGCCGGGCTGGTTCCACAACGGGGGACAGCCCAGATGTTGATCAAGGGTTTTGCGCTGACGGCGGCGCTGCTTGCTTTTGCGCCCGACGCAATGGCCGGCGAACCGCAACCTGGCGTGTTTCGGCGCGCCTCCTGCACCCTTGTCCGGTACTATGTGGCGAAATATTCCGCTGCGGCGGCAGAGACATGGGCGCGGTCCCATGGCGCAACCGATGCCGAGATCGAGGCGGCCCGCCGCTGTGTCACCAATATGCCGGCGACACCCCCGGCCAGCGTCCAGCCGACCGTGACGGCGGGTTGGGGAGGGTAGGAGCAGCCCACAGGGAACCACTCCCTCCTTGCCCGATTCGCTTCCACGGTTTAACCGGGCGGCATGGGAAAACGAATCGTTCCACCGGAAGAACCGGCCGAAATTCACGAGGTCCGGCTGCAGGAAGCGCTGGAAGAGCGCTACCTCGCCTATGCGCTTTCCACCATCATGCATCGCGCGCTGCCCGATGCGCGCGACGGCCTGAAGCCTGTCCACCGCCGCATCCTCTACGGCATGCGCCTGCTCAGGCTGGACCCGGGCACGGCTTTCAAGAAATCCGCCAAGATCGTCGGCGACGTGATGGGCTCGTTCCATCCGCATGGCGACCAGGCCATCTACGACGCCATGGTGCGTCTGGCGCAGGATTTCTCCTCGCGCTACCCGCTGGTCGACGGCCAGGGCAATTTCGGCAATATCGACGGCGATAACCCCGCCGCCTACCGCTACACCGAAGCGCGCATGACCGATGTCGCGCGGCTTTTGCTCGACGGCATCGACGAGGACGGCGTTGAGTTCCGCCCCAATTACGACGGCCAATCGAAGGAGCCGATCGTGCTGCCCGGCGGCTTCCCGAACCTGCTCGCCAACGGCGCGCAGGGCATCGCGGTTGGCATGGCGACCTCGATCCCGCCGCACAATGCCGCCGAGCTCTGCGACGCCGCGCTGCACCTGATCGAGAAGCCCGACGCGAAATCCAAGGCGCTGCTGAAGTGGGTCAAGGGCCCGGACTTCCCGACCGGTGGCATCTGCGTCGATTCCAAGCAGGCGATCGCTGAAGCCTACACCACCGGCCGCGGCTCGTTCCGTGTCCGCGCCAGGTGGCAGCAGGAAGAGGGCGCTCGTGGCACCTGGGTCGTCGTCGTCACCGAGATTCCCTTCCTGGTGCAGAAGTCGCGCCTGATCGAGAAGATCGCCGAGCTGCTCGACCAGAAGAAGCTGCCGCTGGTCGGCGACATCAGGGACGAGTCGGCCGAAGACGTCCGCATCGTGATCGAGCCGAAGTCGAAGAACGTCGATCCGGCGCTCATGATGGAGTCGTTGTTCCGGCTGACCGAGCTCGAGAACAAGATTCCGCTGAACCTCAACGTGCTGATCAAGGGCCGCATCCCCAAGGTCGTCGGGCTCGCGGAAGCCTTGCGCGAATGGCTCGACCATCTGCGCGACGTGCTGATCCGGCGCAGCAGCTATCGTAAGGCGCAGATCGAGCACCGCCTGGAAGTCCTCGGCGGTCATCTGGTCGCCTATCTGAATCTCGACAAGGTGATCAAGATCATCCGCACCGAGGACGAGCCGAAGCCGGCCCTGATCAAGGCGTTCAAGCTCACCGAGATCCAGGCGGAAGCCATCCTCAACATGCGTCTGCGCAATCTGCGCCGGCTCGAGGAAATGGAAATCCGCAACGAGGACCGGGATCTCCGCAAGGAGCTGAAGGGGATCGAGAGCCTGCTCGCGTCCGAAGCCGAGCAGTGGAAGAAGGTCGGCGAGCAGGTCGGCAAGGTCCGTGACATGTTCGGACCGAAGACGCCGCTCGGCAAGCGCCGCACCACCTTCGCTGATGCGCCCGAGCACGATCTCGCCGCGATGGAGGAAGCCCTCGTCGAGCGCGAGCCGGTGACCGTGGTCGTCTCCGACAAGGGCTGGATCCGCACCATGAAGGGCCATGTCGAGGATCTTTCCGGCTTGGCCTTCAAGCAGGACGACAAGCTCGGCTTCGCCTTCTTCGCCGAGACGACCTCGAAGCTCTTGCTGTTCGCCACCAACGGCAAGTTCTATTCGCTCGACGTTGCGAAGCTGCCGGGCGGTCGTGGCCACGGCGAGCCGATCCGCCTGTTCATCGACCTCGAGCAGGAGGCGGCGCCCGTCGCGCTGTTCGTGCACAAAGGGGGCCGCAAATTCCTGGTGGCGAGCCACGAGGGCCAGGGCTTCGTCGTCAACGAGGATGATTGCGTCGGCACCACCAAGAAGGGCAAGCAGGTCCTCAACGTCGACATGCCGAACGAGGCGCGCGCGATCACCGAGGTGCTTGGCGACACCGTCGCTGTCATCGGCGAGAACCGCAAGATGCTGATCTTCCCGCTCGAGCAGGTGCCGGAGATGGCGCGCGGCCGCGGCGTGCGCTTGCAGAAGTACAAGGACGGCGGCCTGTCCGACGTCGCTGTGTTCGACGCCAAGGCCGGCCTGACCTGGAAGGACTCCGCGGGGCGCGAATTCTCGGCGAGCATGAAGGAGCTCGCCGAATGGCAAGGCACCCGCGCCGACGCCGGCCGGCTGCCGCCGAAGGGTTTTCCGAAGTCGAACAAGTTCGGCAAGGTGATCGGGTAGGCGTGGCTCTCGTTCCTGATATGCAGCAATGCTCCTCCATTGCTGCATCGGTCTGCACGGTCTGATACCGTCCGTCATGCCGGTCTTTGGGAACTTTGAGAAGTAACGCGATGTACGATGTCATTGTTGTCGGCGGTGGCTCCGCCGGCGCCGCGGTTGCAGCAAGGCTGTCCGAGGATCCGGCACGACGCGTCCTGCTGCTCGAAGCGGGGCTCGACTGGCGCGCCGACGAGGCGCCCTGGGAAGTCAGGACGCCGAACCCGATCCCGATCATCCACCAGCGCGAATATCAGGAGAAGTGGCAATGGCCCGATCTGCTGACGCGCCGCGTCGCCGGGCAGGAGCCGCGATTCTATTGGCGCGGCAAGGGGCTGGGCGGCTCCTCGATGATGAACGGCCAGATCGCCATCCGCGGCGTTGCCGATGCCTTCGACGAGTGGGCAGCCAATGGCTGCACCGGCTGGTCGGCCCGGGAGGTGATGCCGCTGTTCTCCGTGATCGAGGACGATCTGGAGTTCGGCGACAACTCGGGCCATGGTCGCGGTGGACCGTTGCCGGTCTATCGCGCACCACCGGAGAAATGGGGCCCGATCGATCGCGGCTTGCGCGATGCGGCGCTCGCGAGCGGCTATCCCTGGTGCGCCGATCTCAACGGCCCTGACGGTGAGGGCGTCGCCTGCTATCCCATCAACAGCCGCGACAGCCGCCGTATCACCACCAATGAGGGTTATCTGGAGCCCGTGCGTGGCCGCGCCAATCTGGAGATCCGCGGGCGTGCGCTGGTCGATCGCGTCCTGATCAGCGACAACAGGGCGACCGGCCTTCGCGTCCACATCGAGGGGCAGGGCACCCACGAGATCAGCGCGCGCCAGATCGTGCTCTGCGCCGGCGCGATCCACAGCCCGGCGATCCTGCTGCGCTCGGGCATCGGGCCTGCGGAAGAGTTGAAGGCGATGGGCATCGCGGTGGAACGCGATCTGCCTGTGGGCAAGCATTTCTTCGATCATCCACTGTTTCGCGCCACGATCCAGCTCCACGAGGATCTGCGGCCGACCGATCCGGACACCCGCCACACCAATTGCTGCGTGACCTATTCCTCGGGTCTCGCCGAGGGCGGCAAGCGCGACATGATCCTGATCGCGTTCAATCATCGCGGCATCGGCATGCCCGGAGCGATCGGCGCCGGTCTGTTCAACGCCTATTCGCGCGGCACGCTCAAGCTGGCCTCGACCGATCCGTCGATCGATCCCATCGTCGAGGAGAACATGCTGGCCGATCCCCGCGATATGCTGCGCATGATGGATGCGGTGAAGCGGCTCGCGGTGATCACCTCGCAGCCGGCGCTGTCGGGCATCGCCGACTGGATCAGGCTCGCCGACACCGACCTGACATTGCCGCAGGCCGCCAGCCTGCCAGATCACGAGCTCGATGCATTGTTGCGGCGTGAAACCGGCGACATCCAGCATGCCGCCGGCAGCTGCCGCATGAGCGGCGTCAGTGATGCCGACGGCGTCGTCAATCCTGATGGCAGCGTGAAGGGCATCTCGGGCCTGCGCGTCGCCGACGCCTCGATCATGCCGTCCGACTGCCGCGCCAATACGCACTTCACGACAGTGGTGATCGGGGAAGCGATCGCGCGGATGATGATGCGGTAGTGCTGCGGGCCTCGTGTGCGCTGGTCCTCGCGGCTATCTCGGCGTCATTGCGAGCGCAGCGAAGCAATCCAGATCCCTCTGCGGAAAGACCCTGGATTGCTTCGCTGCGCTCGCAATGACGGAGCAAGCGGAGAGGCCATCGCTCTCCAATCTAAATTCCAAACGACAGACGCACCTTTGCCTTCTCGCGGCGAGTTGCAACGTCCATCGCGCCCGAAGGGCTTGACAGAAGCGCCTCCCGATCGCGGCTGCTTTGCCCGACCGGCGCATCATCCGTCACATGTATTGTCTCGTACTTTGGAGAAATCGTTCTTTTTCGCCCGGTGCGTAACCCTGGGAGGCGCCATAATAAGGTTCATTGAATTGATTGTACGGCGCGGCCCGGTAGTGGACCGGCGGCACAGGCGGCGTGTATGTTTGGTGAGAATTGCGCCGCTTCTTCCCTCCGGCCGTCGCACCGGCGTAATATGGGTTGAGGACGCACATCTGACCGTTGGCCGACGCCCTGCATTGGTCCATCGTCGTATAGGTGCACCGATAGTATGGACTGATTCCGCGAGAGACGACGTTCAAGCAAACGGGAAAAGCCGGATCGAATCTTTGGGCCCGTGCGTGCCCCGCTGCTAAGGCGATAGCCACGGTCAAAATCGTCAAAGCCCATTTACACATTGGAGCGTCCTCCAAGTCGGTACTCCAAGTCGGGTTCAACACACCGGTCGCACTCCCAACGTCGGCAGTATTGATCCACGTCAACGCTCGCGGAATTCCGCTTTAGATCACTCCCACCATCCGTAACGCCACGCCGGCGGCGCAGCTCCCGGCCAGCACCGTCAGCATGCCGAGCTTGAAGCGAAAGATCGCGGTCGCGGCCGCGATCGACAGCACGAGCGCCGGCAGATCGACGCTCGTCAATACCGGCCTGTCGAAATCCAGCGGAAAGGCGTGCACCGGCACGGTCTCGCGGAACAGCGTGTGCAGCGCGAACCAGATCGACAGATTGAGGATCACGCCGACGACCGCCGCTGTGATCGCGCTCAGCGCGCCGGCAAGGCCCGTATTGCCCCGCAGCCGCTCGATATAGGGAGCGCCGACGAAGATCCAGAGGAAGCAGGGCGTGAACGTGACCCAGGTGGCGAGCAAGCCGCCGAGGGTTGCCGCCAGCATCGGCGACAGCCCGCTGGGATCGCGATAGGCCGCCATGAAGCCCACGAACTGGAGCACCATGATGAGCGGGCCCGGCGTGGTCTCGGCCATGCCGAGGCCATCGAGCATCTCGTGCGGCTTCAGCCAGTGATAATGCTCAACCGCCTGCTGGGCGACATAGGCCAGCACGGCATAGGCGCCGCCGAAGGTGACCAGCGCCATCTTCGAGAAGAACAGCGCGATCTGGCTGAATACGCTGGCCTGGCCGAGCGCCAGCAGCAGAACGATCACCGGAACGAGCCACAGGGACAGCCAGAGCGCGGCGGTGCGGATCGCACGCGCGGTGTCGGGACGCACATGTTCGGGCACGGCTTCGCCGAGCATGCTGTCGATTGCGGCGTTGCTGCCGCCATGGCCATGACCCGCGGGCGCGAACTCGGTGCGGCCGGCGCGGGCGCCGGCATAGCCGATCAGGCCGGCGGCGATGATGATGACAGGGAAGGGCACCGCGAAAAAAAAGATGGCAACGAAGGCGATCGCGGCCAGTGCGATCATGATGCGATTCTTCAGCGCGCGCTTGCCGACGCGAAACACGGCCTCGACGACGATGGCGAGCACGGCGGCCTTCAGGCCGAAGAACAGCGCCTCGACGAAGCTGACATTGCCGTAGGCCGCATAGATATAGCTGAGGCCCATGATGGCGATGATGCCGGGCAGGATGAACAGCCCGCCCGCCATCAGTCCGCCCGCGGTGCGATGCATCAGCCAGCCGACATAGGTGGCGAGTTGTTGCGCCTCGGGTCCCGGCAGCAGCATGCAGTAGTTCAGCGCATGCAGGAAGCGGCCTTCGGAGATCCACTTCTTCTCCTCGACCAGGATGCGGTGCATCACGGCGATCTGGCCCGCAGGCCCGCCGAAGCTCAACGACGCGACACGGAGCCAGACACGAAAGGCCTCACCGAAGCTGATGCCGTGACCGGCATCAGCTCCTGCTTGAACGTTACGGGTGTCCATTACGCCTTCACCTTGTTGGTCGGCCAGTTGTGGGTCTCGGCCGTGGCGTCGCGGCACCAGCGATAGAAGGCGTCGTAGAGCAGCATGCCGGCCTCGAGCTGTTCGAGGTCGTCATCGTACATGCGCGACAGCCCGAGCGAAGCCGCGAGCAGGCCTGGGGCCTCCGGGGCCAGATCGGGCCGCGCCGTATCGGCGCCGCGCACCAAAGTCGCGAGCCGCAGCAGCGCCGGCGTCGCAATGCCGAACTCCTCGATCATCACGTCGAAGGTGCAGAGTTCACCGCGGTGGCTCCAGAACACGTTCTCGATGTCGAAGGGCGCAGCCTTGAAGCGCTCGCCGACCGCGACCACTTCGGGCGGCGCGACAAACAAGAACACCGCGGCGGGATCGACGAAGCGGCGGATCAGCCAGGGGCAGGCGATGCGGTCGATCTTGGGCCGGGCGCGCGTCACCCAGACCGTGCGCCCCTTGGCATCGCGTGGGGGCAGCTTGCGGGTGTCGAGCAGCGGCAGATTTGCTGCTTTCCAGCCCTCGAAACCGCCCTCGAGCGTTTCGGCCTCGGCGCCGAGCTGGCGCAGCCACGCCGCGGTGCCCTGCGCGAGCTTTTCTCCACGCAGGCAGGAGACGATGGTGCGGCGGCCGGCAAATTGCCCGCCCCATTCCGCAACCGTCTCGTGGCTGAGTTTGATCGAGCCGGGGATCAGCCGCCGGTCGGCAACAAAATCGTCCTCGGTGCGGACATCGATCAGGACAGGAGCATTGGCCGTGCCGATCAGGCGCGCCAATTTATCTGAAGATATGGTCGTGAATGTAGGCATGTTGATGCGTCCTCGTGGGAACTGAACGGGACGCGATACTTGGGCATGTCGCCTCGTGGGGAGATCGCTCAAATCCCCAGGTCATGATTACAGCGAAACCACGCCGACCTGTCAATCGCCTGATACCATGGCATTGTGCGCAAGAATGATATTCGCTCAGGCCTGGAGTGCGTGGAAGCGGAATTCTGCGGCGGGGGCGGGGTTGATCCTCGGTCGCAAAGAGAAGGCTGCAGGAAGGACCAAGGATGACCCGCAAATTCAAGCTCGCTCTCGCCATGGCCGCACTCGCGCTGTCCGCCCAGGCTGCGTTCGCACAGAAGCCGGGCGTCGAAAGGCTTTACATCATGAATTGCGGGGAGGGCGTCGCCGGCGATATCGGGCGCTGGTCACCGGGGGTAAACGAAGGCAAGTCGATGGATTTCGTCGACACCTGCTATCTCATCAAGCACAGCCAGGGCTGGTTCCTGTGGGACACCGGGATTCCCGACGCCGTCGCGACGATGCCGAACGGCCTCGTGCCGGCCGATCCCAAGGCCGTCACCTGGCGGCGCCCGAAGACGCTGGCTTCGCAGCTCGAGCAGATCGGCGTGAAGCCCGCCGACGTCAAGGTGATGGGCGTCTCGCACACGCACCCCGATCACATCGGCAATGTCGAGATGTTCCCGCAGGCGACGCTCTACGTGCAGAAAGCCGAGTATGACTGGCCCGGCGCCAACAACGAGCCGCGCTTCAAGCCCTCACATCCCGTCGAGCTGCTCGCCGGTGACAAGGACGTGTTCGGCGACGGCAGCATCACCATTCTCTCGACGCCCGGCCACACGCCGGGGCACCAATCGCTGATGGTGCGGCTGCCGAAGACCGGCGTGGTGGTGCTCTCAGGCGATGCCGTTCACTTCAAGGACAATTGGGACAACCGCCGCGTTCCCAGCATGAACGCGAACAAGGACCAGAGCGCGGCCTCGATGCAGAAGATTGCCGACACGCTCCACAGGGAAAAGGCGCAGCTCTGGATCAACCACGACAAGGCCCAGCGCGACACCCAGAAGATGTCGCCGGAGTTTTACAACTGAAACAGGATCAGCTCTTCGGTGCGGTGACCGGCGGCGGGCTTGCGTCCGGCGTCTTCTTCGGCTTCAGCGTCCCGGCATAGAACGAGACCAGCCACACCAGGAGCAAAGCCAGCAGATAGACGCCCCAGGCCTGCGGCGGCGTCATGGCCCAGCGGATCAGGCCTTTGAGGGTGCGGGGCGGGCTCTTGTCGTCGGTCATGCCAGCGCTTGTGCGCGAAAGCGGCGGCACGGTCAATCCGGCCGCTTTTCTGCGCGGATCAGGAACAGCGCGGCCAGCGCTGACAGGCTGAGCGCGGATGAGACCATCAGCACCTTGGCGCCCATCATGTCGATCAGCAGGCCAAAGGCCAGCGGCGCGATCGCCTGCGCCATCCGCGCCGGCGCGCCGATGATGCCGAGGCGGTAGCCGAAATCCTTCGGGCCGAAGATCGCCAGCGGCAGCGTTCCGCGCGCGATCGTCAAGATGCCGTTGCCGGAGCCGTGCAGCAGCGCAAAGGCGCTCGCGGCCGGCGCGCCGAAGATGGCGACGACGGCCGCGCCAATCGGGTGGGTGACGCAGGCCAGGCGGGTCGACCACAATGGATGGAAGCGGGAGAGGACGCTGGCTTCGAGAATGCGCGCGACCACCTGGGCCGGGCCGATCAACGCGCCGGCCGCGATCGCCTCGACATGGCTCGCACCGGTCGCCTCCAGGATGCGCGGAAAATGCACGGCCATGGCGCCGGTGACGGTCCAGACCGCGGCAAAGACGAAGGCGAGCAGGACCATGGTGCGGTCGAGCGGGACGTGCGGTTTCTCCGCCGTTGCCGCGGCCTGCCTGGCGCCCTTGATCGAAGGCAGCATGAAGAAATTGAGGGGCAAGCCGATCAGGACGTTGGCGGCAGCCCAGGCGAAGCACGTATCGCGCCAGCCGATATGGGCCAATCCCCAGGCGGTGAGCGGCCAGCCGACGGTCGAGGCGAATCCGGCCATCAAGGTGATGCCGGTGATCGAGCCGCGCGCTTCTGCGCCATAGATGCGGCCGAGCGCAGCGAAGGCGGCATCGTAAAGCCCCATCGCCATGCCGATGCCGAGCACGAACCAGGCGAAGGTCATCACCGCCACCGACTGGGAGAAGCCGAGCAGGACGAGGCCGGCCGCAAGGGTCAGGTTCGAGGCGGACAACACCTGCCGCCCGCCGACGAGGTCGATCTGTCGCCCGATGCGGGGCCCCAGCATCGCGGAGATCACGAGCGAGGCTGAGAACGCGCCAAAAATCCAGTTGCTGGAGATGCCGAGGTCGTGCGCCATGGGATCGGCAAGCAGGGCCGGCAGATAATAGCTCGAAGCCCAGGCCAGAGTCTGCGTGGTGCCGAGCGCGAGGATGATCGGAAGCTGGCGCTGGCTCATGTCGTCGAATTTCTGGCCTTTGGTGTCATCTTCGGCATTTGCGACCCGAGGCGAGAGCGCGTCAACAGCGTTGGCGGCATATTCGACCTGCTGGCCGTGCGAGCCTTGGTTGCGGCCTTTCGTTCGTCACGAATGCACGCCATAATGGCGTATGCAACTCACCTCCCGCCTTGCGCTGATGAACTGGGTGGCCGGCCAGGGGCTCACCGGCCTTCCCGAACCCGAACTCTTGCGCGGCTTCTGCGAGCGCTGCCGCGCTGAAGGGCTGGAACTCTCGCGCGGCCTCGTCGTCATCGACACGCTGCATCCGATCTACGAGGGCCGTGCCTTCCGCTGGAGCGACACGCCGAGCAACGAGAGCAACGTCATCGAATACGGCTCGACGGCGGATGGCGATGCGGCCAAGAACTGGCGCCGCTCGGTGTTCTACCACCTGCTCGAGCATGGCCACGACGAGATGGTGATCGATCTTGCCGACGCGCCCTCGCTCGATTTCGCGCAGATCGGCGAGCTCGCCGAACACGGTCACCGCCATTTCCTGGCCTTCGTGCACCGCTTCGGCGAGACCGGAGCGCTCGGGCAGATGGACTGCCTCTACTCCTACTGGACGACGCGGCGGGACGAAGGTTTTAGCGAAGCCGAGCTCGCCGCGCTGCGCGATCTCGTGCCGGTGCTGGGACTTGCGATCAAATCGGCGCAGCAGGTCGACATCGTGCGGACGCTGGGGCGGGTCTATCTCGGGCGCGATGCCTCCGAGCAGGTCCTGCGCGGGCGGATCTCGCGCGGCGTCACCGAGCGCATCAATGCCGTGCTCTGGTATTCGGATTTGCGCGGCTCGACCGGGATCAGCGAGAGCATCGCGCCGGACGAGATCATCCCGTTCCTCAACGATTACGCCCAGGCCGTGATCGACGCGATCCACGAGGCAGGTGGCGACGTGCTGAAGCTGATCGGCGACGGCGTGCTGGCGATGTTCTGGGGCGAGGACATGGCCGATGCGCGGCGGGCCGCGCTGCGGGCCGAGCACCTGTTTCGCCAGAACGTCGCGGCGCTGAATGCGCGCCGGGCGGCGGAGGGCCGCCCGACCACGTCCGCCTATATCGGCCTGCATGTCGGCGAGGTCTTTTACGGCAATATCGGCAGCGAGGACCGGCTCGATTTCACCGTGGTGGGGCCGACCGTGAACGAGGTCAGCCGCATCGCCTCGATGAGCCGCTCGGTCGATCGGGAGCTGCTGGCGTCAGCCGAGTTCTACAAGGGCCTGGATGCCGCCGGCCGCCGCTACCTCGTTTCCACCGGCCGCTATGCGCTCCGCGGCATCGGCCGCGCGCAGGATCTCTACACGCTCGACCCTGAAGTCGATGCGAGCGAGCCGGTGACCGGCAGCTATGAGCGGTATCTGGCGAATTAGCCCGGCTGCTTCCGCATCTCCGTCATTGCGAGGAGTCCTTGCGACGAAGCAATCCAGACTGCCCCGCCGAGAGATACTGGATTGCTTCGCTCGCAATGACGGTGCGCCTAGCAGCGCGCCGCGGCTTCGTCGCCCACCATCGCCGGCTGCCGGTCGAGCGCCACCGCCGGCGACAGCCAGATCACCAGCGCCTGCACGCCGAACACGGCTGCCGCAACATAGAGGCACGCTTCCGCGCTCCAGAGGCCGCCGACGATCGCGCCGAGCACTGATCCGAGCGGGCGGGCGCCGTAGCTCATGATGTTGATGGCGGAGACGCGCCCGAGCAGGCGCGGCGGCGTCACCGACTGGCGCAAGGTCGTGGTCGAGATCACCCAGAGGATCGGTCCGACGCCGAGCAGGAAGAAGCTCAAGGCCGCAAGCCAGGGCGAGGGCACCAGCACCGTCAGCGCCATCACCACAGCGGCAATAAAACCGGTGATCGGGCCGAGGCCGACCACGGTGCCGAAGGCGATGCGGTTCATCACGCGCGTGGCGAACAGTGCCCCGATCACCATGCCGACGCCGTACATCGTCAGCACCGTGCCGACGCCGGCCGCGGTCAGGCCAAGATGGCGCACCGCGTAGGGCACGAACACCGCGATCTGCAGAAACCAGCCGGTGTTGAAGATGAATTGGGTGATGAACACCGGCCGCAGCAGCGGATGGTGGAAGACAAAACCGGCGCCCTCGCGAATGTCCTGGAACGGATGGCGTCGTGGCACCGGTGCACGCGCGGGCTCGTAGAGGCCGGAGAGCAGCATCACGGCGATCGCTGACAGCGCCGCGGCGAAGCCGAAGGCCGGGCTCGCGCCCCACCAGCCGACCAGCGCGCCGCCGAGCGCGGGCCCGCTGGCAAAGGCGATGGTGCGCGCAAGCTCGATGCGGGCATTCGCGGCCGACAGCAGCTCGGCGCTCACCAGCGAGGGCACCAGCGCCGGCGCGGCGACGCTGTAGACGACGGTGCCACAGACGGCGCCAAAGCCGAGCAGCGCCAGCAGCGGCAGGTTGAGCGCGCCGAGCCAGAGCAGCAGCACGATCGCCGCCAGCGCCACCGCCCGCAGCGCCTCGGCACCTGCCATCAGCGCGCGGCGGGAGATGCGATCGGCCAGCAGGCCGGCGGGAATCGCGAACAGCACGAAGGGCAAAGTGAGCGCGGTCTGGAGCACGCCGGTCTGGCCCTCGGCAACGCCCAGCGTCAGCACGGCGACGATGGGGGCGGCCGCCAGCGCGATCTGCTCGGCCGATTGCGCCGTGAGGTTGGACCAAGCGAGGCGGTTGAAGGTGTCGGGAAGCCGATGGGCATTTGACATGGCGCATTTCCTGCAAACTCGTGATGCCGCCAGTATTCGCTTCCGGGAACGGTCAAACCCACCCGCTTCCCGACAGGAGCGGGCAAAGCCCGGGCGGGCAGTGGGAACCAATGCGCCTAGATGCAGTTGCAAATGAGTTGCAATAAGAATCGACTCCGGTATTCTGACCGCATGGATGCCCGATCGCCCGATCTGACCCAGGACCTGACCCAGGATGCCGCCGGCTGGCGCACCGATGCGCCGGCCACCAAGAGCCTCGCTGAGGTGAATGCCACCGTCGCCGTCCCCGCGGCCGGGGCATGGTGGCGGCGGTTGCTCGCCTTTGTCGGCCCGGGCTACATGGTCTCGGTCGGCTACATGGACCCCGGCAATTGGGCGACCGACCTCGCCGGTGGGTCAAGGTTCGGCTACACGCTGCTCTCGGTCATCCTGCTCTCGAACCTGATGGCGATCCTGCTGCAGTCGCTGGCGGCACGGCTCGGTATCGTCACCGACCGTGATCTGGCGCAGGCCTGCCGCGCCACCTATTCGCCCGCGGTGAACTTCTTGCTCTGGCTCGCCTGTGAAGCGGCGATCATCGCCTGCGATCTTGCCGAGGTGATCGGCACCGCGATCGCGCTGAAACTTCTGTTCGGCATTCCCCTGGTCGGCGGCGCGCTGATCGCAGCCCTCGACGCGTTCCTGCTGCTGGTCCTGATGAACCGTGGCTTCCGCTTCCTCGAAGCCTTCGTGATGGCGCTGCTTGCGGTGATCGCGGTCTGCTTCGCGGTTCAGATCGTCGCTGCGGCGCCGCCGGTTGCCGAGGTGCTGCGCGGCTTTGCGCCGAAGCGCGAGATCTTCACCAATCCCGAGATGCTCTACATCGCGATCGGCATCATCGGCGCGACCGTGATGCCGCATAATCTCTATCTGCATTCCTCGATCGTGCAGACGCGCGCCTATGCGCGCAACGACGAGGGACGCCGCGATGCCATCAAATGGGCGACGACGGATTCCACCATCGCGCTGATGCTGGCGCTGTTCATCAACGCTGCGATCCTCGTCGTCGCGGCCGCGACGTTCCATACCAGCGGCCATTCCGACGTCGCCGAGATCGGCCAGGCCTTCGAGCTGCTGTCGCCGCTGCTCGGCCTCGGCATCGCCTCGACATTGTTCGCGGTGGCGCTGCTGGCCTCGGGCCTGAATTCAACCGTCACCGCGACGCTGGCCGGCCAGATCGTGATGGAAGGCTTTCTCGATTTGCGTCTGCCGAGCTGGGCGCGGCGCCTGCTGACGCGCGGCATCGCCATCGTTCCGGTAATCATCGTCACGGCGATCTATGGTGAGCGCGGCACGGCGGATCTGCTGGTGTTCAGCCAGGTCGTGCTCTCGATGCAGCTTCCCTTCGCGGTCATCCCGCTGGTTCGCTTCGTCTCCGACCGCCGCAAGATGGGGCAGTTCGCGATACCGGCGTCAGTCGCTGTGACCGCGTGGATCGTCGCAGGCGTGATCGTGGTTTTGAACGTGAAGCTGCTGGCGGATACGCTGTTGGGGTGAGGACACCCACCGCTGTCGTCGCCCGGCTCGACCGGGCGACCCAGTATTCCAGAGACGGTTGCGATTGAAACGAGAGGCTGCGGCGTACTGGATGCCCCGGTCAAGCCGGGGCATGACAGAGAGTGTGAAGCAGCTAATCCTGCGGCTCGGAGGCCGTATCGCCCTGCGCATCGATGCGCAGCCAGCCTGAGGGAGCGAGGCGCTGCTGCGGCAGGAAGCGGGCCTTGTAGTCCATCTTCTTGGAGCCCTCGATCCAATAGCCGAGATAGACGTAAGGCAGGCCTTGTCGGCGCGCGCGGGCGATGTGGTCGAGGATCATGAAGGTGCCCATCGAGCGGGACACCTGGCTCGGCTCGAAGAACGAATAGACCATCGACAGACCATCGCTGAGCACGTCGGTGAGTGCGACCGCGATCAGCTCCTCGCCGCGGCCGGTGAGGCCGCTGTCGGGGCCGCGCTTGCGGTACTCGATGATGCGGGTCTCGACATGGCTGTCCTCGACCATCATGGCGTAGTCGAGCACGGTCATGTCGGCCATGCCGCCATGGCGATGGCGGGCATCGAGATAGGCGCGGAACACCGAATATTGCTCTGAGGTCGGCA
Organism: Bradyrhizobium sp. CCBAU 51745; assembly: GCF_028128715.1. Taxonomy (NCBI): domain Bacteria; kingdom Pseudomonadati; phylum Pseudomonadota; class Alphaproteobacteria; order Hyphomicrobiales; family Nitrobacteraceae; genus Bradyrhizobium; species Bradyrhizobium sp. CCBAU 51745. Next base: position 166,906 of record NZ_LBJP01000090.1, on the reverse strand, counting down.
CCGCGCTGCGCTGCTCGCCGATGATGTCGGCGTTGCGCGCCATCACTTTGCGGAAATTGCGGGACGGGCGGAACTCGTTGGCGACGACCCGGACCGAGACGCAGGCCCGGCACTGGTCGCAGGCCGGCCGGTACGCGATCGACTGGCTGCGGCGGAACCCGCCATGGGTCAGGAGATCGTTGAGGTCGCCGGCGCGTTCCCCCACGAGGTGCGTGAACACCTTGCGCTCATGCCGGCCCGGCAGATACGGGCAGGGGGACGGCGCCGTGAGGTAAAATTGTGGGGTGTCGCGCGAATGCTGGGTCAAGGGACGTCGTGGGCCTCCGAACTGGGTATCAGCATCGCGCTACGAAAGCTCCCGGTCAATCGGTCTGCTCGGCTGGTCAGATCAGTCAGTCTAGCGGATCTAGGTTAGCAGGTCCTTGACCATCATGACCTCACCAGGTCCGTGCGCTCTGGGATACGGGCGCGCGAACGGAATTGTTGATCACGACCGTTCCCAGCACGAAATCGTGCAGCAGGCGCCGGCGGCTGTTGAAGAGGCCGACAAGCACCACGAAGGGCGACAGGAACGAGACCGAGACCCAGAACAGCACGGCGTGGGTGGCGCCGAGGACAAAGTAGCCCGGCGCGCCGTACCAAGTGCGCAGCTCCAGGTCCATGATCCGCATCCCGACCGTCGCCGACGAGGGCCCACCGATGCTGGCGCCGTAATAGACGATGGCCCAGATCACGGAGGCCGGCCAGGCCAGCCAGAACAGCGCCCAGCCGATGCCCAGCGTCACCACGCCGAACACGGCGATGAAGATGTAGCCGAGGATGACGGGAACGGAGATCACGATCATGTCGATCAGGAACGCGAACACTCGCCGAGTCGCAACGCCGCGGAACAGTTCCGGATGCAGATAGGGATCGTAGGCGTGCGGCTGCGCCCCGCCGTCATTGCGCCAGACGCCGCTGTCATCTGGCGAACCCGAGTAAGACATGAGCTTCCCTTCCGGTTTCGGATCTCTCACCCCGCAGCACATGGGCACCGTCCGGCCACACGCCAAGGCTGTCGGCCGGTCAACCCTGCAAAATATTCGGGCGATTCGACGGCCGGCGATGGCTTGCGCGGTTCATGATTTGCATCATGCTGCAGGGGCGAGGGTGCAATTCCGGCCCCGGACAGGATCATTTTCATGGGTGGTCAGATCGAATTGCGTTGCCGCTGCGGCGACGTCCGCGCCGTGGTAACGGACGTGTCGCCCAGGACGGTCAATCGTGTGATCTGCTACTGCGACGACTGCCAGGCCTTCGCCCACCAGCTCGGCCGCGCCGATCTGTTGAATAGGAAAGGCGGCAGCGACATTGTCCAGGTCGCGCCGTCGACGCTCTCCTTTGTGCAGGGACAGGACCGGATCGCGGGGGTGCGACTGAGCCCGAAGGGCCTCTACCGGTGGTATGCAAGCTGCTGCAACACACCGGTCGGCAACACGGTCTCGCCGACCATTCCCTTTGTCGGCATCATCGCGCAGGCGTTCGAGGGAGGCACGTCGGCCGTTGACGATGCCGCCGGCCCGCCGGTCGGCGCCATTCTCGGCAAGTATGCGGTGGGCGAGCCGCCGGTGGGCTCAACTGGAATTAATCTCTCTCTCATCCTGCGCGCTATCGGCAAGGTGCTTGCGTGGAAGGTGCGTGGGAAGACATGGCCGCATCCGTTCTTCAAGCGGGAGCCGCCCGAGCCGATCTATGCAGTGACGGTGTTGTCGCGGGAGCAACGCGACGCGCTACGTCCGTTGTGCGGGCCCCGGCCAACCGCGCAAACGGTGCTGTAGGGTGGGCATAGGCGCGTCAGCGCCGTGCCCACGATTTGTCGCGATCGCTAACGAATGGTGGGCACGCTTTCGCTTTGCCCACCCTACGGCACTACGAGAGCTACCCCAGCGCGCGCAGCTTCTCTGCCGCCTTCGGCGCAAAATAGCTGAGCACGCCGTCGGCGCCGGCGCGCTTGAAGGCGAGCAGGCTCTCCATCATGGCGCGGTCGCCGTCGAGCCAGCCGTTGTTCGCGGCGGCTGATATCATCGCGTATTCGCCGGAGACCTGATAGGCGAAGGTCGGCATCGCGAACGTGTCTTTCACGCGGCGGATCACGTCGAGATAGGGCATGCCGGGCTTCACCATCACCATGTCGGCGCCTTCGGAGATGTCGAGCTCGACCTCGCGCAGCGCTTCGTCGGTGTTGGCGCTGTCCATCTGATAGGTGCGCTTGTCGCCTACAAGCGTTTTGGCCGAGCCGATGGCATCCCGGAACGGGCCATAGAAGGCGGAGGCGTACTTGGCGGCATAGGCCATGATCTGCACGTCGAGCAGGCCTGAGCGATCGAGCCCCTCCCGGATCGCGGCGACGCGGCCATCCATCATGTCGGAGGGCGCGATGATGTCGCAGCCGGCTTCGGCCTGCACCAGTGCCTGGCGCACCAGCACCGCGACCGTCTCGTCGTTCAAAATCTTGCCGTCGGAGATCAGGCCGTCATGGCCGTGGCTGGTGAAGGGATCGAGCGCGACGTCGCAAAGGACGCCGATCTCAGGGAATTCCTTCTTGATTGCGCGCACCGCCTGGCAGACCAGATTGTTCGGATTGGTCGCTTCCGAGCCTTGCTCATCGCGCAGGGACGGGTCGGTGTAGGGAAACAGCGCGATGCAGGGAATGGTGAGCTTCATCGCGCGTTCGGCTTCGCGCACAGCCTGATCGACGCTGAGGCGATCGACGCCGGGCATCGAGGCGATGGGCTCGCGCTTGTTGTTGCCGTCGATCAGGAATAGCGGCCAGATCAGATCGTCTGTGGTGAGCACATTCTCGCGCACCATGCGCCGGGCCCATTCGGCCTTGCGGTTGCGGCGCGGGCGGACGGTCAGATCGAGGGCAGGGGAGGCGGTCGTGCCATCCCGGCGCGAAACCTCGCGCAGTTCGATCGGACGTCCGTATTTGATCGCCATTACACTCTTCCTCCGGCTGGAATTATTCTTATACCAGTTCGCATGGTTCCCGTCACCGCGGCTTGACCTCCCGCAAGGTGATGGCAGCCGATTGATTTTGCGGGGCGAAACAGCCAGAAGGGGGGCCATGTCCGACATATCCACCCGCGATAGTACCAATGCCAGGGATGCCGTCAGAGACAACGCCCGAGACAGCGCGATGTCGGTGGCTGCGATCTCGTCGGAGCGAGCTGAGTCCGACGACAATGTCTGGACGCGCCGGCTGGTGCTGTTCCTGCGGGTGATGGCGCTGCTGTCGATCCTCAAGGGCCTCTATCACTGGGCGCAGGTGACCGGCTTTGTCGGTGGCGAGGACGAGGCATTCGAGAACCAGTCGATGGCCTGGCAGGCCTCGACCATCTACTTCGCCGTGATCGAGCTCGTCGCCGCCGTCGGCCTGTGGCTCGCCACGCCCTGGGGCGCGGTGGTGTGGCTGACCACCGTGGTCTCGATGGCGGTGATCGAGCTGATGTTCCCGGGGATCTATGGCGGCAGCCTGATCGTCGTCGGCGTCGAGGCCTTCATGCTCGCCGCCTATCTCGCGCTCGCCTGGATGGCCGCGCGCGAACGGCCGCCGTAGCGCTGCAAACTCGTGCCCCGGACGCAATGCAGCGCGCCGCATTTGCGGCGTGATGCATTGCAGAGCCGGGGCCCATGTCTCTGCGATCTCGCTTGTAACTTCTGGGTCCCGGATCTTCGCTGCGCGCGTCCGGGACACGCGAGTGGCATTTGCCGAGTCGTGGTGACTTGGTTGACCGCTGGTTGCCTCAAATTCGAGGTAAGTTTTCATTGACCTAGCGCTTTCAGCCACAGCTCTTACGCGAGCGTTTCGAATTGGGGCGGGGCTGTTCTGGAATGCGACAACGGGGCCGGACGGAGGGTGAACAGGACCTTGCCACGGTCAACAGACGGTTGCGAAAAGTGCTTGTGGCACAGGCTTAATCCGCAATTCACTGTCTTAAATTCATGATCTCTTTATTCTCTTATTTAAGCCGATCTTCAAACGCCCCCCTTAAGTTGGACCTATCAGACGGAACACAAGTTGCGTCGAATAAGTGTCGACAAAAACGACAACAGGGGAAGTGTCATGATGAAAGCCGTCGCAACTGCGGCAGATACCGCAGAGCGCGTTTCCGGCCCGCAGGGTTCGGTGCAGTCGCTCTATCTGGAAGCTTTGACTCTGGTGGAGCGGCTGCATCGCCGGCTCCTCGACGTGATCAAGGACGAGTTCGATCGTCGTGGCCGCGCCGATATCAATTCCGTGCAGGCGCTCCTGCTCTATAACATCGGCGATAAGGAGCTGACCGCAGGCGAGCTGCGCACGCGCGGTTACTATCTCGGCTCCAACGTCTCCTACAACCTGAAGAAGCTCGTCGAGCTCGGCTTCCTCGATCATCAGCGCTCGCGCGTTGATCGACGCTCCGTGCGCATCCGCCTGACGCCGCAGGGCCAGGAAGTCCGCCGCATCGTCGACAGCCTCTACCAGAAGCACGTCAAGACCGTTGAACAGGTCGGCGGCATCTCGGGCGAGGAGTTCTCGACCCTCAACAAGTCGCTGCACCGCCTCGAGCGGTTCTGGACCGACCAGATCCTGTATCGCCTCTGAGTTCCAGAAGGGATCAAGGCCAAGCCGGCCGCAACAAGACCGGCAGGCCTCCCAACGTGCCTGACTTCCCCAAGCGCGTCGGCCCGGCTTGCCCGGACCGGCGCGTTTTGCCCTCTCTTCGCAGTTGCGAAAAAAAAGCCATCAGGGGCGGAACCGGATTCTCGCGTCGCAGTTGTCTCTCCGGATCGGAGGATGCGATGCTGGTCGAGCGCGGGCTTCAGGCTATGAACGTCGAACTCGTGAGCGATGCCTACGCCATCGCCGCGAATTACCTTCGCCGCTCCGGTGCAATCCCCGACACGCTCGCGACCAACGACCGCCTGCTCGAGATCATCGTCAAGCTGCTCCAGCACGGCGAAGTCAACAAGATCAGGCTCGCCAACAAGGCGATCACGCATTTCGAGACCCAGTCCGAGGCTCGCGCGGTTGCCTGATCAAGACTCCAAAAACATCGATGAACCAGAGGGTGCCATGGAAGCTGCCATCGACCGCATCATGCAGACCTATGACCTGCTCGCCAACCGGACGGCGGCGGCAAGCGCAGAGGCGCGGGAAAAGGTGACAAACTACCTCAATACCCTGATGGAAGCCGGCGAGAAGGACACCCACAGATTGACCGTCTGCGGCCTGACCTACCTGCGCCAGCTCGATGGCAGCGTGGACCCCGTGAAGGCGGGGTATACCGGGCTGTAGACGGGACGGCCTGAATGGCGGCAAGTCCGGTCAGCTTGACCCCCGCGGGAGCGACTTGCCGGCTTCGGTTGGGGATTGGGCCGCCTAAACCGGCCAGTCTCCATCTCCACGCCGACGCAGTCCCGTAAGCTTGCGGGCCTCCAGGTCAGCCATCTCCACCATATCTTGCATAATTCCGACGCCCGACCCGCAAATGCTTGGCCGGGGGCGGGCGATGTGGTAGATCGCGCGTGCTTCCAACCGCCACACAGGACCGACCGTAGCCCTTACCAACAGGCTGCGGCGGTGGAGATATTCGCCGATGACCTCTGCCTCCGCCAAAACCTCTGCGCCCGCTTCGTTTTTCACCGCCTCGCTCGAGCAGGCCGACCCGGAAATCGCCGCCGCCATCAAGGGCGAGCTCGGCCGGCAGCGCCATGAAGTCGAGCTGATCGCCTCCGAGAACATCGTCAGCCGGGCCGTGCTGGAAGCGCAGGGTTCGGTGATGACCAACAAGTATGCAGAGGGTTATCCGGGCGCACGTTACTATGGCGGTTGTGAGTGGGTCGACGTCGCCGAGAACCTCGCGATCGATCGCGCCAAGAAGCTGTTCGGCGCCAATTTCGCCAATGTGCAGCCGAACTCGGGCAGCCAGATGAACCAGGCCGTGTTCCTGGCGCTGCTCCAGCCCGGCGACACCTTCATGGGTCTCGACCTTGCGGCCGGTGGCCATCTCACCCACGGCTCGCCCGTCAACATGAGCGGCAAGTGGTTCAAGGCGTCGCATTACACCGTGCGCCGCGAGGACCAGATCATCGACATGGACGCGGTCGCGAGGCAGGCCGAAGAGGTCAAGCCGAAGCTGATCATCGCCGGCGGCTCGGCCTATTCGCGCGCCTGGGACTTCAAGCGCTTCCGCGAGATCGCCGACAGCGTCGGCGCTTACCTGCTCGTGGACATGGCGCACTTCGCCGGTCTCGTCGCCGGCGGCGTGCATGCTTCGCCAGTGCCGTATGCGCACGTCACCACGACGACGACGCACAAATCGCTGCGCGGTCCGCGCGGCGGCCTGATCCTCTCGAACGACGAAGTGCTCGCCAAGAAGCTCAACTCGGCGATCTTCCCGGGTCTGCAGGGCGGCCCCTTGATGCATGTGATCGCGGCGAAGGCGGTTGCCTTCGGCGAAGCGTTGCGTCCGGACTTCAAGGTCTATGCGAAGAACGTCGTCGAGAACGCCAAGGCGCTGGCCGCGGCGATGAAGAGCCACGGCTTCGACATTGTCTCCGGCGGCACCGATAACCATCTGATGCTGGTTGACCTCCGGCCGAAGGGCCTGAAGGGCAACGTCTCGGAGAAGGCGCTGGTTCGCGCCGCCATCACCTGCAACAAGAACGGCATTCCGTTCGACCCCGAAAAGCCGTTCGTGACCTCCGGCCTGCGTCTCGGCACGCCCGCAGCGACGACCCGCGGCTTCGGCGTCGCCGAATTCCAGCAGGTCGGCGGCATGATCGCCGAGGTCCTCAACGCGATCGCGCAGTCCGACGACGGCAAGGCGCCGCTGGTCGAGGCCGCGATCAAGGAACGGGTCAAGGCGCTCACGGATCGGTTCCCGATCTATCAATAAGAGGCCAAGTCTAAAGCGCGATGAGATTGGGTTGAATCATCACCGCGCTTTAGCTCTTTGTTTGAGCATGATTTTTCCGGAAAACCGCTTCACACTTTTCCGGATCATGCTCTAGGGATCAAGGTACTCGGATGCGCTGCCCGAACTGCAACAGTCTCGATACGCAGGTAAAGGACTCGCGTCCGACCGAGGATTCTTCCGTCATCCGCAGGCGGCGCGTGTGCATCGCCTGCAATTTCCGCTTCACCACCTTCGAGCGCGTGCAGCTGCGCGAGCTCACGGTGATCAAGCGCAACGGCCGCCGCGTGCCGTTCGACCGCGACAAGCTGATGCGCTCGGTGTCGATCTCCTTGCGCAAGCGGCCGGTCGAGCCTGAAAGGGTGGAGAAGATGGTCTCCACCATCGTGCGCGAGCTCGAGACCGGGGGCGAAGCCGAGATCTCGTCCGAGGTGATCGGCGAGACCGTGATGGAGCATCTGCGCACGCTCGACGACGTCGCCTATGTGCGCTTTGCCTCCGTCTACCGTAATTTCCGCGAGGCCAAGGATTTCGCCGACGTGCTCGGCGAGCTCTCCGGTGAGGAGGAAGCGCGGCTCGCCGCGATCCGCAAATGATCTTCCGCATCCTGGAAGATCAGTTCGCCGCGAGGATCCGCGAATCCAAGGATTCGGATCGCCGCTTCATGCAATTGGCACTGGCGCTCGGCCGGCGCGGGCAGGGACGCACTTGGCCCAATCCCGCCGTGGGCGCGGTTATCGTCAAGGATGGCGTCATTATCGGTCGCGGCTGGACGCAACCAGGTGGACGGCCGCATGCGGAGCGTGAGGCGCTCCGGCGTGCAGGCGAGGCGGCGCGCGGCGCAACGCTCTACGTCACGCTCGAGCCCTGTTCGCATTTCGGCAAGTCACCGCCGTGTGCCGATGCGGTGATCGCGGCCGGCATCAAGCGCGTGGTGGCGGCGATCGAGGATCCCAATCCTGAAGTGGCGGGGCAGGGCCATGGGCGCCTGCGCGCCGCCGGGGTCACCGTGGATGTCGGCCTATGCGCGGCGGAGGCGGCGTTCGACCATGCCGGTCATTTCCGCCGTATCAGGGACAAGCGTCCGCACGTGATCCTGAAGCTCGCGGTCTCGCCTGACGGCAAGATTGGCGCTGAAGGCGGCAAGCCGCTCGCGATCACGGGCGAAGCCGTGCGCAATCGCGTGCATCTTCTGCGCGCGCAGAGCGATGCCATCCTCGTCGGCATCGGCACGGTGCTGGCGGATGATCCGCAGCTCAATTGCCGCCTGCCTGATATGGAAGCGCGTTCTCCGGTGCGCGTCGTCCTCGACCAGAATTTGCGAATTCCCGCCTCCAGCCAGCTTGTTCGTTCTGCGCGCGAAACGCCGCTCTGGGTGATTGCTTCCGAGCTTGCCGAAGCGGCCGCCGCGACCCGCCTTGGCGCTGCCGGTGCACAGATCCTGCGCATGCCGCCGAATGGTGCAATCGGGCTCGACCTTCCAGCCGTGCTGCGCGCGCTCGCCGAGAAAGGCATCACACGGCTGATGGTCGAGGGCGGCAGCCGCGTTGCGGCCTCTTTCGTGTCCGCCGACCTCGTCGACGAGATCTGGCTGTTCCGCGGAGCGGAAGAGGTGGGCGCGGGCGGGGTCGATGCGCTCGATGCATTGCCCCTGTCGAAAATCACGCAGTCGCAGGCCTACAAGGTTCATGCTAGCGAGACCTTCGGCCCCGATACTCTCACCATCTACGAGCGCGCCTAGCATGTTCACCGGCATTGTCACCGATATCGGCGAGATCGTCAGCTTCAAGCCCGTGGCGCAGGGGCAATTGCACCGCCTGCGCATCGCCTGCAGCTACGACCAGACCACCATCGCCGATGGCGCCTCGATCGCCAACAACGGCGTCTGCCTTACCGTGGTCGCTTCCGGTGTCGCCGACGGCAAAACCTGGTTCGACGTCGATGCTGCCGCCGAGACGCTGGCGCTGACGACGGCGAAGCATTGGAAGCTCGGCACCAAGCTCAATCTCGAGCGTGCGCTCAAGATCGGTGACGAGCTCGGCGGCCACATCGTCGCCGGCCATGCCGACGGGATTGCGACCATCATCAGCCGCGAAGACCTGCCCGACATGGCGCGGTTCGAGCTCTCGACGACGCGGGAGCTGGCGCGTTTCATCGCCACCAAAGGTTCGATCACGCTCGACGGCGTCTCGCTGACGGTCAATACGGTTGAGGATACGACCTTTTCGGTGCTGATCATTCCGCATACGCTCGAAGTCACGACGATCGGCGGCTGGAAGGTGGGCGCTGAAGTCAATATCGAGGTCGATTTGATGGCCCGCTACGCGGCGCGGCTGACGGAAATGAAGTGACCGGCGAAGCCGGATTTGCGCTTTAAAACTTGGCTTACGCGGTCGCGGTGACTACATAACGCGCCGACCCCAGTAGAACGGATTGAACGATGGCTGACGCGCGGCGCGCACCCCTGAAGGACCAGACCGACATTTCCGGCGCACGGGCGCTTGTCGTCGAGGCACGGTTCTATGACGATCTCCAGGACGCGCTCCTGGACGGCGCGGTCGCGGAGCTGAAGGCGGCGGGGCTGACCCATGACATCATCACGGTTCCCGGCGCGCTGGAGATTCCGGCCGCGGTCGCCATCGCAGTCGACGCGGCTGCGGCGAACGGCAAGCCCTATGACGCGGTGATCGCGCTCGGCTGCGTGATCCGCGGCGACACCATTCATTTCGAGATCGTCTCGCAGGAATCCTCTCGCGCGCTGATGGATCTGGCGGTTTCGCGAAAACTGCCGCTCGGCAACGGCATCCTCACCGTCAACAACGAGGAGCAGGCCTGGGCGCGGGCGCGCGTCAGCGAGCTCAACAAGGGCGGCGATGCCGCACGCGCGGCGCTTGCGATGCTGCGCATCAAGCGCCGCCTGGCGCGGGCCTGAGCCATGTCTGATCCTAAGAAAACGGCTGACATCAGGAAACCGGGTGCGCCCGCCGAGAAGAAAGCCAACCGGCGCGGCGCGGCGCGGCTCGCGGCCGTTCAGGCGCTGTACCAGATGGACATCGCCGGCGCCGGCATCAACGACATCTTTGCCGAGTTCGAGAGCCACTGGCTCGGCAACGAGGTCGAAGGTGACACTTATCTGCCGGCCGAAGCCGCATTCTTCCGCGACGTCGTTTCCGGCGTCGTGCGCGACCAGAAGAAGCTCGATCCCTTGATCGACGAGGCGCTGTCGAAGGGCTGGCCATTGAAGCGGATCGAGGCGATCCTGCGCGCGGTGCTGCGGGCAGGGGCCTATGAGCTGCAGCATCGCAAGGACGTGCCGGGCCGTGTCGTGGTGTCCGAATATGTCGACGTCGCCAACGCCTTCGTCGACCGCGAGGAGACCGGCATGGTCAATGCCGTGCTCGACCAGATCGGCCGTCAGTTTCGCGGTGATGAGTTCGGGCGGGGGTAGGACGGGCGTAGGGCGGTGAATTGATGCGATGCTGCTGCCCCATATTCCGGTGTCATGCCCCGCGAAGGCGGGGCATCCAGTACGCCGCGGCCTATCGATTTCACATGACCGTCTCTGGAATACTGGATCGCCCGGTCAAGCCGGGCGATGACAGTTGTGTGTGGGGTTGACGCGATGACCACGTCGCACAAACCTTCCGCCGAAGACTCCCTCATCGCGCGCTATTTCAAGCCGCTGGCGACTGATCCGGGTGCACTCGCCCTGGTCGATGACGCAGCGATCCTGTCCGCATCCGGCGACGACCTCGTCGTCACCACCGACGCCGTGGTCGAAGGTGTGCATTATCTTGCCACCGATCCCCCTGATACCATCGCGCGCAAGGCGCTGCGGGTGAACCTGTCCGATCTTGCCGCCAAGGGCGCTTCACCTGCTGGTTTCGTGCTGACGCTGGCGCTGCGCAGCAAGGAGGATGCCTGGCTGAGACCGTTCGCGGATGCTCTCGGCGAGGACGCCAAGAGCTTTGCGTGTCCGCTGCTCGGCGGCGACACGGTGTCGACGCCGGGACCGCAGATGATCTCGATCACCGCCTTCGGTCGCGTGCCGAAAGGGCGGATGGTTGGACGCACCGGCGCAAGTCCGGGTGACCTTATCTTTGTGACAGGGACGATCGGCGATGCCGCCCTCGGCCTCGATGTGCTCACGGGCGGTGTGGCCGCCGCTGCGCTGACGGACCCGGCTGCTCGGGACTATCTGGTCGATCGCTATCGCGTTCCACGGCCGCGCAATGCGCTGGCGAGCATCGTGCGCGACTATGCGAGCGCGGCAATGGACGTGTCCGATGGTCTGGCAGGCGATCTTGCCAAGCTCTGTACCGCCTCTGGCGTCAGTGCCGTGGTCAATGCGCACCAGGTCCCGGCGTCACCGGCTGCCGCCATCGCGGTCTCCGCGGTCGGGTTCGAGAAGCTGGTGTCGGGAGGCGACGACTATGAGATCCTGTGCGCGGTTCCGGAAGGACGCAGCGCAGCCTTCTCGCGGGCGGCTGAGCAGGCCGGGGTCCAGGTCACGATGATCGGTACCATCCTTGCCGGCCAGGGGGCGCCGCAATGGATCGACGCACAAGGCCGCGAGATCACGCTGCGGCGATTGTCCTACAGCCATTTCTAGGCCCGGACAGGCCCGTGGTTCGCCGGGATACGAGCGCAGGCTCTCCGTTTTTCGCGATATCAGGGCAATATCGGCAACCGCAACGGACGGGCTTGATTCGGATGCCGGACGGCCAAACGATCGAGGTCGGATCCACGTCCCGCTACCCCGGGAGATCGGCCGCGTAAGGCCAGCCTCCCGCAATCCCCGCGAAAGCCTGCGGATGTATCAGCGCCGAGAGATGGGCGGCTGATGGATATGTTTCGATGACGGCGGTCATTTCGGGGGCGGGCGCGGCGCCGGCTGCTCAGGAGCGCGCGTGCGGAAGCTGCACGCTCTGCTGCAAGGTCTACAACGTTGTCGCGTTCGGCAAGCCTGCCGGCACGTGGTGCTCACATTGCGAGCCTACCCTCGGCTGCGCCATCCATGACAGCAGGCCAGGCGAGTGCGCGGCGTTCGATTGTCTCTGGAAGACCACGCCGGCGCTGCCCATGCACTGGAAGCCCGACCAGGCGAAGATGGTGCTGACGGTGCACCCCAAGACCAACAACATCCAGGTCGTGGTCGATCCTGACCTGCCATCGGCCTGGACGCGGCAGCCTTATCACAGCCAGTTGCGCGTGCTGGCGAAGAGCAACATGGCGAAAGGCCATCTTGTGATCGTGTTCATCGGCGAGCAGGCGACGCTGATCCTGCCCGATCAGGAAGTGCCGCTCGGTGTCCTCACGCTCGACCAGGTCATCTCGGTGACGCTGGAGGCCGGCGCGAGCGACAGCGTCTACGAGGTCAAAATCTTCAACCGACGCACAAGTGCTGACGGGCAGACGTGGGAATTGGCGTCTTCATCCCGGCATCCCGTGGGGGCGGCAGCTTAGGCCAAGCCTGCCAAACGTAGCGGCCGGCTGCATCGGAGCTGCCGGCCTGGCGCTCGGGACTAGGTCTAAATACTTGCCGAGATCGGCTTTTTCGCACCTATACGGCGTTGCACCCTCAATTTGATTTTGGCAAGGTTGTGGCCGACTAAAGCCGCCTGCGGGCGGCTTTGTTCAAAATCAAGGCGCCGCACCGCACGACGGACAACAAAAGGCGCCGGGGGTCGTACATCAAGGATCTGAGGCAAAAATCAAATGACAGCATTATGGTTGATAGTGCTCTGCGGAGTGCTTTCCGTCGTCTACGCGATTTGGGCGACGTCTTCGGTGTTGAGTGCGGATGCGGGGTCGCCGCGCATGCAGGAGATCGCGGGAGCCGTGCGTGAAGGCGCACAGGCCTATCTCCGGCGCCAGTACACCACGATCGGCATCGTCGGCATCGTCATCTTCGTGCTGCTCGCCTATTTCCTCGGCCTTTATGTCGCGATCGGTTTTGCCATCGGCGCCATCCTGTCGGGAGCCGCCGGCTTCATCGGCATGAACGTCTCGGTCCGCGCCAATGTGCGCACCGCCCAGGCCGCGACGACGTCGCTCGCCGGCGGCCTCGAGCTCGCCTTCAAGGCGGGCGCGATCACCGGACTTCTGGTGGCCGGTCTCGCACTGCTCGGTGTGACCCTGTATTTCGGCTTCCTGACCCATTCGCTGAAGCTCGCGCCCGACAGCCGCACCGTGGTCGACGCCATGGTGGCGCTCGGCTTCGGCGCCTCGCTGATCTCGATCTTCGCCCGTCTCGGCGGCGGCATCTTCACCAAGGGTGCCGACGTCGGCGGCGATCTCGTCGGCAAGGTCGAAGCGGGCATCCCGGAGGATGATCCGCGCAATCCGGCGACCATCGCCGACAATGTCGGCGACAATGTCGGCGACTGCGCCGGCATGGCGGCCGACCTGTTCGAGACCTATGCGGTGACCGCGGTCGCCACCATGGTGCTGGCTGCGATCTTCTTCGCCAAGACGCCGATCCTCGCCAACATGATGACGCTGCCGCTCGCCATCGGCGGCATCTGCATCATCACCTCGATCATCGGCACGTTCTTCGTCAAGCTCGGGCCGAGCCAGTCGATCATGGGCGCGCTGTACAAGGGCCTGATCGCAACCGGCATCCTGTCGCTGATCGGCATCGCCGTGGTGATCTATTATTTGATCGGCTTCGGCAAGCTCGAGGGCGTCGACTACACCGGCATGGCGCTGTTCGAATGCGGCGTGGTTGGCCTCGTCGTCACCGCGCTGATCATCTGGATCACCGAATACTACACCGGCACGGACTATCGTCCGGTGAAGTCGATCGCCCAGGCCTCGGTGACCGGTCACGGCACCAACGTGATCCAGGGCCTCGCCGTCTCGATGGAAGCGACCGCGCTGCCCGCGATCGTCATCATCGCCGGCATCCTGGTCACCTATAGCCTCGCCGGCTTGTTCGGCATCGCGATCGCGACCGCCACCATGCTGGCACTGGCCGGCATGATCGTCGCGCTCGATGCGTTCGGTCCGGTGACCGACAACGCCGGCGGCATCGCCGAGATGGCGGGCCTGCCGAAGGAGGTGCGCAAGTCGACCGATGCGCTCGATGCGGTCGGCAACACGACCAAGGCGGTGACGAAGGGCTACGCGATCGGCTCCGCCGGTCTTGGCGCTCTCGTCCTGTTCGCGGCCTACAACCAGGACCTCAAGTTCTTCGTTGCAGACAGCGCGCACCACACCTATTTCGCCGGTGTCAATCCGGACTTCTCGCTGAACAATCCTTACGTCGTGGTCGGCCTGTTGTTCGGCGGCCTGCTGCCGTATCTGTTCGGCGCAATGGGCATGACCGCTGTGGGGCGTGCGGCCGGCGCGATCGTCGAGGAGGTGCGGCGCCAGTTCCGCGAGAAGCCCGGCATCATGCAGGGCACCGACAAGCCCGACTACGGCAAGGCGGTCGACCTGCTGACGCGCGCGGCGATCAAGGAAATGATCATCCCCTCGCTGCTGCCGGTGCTGTCGCCGATCGTCGTCTACTTCGTGATTTACGCGATCGCGGGCGGCGGCCCCGCCGGCAAGTCGGCGGCATTCTCGGCCGTCGGCGCCATGCTGCTCGGCGTGATCGTGACGGGCCTGTTCGTCGCGATCTCGATGACCTCGGGCGGCGGCGCCTGGGACAACGCCAAGAAGTACATCGAGGACGGCCACTTCGGCGGCAAGGGCTCTGATGCCCACAAGTCGGCCGTGACCGGCGACACCGTCGGCGATCCCTACAAGGACACCGCGGGTCCCGCGGTGAACCCGATGATCAAGATCACCAACATCGTGGCCCTCCTGCTGCTGGCGATCCTGGCGCACTGAACCACGAAACTGGCCTGAAGACGGTGACCCCCGCGGCGCAGGCTGCGGGGGTTTTGTTTTGGGGCGAGGGGCCAGGCGTCCGCCTGTTAAGCGGCCGGTTCCAGAGCTCTCGTCTTTAAGGTTGCTTAACCCGCTGCATTCTAGAATCTTGCGAGGCTTTGGCGGCATTTTAGCGAATTTCCGTAGCACGCACGTTTGGGTCCTCTCATCCCGTCTACGGCGCGATGCGCTCTCAACATGTTCCGGCGCTCGTTGCCCTGGCGGCTGGCTGCAAGAGGAGGTTCGGTTGCGTGCACCCCCAATGAACGAGATTGAGCGTGCACTGACGGCGCATCCGGACGTGACGGATGCTGTCATCTGCGCCGAGGAGAGCGCCGATGGCCGCTCCTTCAAGGTCGCGTTCGCGGCCGTTGCTCCTGACCGCCTGAGCGCAGGCAAGTCGAAACACCTTCAGGCCGAAACCGATCGCAGGGTGACGCAATGGCGTCGGGCTTTCGATCAGGTGTACCGCCATGGCCCTGACAGTGTCGCGCCGTCGTTCGTGGGCTGGACCAGCAATTTCACCAACAAGCCCATTCCCGAAACCGAGATGATCGATTGGCTGGATTGCACGATCGAGCGTATTCGCTCTCTCGGTGCGAGGCGGATATTGGAGGTCGGGTGCGGGGTTGGGTTGCTCGTCGAAAGGCTCGCGCCTGGGTGTGAGGTGTATTGCGGGACCGATCTCTCACCGGTCGCTGTTCACCGATTGCGCGCGTTCGCGCAGTCGAAGGCCGAGCTTCGGCATGTCGAATTTCACGAGCGGGAGGCCACTGATATCAGCGGCTTGTCGCCGCAATCTTTCGATGCGGTGGTGATCAACTCCGTCGTGCAGTACTTCCCCGGCATCGAATATCTGCACACGGTCCTGGAGCAGGCCGTCAAGCTGGTGGCTCCTGGTGGCCACATCTTCGTCGGCGATGTTCGCAACCTCGAGCTCTTGCCGGTCTTTCACCGTGAGGTTCAATCCGCAAAAGCCCCGTCGGGTGTCACCCCGGCATCGCTGGAGCGCAAGATCATGCTGGCGATCGCCCAGGATCGCGAACTGGTGATCCACCCCGAGTACTTTAAAGGCATCCCCGAATTCATCCCGCAGATTTCGGTAGCCGAGATCCAGCTCAAGCGCGGATCGAGCTACGAGCTGACCCGGTATCGGTACGATGCGGTGCTGCGTGTCGATCCCGAGGCTGCTTCTGCGCGCGGCAAGAGCCGTGACCTCGCGCCGCAAACGGAACCCTGGATCAGGGCGGGGAGGGCGTTGGCGACCGACCCGATGGCCGCGGCGTTCCTCCAGCAACTCGGCATGGAGCTCAGCGATGCGTTGCGAGGGCAATTCCGCCAGGAGACATTGCCTGCGGCCGTGATTGCACTGAGCCAGCGCGATTTTGCCGACATCATGCCGGCGCCGTCGATCGTGCCTGATGATGCTGCCAACCATGAGCGGGTCGAGGCATAGCGATGGTCGCCCATAATCTGGCGCTGCATTTCGAAGCGGTTGCCGCGGCCTCGCCGGAGGCCGTCGCCCTGATCTGCGAAGGCGACAGCCTCACCTTTGCCGAGCTCAACAAGTTCGCAAACCGGCTGGCGCGATGGCTGACATCGCAGGGCGTGGACAAGGGCGCCGTCATCTGTCTCGAGCTGCCGAAGATGGTCGAAGCCTATGCGCTCGCCATGGCTTGCATCAAGATCGGAGCGCCGTACGCGTTCCTGGATCCGGTCGCTCCCGCGGAGCGCGCCCGACTGATGCTGGAGCGATGCCGCCCGGCGCTGATCGTCAGCGTGCGCGAGGGAGTTGGCAGCCGCGCATTGATCGGCGACGCCGATGCCCGCGCGGCCCTGCGCGATGCCGTGTCGCGCCTTGACGATTCGAACCTGCCGCAAACCGCTGTGATCACCGGGGTTGATCCCGCCTACGTGATGTTCACGTCGGGGTCGACCGGTGAGCCGAAAGGCGTGGTCATCCCCCATCAAGGAGTGCTGCACCTGATCGATTGGGCCAAGCACGATCTTGGCATCGGACCCGGCGACCGGCTGACGAACGTCAATCCGATTTACTTCGATAATTCGGTCTTCGATATCTATGCCGGATTGCTCAACGGCGCGGCGATCGTTGCGCTCGACGCGCTGAAGGGACGTCCGCCCGCGGAGCTGGTGTCGGAGATCACGAAGCATCAGTGCACGTTCTTCTTCGCAGTGCCGACGCTGTTCATGTTCCTGGACTCCATGCACCTGCTGAGTCCCGATTGGCTGCCGAGCGTCAGCCGGTTCATGTTCGGCGGCGAGGGATTTCCGCTGGCGCGGCTTCGCCGGTTCTACGACGCGTTTGCCGGCAAGGCGAAGCTGATCAATTGCTACGGCCCAACCGAAACAAGCTGCATCTGTAGCGGTTTCGAGATCGTCGAATCCACCTTTGACACCTCCGACGGGTTGGCTCCGCTGGGACGGCTCAATCCCAATTTCAGCTACCGGATTCTGGACGAGGACATGAAGCCGGTTCCCGCGGGCACCGCGGGCGAGCTGTGGCTCGGAGGTCCGGGCGTTGCGCTCGGCTACATCAACAATCCGCAAGAGACGGCCCGCCGCTTCCGTCAGGATCCGTTGATCCAGGGCTATCGATCGATCCTTTATCGCAGCGGTGATCTCGTCGAGGCCGAAGCTGGATCCGGTGTGCTCCGCTTTCGTGGCCGGGCCGACAATCAGGTCAAGCTTCGGGGCTACCGGGTCGAGCTCGAGGAGATCGATCACGCCCTCGTCGCGTGCAAGGGCGTCACGCGCGCGCTCGCCGTGGTGCTTCAGGATGCCGGCGGTGCAAGCCGGCTGCTGGCTGCCTATGCGGGTGCAAGACTGCCGGAGAGCGAGCTGCGCCAGCACTGCGCCGCGCATCTTCCCGCCTACATGGTGCCGGGCAGGTTCATCTGGCTGGAACACATTCCCGTCAACGCCAATGGCAAGGCAGACCGGCGTTCGGTGGCGTCACTGCTTGGTGAAGCCGTCGCAAGGGCCTCGTAGATGCCACAGCCCGCAGCGTCCACGCGCGTTGTCCGATGAGCGTCGAGAGCCAGCCCTATGATGGTGCGGCCACGGGTGTGCTCGCGAAGCCGTCGTGGCGGCTGATCCCTCAAATCGATCGTGACCCGACGCTTGTGGCGGGTGTGCAGGAAGCGCATGGACGCGTGTTGCTTTGCTGCGGGGTCGGGCTGCTGGCGCTGCTGTTCTGGCAGATCGGCATCGACTTCTCGGCCGCCGGTCTGGCGCTGGCCTGCGCCTACGCCGGGCGATACCGGCGCCTCCTGATTTTTCTCGCGACCTTGCTCCTGCTTTGGCGCAGCGGCTTCCTGGTCGACCGCACGTTTCTCGCCCGGCTCGCAATCGACGAAGGCGTCGCGGACCGGATCGATCAGCCATTGGTGTCGGCGGCCATGGTGGCCGTAACGTTCGCGCTGTTCTCCGTATTGCTGGCCATGCAGGGGGCGGGAGCCATCGTGCTCCGCCGCCCGACGCTCGGCCTGTTGGTCGCTTTCCTGGCGCTTGTTGTCGTAACGCAGGCCAGTTTCACGGCCGGCACGCCGCGTGTTCTGCTCTGGTCGTTCCTGATGACGTTCCAGCCATATCTGTGGTTCCTCGCCTACGGTCTGGTCGACGCGGCCAAGGAGCGAGTTCCGGTGTGGCAGCACCTCGGCGTCTTTCATCCCTTCTGGGGAGCAACGCTGACCCCGTTCGGGAAGGGACTGTCCTATCTTCGTCGTTTCGAGGCCAAGACGCCGGAGGAGCTCGCGGTCACGCAGCTCAAGGGCGTCAAGCTTGCGGCCTGGGTCCTGATCCTGGCGATCGGCAAGATCTGCTTCGGCGAACTCGTCCAGGGTCAGTTGCGGCTTCCGATGTTCGACGACAATCTGCTGCAATATCTCGCCGGTCATCCGCAGCCACGCCTGGTGGGGTGGGCAAGCGTTGTGGTCTTTTTTGTCGACGACCTGCTGAGCATGACCGTGTTCGGCGGCGTCATCGTCGCAACGGCGCGGCTTGCCGGCTTTCGGCTGTTGCGCAACACCTATCGTCCCCTGCAGTCGGCGACGCTCGCCGAGTTCTGGAACCGCTATTACTTCTACTACAAGGAATTGCTGGTCGATCACTTCTTCTACCCGACCTTCGTGCGCTGTTTCCGCGGCCATCGCCGGCTTCGCATGTTCTTCGCCACCTTTGCTGCGGCCTGCATCGGCAATTTGCTGTTCCATTTCATTCGCGACATTCACTTCGTCGGTGAGATGGGGCTTTGGCGCGCCGTGGTCGGCGAACAATCCCACGCGTTCTACACGTTCGTCCTGGCTGTCAGCGTGGGGCTCTCGCAGATGCGCCGCGTACCGCAGCCGGCCCCGAGAGGGTGGCTGCGCGGCCGCTTGCTGCCTTGCCTGT
Source organism: Bradyrhizobium sp. CCBAU 51745 (assembly GCF_028128715.1). Lineage (NCBI taxonomy): Bacteria > Pseudomonadati > Pseudomonadota > Alphaproteobacteria > Hyphomicrobiales > Nitrobacteraceae > Bradyrhizobium > Bradyrhizobium sp. CCBAU 51745. The sequence continues at coordinate 147,680 of NZ_LBJP01000090.1, read as the reverse complement.
GGGTCTCCGGCTTCTTCTGTCTCATCCACATCTTTGATGCACCGTTGGACCGTGAGCACTCGCTCTGGCAACGCGCCGAATTCCTGTTCTATCTCCTGGGAGTCACGACATGACCACGACAGAGCGCCCTGAAGTCAGATCGCGGATGCGGCACTACATCACGCAGCGCCTCATCATGAAGGGCGATATGTCGCCGCTCAGTGACGACGATCTGCTGTTCACCAGCGGGCGTCTCGATTCCCTCGACGCGGTCGAGCTGATCATGAGCATCGAGACCGATTACGGGATCAATTTCTCCGACATCGGTTTCGACCTGACGCGCCTGGACTCGATTTCGGCGATTGCCGCTCTGGTGCAGCAGCCGTCGGCCGAGCCTGCCTAAGACCTGACCGGAAACAGGTCGGAGGTGCGGCACAGCGTTGACCACCCGAGTACCGCACGTCTATCTGCAATCCCTCCTTCTGGATGAAGCCGGAATTACGGGAATTGCGGTACAGTCCAGCACCGTCACCTCAATATCCTGGTCGCGTTTCAAGCCTGCAGGTCTCCTGCCTATTGCTGCTTTCCAAAACCGGAAGGATCTGCCGCAACTGCTTGTGCACATGCCGTTGAAGTTGGCTCGCCCGGTGCAGAGGATACAGCGAGCGCGCGCCACGCCCATTCAGGGCGGCTTGACACGTACAAACCCGCTGTTGACAATAGTTCGTACAGGTGCCCGTCAGTCCGCGACGATGGAAAAATCCCATGGCACTGCTCATTCGACCGGAAGAACTTCCGCGGTGGGTACCGGGCGAGCTGCTGCGCTGCAGTACCGGTCAAGGCTGGAAGGGTGTTGAGCTGCGGACTTACCGCTATCGTGGTCTCGACGTCCCAGTGCCCGCGATGGCCGATTTCATGATCGTCTCTTACAGGCGCGGCAGCACTATGATGGAGCGGCGTTTCGAGGGGCGCTGGACCCGGACTGAGTGTCACCCGGGGGATGTTTCGCTGTTGACGCGCTCGCAGGCCTCACACTGGCACTGGACCGAGCAGATTGAGGTCTCGCATGTTTATCTCTCGGACGCCGTGGTTTCCCGCGTGGCTGCCGACGTCCTCGAGCGACCGATCGCTGCGGTGCGGCTACACGACATATTGCGCACGCAAAGCTCGATCGTGACCGAAGTCGTCGAGGCCATATCTCGCGAAGCCGGCGGCAAGGGCATCGGCGGTGCGTTATACGTCGACGCGTTGAGCACGCAGCTTGTCGTCAATCTGCTTCGCAACTTTGCATCGGTTCAGTTTGTCGACAAGTCGGGCAGGGGCGAGCTGCCGCCGGCAACACGCAAGCGCATCGTCGACTACATCGAGGCCCGAATCGATCAGGCGCTCTCGCTCGAGGAACTCGCCGAAGTCGCCTCGATGGGCGTATGGACGTTCGGGAAACGCTTTCGCGCCTCGTTTCAGAGTAGCCCCCACCAATACGTCGTCGATCGCCGGCTCGAAAAAGCGCAGCAGATGCTGGCTCTTGGTCGATTGCCGCTGAAGGCGATCGCGTCGGAATGTGGCTTCGCCGATCAGGCCCATTTGACACGCGTCATGCGCGCACGGCTGGGGCGGACGCCGGCCGCCCTGAGGGACGACAGCTCTCGCTAGCGCTCCTTCACCTGATCCTTCAACAGACTCACCGGTTCATTCAAGACGAGGCTGCACGTCGCTTCTAACGTTCCTCCCCACGCCGAATGGTCATTCGGTCGCTCAAGCGGCCGATACAAAAGAGGGGAAACGTTATGGGCACCTTGTTGGAGCCGACACATGCGTCGCGTGCGGACGCACCGACAACGCGGTTGGACGCGCTGGTCATTGGCGCCGGTATCGCCGGTCTCTATCAGTTGTATCGCCTGCGCGAAATGGGACTGAACGTCCGCGCCTACGATACGGCATCGGGGGTGGGGGGCACCTGGTACTGGAATCGCTATCCGGGGGCGCGCTTCGACTCCCAGGTCGAGGTCTACCAATATTGGTTCTCCGAAGATCTGTACAGGGCCTGGAAGCCGAGCGAACGATTTCCCGCGCAGCCGGAGACCGAACGCTGGCTGAACTTCGTCGCGGATCACCTCGACTTGAAAAAGGACATTCAATTCAACAGCCGCATCGCCTCAGCGCACTATCGCGAGAAGGACGGCCGCTGGACGGTCACGACGGACGCTGGCGAGAAGATCGACACTCAGTACGTCCTCGCCTGTTGCGGCATGCTCTCGGCCCCGCTCGTCGACCGCTTTCCCGGCCAGTCGACGTTCCGAGGTGAGATCCACCATACGGGACGATGGCCGAAGGCCGGCGTCGATCTCAAAGGTAAGCGCGTCGCGGTGGTCGGCACCGGTGCGACCGGCATCCAGGTCATCCAGACCATCGCCTCAGACGTGGCCGAAATGAAGATCTTCGTGCGGACGCCGCAATACGTGGTGCCGATGAAAAATCCGCGATACAGCCAGGCCGAATGGGACGTTTGGGCCAGTCAATTCCACGACCTGAAGAAGCGCGTCCGTTCGACCTTCGCCGGCTTCCATTACGACTTCGAGAACCGTCCCTGGGCGGAGCTGACGCCCGGAGAGCGCACGGAAGTGCTGGAAAAGTTCTGGAAAGAAGGCTCGCTATCGATGTGGCTCGCGACCTTCCCGGAGATGTTCTTCGACGAATCGGTCAGCGCCGTCGTGTCCGACTTCGTACGGGGCAAGATGCGTGAGCGCCTGCGCAACGACCCGAAACTGTGCAACCTCCTGATCCCTTCTGACTATGGCTTCGGCACGCATCGCGTGCCGCTCGAGAACGGCTATCTCGAGGTCTATCTGCAGGACAACGTCGAAGCAATCGACTGCCGGTCCACGCCGATCGAGTGCATCGTACCGGAGGGTATCCAAACCTCCGACGGTAAGGTTCACGAAGTCGACGTCATTATCCTCGCTGTCGGTTTCGACGCCGGATCCGGCGCGCTGAGCCGGATCGACTTCCGCGGCCGCGACGGTCGTTCGCTGAAGGAACAATGGAAGCAGGAGATTCGTACCGCCATGGGCCTCCAGGTCCATGGCTATCCGAACTTGTTTACGACAGGCGCGCCGCTCGCACCTTCAGCGGCACTCTGCAACATGACCACTTGTCTGCAGCAGCAAGTTGACTGGATCACCGACTGCATCGGCTACGCGCGAACGCAAGGCAAGCAAACCATCGAGGCCACGCGGGAGTTCGAGGACAATTGGGTGAAGCACCATGACGACACCGCTGCCGCGACGCTCGTGATCAAAACCGACTCTTGGTACATGGGCTCCAACGTCGACGGCAAGCCGCGCCGGCTGTTGTCCTATATCGGAGGCGTCGGCAACTACAACAGACAATGCGACGAGCTGGCCGCCAACGGCTATCCCGGTCTCGCGATGAACTGACTCCAGTCCGAAGGAAAATTCAAATGAGCAACAATCCCTATTACGGGCCTGAAGGCCACGGCCCCTACGAGATGATCGACATCGGCGACCTGCCGCTCGAGGATGGCGGCACCATTCCCAACTGCAAACTCGCCGTCGCTACACACGGCGCGCTCAACGCTGCGAAGGATAACGCCATTCTCGTTCCCACCTGGTATTCGGGCACGAGCAAGATCATGGAGCAGGCCTATATCGGCGCGGGCCGGGCGCTCGATCCTGCGAAGTACTTCATCATCGTGGTCAACCAGATCGGCAGCGGATTGTCGACATCGCCGCACAACGCCAGTGGGGCGATGGCTGGACCAAATTTCCCAAAGATCCGCATCGCCGACGACGTTCGCGCCCAGCATCGGCTGTTGACCGAAAACTTCGGGCTTAAGAGCCTGGCACTCGTGGTCGGCGGCTCGATGGGCGCGCAGCAGACCTACGAGTGGGCCGTGCGCTATCCGGAATTCGTCAAGCGCGCGGCGCCGATCGCCGGTACGGCGAAGAATACCGAGCACGACTTCCTCTTCGCAGAGACACTGAATGAGGCAATCACGACCGATCCGGGCTTCCGCGAAGGACGCTACGACTCGCCGGCCGACGTTGCCGCGGGCCTCAAGCGACAGGCGAAGCTCTGGACCGTGATGGGTTGGAGCACCGACTTCTTCCGCGCCAACAGGCACAAGGCGCTGGGTTTCGAAACCGTGGAGGCCTTTGTCGACACCTTTATGACCGGATACTTCGCGCCGATGGACCCGAACAATCTGCTGTCCATGGCGTGGAAGTGGCAGCGCGGCGACGTCAGTCGCAACGCCGAGGGCGACCTTGCTGCTGCTCTCGGGCGTATAAAGGCGAAGACATTTGTGATGCCGATCAGTCACGACATGTTCTTCCCGCCGGCCGATTGCGAGGCCGAGCAGCGGCTCATTCCGGGAAGCGAGTTCCGCCCGCTGGCCAGCATCGACGGGCACCTGGGTCTATTCGGCACCGATCCGCAGATGCTCGCACAGCTCGACGCTAACCTGCACGAGTTGCTTGCCACACGAGTAAACTGAACGGTCGCATTCGTAGCCGCCGTTCGAAGGGATCAAGCTCAATCAGAGAACCAAAGCGCGATGATGATTCAATCGGAATTCATCGCGCTTCAGCAGTCAGGCTTCTCACTCCGATGCTCAATCGATGCCCGTCTGGTGTTGTAGCGGTCGAGACGAAAGCGTCTACCCCCGCGGGTGCGGCGGCGGAACTGGCAAGCGTTCTCCCGGCCAGTGGGCTTGCAGCGGTTCTCGTGTTTGTTTCGCCTTGTTACGACCCGCAACGGTTTGCGGCCGAAATGACAGCCCGCTTCATTGGCACGCCAGTCTTCGGTTGCACGACCGCCGGCGAGATTGCGCTGAACGGATGGGATGAAAACAGCATCGTCGCGCTCGCCTTCAGCGCTGCCGACTTCGACGTGACTGCTCACCCCATCCTGGGGCTCTCGGATTTTCGCATCGAAGACAACAGCACTATTGGCCCAGATATTCGGCATCGCTTCTTCCGACAAGACGGCAATGCCGATGGCGAGCGCTGTTTCGGGCTCTTGCTCATCGATGGCATGTGCCAGCGGGAAGAAGTCGTATTGGCCGCGGTGCATGCCTCGCTTGATCATATCCCGTTGGTTGGCGGCTCGGCCGCAGATGGCCTGCGATTTGAGCGTAGCTGGGTCTACTTCGGGGGCCGCGCCCATACAGATGCGGCGGTGCTCCTTGTGTTTAGGACGTCGCTGCCGTTCCTCATCTTCTCTTGCGACACTTGCGAGCCCAGCACGGAAAAGATGGTCGTAACGGAGGCTGATCCAGATCGACGCACTGTCAGCGAATTGAATGCCGAGCCCGCAGCAGCCGAGTATTCTCGCATGGCCGGCCTCGCCGGCGGCGTACTGGATGTGACTGCATTTGCATCCCATCCAGTGCTCGTACGGATCGGCGATGCGTATTACGCGCGCTCGATACGCCGGGTCGATGCGGACGGCACGCTACATTTTGCCGCCGCTATTGACAAAGGCCTCGTGTTTACAGTGGCCTCGCTGCGTGACCCGATCGATCCGACCAGCGATCTTTTCGCGCAAATCCAGGAAGAAATCGGGGAGGTCTCTCTCTACATCGGTTTCGAGTCCGTTCAGAGGCGCTTGGGCGTCGAGCATCAATGCGATCGCGACATGTCCGAACTGTACCGGGCCCATCGCGTGTTTGGATGCAATACCTATGGTGAACTGTATGGCCCGATGCACATAAACGGGACGCTCACCGGTGTGGCGATCGGCACGCCCCGTGCGAAGCAGGAACGCTGTTTTGCCCGACGCGTCAATGGAAATTCGTAAAATACGAATATTTCCTGACCTCGAACTGCAATTGCTGGGCGATTTCTGCGCGTTGGTCAACCTTGCCGCACATTTCCTCGACGCGGCAATAGTTTGATCGCATGGACACCGTGCCAGGCTGCGAGGTGCCTCTACTGTGCATGGGGTTGTTTTTCACTTTTTGTCGGAGGGGGCGTGTTGGCGCACTGAGCGGCGCAAACCACACGAGACAAAACCCCGTGGCGCTTTTGTTCGGTCGGCGATATCTCTCATCCCGTCATTACGAGCGCAGCGAAGCGTCACTGCACGTCCATCTGCAACCCTTCCTTCTGGATGATGCCGGCGAATTTCTTCGTCTCGGCCTCCACGAAGTCCGCGAACTGCTGCGGCGTGCCGTAGTCGGCGCGCGCCCCCATGGCGGCGATGTTCTTCCTGATGTCGTCGCGCTCCAGCATCGCCTTGACCTGGAGATTGAGCGCCTCGAGCACGGGCGCAGGCACGCCTTTCGGCAGAAACACCGCGAACCAGGACGACACGTCGAAATTCGCAAGCTCCGGCGCGCTCTCGCGCATGGTCGGCAAGTTTGGTGCGAGCTCGCTGCGTTCTGTCGTGGTGACGCAGAGGCCGTTGAGCGTGCCGTTCTGCACCTGCGGCAGGCTCGGATAGAGATTGTCGAACAGGACCTGGATGTCACCGGCGAGCGCGGCCTGGAGCGCGGGGCCGGCGCCGCGGAACGGAATGTGCGTCATCTTCAGCCCGGTGAGCTGGAGGAACCAGGCGCCGGTGAGGTGGGGGCTCTGGCCGACGCCTGATGAGGCGTAGCTCAGCTTGTCCGGATTGGCCTTCAGATAGGCGATCAGCTCAGAAACCGACTTGATGCCGGTCTTCGGATGCGCCGACACGATGTTGGGGATCCGGATCATGTTGGAGACCGGCTGGAGCTGGTCCGGCTTGTAGGTGAGGTTTTTGAAGATGCTGTAGGCGATCGCGTTCGGGCCGGGGTTGCCGATCAGGATGGTGTGACCATCCGGCTTGGCGCGCACGGCCTCGGCGGTCCCGATGGTGCCGCCGCCGCCGGAGCGGTTTTCCACCACGGCCGATTGGCCCCAGGCGGTTTGCAGATGCGCAGCCAGGAGCCGGCCCATCACGTCGGTCGACCCGCCGGCCGCGGCCGGCACGATGATGCGGACGTTCTCGGTCGGCTTCCAGTCGGCGAGGCTGGATCGCGGCAGGATCGCTGCGGCCGAGAGGCCCGCGGCCCCCGCAAGCACGCGACGACGGGACAACAATCTGTTCTGAAGTCTCTTGGGCACGAATCCACTCCCGGCTTCTTGTTTTGCTGGGAGCGTAGGGAACCTGGTGCGCAACGGCAAGTCGCGGGCGACGATGCGCGTCGTGCGGAGAGCGTCACGACGCCGCAGGCGGACAGATCAGCTCGATCTCAGTTGAAGCTGAGCAGCTTGAACAGCGGCGTGAGGTAGCTCATCTCCTGGCCCGAGGTCGGCGTGGTCCGGCTGATGGAGTCGAAGATCTTGCCGTCCTGCAGGCCGTAATTCGCAAGCCGGCGCACGCGCCGGTTCTTGTCGAAATAGATCGCGATCACGCGCTGGTCGACCACCTTCTGATTCATGAAGGCGACGGGGCGCTCCGAGCGCTGCGAGATATAATAGAACACTTCACCGTCCAGGGTCGCGACGGTGGAGGGGGTGCCCATCACGATCAGCACCTGGTCCTGGCTCGCGCCGATCGGAATCTGCTCGAGCGCACCCGGCGGCAGGATGTAGCCCTTCTGGAACTGCTCGCCGGTGCAGCCTGCGAGCGCGGCGCCAACCAGGGTCACGGCCGCGAGCATGCGCAGGCCGCGCCAGCATGCGTTAAGGCCGCGCCGCCGGGTTGCGCGCAGGCTGGTCTGGTTCGTTATCGTCATAGCGGAACTGATTCCGTCCCCTTGCGTCGCGCGAGGCGCTGAAGTACCGGGCTGGGCGTCTGAATGCAACTCGCGCGCGCCCGCTTGCGGAAACCACAATGCTTTGGCCGTTCAATCACTTCAGGAAACCCCGGCTCGCCCCGGCCGGCACCATTGAAGCCATCTATGGCATGATCGTGACGCAGGCGCGAGAACCCATATTTTACCGGGACTTGGGCGTGCCTGATACGGTTAACGGCCGTTTCGACCTGTTACTCCTGCACCTCTGGCTGTTGCTGCGGCGGCTGCGGGCTGTCGTCCAGGGCGGTGCGGAGTTGTCGCAGGCCCTGTTCGACCGCTTTTGCGAGGATATGGACGACAATCTGCGCGAGATGGGCGTGGGCGACCAGTCCGTTCCGAAGCGGATGAGGGCCTTCGGCGAGGCCTTTTACGGCCGCGTCCAGGCTTACGACCAGGCGATCGAGGCAGGCACGGAGGCGCTGGCGCAGGCGATCTGCAAGAATATCTTGAATGGCTCAGGGCTGGATCAGGCGCGGCGGCTCGCCGGCTACGCGGCGGCGGCTTATGCCGATCTCGGCCAGGCCGGCGATTCCGCCCTGTTGCAAGGCTCCTTCAAATTTCGCGCGCCGCTTCGGGAGGATGAGACGTCATGAACCGATCGATGACCGGGTCCGGGCCCGATCCCTGGCGTTCACCCATAACAGTGGCGCAAATTCCCGATACGGGGCTTCACCGTGAGCTCGAAGCCTCGGCGGCGGAACGCCAGGCCATGGCCGATGTCGCGGGGCTGCGCGACGTTCTGTCGGCCCATGCCGATTTCGACGTCGAGCCGAAGAGCGGCGGCCGGGTCCAGGTCACGGGCCGGGTGCGCGCCCGGATCGGTCAGAACTGCGTGGTCACGCTCGATCCGATCGAGAGCGAGATTGACGAGGAGGTCGATCTGACCTTTGCCCCGGAGGCCGAGACGCGGCGGCTGGAGGATCTGATCGAGGAAGGGCAGGACGACGAGGGGCCGCCTGATGTCGCCGATCCGCCCGAGGCGATCGTCAACGGCATCATCGACCTCGGCCGGATTGCGACCGATGCGCTGTTCCTGGCGATCGATCCATACCCCCGCAAGCCGGGTGCCGTGTTTGAGGCAGAGGTCGCCGCGCCTGATCCCGAGGACCATCCGTTCGCGGCGCTGAAGGCGCTCCAGGACAACAAGCAGGGCAAGAAGAAGGGCAAATAGCTGGGCATTCCCCGTAAGACCGCTGTCCTGCGTCGTGTGAGGTCCTTGCCGGACCGGTTTGAAAGTCCGCAACATCCATTTGATTATTATGATATTTCTGTGAATTCGAGCGCCCGCCATCAGATCGCCCTTAGTCCAAAAGGCTGGGGGCAAGAGGTTGTTTCGGGATAACAAAACGCTATTGTCGCGCCCCGGTCCGGGTGCGGCGTGGCGCTTGGCCGGTCGCCATGTCCATGGCGAACCCATTTTGCGGCCCGTCCGTTCAGGACCGTACCAGACCAGGTTTTCCGGGACTTTTATGCCAAGCAAGGTTCGCATCGCGCTGGACGCCATGGGGGGCGACGACGGCGCTGCCGTGGTCATTCCAGGCGCAGCCATTTCCCTCGCGAGGCATCGGGACACCGAATTCCTGCTGGTCGGGGACCGCGCCAGGATCGAGCCCGAGCTCGACCGGCATCCGCAGCTCAAGGCCGTCTCGAGGATCATTCACACCGACGTTGCCGTCAGCGGCTCGGACAAACCGAGCCAAGCCCTGCGGCGCGGCCGCAAAACCTCCTCGATGTGGCTCGCCATCGATGCGGTGAAGAAGGGGGAGGCCGATGTCGCGGTCTCCGCCGGCAACACCGGCGCGCTGATGGCGATGGCCCGGTTCCATCTGCGCACGCTGCCTGGCATCGATCGCCCGGCCATTTCAGCGATATGGCCGACCACGCGCGGCCAGACTGTCGTGCTCGATCTCGGCGCCACCATCGGCGGCGATGCGCGCCATCTGGTGGCGCTCGCGGTGATGGGCGCAGCCATGGTGAGCGTGGTGTTCGACAAGAAGCGCCCCACGGTCGGCCTGCTCAATATCGGGACCGAGGAGATCAAGGGGCATGAGGAGATCCGCGAGGCCGCTGAAATGCTGCGCGCGATGGACCTGCCGGAACTCGAATATATCGGCTTCGTCGAGGGGGACGGCATCGGCAAGGGCATGGCCGATGTGATCGTGACCGAGGGCTACAGCGGCAATATCGCGCTCAAGGCCGCCGAAGGAACCGCGCGCCAGATGGCGGACTTACTCCGTCACGAGATTCAGCGGAGCTGGCTGGCCAAGCTCGGCTATCTGTTTGCCCGCAATGCCTTCCAGGCCCTGCGCGACAAGATGGACCCGAACAAGTCGAATGGCGGCGTGTTGCTGGGTCTCAACGGACTGGTGGTCAAGAGCCACGGCGGAATCAACGCCGAAGGCTTTGCCTATGCGATCGATGTTGGCTATGAGATGGCTCACTACGATCTCCTGAACAAGATCAATCAGATGCTCAACCGCGAGGGTGGTGCACTCAATTCCGTGCAGACCGCGCAGGAGGCTGTTTCGTGACTCAGATTCGTTCGGTCGTGCTCGGCTGCGGCTCTTATTTGCCGGAGCAGGTGGTGACCAACGCCCAATTGGCGGCGCGTATCGACACGTCCGACGAATGGATCGTGCAGCGCACCGGTATTCGCGAACGGCACATTGCGGCCGAGGGCGAATTCACCTCGCATCTTGCGATCAAGGCGGCGCAGGCCGCGCTCGCCGATGCCGGCGTGGATGCGCAGTCGATCGAGCTGATCGTGCTCGCGACCTCGACACCTGACAACACCTTCCCCGCAACGGCCGTCGCCGTCCAGCACGCGCTTGGCATCAACCACGGCGCGGCCTTCGACCTGCAGGCGGTGTGCTCGGGCTTCGTATTTGCGCTTGCGACCGCCGACAATTTCCTGCGCACCGGCGCCTACAAGCGCGCGCTGGTGATCGGCGCCGAGACCTTCTCGCGCATCCTCGACTGGAACGACCGCGGCACCTGCGTGCTGTTCGGCGACGGCGCCGGCGCGGTCGTGCTGGAGGCGCAGGAGCAGCCGGGCAAGGCTGCCACCGACCGTGGCGTGGTGACGACGCATCTGCGCTCCGACGGCCGGCACAAGGCCAAGCTGTTCGTCGACGGCGGGCCGTCCTCGACCCAGACGGTCGGTCACCTCCGCATGGAGGGCCGCGAGGTCTTCAAGCACGCGGTCGGCATGATCACCGACGTGATCGTCGACGCCTTCCAGGCAACCGGGCTCAATGCCGACAGCATCGACTGGTTCGTGCCGCACCAGGCCAACAAGCGAATCATCGATGCCTCCGCCCACAAGCTCCATATCGCGCCGGAGAAGGTGGTGTTGACGGTCGACCGCCACGGCAACACCTCGGCAGCCTCAATACCGCTGGCGCTGGCGGTGGCGCGCAAGGATGGCCGCATCAAGCGCGGCGACATGGTTCTCCTGGAAGCCATGGGCGGCGGCTTCACCTGGGGCTCCGCGCTGGTGCGCTGGTAAAGCCACATCAGATAAAGTTTTGCCGGAATCTGCGCCTAATATCGATGCGTTTGCATTGATGAGCGGTGTTGACCGGCGTATCGTAAGCTCATAATTTCAGACAACAATTGTTCGCCGTGATGTGGGGCAGGGCGATGACCGATCAAAGCAAAACCGTAACGCGTGTGGATCTCTGCGAGGCCGTCTACCAGAAGGTGGGCCTATCGCGGACGGAATCGTCTGCCTTCGTGGAACTCGTGCTGAAGGAGATCACCGATTGCCTTGAAAAGGGCGAGACGGTGAAGCTGTCCTCGTTCGGCTCCTTCATGGTCCGCAAGAAGGGCCAGCGTATCGGCCGTAATCCGAAGACCGGCACCGAGGTGCCGATCTCGCCGCGGCGGGTGATGGTGTTCAAGCCGTCGGCGATCCTGAAGCAGCGGATCAACGCCCAGCACCGCACCAACGGCGATGCCAGCAAGGCTCAACCCGAGGCGTAACCGCCCAACGGATAAGGATTGGCATTTGGACAAGGCGCCGGATGCGTTCCGAACCATCAGCGAAGTAGCGCAGGAACTCGATATTCCGCAGCACGTGCTGCGGTTCTGGGAGACCCGCTTCTCCCAGATCAAGCCGATGAAGCGCAGCGGCGGCCGCCGCTATTATCGCCCAGACGATGTCGACCTGCTCAAGGGCATCCGCCGCCTGCTTTACGGCGAGGGCTACACCATTCGCGGGGTACAGCGGATCCTGAAGGAGCACGGTGTCAAATCGGTGCAGGGCCTGGCCGACGGCGCAGCCGCAGTCTCGTTCGGGGCGATCGAGGACGCCATCGGCGCCAGCCTGATGGAGCCGGACGAGGAGCCGCCCATCAAGGGCATCACCGATGCCGACGATGACGACTATCAGGGTGACGAGGAGGAGGGCATCGACTTCCGCTTCACCGAGGTCGACGACGAGGAAATCCTCACCACCTTCCGCAAGGGCGGCACGCCCGCCGCGCCGGCGGGGCCCAGCGCGCTGGACCGGGAACGGCTGGGTCGGGTGCTCGCCGACCTCGTGGCCTGCCGGGACATGCTAGATCAGGCGCTGAAGGACGGCTGACAGGCTTTTCCTCGGCTTTGTGGGCAGTTCCGGGGCTTTGGGCACGACACCAAAATGCTGCGGCTCGCCTTGCGCATCGCGCCGATCCTAGCTAATGGAACGACGTTCGGAGCGTGGCGCAGCCCGGTTAGCGCACTAGTCTGGGAGACTAGGGGTCGGAGGTTCAAATCCTCTCGCTCCGACCATTTTCTTCAGAGAAGGGCCAAAATGCTTGCGCGATCGCGGGATCGGCAAGCGATCTCCTGTGCTCCGAACAATCCGACGTCAGCGGTTGGTCATCGGCATCGGTCGCGCGGACACGGCTGGTCCGCAGCAGGCTTGCCAAGAGCCCAGGTCGGAACGGCGAACGCGAGCTGATATTGCCCCATCGTGTCCACGATGGAAGCTTGCGCACTCTCCAGGCGTTTGGTCAGCCCACCGACGTTCAGGTCCAGCGCTGCGTCGACGGCCAAAAGCGACATCGAGATGCCCGCAACCGTCGCCGCGATGGCGATCGCCTTCCATTCTGGTGACTTAATCATCTGATTTTATCAGGTAATTACCTTTCGCGCGGGATTCAATCCCTTGCGTGGCATGCGCACGGGTTCTTGAATCGCGACAGTTCGGTAACGGGGTGCGGCGTGCCGTCCCGGTCGCCCGCGAATCGATCGCGGCCTCGGTTCAATGACGTCCGGCGCCGGGGCTGATCTAGCTAGGCGGGCGGCCGCAGATATCCCACCACCATCCGCGTCGTCTCATCCACCAGCGTCCGCACGATCCGGTCCGGCAGCGTCTCGGCCTGGTTCAGCACCGTGTTGTGCGCGACGGCTTCGATGGTGCTGACGCAGATGAAGGTCGCGATATCGAGGTCGATCCTGCGCATCTCCTTGCGGTGGTTGTCGAGATAGGCGCGCATGAGGGTGTGGACCTCGCGGTTGAAGGCTTCGACGTCGAGCTTGCCCGCGCGCGGGATCTGCTCGGCGAGCACGCGATGCAGTTTGGGGTTGATGCGGTGCGCTTCGATCGCAACGGTGACGAGGCGGCGCACGGCTTTCCCGATCGGCATATCGGCAACCTCGATGAGCGCTGCACGGACGATCGCCATGATCTCCTCGTTGTGACGATCGATCACGGCGGCGACGAGCGCCTCCTTGCTCGGGAAATATTGATAGAGCGAGCCGATGCTGACGCCGGCGATTTCGGCGATGCGGTTGGTGCTGGTCTTCTCGAAACCGTCCTTGACCAGAATGCGAGCGGTCGCCTCGACCAGCGCATCGACCGTGGCGCGGGATCGCTGCTGCGAAGCGCTTTTTCGAGGTTTCGTCGGCGGCTTGCGGCCCACGGGCTTGTGATCTGAATGCGAGTAGGAAAAGCGAGTGAATGCTCGCATTATATTGCCGAGGGGCGGCGGGTCAGCAAGCCTCTTTGTCGCCGCCTCGGACGAGCCAGATGGGGATGTGGCCATGAGCGTTGCCAGGATCGTGTCGGCCTTGCAGTTTTGCCCGGTGGGTTGCGGGTTCAGTCCGCCGGCCGGCCGCGATCCCGCGCCGAGCCTGCAGAGCCGGCTGTTCAACCTGCTGCTGCGGCAGCTTCCCTACAAGCAGCAGCTCGCCTCCGCGGAGGCCGTGCAGGCCCATGTGCAGAAGCTCGCGCTGGAGCCTGCATCGTTCGAGCCGACGGGCTTGGGGCGCGGCGTCGATGCGATGCTGACCAAGATGGGCGGATGGCCGGTCTATTATACCGCGCCGTCGTCGGGACATGAGGGCTGCAATTTCGTCATGTTCCTGCATGGCGGCGGCTACATCAACGAGATCGTGCCGGCGCATTGGCGCTTTGTCGGCCAGATGACACGCGAGGCGGACGTCGTCTGCGTCGTACCGATTTATCCGCTGGCGCCGCGCGCCACTGCGAAGGATGTCGTGCCTGCAACCGCCGAGCTGTTGCGGATGCTGCTGGAGGATGCGGGGGAGGCAAAGGTCACGGTGGTGGGCAATTCGGCCGGGGCGGGTCTTGCGCTTGCAGCGTGCCAATGGTTGCGCGACCGCGGCCATCGCCAGCCGAACCGGCTGATGCTGATCTCGCCGGCCGCCGACGCCTCTCTCGGCCGCCCCGAGCAAGCGGAGATCGCCGTGCGCGATCCGATCCAGGATATTCCTGGCATGATCGAGGCCGCGCGGCTCTATGCCGGCGAGCTCGATGTCGGCCATCCCTTCGTCAGCCCGCTCAATGGCGCGTTCCGCGCGCTGGCGCCGATGACGATCTTTTCGGGCACGCGCGATCTGCTCTACCCCGACAGCGTCGATCTCGCGGTACGAGCACGGGCAGCTGGTGTGCCGGTCGAGTTGCATCTGTGGCGTGACCAGCCGCACAATTACGCGCTGATGCCGACGCCGGAGGGCCGGCGGGCGCGTGCGATGATTTTGGGGGCGGTGGCTTAAGGAAAGAGCGTGACCGATGTCACGCTGCGCGCGGCCTCGCGTGAGACCTTGCGTCGGTGGTGCCCGCACGGAGGGCCAATGCGGCTCCGCGGGCGTCTCCTCGATATCAGCGGTTTTGCGGGGCCTTAGGCGCGGCCCTTGATCTCGTAGTGACCCGGCACGCATTTGTAGCGCTCAAGGCGCCAATTTGCGCGATAGATCGGATGCTCGTCCATCCATTTTGCAAGCGGGGCCTGCGCACCGACCGCACATGCCATCATCGACATGTCGGGCGTCATGTTGCTGTCGGTCACGATTTCCTCGACACAGCTGCCCGAGGCAGCAGCGCCAAGCCGGCAGAGCACGGCAACGACGGTTATGAACATTCCAGTCACCTCATCGGCAGTTTCGACCACGAGGAGGATGCAAGCCGAGTGCCACAGTCTGTGTCGGAAACGACACGCTGGCTGGGCCTGCTCGCCCCAATGCCCCATTTGACGATTCGGATTGTAAAAAATTTGTCCCTTAATCGAAGCCGGACAAATACGGGGAACCCAAAGGAATCAGGGGAGAAACGCGCTGATTCGTGACGCCACGCGTCACCACCAGACACGACCGCAGCAACGGTCATTTTCAAGCTGCGGAATAAGCACTTCGGCGGCGCGCGAACCCCACCAGTCGACGGCGTGCCGATCTGGCAGACGCGGCCCCGGGCTCAATAAGGTGCAACCGTTTCATCAACTGACCGCGGTTGCGGTGCCAATGAGCGACGAACGAACCATCTTCGGTGAGACCACGATGACGTGTGGCTCATGCTGCGGCACGCGCCGCCGGCGGCGTCGCGCGATCCGTGACAGCGCGCCCAAGGCGCTGCTACAGTTCGCGCCGGCCCAGTGCATCGCGCTGGAAGGTCAACAGAAGAAAAACAAGGGGAGGGCCGAAAGTCCCATGAAGGAATTTGCTGGAAAGATCGCCGTCATCACCGGTGGCGGCACGGGCATGGGCCGGGAGCTCGCGCGGCAGCTCGTGGCCGAAGGCTGCAACGTCGCGATGTGCGACGTCTCGGAAGCTGCGATGGCCGAGACCAAGCGGCTTTGCGAGGTTGAGAAGCTCCCGCAGGGCCTGCGCGTAACCACCCATGTCGCCGACGTCTCGATCGAGGATCATCTGAAGCGTTTTCGCGATGAACTTGCCGAGCAGCAGAAGACGGACAAGATCCATCTCTTGTTCAACAATGCCGGCATCGGCGGCGGCGGCAGCCTGTTCACCAACACGCGCGAGCAGTGGGAGCGCACCTTCAACATCTGCTGGGGCGGCGTCTATCTCGGCGTCCGCACCTTCCTGCCGATGCTGGTTGCGGCGGACGAAGCCCACATCGTCAATACCGCCAGCGTCAACGGCTTCTGGGCCTCGATCGGCATGGGCCAGGCGCACACCGCCTACAGCTCGGCGAAATTTGCCGTGAAGGGATTCACCGAAGCGCTGATCACCGATCTCCGCCTGCATGCCCCGCACGTCAAATGCTCGGTGGTGATGCCCGGTCATATCGGCACCTCGATCGTCTCCAATTCGCGCAAGGTGCAGAGCGGCGACGGCTCGGAGCGGCTCAATGCCGACGAGGTCGCGCTGACCCGTAAGCGCATGGTCGCGGCCGGCGTGCCAGATGCTGACAAAATGTCGGACGAGGACATCCAGGCGGCGTTCGCCGAGCGCGCCCGCAGCTTCCTCGAGGATGCACCGACGACCGCTGCACAGGCCGCCAAGATCATCCTGGACGGCGTCAAGGCAGAGCGGTGGCGTATTCTTGTGGGAGATGACGCAAAGCGTCTCGACGAACGTGTCCGCGCGACGCCAGAGCAGGCCTATGACCGCGCCTTCTACGAAAGCTTTACCCAGGAGGTCGGCTGGCGGCTTGGCTGACTCTCCTTGGCGGCCTCGCCTTGGCTGAGGCTGCCAATAACGGCTTGCCTAAGTAGGGATGATCATCGTCATCGCAAGGGGCGCGCGATACATTTTACTCAGGTATTTGCCGGCGCCCCTTGCTCATCCTGACGACGTCATGGCGAGACCGAAAGTCACGCATGCAAGGATATTCCCGCGTTCAAGCGATGGTGATCTTGAATAGGTCTCATTCGGCGCAGCGCTGCTTGGTCGGGGAACCAAAATAGTTTAGTGAATCAGGAGTAATGCCACGACAGAGCGTCGCTCCGATGATACCCGCATGCCTCTCCGACGACTTCATCCTCTGCCCGGAGAGAGAAGATATCTCCGCTGAGTTCACCCGCTTGCTGACCGCGGCACAAGAGGGTGGCGCCACCATCGCCGAATGCTTGATGATCGCACGGCGGCTCAAGCACGGCGACGAACAGTCCTGGCATCGTGAGTGGAAGAAGCTGGCCCAGGCCAACAGGCATCGTGCCGAGGCGGCCTTCGCCGAAGGCCACAGGGTCACCGCGCAACGCAATTGGCTGCGCGCGATGAATTATTACGGTGCAGCCGCGATGCCGCTCGATCCCGCCGACGAGCGCCGCTGGGTCGCGGTGCTCGCGATGCAGGAATGCGCCCGCCGTTTCCTCGCGGCGCGCGGGCCCGCCGGCGAGGTCGTGACAATCCCCTGGGGCGAAGGGCATTCATTGCAGGGCTATTTCCTGCCCGCGCCCGCGGCGAACGGCCGCGCTCCGACCGTGATTTGCATCGGTGAGCCCGGGCATCGCAAGGAGGAATTCCTGGTCAAGCTTGCGCCGCATGCGCGCGAGCGCGGATTTGCGATGCTGGCGCTCGATCTGCTCGGCGTCGAGCGCGACGATTACGTGGACGTGCTGCTGCAGCGTCGGGACATCGAGAGCTCGATCACCAGCGCCATGGATTATTTGGAGCTGCGCAGCGATGTCGATTTCGATCGCGTTGCGATCGTGGCCGACGGGTGGGGCTCGTCGTTCGTCGCGCGCGCGGTGTTGCAGGAGCCGCGATTTGCCGCGGCCGTCTGCGATGGCGGTCTGTGGGATCTGCACGAGCGGTCGTTCTTTGCCAGCCGTTTTGCCATGAGGGACCTCAGCATCGTTCCGGTGCCGCATGCGCCGCTGATGGCGTCAAGCGCCGAATGCCCGGTGCTGATCACGCTGGGCGAGGACGGCTGGCTCGAGGCCGATCGTGCGCAGCAGATCGTGCAGAAATCCCGCCTCGGTAGCTCGGACATCGTGCTGAAGGTGTTCACCGCAGCGGAGACCGGCGCGGCACAGGCACATGCCGACAATCCGAGCCTTGCCAACGAATACATCTTCGACTGGCTCGAATCCCAGCTCGGGGCCGCCGGGAAGCGGATCTGAGCGGCCTTCAGGCCGAGAAGCCTTAAAGGTCCAGGGAGATCCTGACGCAGGCCTTCTCGAGCCGGCTCTTCAGCGTCGCGAGCTTGGCGGTGAATTCCGTCAGCTCGTTCTCGTCGAATTCCTGGAAGACGAATTCGCGAATCGTCTTGTACTGCTCGTTGAGGCTCGCGATGTGTTTCTGCGTTTTCTCGACCAGCGACAGCCGCACCACGCGGGCATCCGTTGGCGAGGGGCGGCGACGCAGCAGGCCCTTTTTCTCGAGAAGCTTGGACTGGGTGGTGACGAAGGACGGGTCGACGTGAAGCAGCTTGGAGACCACGTTGATGGGCACGCCGTCGTTCTTGTCGAGGTCGGAAATCGCCATCAGGATCAGCCATTGCGGTCCGCTGATGCCGAGCGTCCTGGCCCAGAACTGACGCAGCTCCTCCAGGTACATGTTGATCGAGGATATCTCCCAGGTAAATCGCCTGATGATATCGAGATTGCCGGCGGAGCGGAGGCGCGCCCCTTCTTTCCTCGTCGCTGACACCGCGTCACTCCCGCAAACTGATTCATTCTCGCCAGTCTTCGCGGCCGCATAGTCCACGCAAGTCTGCCCTGACGCAAGTGCAGAGCAGGGTAATTGTGTCACGGAAACTACAAATATGAGCCGGTCAGCATTTTGGCCCTGGGGCGGTGTTGCGCCGCAGACACAGGGTTAGTGAAACAACAAAGCTGATCTAATAAACTATTTTGATTAACGGAACGGCGCAGGCATATTGATCCGTGACGGTGGGGGGTTCTCGATCGTCCCGTTGCAGGTGGTTCGCTCACGTCCCTCGCGTCTTTCGCGGGTGCGTCCGAAAGCGCGAAGCGGCCGAGCGGATTTGATGAAGAGACGGGGATGTGGGGGGCCATGCGGTCCGATCTCCGTAAAATGAGCAACTTGGAGGTTTTAAATGAAAGTGGTGAAGAGCCTTTTGCTCGGCACTGCGGCGGGTCTGATCGCCGTCGGTGGAGCTCAGGCGGCTGATCTTCCGGTCAAGGCCAAGGCAGTCGAATACGTGAAGATCTGCTCGCTGTACGGTGCGGGTTTCTACTACATGCCGGGCACCGACACCTGCATCAAGTTCGGTGGTTACGTCCGCGCTGACGCTGTTCTCGGCGGTGGTGGCGACTATGATTTCAACAAGAGCACCAGCTCTGCGAACGGTGGGTCGAACAACCGTCTGACCAACTACTATCTCGCCCGCGCTCGTATGGACCTCAACGTCGATACGCGCACCGCGACCGAATACGGCGTCGTGCGAACCTATGCCGACATGGTCTTCACCTATAGTTCGTCCGATGTCACCGGCAGCAACCCGTCCGCGATCTCGTCCAGCTCGGCTGCGCTCGGTCTCTACCACGCGTTCATCCAGTTTGCCGGCTTCACCTTCGGTCGCACCGTCTCGATCTTCGATGCCCCGTGGCAGAGCTATGTGGCGGGCGGTCCCGACACCCTTCCGGGCGGCTCCAACCACGTCAACGGCATCAACCAGGTTGCCTACACGGCTGACTTCGGCCAGGGCATCACCGGTTCGATCGCGTTGGAGGAAGAGACGACGGCGTCGAACGGCCAGTCGAATCTCTGGAACGTCTCGTCGGGCACGGCCGCCCAGTTCGTGACCGGCGTCTATGGCGCCAACGATTGGGGTGGAACACGTTCACCCGACATCACCGGTGCGGTCCGTGTCGACCAGGCCTGGGGTCTGGCCCAGATTTCGGTCGCTGCGCATGACATGCATGCGGCCTATTACGGCGCGACGGAAACCAGCGGTCATCCCAGCGACAAGTGGGGTTGGGCTGTGCAGGGTTCGTTGTCGATCAAGAACATCCCGACCGGTGCGGGTGACGTGATCAACCTGCAGGCCGTCTATACGGATGGTGCGACCCGCTACAACTTCCAGAGCCTGTTCCCGCAAGCCTTCTTCATGTTCGGCGGCAGCAGCTCGGCGTATCAGAGCATCGGCTTCGCCGGTCTTGCTGACGGCGTCTTCGGAACCGGTACCGGCATCGATACCGTGAAGACCTGGGGCGTCCGCGGTGGTTATACCCACAACTGGAGCCCGAATTGGGCGAGCGCCGTCTATGGTGGTTATGGTTCGCTGAGCTACGGCTCGGCGGGCAAGTCCATGATCTGCGCCAACTTCGCTACCATCGCCGTGGCCGGTTCGACCTGTAACCCCGACTTCAACTTCGGTGTCGTCGGTGTGAACACCGTGTGGACTCCGGTCAAGAACCTGGCGTTCACGGCTGACCTGAGCTGGTCGCGCCTGGACCAGAAGTACTCTGGTTTCGTCAACGCTCCGGCGATTGCCAGCGCCGCCAAGCCGGCCGCTGTGTACGAGCTGAAGGACCAGGACTCGTTCACCATGATGCTGCGCGCCCAGCGCAACTTCTGATCATCGATCGCGTCAATCGATCGGAGAGCCTCGGCGGGCGACCGCCGGGGCTTTTTTCTTGGTCAAGGCTGATTTCAAAAATCAGAAATCACCTGCGCGGGCGGCGAAGACGAGCTATGCGATTCAAGCGTCACCAATCTTATTTACTTACCTGAGTTACTAAGCTATATAGCTCTCAGCCGATTTCGAAAGTCACGGCTCTTAGCTTCACGCTAAGCCTCCAGAAACCTCCGGTAGTGCCCTGCCGGAGGTTTTTTGTTGTGGGGAGAGGGTAGGACTCGCCTCAGCCGCGCATGACGCGGGCGCGGGAGTTCGGACGGTAGGCGAGGCGGCTGTGGCCGATGCAATAAGGCTGGCCCTCGTGCGCGGCGTTGCCGCAGAAGCAGAAATCCGCCGCGCCGGGCGTGGAGATCGGCCAGCGGCAGCGATTCGCATCGAGCTCCATCAATGAGCAACGGTTGGCGTCGTCGATCGGCCCGGTCACCCCTGCCGCGTCTGCTTCGCCGTAGATCGTGGCGAGCATTTCAAATTGCAGGCGAGGCACCGCTTTGGGCGGGCGCGGGACGGGCGTTCGGTCCTGCAGCCTGCGCTCGTCGAGCGTGCGGCCGCGCGTGAGATTGAGGCGCGACAGCTTGCCGATCACGGCGTTGCGGCTGACCCCGATGTCGGCCGCGATCTCGCGGCAGGATAGGCCAGCCTCGAAGTGTTGCTTCAGCAGTTCAATTCGTTCAACGGTCCAGGTCGGAGAGAGCACAGGCATTTGTAACGGTCCCAGGTTGCGACATCCGGCCATCAGCAGCTCGAGATCCGTCCGCTTCACGCTCGTCGCGCGTTCACGTCCTGCCATTGTCGCGGATCGACAAAAGCCCGTCCTTGATGGCGAGACGGATGCCCTCCTCGATCAATGTCCGTGCGACGCCGGGAACGCTGGTGCCGTGGGTGCCCTGTCTCACCAGTTTTTCCAGATAGGTGATGGTCGAGAGCGCCAAGGTTACGGGAATGCGGTCAGTCTCGGCTTTTTCGGTGGCCATGGCCCGAACGCTAGCCTCTTACTCGGGTACATAAAAGTAACGATTAAGACTCTATTTAGGTTCGAGGGTGGAAGTCAAATCCGGGCTTATCGGTGGCCCAGCGTATTGGAATCGCTCAGAAAAATTGACGAGCGCCAGCGCACCGCACGGGTTGCCGGGCAGCGCATGGTGTCGGCAGGGCAGGAGGTTGCGGCCGGGCTCAGCCGTGCACGATCGCTTTTTCGATCATGCAATGGATGCCCTTGGAGCCGTTGACGGTCTGGGTCACCCGCAGATCGGCCGCGAGGCTGCACAGCGTGTAGGCGTCCTCGCGCGAGAGGTTTCGCGTTTCGCCGAGCAGCGCGATCATGTCGCGCAGCGCGCGGACCGCGCATTGGTCGAGGTCGGGGTCCATCGCCATGGTGATGTAGTGGGTCGGCGTCTCCGCGCGCGGATAGGCGAACCGCAAATCCTTGCGCAGCGTCAGCCGGAAGCGGCCCGAGAGCGCGGTCTCGATCGCGGTGACGCACACCTCGCCGTCGCCCTGCACGCCATGGCCGTCGCCGCAGGAGAACATCGCGCCCGGGACGAACACCGGCAGATAGAGCGTCGCGCCGGCGCCGAGCTCCTTGTTGTCGAGGTTGCCGCCCATGGCGCGCGGGACGAGCGAGGAGATGCGGCCCCAGCTGGCGGGCGGCGAAACGCCCATCACGCCGAAAAACGGCTTCAGGGGCAGGTCGAGGCCCCAAGGCATACGGCCGACCATCCGCGCCCGGTCCAGCGGGATGTTGAGAAGTCGGGTCTCGTGGAAATCGTCGGGCAGGGTGCCGGCGAGCGGCTTGATCAGATTCCAGCCCCAATCCTGCCGAAGCTTGACGTCCAGGATATCAACCTGGAGGACGTCGCCGGGTTCGGCACCGCCGACGGCGATCGGCCCGGTGAGAATGTGACCTGGCACCATCCGATCGGATTTCGCATGCACCTCGGTCATCTCAGGCGGAACGTGAAACCGGCTGCGGTCCGGGATCACTTCGGGCCCGCCGCTGATGGTGTCGACCGTGACCTCGTCGCCGCTTGCGACAGTGAGGACTGGCTTGAGGCTGGCTTCGAAGAAGCCCCAATGGCAGGTTTCGGCGCTCGCATGCAGGTGGTGATGGGTCATTTGCGGGGTCCAGTCGTTGTCATTCGAAAGCGCTTGAGAACTTGCAATGGCCGGGCTTGACCCGGCAATCGATCCTCTTCCAAGAAGATTTCTGAAGACAAGCGGGCGGGTCAAGCCCGCGTGGCACAGCTACGATCATTTCAGCGAGGTTTCTTCTGTTCTTCGTTCTTTCCAAGACGCTCGGTGCCGCGGTGCTGCCGCTCAATCTTCTGGTCGAGCTCGGGATCATCGCGGTCGTGCTGATGGCAACGCGCTTTGCCCGGTTCGGCCGCAAGCTGGCCGTGTCCACGCTGGTCCTGCTCGCGCTCGCGGCATTTTCGCCGCTCGGCAATCTCCTGCTCTATCCGCTGGAATCGCGCTTTCCGCCGTGGGATCCGTCGCGCGGCGCGCCCGACGGCATCATCGTGCTGGGCGGCTCCGTCGATACCGATCTGTCGGCGGCGCATCGCACCCCGGTGGTCGCGCATGCGGCCGATCGCTTGTTGGCGCCGGCCGAGCTCGCACGCCGTTATCCGAAGGCGCGTATCGTCTTCACGGGAGGCTCAGCGAACCTGGTCTCGACGGACGCCAGAGAGGCCGACTATTCGGTGCCGATCCTCGAGGGCATCGGCATTCCGAAAGAGCGCCTGGTCGTGGAGCGGAACTCGCGCAACACTTACGAGAACGCGATCTTCACGAAGCGCCTGGTGCAGCCGAAGCCAGGCGAGCGTTGGCTGCTGGTCACTTCGGCTTTTCACATGCCGCGTTCGATGGGCATTTTCCGCAAGGCCGGATTTGACGTCGAGGCCTATCCCGTCGACTGGCGGATGGGCGGGCCCGACGATTTGTTTTCTTTCACCAATATCAGCGCGGACGGTCTCGGCCGCACCGATGTGGCGGTGCGCGAATGGATCGGCCTTCTGGCCTACCGCCTCATGGGCCGGACCAGCGAGTTGCTTCCGGGACCTGCGAAGGACTAGAACAGAGCGCAGAAACGCAAACGACCCGTCGGGAGGCTTCCAATGCAACAGCAGAGTGCAGACAGGATCGATCTTGCCGGTCTCGTCGCCGATCTCAACAATCTGTTGCGGCTGAAGACCACGGTGATCGGCATGAAGCTGTTCGCGCGTGCCGAAGACATGGAAGCGATCCCGAAGATCCGGCGGCCGACTGCGATCCACACCACCGACCAGATCGTCAGCATGGCCTCGCGGCTCGGCTGGACCGTGGGCATCACCGGCGACGATCTCGTCGGCAACCAGTGCCGCGCGGTGATCGGCCTTAGCCCTCAGGACGAGAAATGGCTCGCCGGCGAAAACTATGTCGGGGTCTGGCATGGCACCGCGGAGGATGCGCGCAAGCGCCAGGAGGCACTGGACGTGGTCCCGTTCGGTCAGTATCAGGCGCTCGCGGTCAGCCCGCTCGCAAGCGGCCGGCTCGATCCGCCCGACATCTGCCTCGTCTACGCCACGCCCGGCCAGATGATCATCCTGATCAACGGGCTGCAATATACCGGCTACAAGAAGTTCGAATGGGGGGTGGTCGGGGAGACTGCGTGCGCGGATTCCTGGGGGCGGGCGCTGAAATCAGGCGAGCCCAGCCTGTCCTTGCCATGCTATGCCGAACGGCGCTATGGCGGCGTGCCTGATGAGGAGATGCTGATGGCGCTGAAGCCGCATCATCTCGCCAAGGCAATCGAAGGCATGAAGGCGCTGGCCAAAAACGGTCTGCGCTATCCGATCCCGCCCTATGGAATTCAAAGCGACGTCCGCGCCGGCATGGGCGTGAGCTACGCAAAGAAGTAAAGGCCAGTCATGAGCTCTGCGAAATTCGACATCGTCGTCTACGGCGCGACCGGTTTCACCGGCCAGCTCGTGGCCGAATATTTGGCGGCGCATTACAAGAACGACAAGCAGCTCAAATGGGCGATGGCTGGACGCAGCCTCGACAAGCTGAAATCCGTGCGCGATGCGATCGGCGCGCCCGCCGACACGCCACTGATCGTTGCGGATGCGTCCGATGCTGCCTCGCTGAAGGCGATGGCGGAGCAGACGAGATCTGTCATCACGTCGGTTGGCCCGTATCAGCTCTACGGCGAGGCGCTGCTGGCGACCTGCGTCGCCACGGGTACGGACTATTTCGATCTCTGCGGCGAGCCGATCTGGATGCGGCAGATGATTGACAAATACGAGGCGGCTGCGAAGGCGAGCGGCGCGCGCATCGTGTTCTCCTGCGGCTTCGACTCCGTGCCGTTCGAGCTCGGTACGTTCTTCGTGCAGGAAGAGGCCAAGCGCGTGTTCGGCGCTCCGGCCCCGCGCGTGAAAGGCCGCGTGCGCGACATGCGCGGTACGCTTTCGGGCGGCACTGCCGCGAGCGCCAAGGCGACCTTCGATGCTGTCGCCAAGGACATCAGCCTCGTCGCGATCCTGAACGATCCGTTCGCATTGACGCCTGGCTTCACCGGTCCGAAGCAGCCGAGGGGCAACAAGCCGCTGATCGAGGAGGATCTGAACTCCTGGGCCGCGCCGTTCATGATGGCGCTGATCAACACCCGCAACGTCCATCGCTCCAACATGCTGATGGGCTTTCCCTACGGCCAGGACTTCGTCTATGACGAGATGGTCCTGACCGGTCCCGGCGAGAAGGGCGAGGCCAACGCCAAGCGCGTGATGGCGGCGAACGCCGAGAAGACCGGCCCGAGCGCGCCGAAGCCGGGCGAGGGGCCATCGAAGGAGGAGCGCGAGAACGGGCTCTTCAATTTGCTTTATGTCGCAATCGCGCCCGACGGCCGCATGGTTCGCGCCGGTGTGACCGGCGACCGAGATCCCGGCTATGGCTCGACCTCGAAGATGATCTCCGAATGCGCGATCTGCATGCTGCGTGACGCGACTGACGTCGCATCCGGCTTCTGGACACCGGGCGCAGCGATGCAGCACAAGCTGATCAGGCGGCTGCAGGAGCATGCAGGGCTGAGGTTTGAGGTGGAAGCTTAAGGTCCGTGTCCGCGAAGTTCGACATCGTCGTCTACGGTGCGACCGGATACACCGGCCGGCTTGTGGCCGAGTATCTCGCTGCGCATTACGTGGGTGACGGCGCGCCGACATGGGCGCTCGCCGGGCGCAGCAGGGACAAGCTTGCCTCCGTTCGCGATACGATCGGCGCGCCCACTGACACGCCGCTGATCGTCGCGGACGTGGCCGATCCGGCGTCGTTGCGGGCGATGGTCGATCAGGCGAAGCTCATCGTCACCACGGTCGGTCCCTATCAGCTTTATGGGGCCGATCTGCTTGCCGCCTGCGTCGCCTCGGGCACCGACTACATGGATCTCTGCGGCGAGCCGATCTGGCTCAAGCAGATGATCGACCGGCACGAGGCGGCCGCCAAAGCGAGCGGTGCGCGCATCATGTTCTCCTGCGGCTTCGATTCCATGCCGTTCGAGCTCGGCGCGTTCTTCGTGCAGGAGGAAGCAAGGCGCGTGTTCGGTGCGCCGGCGCCGCGCGTCAAAGGGCGCGTCCGCGACCTCAGCTGGAAGTTCTCCGGCGGCACCTCCGCGAGCGCAAGGGTCACCTTCGAAGCGGTTGCGCAGGATCTCAGCCTGGTGTCGATCCTCAAGGATCCTTTCGCATTTACGCCCGGCTTCGAAGGGCCGAAGCAGCCGCGTGGCAACCGGCCTGTTTTCGAGGAGGATCTGCAATCCTGGTCCGCCCCGTTCGCGATGGCGACGCTGAACACACGCAACGTCCATCGCTCCAACATGCTGATGGGATTTCCGTACGGCAGGGACTTTGTCTACGACGAGATGGTGCTGACGGGTCCGGAGGACGAAGGGCAGGCCAACGCCAAGCGCGTCATGGCCGCCAACAGCGAAAAGACCGGGCCCGAAGCGCTCAAGCCCGGCGAGGGACCGTCGAAGGAAGAGCGCGACAACGGTCATTACGATTTGCTCTATATCGCGATCGCGCCCGATGGCCGCCAGGTTCGCGCGGCGGTCAAGGGCGACCTCGATCCCGGCTACGCGTCGACGGCCAGGATGATCTCGGAATGCGCGGTCTGCCTGCTGCGCGATGCGCCTGACGTTCCGGCCGGCCTCTGGACGCCGGGCGCGGCGATGCAGCACAAGCTGATCAGGCGGCTGCAGGAGCACGCAGGGCTGAGGTTTGAGGTGGAGAGCTAGCCCGGCTCTCGTAGGGTGGGCAAAGGCGCATCGCGCCGTGCCCACCATCTCTCGGTGGTGGGCACGCTGCGCTTTGCCCACCCTACGGCACTGAAATTGTCTCTACGCTGCCCTCGCGTCATAGGCGTACATGAAATCCATGCTCTTCGAGCCCAGTGGCAACAGAAGTTTGATCATCTGATTTCTCATCCACGCGCCGGCGGCGCTGAACTCGCGTTTGTTGTTGCCGTTGCGCCGGGCGATGGCGACGATCTTTTCCGCGCGCGGCCGACGTTCGGCTTCGAAGGCCTGGAAGGTCGCCGTCAACTCCTGACCCTCCTGCATCAGCCGGGCGAGCCGCATCGCATCTTCCAGCGCGAGCGAGGCGCCCTGTCCGGCATGCGGGCTGGTTGCATGGGCGGCGTCGCCGATCAGCAGCGATCGCTTGCGTGACCAGGTCGGCAAGGTTGCGACGTCGAACGTGTCGGTGACCACAATGTTCTCGGCCGCCTCGATGATCCCAGGGATCGGATCGTGCCAGCCCTGATGGAAGCCGCGTAGATGCTGCTTCAGCGCCTGTGCGTCGAGCGCGCGAAACATCGCGGCATCCATGCCGTGCGCGGGCTGCGTGCTCCACCACATTGCGCCGTCCTTGGGATCCGGGCTGCAATAGCCGTAGCCGAAGAAGCCGCTCTGTCCGAACGTGGTCTCGACACGCCCGCCGATCGCCCTGCCGCCGAGGGCCGAATGAGGGACGAAGCCACCGAAGCCGATCAGTCCGGTGTTGAAGGGTTTGGGACCATCAGGCACAACCTGGCGCCGCGTGATCGAATGCACGCCGTCGGCGCCGATCAGAAAATCGCCCTCCGCGGTGGTGCCGTCGGCGAAATAGGCGATGATGGGCTGGTCGCCGCGATCCTCGATCTTGATCAGGCGCTTGTCGAAATAGAGCGAAGCGCACGTGCACCAGGCCTTGTCGATCAGCATCTCGTTCAGCGAGGCGCGGCAGACGTTCACGGCGGGTTGGCCGAACCGCCGCGCCATGTCGCGGTTGATCGAGCCGAGCCGTCGGCCGTCTTGCGAATAGAAGTCGAAGGATTCCGCGATCGAGCCGCGGCTGATCAGCTCGCCGGCAAGCCCGATCTCGTCCATGACATGCATGCCGTTCGGCGCGATCTGGAGGCCGCCGCCGATGCCCTTGGAGTAGGGCCAGGCTTCGTAGACCGCGGATTCGATGCCGGCGCGGCGCAGCAGGATCGCAGCGACGGGCCCGGCAATGCCGGCGCCGATGATGAGGGCCTTGCGGGGACGGTGAGGCATTGGCTTGCTCCCGAGGTTTCCGTGGTGCTAGGAGAAATTAAGGTCACTAAATCTCTTAGTGGCTAAGATATATATCGGCTAAGATATGAGGTGGGCCTTGTCAAGGGCAAAGGCGCGCGCGGCGTTGCTGGGAGAATTGGAAGAGGCGATGCGACGGTCGTCCGCGCAGGGCGTGCTCTATGGGCAAGCCGTTGCGAACGTGGCCGGAATTGCCAATTCCGACCTCGAATGCATGGACATTCTCTATCTCGAGGGGCGCGTGACCGCGGGCAGGCTTGCCGAGGTGACGGGGCTCACGACGGGCGCCATCACCGGCGTGGTCGATCGGCTCGAGAAGGCAGGGTTCGTGCGACGCGAGCGTGACGAGGCCGATCGTCGCAAGGTTTTCATCGCCGTCGTGCCCGAGACCGCGAAGAGGATCGGCCAGCTCTATGTGCCGATGCAGCAGGCGATGGAGAAGGTCTTCAGCGCCTATACCGACGAGGAGCTGCGCCTGCTGCTGCGTTTTGCCAATGAGGGCTACGAGGGCGTGGTCGCAGCGACCGCAGCATTGAAGGGCCTGCTTGATACGCCGCCGGAGCAGCGGCCCGATCTCAAGCTGAAGAAGCATCCTCGCCGGACCTGACCTTGTAGGCCTGTGCGGCCGCGATCATGCCCCACATCGCGCCCAGCATCATCCAGAAATGGCGCCAGTGGTCGGTGTCGATCACGAAACTTTCGCCGACGGTGCCGACGAAGGCGGAGAACACCGCGAGGTAAGCGCGCTGCCAGGGCACGCGGACGAAGATGTGGCGCAAGCCAGTGATGACGGTGGTGAAGACCAGCGCCGGATAGCAGACGCCGGAGAGCCAGCCGCCGGACATGAAGGCGTTCAGGTAGGAGTTGTGGGTGTCTTCGGGGAAGTAGCGGTGGAATTGCAGGGGGCCGATGCCGAACGGCAGGTCGAGCGCCATCTCCGCACCGAGGATGTGGCGGCCGAACCGGCCGAAGCGGCCCTCGTCATAGCTCTGGTCGAAGCTCGCGCGCTGCTTGAACATCTCGGCGACGGAATCGAACGACAGCAGCACCGCGATCAGCGCCAGGCCCAGCACGACCGCGACGATCGCCATGACGATGATGCGTGAGCGCTCGGCATTGCTGCGGCTGGTCAGCACCATCAGTGCCAGCATGAAGGCCGAGGTCAGGATCAGCCCGCCCCAGGCGGCGCGGGAAAAGGCGAGCAGGATCGCCAGCGACATAATGGCGAAGGCGATGGCGTTGCGGAACGCCTTGGCGAGCTTGTCCGAGACCACGCTCTGAAGTGCAAACAGCGCCGGCAGGATCAGGAACGCGCCAAGCACGTTCGGGTCCTTGAACGTGCCGCGAGCGCGCTCGTAGAGCGTCAACAGATCGTGGCCGCCGGGGACCAGGTTGAAATAGCCTGATATAGCCGAGAGCGAGGCGATCATCGCGCCGACCACGAGGCCACGGCGCAGCATGTCGAGCCGCGCCGCCGTGTCCTCGGAAATGACCATGGCAAAGAACACCACGGTGACGGCCATGTACCAGGAGGTCGCGATCCAGCTTGCGACCTCCGACTGGTCGAGCAGCGGGATCGCGCCGATGGTGTAGCCGACATTGAGCAGCACCAGGGCCAGCACCAGCGGCATCAGCACGAGCCGCAGGCGCAGGCCGGTGGCAAAGAAGGCGACGGTGGCGAGCAGCGTCGCGATCTCGTAAGGGCTCGGCTCGATGAAGACGATTGCGCCCGAGGCGCCGACCAGCCAGACCAGCGCGCGCTGGAGGGCAAGCACGCCGGGCGCAGCCGGTGCGGCTACGTTCATTCCACCGGCAGTTGCCGCATACGCCATCACACGCTCACGCAAATCTCACGCCACAAATACCGCTGTCATCGCCCGGCTTGACCGGGCGATCCAGTACTCTGCGGCGCCTGTTGCGGAAAACGGCTGGCGCCTCGGCGTACTGGATGCCCCGGTCAAGCCGGGGCATGACGGAAACTCAATACGCGTTCTCGTTCTTGGTCAGCAGCGAGAGCGGCGTTTTCAGCAGAATGACGAGGTCGAACAGCACCGACCAGTTCTCGATGTAGTAGAGGTCGAACTCGACGCGCTTCTGGATCTTCTCTTCATTGTCGATCTCGCCGCGCCAGCCGTTGATCTGAGCCCAGCCGGTGATGCCGGGCTTGACGCGGTGGCGGGCAAAATAGCCGTCGACGGCCTCGTCGAACAGCCGGCTCTGAAGCTTGCCCTGCACCGCGTGTGGACGCGGGCCGACCAGGGAAAGATTGCCCGAAAACACCACGTTGAAGAGCTGCGGCAGCTCGTCGAGGCTGGTTTTGCGGATGAAGCGGCCGACGCGGGTGACGCGCGGATCGTTCTTGGTCACGACCTTCGAGGCCGTCGGGTCGGCCTGGTGGTGATACATCGAGCGGAATTTATAGACGTCGATGCGCTCATTGTTGAAGCCGAACCGCTTCTGGCGGAACAGGACGGGACCGGGGCTGTCGAGCTTCACCGCCAGCGCCACCAGCGCCATCACGGGAAGGGCCGCAAGCAATGCGAGGCTGCCGACGACGCGGTCGAACAGCCATTTCATCACCAGATCCCAATCGGTGATTGGTGCCTCGAACACGTCGAGCGTCGGCACCTCGCCGAGATAGGAATAGGAACGGGGCCGGAAGCGCAGCTTGTTGGTGTGCGCGGAGAGACGGATGTCGACCGGCAACACCCAGAGCTTCCTCAGCATCTCCAGGATGCGCGTCTCCGCCGAAATGGGCAGCGCGAACAACACGAGATCGACGCGGGTGCGCCGGGCGAATTCGACGATGTCGTCGACCTTGCCGAGCTTGCGCGTGCCGGCGCAGGTATCGAGCGCGCGGCTGTCGTTGCGGTCATCGAACACGCCGAGCACGTGGATGTCGGAATCCTCCTGTGCCTTCAGCGCCTCGACCAGCTGCTCGCCGTTGCTGTCGGAGCCGACGATGATGGTGCGGCGATCGAGCCGGCCCTGGCGCGCCCAGCTGCGCACCAGCGAACGAAGGATGAGGCGCTCGGCGATCAGCGCGGCGAGGCCAAGGAAATAGAAGGCGGCGAGCCATAGCCGCGAGACCTCGCTGCCGAACTTGGCGAAGAAGGAGACGCCGATGAACAGCAGGAAGACGAACGACCAGGACGAGATCATCCGCGTCATCTGCCGGAGTTGGCCGCGGAACAGCTGCACCTGGTAGATGTCCGCGGCCTGGAAGCAGACCACGGCTGCGACTGCGACAGCGACGATCTCTAACGGATAGACCCAGCTGAAGCCGTTGTGCGGCATGACGTAGCCGACATAGACGGCGATGCCCACCACGATGAGCAGCACGAAGTCGATAGCGCGCACGACGCCGGCAATCACGATCGGCGAATAGGCGCGGGCGACTTTCTGATTGACGATCTCGAGCGCAGCCGGCGTGAGCCGGCGGCGGCGTTCCACGAAATTAGTCCCGGCAGGCCGGGCCGCGGCGCTGGTCGCGGCATCGAGCATCGAGCGTGCGTTGAGCGGTTCCACGGGCGTCTACGTCCATTCCAAAAACTCGCGGCACGGCTTGGCGCCCCGGGCTTCCAATCCCCTGGCACGTCGATTATCGGACAAATCGGAAGATTCTCTAAAGCCGGCTTAAGGGTGGTTAATGATTGGCAAATGCATCGCGGTAGCCCGCGAGCACACCTTCGACCATCGCCTGCTGGGAGAAATGCGCCGAGATGCGCTCGCGCAAGATCGATGCGCGCTGCGCGGTGGCCTGCGCGTCGTCCAGCGCGGCCGCGATCGCCTCAGCCATGGCTTCGGCGTTGCTGGCGGCGAACAGCGCCGGACTGTCGGGCCCGAAAATCTCCGGGATGCCGCCGACGCGCGCTGCGATCATGGGAATGCCGGCCGCACCGGCCTCGATGACAACATAGGGCATGGAATCGCCGCGCGAGGGGACGACCAGCAGTCGCCCCTTGGAAAAGCCGTAACGCGCCTTGACGTGGCCGATGAAGCGGATCGCCTCCTTCAGGCCGAGCCGCTCGACCTGCGCCTTCAGCGCCGCGGTCTCCTCACCGTCGCCGCCAAGCGTCAGCGTGACTTGCCTGCCGCTCTCGCGCAGCCGCGCCACCGCGTCGACCAGGAGGTCCGCGCCCTTGATGTGCCTGAACTCGCCGACATAGCAGAGGTCGGTAGCGTCATCGGCGATAGCGACGGGTTCGAACTCTTCCGGCGTCACGCCGTTGAAGACGCAATGCACCACGCCCTTGGGCGTACCGACGATGCGCTGGTAGGTGTCGCGCGCAAAAGCGCTCTCGAACAGGAACAGATCCGTCGCGTCCATCAGCGAGCGTTCGAGGCGCGCGTAAAATTCCCCCTTCAAGGTGTTGAGCGGATAGTGCAGCGAGCCGCCATGGGGCGTGTAGATGCGAATGGTGTCGTCAGCGCGGCGCCGCGCGCGAACGAAAGCGCCGGCCTTGGCGCCGTGGCCGTGCAAGACGTCGGGCTTGAGCGCGGCAATCAGGCGGCGCATGCGCAACCAAACCAGAAAATCCTCCACCGAGGGTTCCCGGCGGATCGCCATCCGATGCACGCCGAGCTTCAACCGCGGCGCAAGTTCGGCCAGCGCCTTGTCCGCGCGCTCGCCACCGGTGAGGCTGTCGGCGAGAATCCCGACGTGATGGCCGCGGTCGACCTGACCGTTGGCGACGTCGAGGATGTGCCGGAAGATGCCTCCGACGGGCGCGCGTACGGCGTGCAGAATGCGAAGCGGCCGGTCAGGAGAGGGAGGCATGATCAAAACCAGCGCGCGAAACTGGACAAAGTTTCTCGAAATATCGATGCGATTAAGGACCTCTCGTGGTTAACAAACGGTGACGAACGCTTCTGCGTTGCATGCCAGAGGTCGGGATTAACCCAGCGGCAACCTTAATGGAGTGTAATCGGCCTCATTGAGGTACACGAGTGGCTTGCCCTGCGGGAGTGTTCGATGCGTTTAGCGTTCTGGCGTGCCGGCAAGGACAAGGCCGTCATCGAGCGAGCCGTTTCGAACACCAAGCCCCGGGTCGAAGCCAAGCCGGCGCCGATCGTTGCAAGGCAGGCGCCAGCCGAATCCGGTGACGTCGATCTGCATGCGCTCGGCGGCGCGCTCGCGCGCAAGCGCGGCTGGGTCATCGTGCCGACGGTGTTGGCCCTCGTCGCCTCCGTCGCGATCGTCAATCTCATCACGCCGCGCTACAAATCCGAATCGCGCATCCTGATCGACGGCCGCGAGAACGTCTTCCTGCGGCCGAGCAGCGATCGCAGCACGGAGGAGCGGCAGGCACTCGACCCCGAGGCCGTCACCAGCCAGGTGCAGCTTGTGCTGTCGCGCGATCTCGCGCGCGAGATCATCAAGAAGAACAAGCTGGCCGAACGGCCGGAATTCGACCCGGTCTTGCAAGGCATCTCGCCGCTGAAATCGCTCGCGGCGCTGGTCGGCGTCGGCCGCGACCCGTTCTCGATGACACCGGAAGAGCGCGTGCTCGATGCGTACTATGATCGCCTTCAGGCCTACGCCGTCGACAAGTCGCGCGTGATCGTCGTCGAATTCCAGTCGCAGGATCCCGAACTCGCCGCGCGCGTCGCCAATTCGATCGCCGACGGCTATCTCGTGCTCCAGCAGAATGCGCGACAGGACCAGGCGCGCAACGCCAGCCAGTGGCTGGCGGGCGAGATCGAGAACCTGCGCAAAAAGGTCTCCGAGGCCGAAGCCAAGGTCGAGGACTTTCGATCCAAATCGTCACTGTTCGTCGGCACCAACAACACCACGCTGTCGAACCAGCAGATGGGCGAGGTCAACACCCAGCTCAACAATGCGCGCGCGCTGAGGGCCGACGCCGAGTCCAAGGCGCGGCTGATCCGCGAGATGCTCCAGAGCGGCAAGCCGATCGAGGCGTCCGAGGTCGTGAACTCCGAGCTGATGCGGCGCTTGTCGGAACAGCGTGTAACGTTGCGCGCCCAGCTTGCCGAGCAGTCGTCCACGCTGCTCGGCAATCATCCGCGCATCAAGGAACTGAAAGCGCAGCTGAGCGATCTCGATGGTCAGATCCGCGACGAGGCGGCAAAAATCTCGCGCTCGCTTGAAAACGATGCGCGGATCGCCGGCGGCCGGGTCGACGGCCTGACCACGAGCCTCGAGCAGCTCAAGAAGCAGGCGACCTCGACCAACGGCCAGGACGTTCAGTTGCGGGCGCTCGAGCGCGAGGCCAAGGCGCAGCGCGACCTGCTCGAGACCTATCTTGCCAAATATCGCGAGGCCAATACCCGCGAAACCATCGACACCGCGCCGACCGAGGGCCGCATCATCTCGCGTGGCATCGTCTCGAATACGCCGGCCTATCCGAAGAAGCTTCCGATCGTACTGATCGCGACGCTCGCGACGCTGCTGCTGTCCTCTGGTGTTGTCGTCACCGGCGAGCTGCTGCGCCAGACCGCGCCGCGCGCCGTCGCGACGCTCGCCCCCGCGGCGGTTCGTCGCGAGCCTGTTGTCGATCCGGTGGAGACGGTTGCGGCACCGCTCCAGCCGGAGATGACTGATGATGCCGACGTCAGCGAATTGGCCGAAATCGGACAACTGGCCGAGAGCCTGAGGGCTGCCGGTGCAGCTGCGAAGAAGGTCACCGTGCTCGGCACCGCATCGGGCGAGGCGATCACGCTGTCGGCGCTGACGCTCGCACGGCATCTGGCACGCGAGGCGCGCGTCGTCGTGGTCGATCTCGCCGCATCCTCGCTGACGATCGCCGCGGTGTCGGTCGATCCGGTGTCGCCCGGTCTTGCCGAACTGATGCAGGGGCAGGCCTCGTTCGCGCAGATCATTACGCGCGACAAATTCTCGCGGCTGCATCTCGTCCTGGCCGGTCGTCCAGGCTTCGACCAAAGCCTGCTCCAGTCGCCGCGGGTGACGCTCGCAATCGATGCGTTGCTGCGCGCTTACGATTACGTGCTGCTCGACGCCGGTGGCGCTTCCGAATTGCCGGCAGAACTCTTGACGACGAATGCCCGCGCTGTCGTGGTCCCCGACGCGTCGATGGAGGCTGATGCGCGCACGCTCATGTGCGAACAGCTCAAAGCGGTCGGCTTCAGCGAGGTGACGATGTTGAGCCGGCCCGTGCAGCCATCGAACGCCGGTCAAACTGCGCGCGTGGTGGCGGCATAAGTGATCTTACCTCTCCTTGGCGGGAGAGGGTGGACGTCTCCGCGACTTCGGAATCGTAGAGTGGGCAAAGGCGCGCTTGGCCGTGCCCACCATCTCTCTCCGATCGCACGCAGAACGTGGGCACGCTTCGCTTTGCCCACCCTACGACAATTCGTCGCTA
The DNA here is from genome assembly GCF_028128715.1 of Bradyrhizobium sp. CCBAU 51745. Classification (NCBI taxonomy): domain Bacteria; kingdom Pseudomonadati; phylum Pseudomonadota; class Alphaproteobacteria; order Hyphomicrobiales; family Nitrobacteraceae; genus Bradyrhizobium; species Bradyrhizobium sp. CCBAU 51745. The sequence goes on along the minus strand of NZ_LBJP01000090.1, from coordinate 112,197 downwards.
ACCGAACGCCTGCCTTAGCCGTCGGGCCAGGTCGAACAGCATCTGGTTCTGCTTCACCAGGCGCTTGCCGTGGCTGATCGAGGACATTGCCGCGGCCGCGAGCCTGCCGCGCGGGGTCAGGGGCACGAAGCTGTCGAAGATGTCCTCGTCATCCTTGCAGAACATGCGCTTGTAGTCGTCCGATCCGATGCCGAGGTCGAGGGAGCGGTAGCCGCGCTCGCCGTAGCGGTCGATGATGTAGCGCACCAGGATCAGGCCCGGGCTGTAGCGGGCGTGCTCCGACATCGTGTAGGTGTTGAACATCATCGAGAAGCGCTGGCCGTCGGCAACGCCGGCGAAGATCGCGATCACCTCATCGTCGCATTCCAGCGCATGAATGTCGATGACGTGCCCTTCGCCGCGCGGTGCCAGGCAGGCGCTGCGGATGAATTTCTCGACGACGGGCTCGGCGAAGACGTTGGGCAGCTTCTGCTCAGCCATTCGCGCCGGTTTGACGCGGAAGAACCAGTCGAGCAGGCGGGTGACGTCCGCGTCCGATGTGGCGAGGTGATAGCGGTAGCCGGCAAGCGCCTGGAGCTTCTTCTCCTTGCTCTTGAGCCGGCGGCGGAAGGAATTGCTGATCCGCGAAGTGGGCGGGCCGCCTGGCTCCATGACCAGTACCGGGCAGCCGTTGATTGCGCTCTGCTGCGGCAGGAATGCGAACGGATTTTGCTGATCGTGCCAGCGCTTCGGTTGCTGCGTCAGCGCGAGGACGTCGACCCGGTTGCGCAGCGGTGCGATCAGTGCGTCGAGGTCGCTAGCGACGGTTTGTGCTGCGAACTCGGCGTTCCACAGTCCCATGTTGAAGGTCGTATGCTTGCCGCCCATGAAGCAGGCCGTGCGCACGCCGTGACCTCGGCGCAATGCCAGCGGAAGCAGCGCGAGCGGGTTCTGCTCGGCATCGCGCGCGATCACGATGAAGGGGCGGGCGCCTTCGTGCTCCCCGACCGATCGTTGCCAGGTGCCCAGGAGATCGAACCGCTGATAGGGCGTGAAGAGGTGGCCGGGCTCCTCGAAAGCGCGCCAGACTCTCTCGGCTTCACCGAGATCGGCGACGATATCGACATACGCAATACGGCTGGCTTTGGACCGCGCTGGCGATTCCGCCGTCCGGCTTTGCATCGCCGCAGCCATGGTCATGCGCGAAACCTGTCGAGAAAGCGAAAAATACGTATTTCGGCCTGTGGCCGACCTTTGCAAATAAATGTCAACAAAGGGTAATGACAATGGGGCAGGGAACAGGCTGCCGGCAAAGGCGAAGGTGGGTATTGGCATCCGACGGCAGATGGCTGCAGCGGTTGCGGCTCGAGCTGGCCTGGTTCTCGGGCCGGCCCTTGCTGCGCAGCCGCGGCGCGGGCGCCATCCTGCGCTTCGAGCACGTGCGGCCGCGGCGAAGCGGCGCGTTCCAGCCGCTGCGCGAACACGAGATCACGCCACAATTCCTCGATCGTGCCATTCGCGCGCTGAATCGCTGGGACTATGAGTTTCTCGGTATGGACGAGGTTTGCCGGCGCGCGGTGACACTGCCGGAGAAGCGGCGCTTCGTGGCACTCACCTTCGATGGCGCGCCCAAGGACCTCATCAGCTTTGCCTATCCGGTGCTGGCGCGCCACGCCGTGCCGTTCACGCTCTATGTTCCGACCGCCTTTCCCGACGGCGTTGGAGAAGCGTGGTGGCTTGGGCTTGAGCAGGTGATCGCGCGCGAGAGCCGGATCAGCCTGATGATGGGCGACAGGGAACAGCGCTTCACCATCACTGATAATGCCGAGAAACAGGCACTGTTTTGGCATCTCGAGGGTTGGCTGCGCTCGCTGCCGCCGGCGGATCTCTCGGCCGCGATTGCCGATCTCTGCACACGCTACAGCATCGATCTCGCTGCACTCTCGCGCGAGGCGTCGATGGATTGGGAGGATCTGGCGAGGCTGGCTGCCGATCCGCTGGTCACGATCGGCAGTGCGACCGTGAACTATCCCAACCTCGCCAACATGAAGGATGCGGCGGCGCTGCGCGAGATGACGATGGGCAAGGCGGTGGCGGAAGCCGCGTTTCGCCGTGAGGTCAGGCACCTGGCATATCCGTTCGGCGATCGGTCCTCATTCCGGCGCAGCCACGTCGTGATGGCGGAAGAGGCGGGCTTTGCCAGCGCGGTATCGACCATCCCGGGTATCGTGGATGCGCAAGGGCGCACCAATCTGCGGGCGTTGCCTCGGATCTCCTGGGACGGACGGGTGCGCTCGCTGCGCGTGATGCGGGTGCTGGTGTCGGGCGTTGCCTTCGCACCGGTGAAACCGACGGGCAGCGCTACGAGCTGACGCTACGATGCTTAGGGCCTTCGCAACCGACAAACGCGCAAGCGCGTTTGCGGGGTTACGCCCGGTCCGGCCGCTGCATCCAGCTCACGATCGGCATGGCCGGCAGCACCCAGCCCATGCCGACCACCACGTAGTAGATCGCCTGGCGCCAGCCGGATACGGCGATCCATGGCATCTGCGCCGCCGCCATGCCGAGCAGGGCCCAGACGGTGGCCAGCACCAGCAGCAGAATGGCGCCGAGGAACTTGCGGGTGCGGATCGTCATGGCGGGGACTTGCGGCTTTCGCGTAACTTGCGCTGCGGGAGCGCGGGACTATAAGGGGCACGCAGTCCGGTTCAAGTCCGTTAGTGACAAGGCTTGGTTTGTCCCTGAAATGACGACGATTTCCGCCCCAACCCATCCGCATCGCGCCGTGCGCTGGTGGCTGATCTCCGTGGCCGCCCTGATCGCGCTAATGGTGCTGGTCGGCGGCGCCACACGGCTGACGGAATCCGGCCTGTCGATCGTCGAGTGGAAGCCGGTCACCGGCAGTATTCCACCGCTGTCGGAGGCGCAGTGGACCGACGCCTTCGAGGCCTACAAGAAGATCCCGCAATATCGCGAGCTGAACGCGGGGATGAGCCTGTCCGAGTTCAAAGAGATCTTCTGGTGGGAGTGGAGCCATCGGCTGCTCGGCCGCTTCATCGGCATCGCCTATCTGTTGCCGTTCCTGTTCTTCCTGTGGCGCGGCGGCTTGGCCGGTGAGCTGAAGCGACGGCTGTGGCTGCTGTTCGCGCTCGGCGGCCTCCAGGGCGCGGTCGGCTGGTGGATGGTGGCATCAGGACTCTCTGAAAGGGTCGAGGTGTCGCAATATCGGCTCGCAACACATCTGGTGCTTGCGCTGCTGATCTTCGCTGGCATCGTCTGGACGGTGCGGCGGCTCGAGGAGCGGCCGCAGATTGTCGCGCCTGTAAGGCTGCGCATCACCAGCGCGCTGCTGCTCGTCGTGACCTTCGTCCAGATCTATTTCGGGGCGCTGGTCGCGGGCCTGCGCGCGGGCCGCGCCTACAACACCTGGCCGCAGATCGACGGCGCGTTCATTCCATCGGTCGAGCGGCTGTGGTTCGAGACGCCGTGGTGGCGCAATATGTTCGACAATGTGCTGACGGTGCAGTTCGAGCACCGGATGACGGCGTACCTGCTGTTCACGCTGGCGGCGCTGCATGCGTTCGACGCGGTACGCTCGCGCGCAGGGGCGGCAACGAGGGGGGCGCTCTGGCTGTTCGCGGCGGTCGGCTTGCAGGTGGTGCTTGGTATCCTCACGCTGCTCAACCAGGTGCCGATTGATCTGGCACTGTCGCACCAGGCGGTCGCGATCGCCGTGCTGACATTGGCGGTGATGCAGGCGGAGCGGCTGGCGTCGCGGCAGAGCGCGGAAGCGCAGCCGCGCGCGGTTCCAGTGGGACAGCCGGGCTGATCAGCAATAGCCGTAGACGCCGCACGCATAGGGCAGGCGCCAGAAATAATCGACCTGCTTCCCGCCGTAATACCCGCCCTGATAGTCATAGCTCCAGGGGCGACCATAATAGCCCGGCAACGTATGCGAGCCCGGCAACAGCGGGGTGCCCGGCAGATTGCTGACGTAACTGCCGATGCCATCCGCGGGCGAGATCAGCGCGTCCGGATCGGTCTCGACATAGACCCTTGGCGGCGGAGCTGCGGCCCTTCGCTTCGGATTGGGCGGCAAGTCGGCGGCAAGCGCTGCTGAGGCCGTCAACATCACTGCCAGGGCAGGCACCATCCAGCGCAGCATCATTGGCTCCGAATCAAAGGCGATCCAAGAATGATGTATGCGGCAAATATGGTTAACGACTGTTAACCGGCCGTCGAAACAACGGCTGTCATTCCGGGGCGATGCAAAGCACCGAACTATGGTGCGCAATTGCGCACCTGAGAATCTTGAGATTCCCCGGTGCGCAATTGCGCACCTGGGGTCTGGTCCTTCGGACTGTCCCGGAATGACGGGGCAACTACCCCAGCGCCTGCTCCAGGTCGGCGATCAGGTCTTCCTTGTCCTCGATGCCGATCGAGAGCCGGACCACATCAGGACCGGCGCCCGACTTCACCTTGGCGGCGTCGTCGAGCTGGCTGTGGGTGGTCGAGGCCGGGTGGATGACCAGCGAGCGGGTGTCGCCGACATTGGCGAGGTGCGAGAACAGCTGCAGTTTCGACACCAGATTGACGCCGGCGTCGTAGCCGCCCTTGAGGCTGAAGGTGAACACGGCGCCTGCGCCCTTCGGCGCATATTTGCGTGCGAGCTGGTTGTACTTGTCACTCGGAAGGCCCGCATAGCTCACGGAAGCCACCGCCGGATGGCCGGCGAGGAATTCGGCGACCGCCTTGGCGTTGTCGCAGTGCTTCTGCATGCGCAGCGGCAGCGTCTCGATGCCGGTCAGGATCATGAAGGCGTTGAACGGCGACAGCGCAGGGCCAAGGTCGCGTAAGCCGAGCACGCGGCAGGCGATCGCGAAGGCGAAATTGCCAAAGGTCTCCTGCAGGCGGATGCCGTGATATTCGGGGCGCGGTTCCGACAGCATCGGATATTTGCCGCCGGTCGACCAATCGAAGGTGCCGGCATCGACGATGATGCCGCCGAGCGAATTGCCGTGACCGCCCAGAAATTTCGTCAATGAGTGCACCACGATGTCGGCGCCGTGATCGATCGGGCGGATCAGATAGGGCGAGGCCAGGGTGTTGTCGACGATCAGCGGCACGCCGGCCTTGCGCGCCACCGACGAGATCGCCTCGATGTCGGTGATGCTGCCGGCGGGATTGGCAATGGACTCGATGAAGATCGCCTTGGTGCGCGGCGTCACCGCGCGCTCGAAGCTCGCGATATCGTCGGGATCGGCCCACACCACGTTCCAGCCAAAGCTCTTGAACGCATGCGTGAACTGGTTGATCGAGCCGCCATAGAGTTTTCGCGCGGCGATGAATTCGTCGCCGGGCTGGAGCAATTGCTGCAAAACCACGACCTGGGCGGCATGGCCCGAAGCGACCGCAAGCGCGGCCGTGCCGCCCTCGAGCGCGGCAACGCGCTCCTCCAGCACCGCGTTGGTCGGGTTGCCGATGCGGGTATAGATGTTGCCGAAGGCCTGCAGGCCGAACAGCGAGGCGGCGTGGTCGGCGTCGTTAAAGACGAACGAGGTTGTCTGATAAATCGGAGTGGCGCGTGCACCGGTGGTCGGGTCAGGCTGTGCACCGGCATGCACGGCGAGGGTGGAAAATCCCGGAAGGCGATCGCTCATTGAGGCGTCCTGTTCTTGTGGTCTGAAATCGCGCGGCATGCTGATCGGCGCCGTGGCCGGCGTCAAGCCGCGGCTTCACATCGCAACGATGGTGCTACGCATCGACGCGTTCGCGAAACGAATCCTTCGCAAGTGCGTCAGCTTTGCTCGCTCTTGTTCTTGGCTGCGCGGTCGGAGGCCGCGGTGTCGCCACCGCCGACGCTCATCCGGTTGAGGGAGAGGCGCATGCCCTGCGTCGGCGCCGGCGCCCGCTTGGAGGAGAGCGTACGTGAATTGACGCCCATCCAGGAGATCTCGGACGACAGCCGGCCATATTCGATCTTGGGGCAGCGGTTCATCACGACCTTGATACCGGCCGCTTCCGCCTTTTCAGCTGCCGCATCGTCACGCGCGCCAAGCTGCATCCAGATCACCTTCGGCAGCGGGTCGAGCGTCAGCGCCTCCTCGACCACTGGCATGATGTGGCTGGAGTTGCGGAAAATGTCGATCATGTCGACGGGGCGGCCGACGTCGCGAAGCGAGGCGACGAAGGGCTTTCCGAGCAGCTCCTTGCCGACATGTCCAGGGTTGATCGGGATCATGTCGTAGCCGCGCTGCGCCAGATATTTGAACGCGAAATAGCTCGGCCGCACGTTGACCGGCGAGGCACCGACCATGGCGATCGACTTCACACTGTTGAGGATGCCGCGGATGTAATTGTCGGGATAGGCGTCGTGATTCATGTGATCCTTCATTCGTCATTCCGGGCGGCTCGAAGAGCCGACCCGGAATCTCGAGATTCCGGGTTCGATGCTGCGCATCGCCCCGGAATGACGGCGTAAGAAATAGAATTACTCATCCCGCCAGGTCGGCGTGCGCTTCTCGATGAAGGCGCCGATGCCTTCTTCGGCATCGCGGGCCATCATGTTCTCGGTCATCACCTCTGCCGCATAGCGATAGGCGTCGGCAAGGCTCATCTCGGCCTGGCGGTAGAACGCCTCCTTGCCGAGCTTGACGGTGTAGGCGGATTTCAGCGCGACCTGTTGCGCCAGCGCAATGGCGGCGTCGCGTTCGGTGCCGGCGGCGACCACGCGATTGACGAGGCCGATCTCGCGGGCGCGCGCTGCTGGGACCGGCTCGCCTGTCAGCAGCATCTCCATCGCCTGCTTGCGCGGCACGTTGCGCGACAGCGCCACCATCGGCGTCGAGCAGAACAGACCGATGTCGACACCGGGCGTGGCGAAACTCGCCGCTTCCGAGGCGATCGCAAGATCGCAGCTCGCGACGAGCTGGCAGCCGGCCGCCGTCGCGATGCCCTGGACGGCAGCAACCACGGGCTTGGGCAGATGCACGATCGCCTGCATCATCGCGCTACAGGCATTCATGGTCTCGGCGAAGAAGGCGCGGCCGCGGTCCGGATCGCTGCGGCGGGCGGTCAGTTCCTTCATGTCGTGACCGGCCGAGAAGGCGGGACCATTGGCCGCGAGCACGACGGCGCGGACGGCCTTGTCGTTGCCGATATCATCGAGTTCTGCATGGAGGGTGGCGATCATCGCCGTCGACAGGCTGTTGCGCGCCGCCGGCCGGTTCAAGGTCAGCACAGCGATGGGCCCGACCATTTCGCGCAGCAGAATTGGCTGATGAGGAGTGGGGGCGCGGGCGGCCTGGGTGGACATCGCGGCGTTTCCGATTGGATTATTACGGTTAGATGATGCAGATAACCTAGTGTAGCAGGCGACGTGAAGCGAGGGTGGGGAACGGCATGGCGGCAGCGAAAATGAGCGTGGCGGAGCTCGAGCAGTTTCTCCGCGACGAATTCCCCCAGGCCTTCAGCGGCGACGACATTACGATCGAGAGCGCGGACGGCCAGACCTGCCTTTTACGTCAACGCTACGGCGAGAAGATGCTGCGGCCGGGTGGAACCGTATCCGGCCCAACGCTGATGGCGCTCGCCGATTTCGCCATGTACGTGGTGCTGCTGTCAGCGATCGGGCCGATCGGACTCGCGGTGACCACCAATCTCAACATCAACTTCCTGCGCAAGGGCCAGCCCGGGCAGGACGTGCTGGCGGAGGCCCGCCTGCTCAAGCTCGGCAAGCGGCTTGCGGTCGGGGAGGTCAAGTTGCTGTCCGGGACGTCGCCCGATCCCATCGCCCATGTCACCTCGACCTATTCCATTCCAAATGTTTGAGCTTTTCGAAGGTAATATCGCACCATATTTTTAAGTCATTGATTCTAGTTATGTAAATTCGATCATCGGGCATTGACCGTTGCGCGTCTCTTCTCTAGAAACCCGCCCAGTCCGGCGTGGTGTTCGCGCCGCTATTCCCCGTCCACGGAAACTCTGACATGAAAACCTTTTCGGCAAAGCCGGCCGAGGTGACGAAGAAGTGGGTGCTGATCGACGCCAAGGGTCTGGTCGTCGGCCGTCTCGCCACCATCGTCGCCATGCGTCTGCGCGGCAAGCACCTCCCGACCTACACCCCGCACGTTGATTGCGGCGACAACGTCATCATCATCAACGCGCAGCATGCCGTCCTCACCGGTCGCAAGCGCGAGCAGAAGACCTATTACAAGCACACCGGCTATGTCGGCCACGTCAAGGAGCGCACCGCGCGCCAGATCCTCGAAGGCCGTCACCCCGAGCGTGTGCTCGAGAAGGCCGTCGAGCGCATGATCCCGCGTGGTCCGCTCGGTCGCGTCCAGATGGGCAACCTCCGCGTCTACGGCGGTGCCGATCATCCGCACGAGGCCCAGACGCCCGAGAAGCTTGATATCGCCAAGTTGAACCGCAAGAACACGAGGGCCGCATAATCATGGTCGAATCCATTCAGTCGCTCGACCAGCTCTCGCAGCTCAAGACCGCAGCCGTCGCGCCCGATGCGCCCAAGCACGAGAAGAAGGTCGACAAGTTCAACCGCGCCTATGCCACCGGCAAGCGCAAGGACGCGGTGGCCCGCGTCTGGATCAAGCCGGGCGCCGGCAAGGTCACCGTCAATTCGCGCGAGGTCGAGGTCTATTTCGCTCGTCCCGTGCTGCGCATGATGATCGAGCAGCCGTTCTCCGTGGCCCAGCGTTCGGGCCAGTACGACGTGATCTGCACGGTCGCTGGCGGCGGTCTGTCCGGCCAGGCTGGCGCCGTGCGTCACGGCATCTCCAAGGCTCTGACCTATTTCGAGCCCGAGCTGCGCAGCGTGCTCAAGAAGGGCGGCTTCCTCACCCGCGACTCCCGCGTGGTCGAGCGTAAGAAGTACGGCAAGGCCAAGGCCCGCCGGTCCTTCCAGTTCTCGAAGCGTTAATCGCTTCGGTCACATTCGCCGCGAAAGCGGCTTCAATGAGAAGCAAAAAGGCGCTGATTTCAGCGCCTTTTTTGTTGTTCGTTTGTACGCAAATTGAGCGCGTGTTTCCCGAAAACTTGGGCCCGCGTGAAAACCTGAATGGAACTTGCCGGACCTAGCGTCGCATCTGGAAGGGCGCGCAAGTCGGCTGGGCCGATCGCGTAACTGCTATGTTTAGAAGGGGGCCGACATGATGTCGCTCGATAGCATCACGCTCTATTTGGTCGCCACGATGGTCGCCGCATTGCTCGGCGCCATGATGGTGTTTTTCGGCAAGCAGGAGAACAGCCCCGCGCTGAAATGGTGGGGCACCGCCTATCTGCTCGGCGCGTCCTCTGTCGCGCTGTGGACCGCGACCGGCGACAAGCTCGGCCCGTATCTCTATCTCGCCTTGAACGCGGTCGGCTTCGTCGCCTGCGGCATGGTGTGGAATGCGGCGCGCGTCTTCCACGGCCGCAAGCCGAACTGGCTGGGTCTCGTATTCGGCGCACTGGCCTGGGTCGCGGCCGCCACGCTGCTCGATCCCACCGCCTCGATGCTGCGCATGATCATCGGCGCCGGCATCGTCTCGGTCTATGCGGCCCTGACCGCGAGCGAGCTCTGGGTGGAGCGGCGCAAGAGCCTGCAACGGCGCTGGCCGGCCTTCGTCGTGCCTGTGATGCACGGCTGCGTGCTGATGCTGCCGATCCTGATCGGCAGCTTCCTGCGGCCGCACGATGCCGGTTTCTCCACCAGCGTCTGGGTCACCGTGTTCGCGGTCGAGCTCATCCTCTATGCCGTCGGCACCGTGTTCGTGATCTTCATGCTGGTGTCCGAGCGCACCGTCACCGCGCACCGCACCGCGGCGTCGACCGATCCGCTCACCGGCATGCTCAACCGCCGCGGCTTCTCGGAAGCCTGCGCAAGGATGATCGACCGCGAGGCCAAGGGCGGCCGCCCTGTCACGGTGATGATCTTCGACATCGACCATTTCAAGTCGATCAACGACCGCTTCGGCCATCCCGCCGGCGACGAGATGCTGAAACTGTTCTCGACCATCGTCGTCAACAATTTGCGCATCTCGGACCTGTCTGGCCGCATCGGCGGCGAGGAATTCGCCGCGCTGCTTCCCTGCGCGCTTGAGGAAGGCGTGCTGGTCGCCGAGCGCGTGCGCGAGGCGTTCGAGACATCAGGCGTCGTGGTCGAGGAGGGCCCTGTCGACACCACCGTCAGCATCGGCGTGGCGGGCGGGCCTGCCGGCACCGAGCTCGAAGTGTTGCTGGCCTCGGCCGATACCGCGCTCTACCAGGCCAAGCGCGGCGGCCGTAACCGCGTCGAGGCGGCGGAGGAGCTGCCGCTGTCGCTGGAGAACTGGCGCCGCCAGAGCGCCGCGCGGATTGGCATTCCCAAGGCACAGCCGGCGACGGCCTGAGGTGGTTGGGGCTTGCGGTAATCGTCTGTTTACCATTCGGTTCCTACCATTGCCGTCATGGAATCGATCCGTCGACAGAACCCGCAAGCTGCCCTGATGTCGCTCGAAGCCGCCGCAAGCTCGGCACGCGGCGGTTTCGCCTGTCTGTTCTCGACCGCGGACGAATACGAGACGGCGCTGATTGCCGAGCGCCGCGCCCAGGGGCGCTACATCAAGAGCCGGAGCTATTGGCCGTTCACGTTGTTCCTCGGCTGCGCGCTCGTCGTCGCTGGCACCGCGCTGCTGTTCGCCTGAGAGCGCCGCATTTTCGGCCGGGCAGGGCGCCGTTTCGGCGCCTTTTTCTTTGCTTCCGTCTGCGCTAGACACGGCCACCAAACAATGGGGTGGAAACCGATGATCACCGAGATCGCGAAAATCGACGTCAAGCCGGGCAGCGAGAAGGACTTTGAGGCGGCCGTCGCCAAGGCCAAGGCCGCCTTCGGTCGCTCCAAGGGCTTTCACGGTTTTGAGCTGCACAAGTCGATCGAGAAGCCGCAGCGCTACCGGCTGATGGTGAAATGGGCGACGCTGGAAAACCACACCGTCGATTTCCGCGGCTCCGAGAATTTCACCGAATGGCGCGGCCTGGTCGGCCAGTATTTCGCCTCGCCTCCTGATGTCGAGCACACCGAGACCGTGCTGACGGCCTGAGCTATGGCACGACGCCTTACGCCGCCTCGGCGAGAGGCGGCGCCTCATAGGTCTTGAAATGATCGATCATGACCTTGGCAATGGCGACCAGTGGCAGCGCCAACGCGAGGCCCCAGATTCCGAAGACGACGCCGAGCAGGATCTGGAACGCGAACAGCGTGGCCGGCGGGATGTCCAGCGCCTGGCGCTGCAGCAGCGGCGTCAGCACGTAGCTCTCCATCGCATGCACACCGAGGAACAGGATCAGCGCCGATAGTGCCGAGATCCAGCCCGAGGCGAGGCTCGCCAGCACCACGACGACGCCGGCAATGATTGCGCCGACGGTCGGGATGAAGGCGAGCAGGCCGGCCTGAATCCCCAGGATGAACGAGCCGGGGATGCCGATGATGGCAAGCCCGATCCAGGTCACGACGCCGACCGCGAGCATGACGATCATTTGCGCCATCAACCAGCGCTCCAGCGTTTCGCTGATGCGGTCGATGATCAGAGCAACACGGGTGCGATGCTTCGCTGGTGCCAGGAACAGCAGGCCGTCGTGATAGACGCTTGGTTGGGCGGCGAAGGCGAGCCCCAGAAAGAACACGATGAAGATGTTGCCAACGCCGTGGATGGTGCCGAGAAGCAGCTTGAAGGTCTGGCTGACGATGGCTCCGCCGCTGGAGGCTAGGGCGTCAGCGGCGGGCAGGGGACCGCGCTGCGTCGCGGCTCGCGGAGACGTCGAATCCGGTGGCGTCGAGGCGTCGGATGCCGCATTGCCGAAATCGAAGAAGCTGGTGTCGATGCCATGACGATCCAGCAAGGATTTCACCGAGCCGATCTGCGATTTGATGGTCTTGCTCAGCGCCGAGGCTTGATCGGCAATGGTAGCGCCGCCGAGATAGGCGACGCCCGCGAGCAGGATCGCAAGCACGGCGCAAACCATTGCAAGCCGGACCGCATGGGGAAGGTGGACCAGGCGGCCGAGTGCATTGGTCAGCGCGTTGAGCCCGACGCCGAGCAGCATGCCGGCGAAGATCAGCAGCACGGTGGCGGCAAAATACCAGGTGAAGGCGAGCAGTGCCGTGAACAGCACCACGGCGATACCGCCGACGGCAATAGCCCACGCGAGGTCGGTGCGGGTCCGGGGCCGTTCGTCTCTGGAAATGGTCACATCGGATCCTTTTCAGGCTGCATCGAGCACTCTTCGCAAATTGCCGCCGGCGATCAAGCAGGGGCCGAGCCGATTTGGCCCGGCAGCCGGCCTTAAGGCCAACGCGTCCGGAGCCAAGGGGTGCCTTTTGGGATGCCCTCGGCCCCGATTTGCGCGAAAATAGCATTGCCGTCCCGCGATCCCCTCTGTTGAATTTGTTCCATACGAGGGGCATGTTTGGAGAATCTTCTTGCGGAGAGGTCGGAACGGGAGATGAGAAAGCCGGTCGTCGGCGTGATCGGGAACGCCCATCGCGTCGAAAATCGATTTCAGGTCCAGATGGTCGGTGAGCGCAATCTGCGCGCCGTGGCCGAAGTTTCCGGCGGCTTGCCGGTGATGTTCGCGGGCGCGCCCGACATTACCGATATCGCCGCGCTGCTCGATACCGTGGACGGCATCGTGCTCACAGGGGCCCGAGCCAACGTGCACCCGACCCGCTTCAATGTCGATCCCTGCGAGAAGCACGAGCCCTACGACGTCCACCGCGACGAGGTCGCGCTGGCGCTTTCGGTCGCCTGCGTCGCGCGCGGCATTCCGCTGTTCGGCATCTGCCGCGGCTTGCAGGAGATGAACGTGGCCTTCGGAGGCTCGCTGCATCCCGAGATCCGCGAAATCCCCGGCCGCATGAACCACCGCATGCCCCGGCTCGAGAACGGGGAAATCCATCCCGACCCGACTGTCGTGTTCGCCGACCGCCACGACGTCGACCTCACGCCGGGCGGCGCCTTCGCCAAAATCCTCGGCTGCGAGAAGATCCGGGTCAATTCGCTGCACGGGCAGGGCATCCTTGATCCCGGCAAGCGCGTGCTGATCGAGGGCGTCGCCGAGGACGGCACCATCGAGGCGATCCGCATCGCTGAAGCGCCGAGCTTCGCGCTCGGCGTGCAATGGCACGCCGAATACGACCCGCAGCGCAATCCCATCAACCGAAAACTGTTCGAAGCTTTCGGCGAAGCGATGGTGGCGAAGCAGAAGGCGGCGGCGTAGGGACACAGGCGAGAGGTCGTACGGCACGCTTTCGCCTCCTCGCCATCTCGGATTCTGGATTGCGTCGCTGCTTAAACCAATCGGCAAGAATTGGTTCGCGATGTTTTTGCGATTCCGATTCGTTCTTTGCGAACGAAATGGAGTCAGATGCAGAACGAAAAATAGCAGCCACGCCTTCGCGATTTCGCGACAGATTTCGCCCGAGCTGGGCCTCCTTTCGCGCCCCCTTCGGAATAGAAAGGAGTTGCCCCCCCTTTGCGCACCTATCCGGGAATGACGTTGTCCGCGACATGAGTGCCGCCGTTCGACCCCGCCCATTGCATCGCACAATCGCAATTGCCGGCGACCTCCCTCCGCATTGAGGTTTGTGTGACGGCCACCATATCTTCGGCAAGGGAGCCCTTGCCGTGCAGATCATGAAGGCGGCCCTCGTTGCGGCGATCGGAATCGTCGCTTGTCTTGCCTGTCTCCGTCCCGGCTCAGCGGAGGATCACCGCCGTCTTGCACTCACGGTCACGATCGACGGCGCCATTGGCCCGGCGTCGGCGAGCTATGTGAAGGAGGCGCTGGTCAAGGCAAGCGAACGACGCGCCGAGATCGTGATCCTTCGCTTGAATACGCCCGGCGGCCTGAACTCCAGCATGCGCGAGATCATCGCGGATGTGCTCGCCTCATCCGTTCCTGTCGCCGGCTATGTCGCGCCGCCTGGCGCCCATGCGGCAAGCGCCGGGACCTATATCCTCTATGCGACCCATATCGCAGCGATGGCGCCGGGCACCAATATCGGGGCCGCCACGCCGGTGCAGATTGGCGGGCCGCTTCCGGGCTTGCCGAGCGGTACGCCCGATAAGGACAGCAAGGACAAGAAGGACGAGCCGAAGGACGCGATGACGGCGAAGGTGACGAACGATGCCGTCGCCTTCATCCGCAGCCTTGCCGAGCTGCGCGGCCACAATGCCGATTGGGCGGAGAAGGCGGTCCGAGAAGCCGCCACGCTGTCCGCCAACGGCGCGTTGCAGGCGCATGCCATCGACATCGTCGCGCGCGATGAGGCCGATCTGCTCGGGCAAATCGACGGTCGAATGGTCGAACTCGGCGGCGGCACGACGCAGCGCCTGGCGACCCAGGATGCCGTCATCGAAGCCGTCGATCCCGGCACGATCTCCCGATTCCTGGCTGTCATCACCGATCCCAACGTTGCGTTCATCCTCCTGATGGTCGGCATTTACGGCCTCATCTTCGAGTTCATGTCGCCCGGCACCGTTGCTCCGGGCGTGATCGGGACGATCTGCCTGCTGCTCGGCCTCTACGCCCTCAACATGCTGCCGATCAATTATGCCGGGCTCGGCCTGATGCTGCTCGGCATCGCGCTCCTTGCCATCGAGGCTTTCAATCCCACCGTCGTGATCGGCCTTGGAGGCGTCGTCGCCTTTGTGCTCGGCGCCATCATGCTGGTCCGGGTCGAGTCGCCCAGCTACCGGTTGTCGTGGTCGGTCATCGCCATCGTCGCGGCGATTTTCGCGGGGTTCGTTCTGGTCGTGCTCGGTGCGGTCAGGCGCGCCCGCCGCGGTTCGCCACGCGTCGGCGCGCAGGCGATGCGAGGCTTGATCGCCGAGGTGCTCGACTGGAACGAGAACGAGGGGCACGTCTTTACGCATGGCGAACGCTGGCAAGCGCGCGGCGCCGACACCTTCAAACCCGGAGAGAGGGTCGAGGTCGCCAATATCGTCGACTTGACCCTGGTGGTTCGGCGGCCGAGCGGTGAGGGAGGTCAAGTCTGATGTTCGAATATTCGCTTTATGCAGTGCTTGCGCTGATCATCGTCCTGTTTCTCACCCAGGCCGTTCGCATCCTCAGGGAATACGAGCGCGGCGTGATCTTCACGCTCGGCCGCTTCACCGGGGTGAAGGGTCCGGGCCTCGTCATCCTCATTCCGGTCGCGCAGCAGCTGGTCAAGGTCGACCTCAGGGTGATGGTGCAGGTGGTGCCACCGCAGGATGTGATTTCGCGCGACAATGTCTCGGTCAAGGTCAATGCCGTTCTCTACTTCCGCATCGTCGATCCCGAGCGCGCCATCATCAAGGTCGGCGACTACATGGCCGCGACCAGTCAGCTCGCCCAGACCACGCTGCGCTCGGTCCTTGGCAAGCACGAGCTCGACGAGATGCTCGCCGAACGCGACAGGTTGAACGCCGACATCCAGGAGATCCTCGACAAGCAGACCGATGTCTGGGGCATCAAGGTCACCGGCATCGAGATCAAGGACGTCGATATCAACGAGACCATGGTGCGCGCGATCGCCAAGCAGGCCGAAGCGGAGCGGTTGCGGCGCGCCAAGGTGATCAACGCGATGGGCGAACAGCAGGCCGCCGAAAAGCTGGTCGAAGCGGGGCGGATTCTCGCGCAGGAGCCGCAGGCGATGCAGCTGCGATACTTCGCGGCCCTGCATGACATCGCCGGTGAGCGATCCTCGACCATCGTGTTTCCGCTGCCGACGGGCTTGCTCGATCATTTCACGTCGCGGCATGAGGCGAGGTGAGCGTGGATCGGCGTAGATAAGAGGGCAATGAATATCTCGAATAAACCAATTGTCAGGAATTGGTGCGTGCTGATTTTCGCGATTCCGATTCGTTCTTTGAGAACGAAATGGAGTCAGACGCAGAACGAAAGCTGATGGTATTCAAACGAAAAAAGGCGCCCCGAAGGGCGCCTTTTGCGTGTCGTGATCTCGAGCCGCTTAGCCCGAATAGTACATCTCGAATTCGACCGGGTGCGGGGTCATCTCGAAGCGGGCGACTTCGGTCATCTTCAGTTCGATGTAAGCGTCGATGAAGTCGTCGTCGAACACGCCGCCGTTCTTGAGGAAGCCGCGATCCTTGTCGAGGTTTTCCAGCGCCTCGCGGAGCGAGCCGCATACGGTCGGGATCGCCTTCAGCTCTTCCTTCGGCAGATCGTAGAGGTCCTTGTCCATTGCCGGGCCCGGATCGAGCTTGTTCTTTACGCCGTCGAGGCCGGCCATCAGCATCGCGGCGAAGCCGAGATAGGGATTGGCGAGCGGATCGGGGAAGCGCACCTCGACGCGCTTGGCCTTCGGCGAAGCGGTGTAGGGGATGCGGCAGGAGGCCGAGCGGTTGCGCGCGGAATAGGCGAGCAGCACCGGCGCCTCATAGCCCGGGACCAGACGCTTGTAGGAGTTGGTCGTCGGGTTGGTGAAGGCGTTGATCGCCTTGGCGTGCTTGATGATGCCGGCGATGTAGGACAGGCAGGTCTCCGACAGGTCGGAGTACTTGTTGCCCGCGAACACCGGCTTGCCGTCCTTCCAGATCGACTGGTGCACGTGCATGCCCGAGCCGTTGTCGCCATAGACCGGCTTCGGCATGAAGGTGGCGGTCTTGCCGTAGATGTGCGCGACCTGATGGATGCAGTATTTGTAGATCTGCAGATGGTCGGCCATCAGCGTCAGCGTGTCGAACTTCATGCCGAGCTCGTGCTGCGCCGATGCAACCTCGTGGTGATGCTTCTCGACCTTCACGCCCATCTTGGCCATGGCGCCCAGCATCTCCGAGCGCATGTCCTGCACGGAATCCTGTGGCGGCACCGGGAAGTAGCCCATCTTGGTGCGGATGCGGTGGCCGAGATTGCCGCCTTCATATTCGGTGTCGGAGTTGGTCGGGAACTCCGAGGAATCGAGCCGGAAACCGGTCTTGTAGGGATCGGACGAATAGCGCACGTCGTCGAACACGAAGAACTCGGCTTCGGGACCGACGAACACGGTGTCACCCACGCCCATCGACTTCACCATGGCCTCGGCCTTCTTGGCGATGCCTCGGGGGTCGCGGTTGTAGGGCTCGCCCGTGGTCGGCTCGAGCACGTCGCAGACGATGACCATGGTGGTCTCGGCGAAGAACGGGTCGATCGTGGCCGTGACCGGATCGGGCATCAGGCACATGTCGGACTCATTGATCGCCTTCCAGCCCGCGATCGAGGAACCGTCGAACATCACGCCCTCAGCGAACGTGTCCTCTTCGATCATGGTGACGTCGAAGGTCACGTGCTGCCACTTGCCGCGCGGATCGGTGAAGCGCAGGTCGACGTATTTGACGTCGTTGTCCTTGATCGATTTCAGGACGTCTTTGGCGGTCTTCATGCATACCCCTTTTGGCTCTGCGGGTCGGTTTCCAGATGAGCAAAATTATTCTCGCTTTCGGCGAGTTTTTGCGCGAGCGCACAAACGAAATCAGGCCGCCGAAGCAGCCTTATTTCTTGTCAGAGTGTCGCAAAATGCGAGATAGCACCCGGCTCAGATAGCGTCCAGCCCGGATTCGCCGGTTCGGATGCGGATCGCCTCTTCGATATTGGAGACGAAAATCTTGCCGTCGCCGATGCGCCCGGTTTGCGCGGCGCGGCGGATCGCATCGATCGCGCGCTCGACCAGGTCGTCGCCGATCACGATCTCGATTTTCACCTTGGGCAGGAAATCGACGATGTATTCTGCGCCGCGATACAGCTCGGCGTGGCCCTTCTGGCGGCCAAAACCCTTGGCCTCGGTTACGGTAATCCCCTGGAGACCAACTTCCTGAAGCGCTTCCTTCACCTCGTCGAGCTTGAATGGCTTGATGATGGCTTCGATTTTCTTCACTGCGCGCCTCCCGGCATTTCGATCAAATAGCAACGTCGTCGTCAGGATGCGCTTGTCTCACGCACGATTTGTCTTCGTCATGCCGGGACCTGACCAGCCCGGCAACAACGGCCGGCCACACCCAGAAGATGCCAGTGAGCACGACGAACCGAAGCGGCTTCCTCGAAAGCAGGGTCTATGCCAAGTTGCAAATGCCCTGGATATTGGAGCGTTATCAGCCTTTTAACGTGCATCTCAGATAGGTGGGGCCGGCCGGCTCAAAATACCGCAGGCTACGAAATAGGCAAACGGTTCAATATCTGTGCAATCAATTGTTTCGTTGGGTGTGTGGGCACAGGACGTGCCTGTTGAAAGGGCGTTTGGACCAGGGAAGTGGCATGGAAGTACTGACCAACGCTGAGATGCAGCGGGCTGACCAGCTCAGCATTGCGGCAGGCACGCCCGGCTTCAAGCTGATGCTGGGCGCGGGCCAGGCGGTTGCGGAGGCCGCCAATGCGCTGGTGGAGGAGGGGCCGATCCTGATCGTCGCCGGTCCCGGTAACAATGGCGGCGACGGTTTTGTCGCAGCCGCCGAGCTCGCTGCGCAAGGGCGCGAGGTCTCGGTCATCCTGATGTGCGAGCGCGACCAGCTCCAGGGCGATGCGGCCTCGGCTGCGCGCGGCTGGAAGCATCCGGTGCTGCCGTTCAATCCGCAGGCGATCGGAAAGCCGGCGCTGATCATCGATGCATTGTTCGGCGCCGGCCTCAGCCGCCCTGTTGACGGCGAGGCGCGCGCGATGATCGAGGCCATCAACGCTAATGGCGCGCCCGTGCTTGCAGTCGATCTGCCGAGCGGCATCAACGGCACCAGCGCTGCGGTGATGGGCGTCGCGGTGAACGCGACCGAGACCGTCACCTTCTTTCGCAAGAAGCCCGCGCATCTCCTGTTGCCCGGCCGCATGCATTGCGGTCGCGTCCGCGTTGCCGATATCGGGATCGACGCGCAGGTGCTCGACGAGATCACGCCGAAGATTTTTGAGAACGATCCGGATTTCTGGGGCGCCGCTTTCCCGGTGCCGCGTATTGATGGCCACAAATATGCGCGCGGCCACGTGCTTGCGGTATCGGGCGATGCCGCTGCGACCGGCGCGGCACGGCTTGCTGCCCGAGCGAGCTTGCGCGCCGGCGCGGGCCTGGTGACGCTCGCGACCCCGCGCGATGCGCTTGCGATCAACGCAAGTGCGCTGACAGCCGTGATGGTTCGCCCCGTGGACACCGCGATCGAGTTCGGCGAGCTGCTTGGAGACATCAGGTACAACACCTGCATGATCGGGCCCGGCGCGGGTGTTGGCGAGCGCACCTGCGACATGGTCCACATCGCGCTCACCGCGCAGCGGCATCTGGTGCTCGACGCTGACGCGCTGACGAGCTTTGCCGCAAAGCCGGAGCGGCTATTTGAATCGATCAAGTCGTCGCCGGACACAGCCGTGGTGCTGACCCCACACGAGGGCGAGTTTCCGCGGCTGTTCTCCGATCTCAGCAACAAGACTCCTGGCCGCTCGAAGCTCGAGCGCGTGCGTGCTGCCGCTGAACGCTCCGCCGCCGTCGTTCTGCTGAAGGGCCCCGACACCACCATCGCCGCGCCCGACGGCCGCGCCACCATCGCCGCCAACGCGCCGCCCTGGCTCGCCACCGCCGGCGCCGGCGACGTGCTCTCGGGCATCATCGCAGGGCTCCTGGCGCAGGGCGTACCGGCCTTCGAGGCCGCCAGCATCGGGGTGTGGATGCACGGTGAAGCGGCCAGCGAAGCAGGGCCGGGACTGATCGCGGAAGATCTCACCGAGACCCTGCCGGCCGTGCACCGGCGGATCTATAACGCGCTCGGGATCGAGTATTGATGCTGAGACCGCTTGCGCTCACCGATATGGGCGCCGCGGCGCAAGTCCATCGGATCGCGTTCGATCACGCAATGCCATGGCTCGTCGGGCTGCGCCCGCCGGATCAAGACCGCTGGTTCTATCGCGAGCTGGTTTTCCCGGCCTGCCGCGTGTGGGGACATTTCGACGGCGATCAGCTCTGCGGGATCATCGCCTTTCGCGACGGCTGGATCGAGCAGCTCTACGTCCACCCCGCCGCACACGGCCGCGGCATCGGCACCGAACTCCTCAACGTCGCCAAAGCCGCCAGCGAACAGCTTGAGCTTTGGACCTTCCAGCGCAACGCACCGGCGCGGCGCTTCTATGAGGCGCGCGGGTTCACGCTGGTTGAGCAGACCGATGGAATGCGGAACGAGGAGAAAGAGCCAGACGCGCGGTACGTTTGGTCGCGGTCGGGCCGATAGCTCACTCCACCCCGTACCAGCGCACCAGCCGCGGTGCGGACCAATCGGTCACGACGGATTCGATCAGCCAGCGCCCCGGCGAGGTTGCGGCAAAGGCAATGCGCTCGGTCTGGCCGGGCTCGATGGCGAGCGTGTCGAGCCAGTAGGGCTTCCAGCCGTCGTCGAGCTTGTCGAGCAGGCGGAAATGGTGGCCGTGCAGAGAGAAGACGTTGGCAACGGGGGCCGGGTTCTTCAAGGCGAGCATGACGGTGCGGCCGGCTTTGGTGCGGAAGGCGGGGTCAGAGGCGGTGGAAAAGTTGGCAGTCCGCGCCCATCCGGTTTCGGGTGCGCCGAGCACGACATCCAGCCGCAGGGCTCCTTTGAGGTCGAGCCTTTCGGGCAAATCGTTCGAGGGCAGCGGCCGCGGCGGCAGGAGAGGCGCGCGCCGCTCCAGCCAGCCGGTGACCATGAGGGCCCCAATCCGGCGCGCCTCCTTGCCATCGTGTAAAAGGAATTGGGCCGATCTGGCCGTATCCACAAAAGCATCGGCCCTTGCGCCGGGAGCTAGCACGAGGGCGCCGTTGCGTGCCGGGAATGGTTCGGCCGGCTGGCCGTCCAGGGCCATGACCCGGACTTCGTGACCCTCCAATTTGATCGCCAGAACAGAGCGTTGCGAGCCATTGATAAATCGCAGCCGCAGTCGCTCGTTGCCGGAGGCTGAGAGTTCGAATGAAGTCTGCCCGTTGATCGTATAGAGCGCCGTGGTGTCCTTCGGATCCTGGCCCGGCGGGACGGCGCTGCCGTCCTGCCTCAGGCGCCATTCCTCGATCAGCAGGACCTCGTCGCGATCAACGGCGACGAGCCCTGTCTCCTCAGCGATGATCGGAAGCGGCCGCGCGGGCTGCTTCAGTCTGTCTTCGAACAGCCGGAAGTCAGTCAGCAGGGTTCCCGCTGATAATACTGAAATCGTTGATGTTTCCGTGGTCCCCGGAGCTGTGGGCGCGCGCCCCCGTTGGGGGTCGGCCACGGCTGCGCCGTTCAGGCCGTACCAGGCCGGCGCAAGCGGCACAGGCAGGTCGTTACGAAACACCACTTCGCAGAGGTCGCCGCGCCTGAGATGGACGCCCCTGGTGTGGCTTGCGGCAGCAAGCTCCCAGATCGCTGTAGTCGGCTGACCCGGTCTCAGATCCAGAGTTGCGGGTCTGGCCTGGAGAAGGACCTGGGCGGTGGGGAGCGGGGCTGCGCCACCGGCCAGGAACCCGGCCGCCGGGGCTCCGAGCGAGGCTGCCAGCCCCGCCAGAACCTGACGCCGATCAGGGGCAAGAATCCGCGGTTTCATGGCTGGATCCGGATCACGCCGCGCTGGATAAGTCCAGCCATCGTACCTACTTGAGGGCTGCCTCCATCAGGCCATTTTTTTGCTGCGAACAGTCGGGCACATGCTATAAGCCCGGCCGCCCGCGGCATCGCGGCCGGTGTTGATGCAAATTCACGCGGGCGTGGCGGAACTGGTAGACGCGCTGGATTTAGGTTCCAGTGACGAAAGTTGTGGGGGTTCGAGTCCCTCCGCCCGCACCAAGCGCTTATCGCGTTTGCACGGATTACTGAGGGGCCTTGGCTCCCGTTCGGAAGTTTTTCCGTCTGGGGCCGGGCTCGATGAACCACCGGCGTTGAGGCGTTTGCCTCGCGCTGGATCGATTAATGACAGCGTCCCGACGCGGTTAGCGTGCCGGGGCCGAACGAGAAGAAGATTGGACGCCATGCAGGTCACAGAAACCCTCTCGGAAGGTTTGAAGCACGAGTTCAAGATCAGCGTTCCCGCGTCTGATCTCGACGCCAAGGCTGGCGCCAAGCTCGTCGACCTCAAGGACAAGGTACGCCTCAACGGCTTCCGTCCCGGCAAGGTGCCGGTCACTCACCTCAAGAAGGTCTATGGCCGCTCGGTGATGGCCGAGACCATCGACCAGACCATCCGCGACACCAACACCCAGCTGTTCTCCGAGCGCGGCTTCAAGCTCGCGACCGAGCCGAAGATCACGATGCCGACCGAGAAGGCCGAGGTCGAGGAGCTGCTGAACGGCAAGACCGATCTGACCTACACGGTTGCGATCGAAGTGGTGCCTGCCATCGCGCTCGCCGACTTCAAGAGCTTCCAGGTCGAGAAGCCCGTCGCCGACGTGTCCGATTCGGACGTCGACGAGGCGATCAAGCGCATCGCTGACAGCAACCGCACCTATGCCGCCAAGGCCGAGGGCGAGAAGGCCGCGTCCGGCGACCGCGTCACCATCAACTTCAAGGGCACCATCAACGGCGAAGCCTTCGAGGGCGGCACCGGTGAGGGCATCCAGGTCGTGATCGGCTCCAACAGCTTCATTCCGGGCTTCGAGGAGCAGCTGATCGGCATTGGGGCGAATGAGACGCGCACGCTGAAGGTCTCGTTTCCCAAGAATTACATGAGCGAGATGCTCGCCGGCCAGCCGGCCGAGTTCGAGACCACCGCGACGCTGATCGAAGCGCCGCAGGACATCACCGTCGACGACGAGTTCGCCAAGACGCTCGGCCTGGAATCGCTGGAGAAGCTGAAGGAAGCCGCGCGCGAGCGCCTGGCTGCCGAGTTCGCCGGTGCGACGCGCCAGCGCGTCAAGCGTGCGCTGCTCGATCGTCTCGATGAGGCGCATCGCTTCGAGGCGCCGTCCTCGCTCGTCGAGGAGGAGTTCAACCTGATGTGGAACTCGGTCAAGGCCGAGATGGATTCCGCCGGCAAGACTTTCGCCGACGAGAACACCACTGAAGAGGCCGCCAAGGAAGAGTACCGCAAGATCGCCGACCGCCGTGTCCGTCTCGGCCTCGTGCTCTCGGAGATCGGCGAGAAGAACAAGATTACCGTCACCGACGACGAAGTCGGCCGCGCGGTGATCGAGCGGGCGCGCCAGATGCCGGGCCGCGAGAAGGAAGTCTGGGACTTCTATCGCAACAATGCCCAGGCCTTGGCCCAGCTTCGCGCACCGATCTATGAGGACAAGGTCGTCGACTTCATCCTCGAGCTTGCCAACGTGACCGAGAAGAAGGTCTCGCGCGAGGACCTGTACAAGGACGACGAGGAAAAGACTGCAGCCTGAAGGCTTTGACACAGTCTTCTATTAAGGATGATCAGCGAACGGGCCCAGCTAGCCAGATGGCCGGCTGGGCCTTTTTGCGAGAATCAGCTTCAAGTGCCGCAAAGGGCTCGGTGGATTAAGCCTTAATTCGCTCCGCACTTGTCTGGCGCGAATTGCGCTATATCTGTCGGTACCTACGCGTTCTACCTCTACCAACTTCCTGCATCACGGGACGTCCATCGGCCTTCAGGCACATCCAGTCCGACCGGCAGCCAGGACGGCAGCCAGGACTGCAGCCAGGACTGGCGATGTCCGTCTCTAAAACCCTAGGTGACTCATGCGCGATCCGGTTGAAACCTACATGAACCTCGTGCCCATGGTGGTCGAGCAGACCAACCGTGGCGAGCGCGCCTACGACATTTTCTCGCGCCTGTTGAAAGAGCGCATCATCTTCGTGACCGGACCGGTCGAGGACGGCATGTCGACGTTGATCGTCGCGCAGCTGTTGTTCCTTGAGGCGGAAAATCCGAAGAAGGAAATCTCGATGTACATCAACTCGCCGGGCGGCGTGGTGACATCGGGCCTTGCAATCTATGACACCATGCAATTCATCCGCCCGCCGGTCTCGACGCTGTGCACCGGCCAGGCGGCTTCGATGGGTTCCCTGCTGCTCGCCGCCGGCGAGAAGGACATGCGCTTCTCGCTGCCGAACGCGCGCATCATGGTTCACCAGCCCTCCGGCGGCTTCCAGGGCCAGGCTACCGACATCATGCTGCACGCGCAGGAAATCCTGAACCTGAAGAAGCGGCTCAACGAGATCTACGTGAAGCACACGGGCCAGACCTACAAGTCGATCGAGGATGCGCTGGAACGCGACAAGTTCCTGACCGCGAACGACGCCAAGGAGTTCGGTCTGGTCGACAAGGTCATCGACAAGCGCGCCGAAGAGGCCGCGCCTGTGAAGACCCCGTAGCAGGACCGGGACTGCGACGGCGATCGCCGCAATCAGTGGGGATCGTCAGCGCCGCGTTTATGTCGGGAACGCGTTCGCGAGGGCGCAAAAAGCCGTTTTGCGCCCTGCGACAAGCGGAAAGTTCCGCTTTCGTGCTCGTTTTTTCGTGGTAATCCAGCAACGTCGGGGTGATTTCGGTCACTTCGCCCGTGCCAAGACCTGAAATCACGGTATTGTAACGGGTAGCCGGCGCCCCCCGATTAGCGAATTCTTGATAGTCGGGTGACAGCATGGTTGGCTACGATTGATCGGCTATGATCGCGGAGAATCGAGTGACCCTGATTCGCACGAGATGTAACGCGTAGGGTCTTTTTTGGTACGGAATTTGCTCTATTTGAATCCCTTACCCGCCAACGTTTCGGGATGGGACGATCGAGCGGACGGGATCGAACCGCGGACGGAGACATGAATGAGTAAGGTCGGCACGAGCGACTCCAAGAACACGCTATATTGCTCGTTCTGCGGCAAGAGCCAGCACGAAGTCCGCAAACTGATCGCGGGTCCCACGGTCTTCATCTGCGACGAGTGCGTCGAGCTCTGCATGGACATCATCCGCGAAGAGAACAAGTCTTCGCTGGTCAAGTCGCGCGACGGCATTCCGACGCCGAAGGAAATCTGCAAGGTGCTGGATGACTACGTCATCGGGCAGAGCCATGCGAAGAAGGTCCTGTCGGTCGCGGTGCACAACCACTACAAGCGCCTCAATCACCAGACCAAGCACAACGACGTCGAGCTCGCGAAGTCGAACATCCTGCTGATCGGTCCGACCGGCTCGGGCAAGACGCTGCTCGCCCAGACGCTCGCCCGCATCCTGGACGTGCCGTTCACCATGGCGGATGCGACCACGCTGACCGAGGCCGGCTATGTCGGTGAGGACGTCGAGAACATCATCCTGAAGCTGCTCCAGGCTGCCGACTACAATGTCGAGCGCGCTCAGCGCGGCATCGTCTACATCGACGAAATCGACAAGATCAGTCGCAAGTCCGACAATCCCTCGATCACGCGCGACGTGTCGGGTGAGGGCGTGCAGCAGGCGCTGCTGAAGATCATGGAAGGCACGGTGGCCTCGGTCCCGCCGCAGGGCGGCCGCAAGCATCCCCAGCAGGAATTCCTGCAGGTGGACACCACCAACATCCTGTTCATCTGCGGCGGTGCGTTCGCCGGCCTCGAGAAGATCATCTCGGCGCGTGGCCGGTCCACCTCGATCGGTTTCGCCGCCCAGGTGATGGCGCCGGAAGACCGCCGGACCGGCGAGATCTTCCGTCACGTCGAGCCTGAGGATCTCTTGAAGTACGGGCTCATCCCCGAATTCGTCGGTCGTCTGCCCGTCGTGGCGACGCTCGAGGATCTGGACGAGACCTCGCTGAAGAAGATCCTCACCGAGCCGAAGAACGCGCTGGTGAAACAGTACCAGCGGCTGTTCGAGATGGAGAACATCGAGCTGACCTTCGCCGACGAGGCGCTTGGCGCGGTCGCCCGCAAGGCGATCGAGCGCAAGACCGGCGCGCGTGGTCTGCGTTCGATCCTCGAAGCGATCCTGCTCGAGACCATGTTCGACCTGCCGGGCCTGGAAGGTGTGGAAGAAGTCGTGATTTCCCGCGAAGTTGTGGAAGGCACGGCGCGTCCGCTCTACATCTACGCCGATCGGACCGATCGCGCGGTCGAGAACGCCAGCGCCTGATTTCCCGGCGCTGGAACGCTTCCTGCCGTGTTTGATAGTAGCGGCTGCGGACATCTTCTCCGCAGCCGGAATTGCGTCGCTTGCAGGTTGCGTAAGCGCCTGATGGCGCGTGTTTTTCAATGACTTGACACCCCCCCGGTCGATAGCCACCTAATGTCCGCGGCGAGCGAGAATTCTGTTCAAGATTCGCCTCAGTTTCGATCCGGCAAGCCCGGTCCAACCTAAGAAGGGTAGACCGGGTTCGTGGATCATCTCGGCACCTTGTGGCGGTTGCGCACCAGATGCGGGCTGCGTGCGAGGGGGCAAAGCAAAAGGAAAAGGCCATGACTAATCCAAAACCCCGGCCAACCATCGTCCATGGCGAGACGCACGCTTATCCCGTGTTGCCGCTGCGCGATATCGTCGTCTTCCCGCACATGATCGTTCCGCTCTTCGTTGGTCGCGAGAAGTCGATCCGCGCGCTCGAAGAGGTGATGAAGAACGACGCGCTGATCATGCTCGCGACGCAGAAGAACGCGTCCGACGATGATCCGGCGCCCGATGCCATTTACGAGACCGGTACGCTTGCCAGCGTGCTGCAGCTCTTGAAGCTCCCTGATGGCACCGTGAAGGTGCTGGTCGAGGGGCTCGAGCGCGCACGCGTGTCAAAATACACCGATCGCGCCGACTATTATGAGGCCACCGCCGTTGCGCTCGCCGACACCGATGCGAAGTCGGTCGAGGCGGAAGCGCTGGCGCGCTCCGTCGTGTCCGACTTCGAGAGCTATGTGAAGCTCAACAAGAAGATCTCGGCGGAGGTCGTCGGCGTCGTGCAGGCGATCACCGATTTCGCCAAGCTCGCCGACACCGTTGCCTCGCATCTTGCGGTCAAGATCGCGGATCGGCAGGGCATCCTGGAGACGCTGTCCGTCACCACGCGCCTGGAGAAGGTGCTGGGCCTGATGGAGAGCGAGATCTCTGTGCTGCAGGTCGAGAAGCGCATCCGCTCACGCGTCAAGCGCCAGATGGAGAAGACCCAGCGCGAGTATTATCTCAACGAGCAGATGAAGGCGATCCAGAAGGAGCTCGGCGACGACGACGGTCGCGACGAGCTCGCCGATCTCGAAGAGAAGATCGCCAAGACCAAGCTCTCCAAGGAAGCGCGCGACAAGGCGCAGCATGAATTGAAGAAGCTGCGCCAGATGTCGCCGATGTCCGCGGAAGCGACCGTTGTGCGCAATTATCTGGATTGGCTGCTGTCGATCCCGTGGAACAAGAAGTCCAAGGTGAAGAAGGACCTGGAGCAGGCGCAGGCCATCCTGGACTCCGATCACTACGGTCTCGAGAAGGTCAAGGAACGTATCGTCGAGTATCTCGCGGTGCAGTCGCGCGCCAACAAGCTGACCGGGCCGATCCTGTGCCTCGTCGGACCTCCCGGCGTCGGCAAGACCTCGCTCGGCAAGTCGATCGCGAAGGCGACGGGGCGCGAGTTCGTGCGCGTGTCGCTCGGCGGCGTGCGCGACGAAGCCGAGATCCGCGGTCACCGCCGCACCTATATCGGCTCGATGCCCGGCAAGATCA
The DNA here is from genome assembly GCF_028128715.1 of Bradyrhizobium sp. CCBAU 51745. Taxonomy (NCBI): domain Bacteria; kingdom Pseudomonadati; phylum Pseudomonadota; class Alphaproteobacteria; order Hyphomicrobiales; family Nitrobacteraceae; genus Bradyrhizobium; species Bradyrhizobium sp. CCBAU 51745. The sequence continues at coordinate 84,675 of NZ_LBJP01000090.1, read as the reverse complement.
TCCAGTCGATGCGGAAGGCGAAGTCCTCCAATCCGCTGTTTCTGCTGGACGAGATCGACAAGATGGGCGCCGACTTCCGCGGCGATCCGTCCTCGGCCTTGCTGGAGGTGCTCGACCCCGAGCAGAACGGGACGTTTGCCGACCACTATCTGGAGGTTGACTACGATCTGTCGAACGTCATGTTCATCACGACCGCGAATACGCTCAATATTCCCGGCCCGCTGATGGATCGCATGGAGATCATCCGGATCGCGGGCTACACCGAGAACGAGAAGGTCGAGATCGCGCGCAAGCACCTGATCCCGAACGCGGTGTCCAAGCATGGCCTGGACTCCAAGGAATTCTCGATCGACGACGATGCGTTGCTGCTTCTGATCCGTCGCTACACCCGCGAAGCGGGCGTGCGCAATCTGGAGCGTGAGCTCTCCACGCTCGCCCGCAAGGCGGTGAAGGAGCTGATGATCTCCAAGAAGAAGTCGGTCAAGGTCACCGAGAAGACTCTGGAAGAGCTCCTCGGCGTGCCGAAGTACCGCTTCGGCGAGATCGAGAGCGAGGCGCAGGTCGGTATCGTGACAGGCCTGGCGTGGACCGATGTCGGCGGCGAGCTCTTGACCATCGAAGGCGTCATGATGCCCGGCAAGGGCAAGATGACGGTCACCGGAAACTTGCGCGACGTCATGAAGGAATCGATCTCGGCGGCGGCATCCTATGTCCGCTCGCGGGCGATCAACTACGGCGTCGAGCCGCCGCTGTTCGACCGGCGCGACATCCACGTGCATGTGCCCGAGGGTGCGACGCCGAAGGACGGTCCATCGGCGGGCGTGGCCATGGCCACCGCGATCATCTCGGTCATGACCGGCATCCCGGTCCGCCACGATGTCGCGATGACCGGCGAGATCACGCTGCGCGGCCGCGTGTTGCCGATCGGCGGCCTGAAGGAGAAGCTGCTGGCTGCGGCCCGCGGCGGCATCAAGACGGTGCTGATCCCCGAGGACAACGCCAAGGATCTCACGGAGATTTCCGATGCGATCAAGGGCGGCATGGAGATCATTCCGGTCTCGCGTCTCGACGACGTCATCGCCAAGGCGCTGGTGAAGAAGCCTGTGCCGATCGTCTGGGAAGAGGATACCAAGGTGACCGTGAAGCCCGACGGGGATGAGGCCGCCGGCGGCCTGACCGCTCACTGAGATCGCAACTTCAAAAACATGATAAAACGGCGCCTTCGGGCGCCGTTTTTATTGTGGGGGAAGGGGATGGTGATGCAGGTCGACGGGCAGTGCCACTGCGGCAAGATCAGCTATGAGGCCGAGATCGATCCCGAGGCGGTGTCAGTCTGCCACTGCACCGACTGCCAGACCCTCACGGGCTCGCCGTTCCGGGTGACAGCCGTCTGCACAGCGGCCGATGTCAAGCTCACCAGCGGCGCGCCCAAGGTCTACGGCAAGCGCGGTGACAATGGACGGATGCGCTTCCAGCACTTCTGTGCCGATTGCGGTTCCCCGCTGTTCACCAGCGGCGAGGGCGACCAGGCCGACGATTGGGGCATCCGCTGGGGCTCGATCCGCCAGCGCGACAAATTGCGCCCCGTCAGGCAGATCTGGTGCCGGTCGGCTGCGGTGTGGATCGACGCGGTGCCACTGCTGCCGGGCCGGCCGGGGGATTGAGGGGCCGGCTTGCCGAGCCGTAGCGTAGCTTGCGGCCCAAAGCCCGCCTTCGCCCAACGGCTTCGGCGCGGCAGCCTTCACTCGCTTCGCGTCAATGAAGTTCCTGGCTGGCCTGCCTAGCCGAAGCTCGCGAAGCGAGCGAAGGCTGGTGGGCGGTCACGGATTCGAACCGCGGACCCTCTCGGTGTAAACGAGATGCTCTAACCAGCTGAGCTAACCGCCCCACGGCGCCTCTTTAGCGCTCCACCGGGTCTCGGAGCAAGAGGTGGCCTTGTCATAAAACGGGCCCCTTTGCCCCCTGAACGGCGGCCGTCGTGGTATGACCCCGCCCTAGAGAACGGCAGAGGCCCCAATGCAGCAACCGAGCGGACACGAACAAAACGCCGACCAGATCGCTTACTGGAACGGTCCCGGCGGGCAGCGCTGGGCCGATCGCCATGCGGCGCAAGAAAACCTCCTCGGACCTATCGCGGATGTCCTGATCGACCGCGCCAAGCCCAGGCCGGGCGAGCGCGTTCTCGACGTTGGCTGCGGCTCGGGGGCGACGACCTTTGCATTCGCGAAAGCGGTCGCACCTGACGGCTTCGCCCTTGGCCTCGACGTGTCCGATCCGATGCTGTCGCAAGCGCGGGCGTTCGCGCCGAAGGGCCTGCCGCTCGATTTCGTGCTGGCGGATGCGACGGTGTATCCGTTCGAGCCTGGGAGCTTTGATCTGCTCGCCTCGCGCTTCGGCGTGATGTTCTTTGCCGATCCGATTGCGTCCTTCACCAATCTTCGCCGGGCGCTCAAGCCGACGGGACGGCTCGCCTTCGTCTGCTGGCGCGAGCCGAAGGAAAATCCGTGGATGATGGCGCCGCTGATGGCGGTCTACAAGCACGTGCCGAAGATGCCGCCGGTCGGGCCGGAGGAGCCGGGCCCCTTCGCGTTTGCTTCCGAGGAGCGCGTGATGCGCATCCTCAAGGGCGCCGGTTTCGCGGACGTGGCGATGGAGCCGCATAATCTGCCGATGGACATCGCCATCGGCGGCGGGCTCGATGCGGCCGTCGACGGCTCGCTGCAGATCGGTCCCGCAAGCCGCGCGCTGCAGGGCCATCCGCCCGAGACGGTCGCGGCGGCCAAGGCCTCGATCCGCGAGACGCTCGCGCCGTTCGTGAAGGGGCAGAACGTGGCGCTGCCGGGCGCGATCTGGATCGTGACGGCGAGGGTGGGGTAGGCCCGTCGCGGCTTGCGTCTCATTCAGACCCGTCATCCCCGCGCAATGGCAAGCCATTGTCGCTGGAGGTGCGAGCGGCGCGATGCTCGGCATCGCGCCGGGAGCCTCGAAGGAGGAACGGCCGGGATGCAGCCGGGCCGTCGCCCTTCGAGGGCCGCTGAAGAAGCGGCCACCTCAGGGTTACGGCGAGAGATATGCTCTCTCAAACGGTGATCTCACACCACATCGTCCGGCGCCAGCGCGCAGCCATTGTCCGGATGGGTCTCGACTTGAAGGGTGGTGTGACCGATGCGGAAGGTCGTCTTGAGCTGGTGCGCGGTCTCCATCAGGAACGCATCGGCGGTGCCTGATGGCATCACGAGATGACATGTCAGCGCGGTCTCGGTGGTGGAGATCGGCCAGACATGGAGATCGTGGATCGCCGAGACGCCCGGTCGCGCCAGCAAGAATGTCTTGATCGCAACGAGGTCGGTGCCTCTGGGCGCGGCCGCCATTGACATGTCGATGGAGCCGCGCAGCAGGCTCGTCGTGCCCCATAGGATGCTGGCGCAGATCGCGAGGCTGGTGACGGGGTCAAGCCAGAGCCAACCGGTCCAGATGATCAATGCCGCCGAGACCACGACGCCGAGCGAGACCGCGGCGTCGGCAGCCATGTGCAGATAGGCGCCCTCGATGTTGATGTCGTCCTTGCGGCCGCTCGCAAACAGCATGGCGGTAAAGCCGTTGATGAGGATGCCGATGCCGGCGACCACCATCACGGTGACGCCTGCGATGGGCTCCGGCTCGCGCAGTCGCAGGATCGCCTCCCAGCCAATAGCGCCGGTGGCGACCAGCAGGAACACCGCGTTGGCCAGCGCCGCCAGAATCGTGGAGGCGCGGAAGCCGTAGGTGAAGCGGCCGCTCGGCGCGCGCTTCGCCGCGACCGAGGCGCCCCAGGCCACGACCAGGCCGAGCACGTCGGACAGATTGTGGCCGGCATCGGCGAGCAGGGCGGTGGAATTGCCGATATAGCCATAGACCGCCTCCGCCACGACCAGCGCGGTGTTGAGCGCGATGCCGATCGCGAACGCCTTGCCGAAATTGGCGGGCGCATGGACATGGGCGTGACCATGACCGTGGGAATGGTCATGGCCATGATGATGCGCGTGGCCGTGGTCATGATGGTGATGACCATGATGGTCGTGGCTACCCAAACCTGGCGCTCCCCCGCATCAGCCAAATCAGCCGCCATTGTAGGCGTTTCGCTCGTGCCGTCACGCCGGAACAACAGGTCAAGCGCCGGCAGCGCCAGCTCGTTGGCGCTATCGGGGGCCCCATCTTCGGAACTTGATGTCGCACAGCCAAACGAAAAGGCCCCAGCCCGGGGCTGACCGGCTGAGGCCTCGTGTGCTCACAATCTTCATCCGTTGGGACTTGCAGAGACAATTCAGGTCTCGTCAATTCGTTCCGGCAGCCTGCAAAATTTAGGAACGTTCTCCGCTCCCCCTCATTAGCGCCCAGAGCGTTTGAGGAGGATGGGATTATGGACGGACTGATCTATCTGATTGGCCTGATCGTCGTGATCATGGCGATCTTGTCGTTCTTCGGCCTGCGCTGAGAGACCCGCTATGGCGATCGAAACTCTTGTGCAGGACAACGTCATGGAAGGCGGCTTTATCACCGCCGAGGAGGGGCGGAGCATCCAGTGGAGCTCCGTCCTCGCCGGCGCTTTTGCGGCGGGCGCAATGTCATTCATTCTGGTCAGCTTCGGCGTGGCCATGGGCCTCGGTGTCAGCTCGGCCTCGCCGACCTGGCGCGATGCCTCGGCCGCGCTGGCGCTGTTATCAGGACTGTATCTGATCATCCAGGCGATCATCAGTTTTGGCTTCGGCGGCTATATCGCCGGCCGCACGGCTCGGCCGGCACCGGCGCTGGCAACCATCGAGGATGACGGCGAACGGCGCGACGGGCTGCATGGGCTGACGTCATGGGCGTTGGCCGTGCTGATCGGTGCGGCGCTGCTGGCAATTATCGGTGCGGCTGCGCTCGACCGTTCGCCGACGCGCAGCGGCGCCGGCAACGCGAGCTCCGCCGAGCCGCTGCTCAGCTACGAGCTCGACAAGCTGTTCCGCGCCCCACGCCGACCTCCTAACACTGATATGCGGGAAGCCCGTGCCGAAGCCGGGCGCATTCTGATGACCACATCGAGCCACAGCGGTATCAGCGTCGACGACCGTGCTTATCTGGTGCAGCAAGTCGCCGCGCTGACGGGATTGGGTGCGCCGGACGCCGAGAGGCGCGTCGATGCATCGATCGTCGAGTCCCATGCGGCGATCAACCGTGCCAGGCGCAATTCGGTGATCGTCGCTTTCTCGGTCGCGACGGCCGCCCTGATCGGCGCCGCCGTGGCCTGGGCCGCGGCCGTCGCCGGTGGGCGGCACCGCGATGGCGAGCCGCTGCCGAGCTGGATGGCAAGCTCCAACCGCTTCCATCGCGGCCGGCGCGCCATGACGATGCCGTAAGGAGAAGGCTTAAGCCTTCTCCTCCCAGATCATCGCCAGATGCACGATGGTCTGCACCGCCTTCTCCATATCCTGCCGGCTCACCCATTCGAGCCGCGAGTGGAAGGCGTGCTCGCCCGCGAAGATATTGGGGCAGGGCAGGCCCATGAAGGAGAGGCGCGAGCCGTCGGTGCCGCCGCGGATCGCGGTCCGCATCGGACGCAGGCCGGCCCGGCGGATCGCCTCGATGGCATATTCGAGGATGTGCGGGTAACGATCGATCACCTGCTTCATGTTGCGGTACTGCTCGCGCACCTCGAACTTGTAGGTCGAGCGCGGGTAATCCTTCATCACCTCCTTGACGATGGCCTCGAGCAGGGCCTCCTTTTCCTTCAGCCCTTCCTCGGTGAAGTCGCGGACGATGAAGGAGAGGGTCGCCTGTTCCAGCGCTCCTTCGATGCCGACCGGATGCAGGAAACCCTGCTTGCCTGAGGTGGTCTCGGGCGAGCAGCCTTCTTTGGGCAGGCGCTCGATGATGGCCGCCGCGATCTTGATCGCGTGCTCCATCTTGCCCTTGGCATAACCAGGATGGGCGCTGACGCCCGTGATGGTGATGGTGGCGCCGTCGGCAGAGAACGTCTCGTCCTCGACGCTGCCGGCGCTTTCGCCGTCCATGGTGTAGCCGAAGTCGGCGCCAAGCTTGTTGATGTCGACATTGTCGACGCCGCGGCCGATCTCTTCATCCGGCGTGAACAGGATCCTGATGGCGCCGTGCTTCACATCAGGGTTGTTGATGAAGAAATGCGCGGCATCCATGATCTCGGCGACGCCGGCCTTGTTGTCGGCGCCCAGAAGCGTGGTGCCGTCGGTGGTGATGATGTCGTTGCCGATCTGGTGCTTCAGCGCGGGATGCTCGGTGAAGCGGATCACCTGGCTGGTATCGCCCGGCAGCGTGATGTCGCCGCCGCGATAGTTCTTCACGACCTGCGGCTTTACGTTCTTGCCGGTGACGTCGGGCGAGGTGTCCATGTGTGAGCAGAAACAGATCACCGGCACTTTCTTGGTCGTATTGGCCGGGATTGTTGCGTAGACATAGCCGTAATCGTCGAGATGGGCGTCGGCGATGCCCATGGCCTTCAGCTCTGTCACGAGAACGCGGCCGAGATCCTTTTGCTTCTCGGTCGATGGCGAGGCCGGGGAATTCGGATCCGACTGGGTGTCGATGGTGACGTAGCGCAGGAAGCGCTCGGTCACGGTGTGCGAAAAGGTCAGGGACATTTCTGGTCAAACCGCCGCGGCTGTGGGGGAGCAGATGCTGGGAAGCATCGATATACCAGAAAGCGGCGGCGTTGCGGCGTGCGAGACGCCGGATCAGGCTTAACGAGGCGTAAGCGCTCAGATCGCCTCTTTCAGCTCCTTGACCGGGCGGAACGCGACCTTCTTGCTGGCCTTGATGTGGATGGCTTCGCCCGTGGCCGGATTCCGGCCGGTGCGGGCGGCGCGCTTGCGGACCTGGAGGATGCCGAGCCCGACAATACGGACGCGGTCACCCTTCTTGAGATGCTTGGTGATGAGATTGACCATGTCGGTCAGGACGGCCTCGGCATGCTTCTTGGAGACGTCCTGGCGTTCCGCGATATCGGCTGCAAGGTGTTTGAGGGTGATGGTGACGGGACTAGCTGCCTTCTTCGCCATGCTGTCTGGCCTCCTCGATTGCCAGGGAAGCCCCGGAAAAACCGGAAAAGCGCGGGGATCCCCTAAGTTCCTGGAAGGCGTAGACGATTCGGACGTGGGCTGACTATGCCGAGGGTTCCATCGGCGTGCCGAGAACAGCCGGCGCAGCCGGGAAAGGCGTCGAGAATTTCGAGCTAAGACAATGAAGGGATTGCCAAAAATGGCGCGAGAGACGGGGCTCGAACCCGCGACCTCCGGCGTGACAGGCCGGCGCTCTAACCAACTGAGCTACTCCCGCGTGACGCGATGTCCGCGGAACGAGGGGGGACTTAAAGGCGGGGCTTGGTGAAGTCAAGGACGTTGCGATGCGCCGGAGCATCTCGGCTAAGCATTGCTTGGGAAAACGAAAAAGGCCGCCGGACGGCGGCCTCTGGTCAGCCCGGAATAGGGCGTGTCAGCGAATCTCGGCGGCCCCCGAACTCGTGACCGCCACCGGCTTGCCGGCCTTGATCACATGGGTGGACTGGGCGGTCTGGCTGAATTCGGCATTGGTGCGGGCTGCGATCCCGAAGGCGGCGACTGCGATGCCGGCCACCAGCGCCACCACCACGATCTTCAGGTGGGTACCCCGATCTGCAGAGTGAATTGAGTGGTTCATCGAAGCCTCCCGACGGGCTTTGGCGCCGTCTGCAGGCTGACGTCTTAAGGATCATCTGTTTCCGGATCGTTTCGCGGTTCCGCAAAATGGTTTCATTCTCCCCATTTCGCCGCTTCGCCCTGGGCAGTCTTACCTGCCGCGTAATCGCGCGGGCGCAATCCCTCGTCATGATCGCTTCCATCGTCCGCGAACCATCCGGCAAGGGAGAAGCCCCATGAACCGTCCAGCCATCCAAGCCTCGCTCCTCGAAACCGCCCAGCCGGCGGCGCGATCGCCTTATGTGACCGCCAGGGACGGCACCAAGCTGTTCGTGCAGGATTGGGGCAACGGAAAACCGGTGCTGCTGCTGTCGGCCTGGACCTTCGATGGCAGCATCTGGGGCAGTCACATCGAAGCGCTCACTGCGAAGGGCTTTCGTTGCGTTGCGCCTGATCGGCGCGGGCATGGCCGGTCCGAGATGCCGTCCACGGGTTATGACCTGGAGACCCTGACCGACGACGTCGCTGCGGTGATCGAGGCCCGCAATCTGCGCGACGTCACGCTGGTCGGCTTCTCGATGGGGACGGTCGAGGCAGTGAACTATCTCGGACGATATGGCTCGGACCGGATCGCTAGGCTGGTGCTGGTCGCGCCGACGACGCCGTTCCTGGTCCAGACCGAGGACAATCCGGATGCGGTGCCGAGGGAGATGATCGAGGCCGGCCACACAGCCATCGCCCGCGACTTCGCCAAATGGATCGCAGCGAACGAAGCGCCATTCTTCCTGCCCGAGACACCGGAGATCACGCGGAGCTGGATCCGCGACATGATGATGCGCGTGCCGCTGCCGGTGGCGCTGGCATGCCGCAAGACCATCTCCTTCTCCGATCTGCGCTCGGCTGCCGCCAGCATCGATCGCCCGACGCTGATCCTCCATGGCGACAAGGATGCCAGCGCGCCGCTGCCGTTGACAGGAGCCAAGACCGCAAAGCTTATCAAGGGCAGCAGGCTCGTTGTCTACGAAGGCGGCCCGCATCCGCTGCCACTGACGCATGGCGAGCGGGTGATTGCGGACATGCTCGCCCTCATGGCGGCTTGAGGGAAGCTCAGCTCGCCCTGACGATGTCGGCGCGGAGGGGCCGCGCCGCCCAGATGAACAGAAGCGCGCCGAGCGTGGTCGTGACCGCTGCGGAGAGTAGGGAATAGCGCACGGCCCATCATGGGCTGCGTCAGCCTTCGCGGATGTAATTCCCCGCTTCAAACTCTATTGGCGGCATGTTCGCATCGAAGGACACGCCGATCGGGTCACGGCCCGCTTCCATCGCTTCCAACTGCTCGCCCAGCATGCGCCGGATCATCAGGATGCCGCGGTCGCTCTGGCCGAAATGCTCCTCGGAGTGCACGGTCACCGGGCCCTGGCCGACCTGGGCTTCGTAGTCGCCGGGGAATTGCTGGTGCTCTTCCTCCGTCATGTCCCACCAGAATTTGCCGTTGAACGTCGAGCGCATGCGGCCGATGTCGCCTGATGTCTTGACGCGGCCGGCAACATAGATGCGGAAGGAGGTGTCGTCGATCGGCAACGTCCAGCCGATCGACTCGACACGGGCGAATTGCGCCACGCGCGGATTGGGCACCACGCGCAGCGTGGGCAGGGCGGCTTCGGTGACGCGGTAGAACACACGGCCGTCGTCCTGCTTGCGGATCGAGCGAACGGCGATGCCGCGCGGCGTCTTGTCGAACGTCACCTCCGGCATCGAGGCCATCATGTTGGTGAATTGCGGCCCCGAGAACGAGCCGTGCAGCACCGGCACGTGATAGGGATCGACCACGTTCTCGAAATGCTGCAGCCAGTTGCAGGGAATGATCGCCGGTCCGCCGCCGCCGATCGATGAATCGTCGGCCTCGACGAACTCGCCGTCGTCCATGTTTTCGAGGCACTCATAGCGCGGCAGTACCGGACGTCTCTCGGCCGGGCCCATATAGGCGAAGATCAGCCCGTAACGTTCCGCGACCGGATACCAGGGCTGGCGCACCTTATCCTTGAACTGGCCGCCATCGGGCTCGCACGGCTGCTCCAGGCAAAGGCCCTCGGTGTCGAACTTCCAGCCGTGATAGCAGCAGCGGATGCCGTCCTCCTCGACCTTGCCATAATAGAGCGTGGTGCCGCGGTGGCAGCAGCGCGCGTGGAGCAGGCCGGCGCGGCCGTGCTTGGCGCGGAACAGGATCAAATCTTCGCCGAGAGCGCGGACTTTCTTCGGCGTGTCGGTGGCATCGCCGGTGAGCCCGATCGGATGCCAGTAGCGGCGCAGCAGTTCGCCCATCGGCGTGCCGCGTACGACGGAAGTGAGCTCGGTGCGCGTCTGCGCCGGCTTCATCGCATAGGCCGTGCCGAGATCGCGATCGCGCTGGGTGATCGTCATGCTGGTTCCTCCCAACCGCTGCCCTTGGGTAGGCCGGGTCGTTTTCAGTGCGTTGACCCAATGGAAAATAATTAGATGACAATGTCAACGATCATCCAGGGGAACCTCCCGGTCGCATTCGGAATAGATTGGAGAGGTTGCGCTACCAAGGCTCTACGACCACTTGGCACGTCCTGGCTTTCTTGGCAGAGGTGAGCCATGAGCCAGACTGTGAGCAGGGACGGGCGTGTATCGTCCGATACGGACGACAATCATTCGCCGGCCCCGATCACCGAGATGCTGTCGTCGCGGCTGATCGTGCTTGCCAATCTGCTCAAGCGCGGTGCCATCCTGCGCTACAAGCGCCTCGCTGGGTTGTCATCGGTCGAGTTCGGTCTGGTCGCCTCGCTTGGCCGGCGGCCGCCAATGAGCGTGGCGCGGCTCGCCGAAGCCGTCGGCCAGGACAAGGGCCAGATCAGTCGTGCATTGGCTGAGCTGGTCGCGCGCAAGCTGATCGAGAAGTCGGCAAATCCCAGGGATAGCCGCGAGGTGCTGGTGTCGCTGACGCCGGCAGGCCTCGCCGCGCATGATGTGATCGTCGAAGGCGCGCAGGAGCGCAACCGGATACTGCTGGCGCAATTGAGCAAGGACGAGCTCGAGACGCTGCTCGCTCAGATCGATCGTCTCACCGCGACCGCGGAGGCGATGCTCGAGGCCGAGAAGGATGCGCGCTGATAGCGCCGAGATCCTTGGACCTGCTGGAGCGCTTCTAAGAGACTCTCTAAGAATTTTTCTAAGAGCCTTTCAATTGGCGATATCGCGCGCGCTCTCCTAAGCGTCACCGCAACGCATGCCGTCCTGGGACAGGCGGCATGACGATCAGATGCATATCGGGGTGGCGTGTTGAACAGTCTTGGAATGCTGCGGTCGGCCGCGTTGGCGACCGCATCCGCTTGGGTTTTGATGCCGCAGGCATCGCTCGCACAATCGTTGGCACAGAACGGTGCGCAGAGCCTGCCGCCGGTGAACGTCGCTGCGCCTGAACAGCGCCGCCGCGCGACCGTTCGCGCACCGCGCCGGGCGCAAAGCCAGGTGCAAACCGCCAACAGCCGCAGACCGCAGCCCCAACGTAACGTCGGCGTCGTCGAGACTCCGCGCGGCCCGGTGCAGGGCTATGTTGCCCACCGCAGTTCGTCCGGCACCAAGACCAACACGCCGATCATGGAGACGCCTCAGGCGGTGTCGGTGATCGGCGCCGATCAGATCCGCGACCAGAAGCCGAACAAGCTCGACGAAGCGCTGCGCTACGCCGCAGGCGTGCGCGCCGGCACGTTCGGCGCCGATACTCGTTACGATTGGTGGCTGATCCGCGGCTTCAAGTCCGATGATGTCGGCCTCTTCCTCGACGGCACGCAGCTGTTCTACACTTCCTATGCGAGCTGGAAGCTGCAACCCTCCAACATGGAGCGAGTCGAGGTGCTGCGCGGTCCCTCGGCCGTGCTCTATGGCGGATCGAGCCCGAGCGGCATCGTCAACGTCATCAGCAAGATGCCGCCGACCGAGCCGGTTCGCTACATCGAGACCGGCGTCAACGCTTTCGGCAACGCCTATGTCGGCTTCGATGTCGGCGGTCCGGTCGCGACGCAGCCTGGCAACGGCCAGTTGCTCTACCGCGTGGTCGGCCAGGTCCAGAACGGCGGCACGCAGGTCGACTTCACGCCCGACAACAACTACTTCATCGCGCCGTCCGTCACCTGGAAGCCGGACGCCGACACGACCTTCACGGTGCTGGCCTCGGCATCGAAGCAGGACACCCGCGGCATCAACTTCCTGCCGTACCAAGGCGCGGTGACGAGCGCGCCGTTCGGCAAGATCCCGACCGGCTTCTTCGCCGGCGATCCCGGCGTCGACAAGTTCACACGCGAGCAGGAGATGCTCGGCTATCAGTTCGAGCGTAACCTCACCGAGGATCTGACCTTCCGGCAGAACGCGCGCTTTGCCCATGTCGACCTGACCTATCGGGGCTTCGTCGGCAACGGTTGGGACAACATCAACACGGCCACAATGGGCCGCTACAATTGGTATGCGAAGAACACCGCCAACCAGGCCAATCTCGACAACCAGCTGGAGTATCGCTTCGGCACCGGTCGGGTGCAGCATACCATGCTGTTCGGGGTCGATCTGAAGGGCTATCGGATCGACGACTACCAGGCATTCAACTTCGGCACCGTGCCGTCCATCAAAGTGTTCAATCCCGCCTATGGCTTGCACATTCCGCTGACGGGCGCACCATTCCGCAACTTCCTGATCACGCAGAAGCAGGCCGGCACCTACGTCCAGGACCAGATGAAGCTCGGCAACTTCACGCTGGTCTTGAGCGGCCGCAATGACTGGGTCGAGACGACGCAGGCCGCGCGCGACACCGGCGCGAATATTGCCCAGCGCGACGACAGCCAATTCAGCGGTCGCGCCGGGTTGATCTACAATTTCGACAACGGCATCGCGCCCTACGTCTCCTATGCGACAAGCTACAATCCGATCATCGGCCTCAACGCGCAGAACCGGCTGTTCCTGCCGGAGACCGGCAAGCAGGCCGAGATCGGCGTCAAAGTCGCGCCCACGGGATTTGATGGCTATTTCACCGCGTCGCTGTTCGACCTGAAGCGGCAGAACGTGGCGACCACCGATCCCGCGAATGTGCTGCTGCAGAACCAGACCGGCGAGGTGACCTCGCGCGGCATCGAGCTCGAAGCGGTGGCCAATGCCAGCAAGGAGCTGAAGCTGATCGGCGCCTTCACCGCCTACCATCTCTTCACCAGCAAGGATCTCGATCCGTCGCTGGTTGGCAAGACGCCGGCCAACGCGCCGGAGATGTTGATCTCGGGCTGGGCGGACTATACTTTCAAGGAAGGACCGCTGGAGGGTTTCGGCTTCGGCGGTGGCGTTCGTTACGTCGGCTCGTCCTGGGCCGACGCCGCCAATACGCTCGAAGTCCCCGCCGTCGTACTCGGCGACCTCGCGCTTCATTACGAATGGCAGAACTGGCGCACCGCCCTCAACGTCATCAACCTGACCGACAAGATCTACGTCGCGAGCTGCGCCTCGGCCTCGTCCTGCTTCTACGGCGACCGCCGCCGCGTCACCGCCAGCGTGTCCTACAAATGGTGAGTGTGGGCGAGGGATGCTGACGTGAAGGCGCGCACGGTCAGGCTCTGGTCGGTGGTCCACACCTGGACCAGCCTGGTCTCGACCCTGTTCCTGCTGTTGCTCTGCCTGACCGGCTTGCCGCTGATCTTCCATCACGAGGTCGATGAGCTCCTGGGCTACGCCCCCCAGCCCGAAGCTCATGCGAGCGCGGCGCGCGCGACGCCCCAAGTCGTCGCCGACGCCGCGCTCGCCGCCGATCCCGGCCGCGTCTTGCAATATGTGTCCTGGGACAGGGACGAGCCGGGCATCGTGATGGCCTTCACCAACAGCGCGACTGACGGGGCGCCCGATAACGCGACCGTGCGTGCTTTCGATGCGGTCTCGGCCAAATTGCTCGGGCCGGTTGGCGTCGGGCCGATGTTGATCGTGCTCAAGCTGCACACCGACATGTTTGCGGGACAGGTCGGAAAGCTGTTCCTAGGTGCGATGGGAGTGTTGTTTGCGATCGCGATCGTCTCCGGCGTGGTGCTGTACTGGCCGTTCACCCGCCGCCTGCGCTTTGCCACCATCCGCGATCATGCCTCGCGCCGGGTCCGCTGGCTCGACTGGCACAATCTGATCGGCGTGGTGACGGTGGCCTGGGCGCTGGTGGTGGGCCTCACCGGTGTCGTCAACACCTGGGCTGAGCTGATGCTGAGCCAGTGGAAGGCGACCGAGCTCGCCAGCATGGTGGCGCCCTATGCCGGCAAGCCGCCGCCGGTGCATCTCGCCTCGCTCGACGATGTCGTCGCGCGCGCGAAGCAGGCGGCTCCGGGTATGGAGATCGCCTTCGTCGCGTTCCCGGGGACGCCGTTCACGTCCTCGCACCATTTCGCGGCCTTCATGCGTGGTGACACGGCCCTGACCGCGCGGCTGCTCCAGCCGGTCCTGCTCGACGGCGAAACCGGGGAGGTTGCCGATAGCAGGGCGCTGCCGCTCTATCTCCAGGCGCTGCTGATCTCGCAGCCGCTGCATTTCGGCGATTATGGCGGCACGCCGCTGAAGCTGATCTGGGCCGCGCTCGACGGGCTCACCATCGTCGTGATCGGCAGCGGCCTCTATCTCTGGCTGGCGCGCCGGCGGAAGAAGGCGCCGGCCCGCCGTGACACATTCGCCAGACGAGCCCAGGCCTCGTCGTGATGCATGGCTCCTCTGACAGCTCACGGCTGTGGATACGTGTCTTCGCGGCACCTGGCCTGCTCGCGGCCGCGACCATGACAGGTCTCCTGGCTGCGTTGCTGTGGGGAACGATCGGCCAGTATGTCGCCTGGGCGACGGTCGGGGCGCCGGTCGTGGTCGTTGCCCGGGTTTGGGTGCGCCGCCGCAGCCAAGAAACCGGGCCATTTTCGCCGACAAGACGTGGCAAATAGCGGGCCGCGGGCCGTCCGCCGCAATCCCAGAACAGCTGCCCTGCAAAGCTGTGGCCGCCCTTGTCGCGTCCGGCGATCTGCTTCATACCAGCCGCGGGGTGATTCCGGGATTCCACCGGTCCGGGAGCAGCAAAGGGCCTGAAAAGAGCGTGTCTTGCGCCCATTGGTGCACTGCGCTAAGGCTCAGAATAATTCCAAATCGGACGAATCCGTGGCTGTCCCGAGGCTGCGGGAAAAAGGGCTCGTCAATGAGCGGCATTCTACAGAACTATCTTCCACTCGTCGTCTTTATAGGGGTAGCGGCCATCATCGGCCTGGTGCTCCTGATCGCGCCCTTCATCGTGGCGTTCCAGCAGCCGGACCCGGAAAAGCTGTCGGCGTATGAGTGCGGTTTCAACGCCTTCGACGATGCCCGCATGAAGTTCGACGTCCGCTTCTATCTGGTCGCGATCCTCTTCATCATCTTCGACCTCGAGGTGGCGTTCCTGTTTCCCTGGGCGGTGGCGTTCGGCAAGCTTGGCGCGACCGGTTTCTGGTCCATGCTGGTGTTCCTCGCCGTGCTGACAGTCGGCTTCGCCTATGAATGGAAGAAAGGGGCACTCGAATGGGATTGAACCCTGTATCGTCCTCGGGTCCGGCGATCGCGCCGGCCCCGAAGGGCATTCTGGATCCCTCCACCGGCAAGCCGGTCGGGGCCAATGATCCGTTCTTCCTCGAGGTCAATTCCGAGCTGTCCGACAAGGGCTTCTTCACGGCCGCGACCGACGATCTCATCACCTGGGCGCGCACCGGCTCGCTGATGTGGATGACCTTCGGCCTCGCCTGCTGCGCGGTCGAGATGATGCAGGTGTCGATGCCGCGTTATGACGTCGAGCGCTTCGGCTTTGCGCCGCGTGCCTCGCCGCGCCAGTCCGACGTGATGATCGTCGCGGGCACGCTGACCAACAAGATGGCGCCGGCGCTGCGCAAGGTCTATGACCAGATGCCCGAGCCGCGCTACGTCATCTCGATGGGCTCCTGCGCCAATGGCGGCGGCTATTATCACTATTCCTACTCGGTCGTGCGCGGCTGCGACCGCATCGTGCCGATCGACATCTACGTGCCGGGCTGTCCGCCCACGGCGGAAGCGCTGCTCTACGGCGTGCTGCTGCTGCAGAAGAAGATCCGCCGCATCGGCACCATCGAACGCTAAGGTTTTACGTCATGGACGACGCCAAGCTCGACGCCCTGGGGCAGACGATCGTGAGCGCGCTTCCGGGCGCCGCCACCGGTTATCAGGTGGCCTTCAACCAGCTCACGGTTGATGTCGAGGTCAGCAAGATCGTCGAGGTGGTCAAGTACCTCCGCGACGATCCGAACTGCCGTTTCGTCAACTTCACCGACATCACGGCGACCGACTATCCGTCGCGCGAAAAGCGTTTCGACGTGATCTATCATTTCCTGTCACCCACCCTGAACACTCGCGTCCGCCTCAAGGCCCAGGCCGACGAGACCACGCAGGTGCCGTCGCTGATCGAGGTGTTCCCCGGCGCCGACTGGTTCGAGCGCGAGGCCTACGATCTCTACGGCGTGTTCTTCGTCGGTCATCCCGACATGCGCCGCATCCTCACCGATTACGGTTTCGAGGGACATCCGCTGCGCAAGGATTTCCCGCTGACCGGCTTCCTCGAGGTCCGCTACGACGACCAGGAGAAGCGCGTGGTGTACGAGCCCGTCCGGCTCAACCAGGAATTCCGCAAGTTCGATTTCCTCTCGCCGTGGGAAGGGGCGGACTATCCGCTTCCCGGCGACGAGAAGGCGGGACCGAAGGCCTGATCATGAACGAGCAATCCGAACAGCTTCGCAATTTTACGATCAACTTTGGACCGCAACATCCGGCCGCGCACGGCGTGCTGCGTCTGGTGCTGGAGCTTGACGGCGAGGTTGTCGCCCGTGTCGATCCCCATATCGGTCTGCTTCACCGCGGCACCGAGAAGCTGATCGAGCAGAAGACCTATCTGCAGGCGATCCCTTATTTCGACCGGCTCGACTACGTCGCGCCGATGAACCAGGAGCACGCCTTCTGCCTGGCCGCTGAAAAGCTGCTCGGCATCGAGGTGCCGCGCCGCGGCCAGCTGATCCGCGTGCTCTATTGCGAGATCGGCCGTATCCTCTCGCATCTTCTCAACGTCACCACGCAGGCGATGGACGTCGGCGCCCTGACCCCGCCGCTGTGGGGCTTTGAAGAGCGCGAGAAGCTGATGGTGTTCTACGAGCGCGCCTCGGGCAGCCGTATGCATGCAGCCTTCTTCCGCGTCGGCGGCGTGCATCAGGACCTGCCGCAGAAGCTGATCGACGATATCGAGGCCTGGTGCGATCCGTTCCTGAAAGTCGTGGACGACCTCGATCGCCTGCTCACTGCAAACCGCATCTTCAAGCAGCGAAACGTCGACATCGGCGTGGTGCCGCTGAAGGAAGCCTGGGAGTGGGGTTTTTCGGGCGTGATGGTGCGCGGCTCGGGCGCGGCCTGGGACCTGCGCAAGTCGCAGCCTTATGAGTGCTACGCCGAGATGGATTTCGACATTCCGATCGGCAAGAACGGCGATTGCTACGACCGTTACCTGATCCGCATGGAAGAGATGCGTCAGGCCGTGCGCATCATGAAGCAGTGTATCCAGAAGCTGAACGCGCCTGACGGCAAGGGGCCCGTCGTCGTCGAAGACAACAAGGTCGCACCGCCCCGTCGTGGCGAGATGAAGCGCTCGATGGAAGCGCTGATCCATCACTTCAAGCTCTACACCGAAGGCGTGCGCGTGCCGGAAGGCGAGGTCTACGCCGCGGTCGAGGCGCCGAAGGGCGAGTTCGGCGTCTATCTCGTCTCCGACGGCACCAACAAGCCCTACAAGTGCAAGATCCGCGCGCCGGGCTTTGCCCATCTCCAGGCGATGGACCACATCTGCCGCGGCCATCTGCTCGCCGACGTCTCGGCCATTCTCGGCTCGCTCGACATCGTGTTCGGAGAGGTCGATCGGTGATGGCGCAGGCGCCAATCCAGTTTGACCGTGCCTCGGGGGCCCTTGAAGGGGCCAACCTGTGGGAGCGGACGGCTGCCTTGGCGCTGGTGACGGGATCGAAGATCTCCTCGCATTTCTCGCATATGGGCTACATCGCCTGCGCGAATTTGCTGCGGAAGACGCTGCCCGAGCGCAACATCGCCATCAAGCTCAACCCGGACGCGGTGTTCGAATTTCCTTACGGCGATGGCTATTGGAGCAAGCTGCTCAACCGTACCTATTGCTACGAGGACGAGCTGGAGCTGTTGTTCACCGACTCCATCGACGTCGATTACACGCTGCTCGATTGCGGCGCCAATTACGGCTACTGGTCGGTGCTGGTATCGAGCAGGCCGTTCGGCGCGCACAAGGCGATCGCGATCGAGCCGTCCGGCCAGAACTATCCGAAGCTCGCCAACAATGCCCGCATCAACGGCAATCGCTTCGAGACCATGAAGTGCGCGATCGGCGCTGCCCGCGGCACCGCGCGTCTCTCCGGCACCAAGCACGAAGCCTTCAGCATCGCCGGCGCCGCGTCGGCTGGCGGTGAAGAAGTGCCTGTCCTTGCGCTCGACGACCTGATCGACGACGGCAAGGTTGCAGCGACTGGCAAATACCTGATCAAGCTCGACGTCGAGGGCGTCGAGATCGAGGCGATCAAGGGCGGCGCCCGCCTGCTTCAGACCGACAGCGTCATCATGTGCGAGGAGCACGGCAGCGACCGCTCGCATGCGGTGTCGCGCTACATCCTCGAACAAACCCCCTTGAAGCTGATCGTGCTCGATCCGCGCACCAACCAGCTGGAGACCGTGACCGAGCTGTCGATCCTCGACCGCATCAAGGTCTCGACCCATGTCGGCTACAACGTTTTCGGCACCGCAAGCGCGTTCTGGCAGGACAGGATCGATGCCCTGAACGCCAAAAACGCGCGCCGTATGCAGTGAGAGATTAAGAGATGTCCGTTCGCCGATTAGCACCGAAGGAAGTCCAGCCCGCGAGCTTTACGTTCACGGAGGAGAACCTCGCGTTCGCCAAGCAGCAGATCGCGAAATATCCGGCCGGACGCCAGGCCTCGGCCGTCATCGCCATTCTCTGGCGCGTCCAGGAACAGCACGAGGGCTGGGTGTCGGAAGCCGCGATCCGCGCCGTCGCCGACCTGCTCGACATGCCCTATATCCGCGTGCTCGAGGTCGCGACCTTCTACACGATGTTCCAGCTCGCACCGGTCGGTAAGAAGGCCCACGTCCAGGTCTGCGGCACCACGCCGTGCCGGCTGCGCGGTGCCGAAGATTTGATCCATGTCTGCGAGAGCCGGATCCATCACGATCCCTTCCACCTCTCCAAGGACGGCAATTTCAGCTGGGAAGAGGTGGAGTGCCTCGGGGCCTGCGTGAACGCGCCGATGGTGCTGATCGGCAAGGATACCTATGAGGACCTGACCGCGGAAAGCTTTGGCAAGGTGCTCGACGGCTTTGCCTCGGGCAACCCGCCCAAGCCCGGCCCGCAGAACGGCCGCCAGTTCTCCGCACCGATGGGCGGGCCGACCACGCTGAAGGAGACCTCCTGATGGGTCTTCCGTCCAAGGCGAACCGTGGGAGCGAAGCCGTGAAGAAAGTTGGCTTCATCGCCATGCACGCCGCGCTCGCCGCCACCTTCATGTTCCTGCTGCAGCGCTTCGTGATGAACGCGACGCAGGAAACCAGTCTGCTCTGGGCGCTGACCTTCGCCGTCTGCGCCGCCGGGCTTGCCTACAAGCAGGCCAACCGTTGATCGGAAAGCACTGATATGCTCGAGGACAAGGACCGTATCTTCAAGAACCTCTACGGCCTCCACGATTGGGGGCTCGAGGGCGCGCGGCGCCGCGGCGCCTGGGATGGCACCAAGAACATCATCGACAAGGGCCGCGACTGGATCATCAACGAGATGAAGGCCTCGGGGCTGCGCGGCCGTGGCGGCGCCGGCTTCCCGACCGGTCTGAAGTGGTCCTTCATGCCGAAGGAATCCACCGACGGCCGTCCGAGCTATCTCGTCGTCAATGCCGACGAATCCGAGCCCGGCACCTGCAAGGACCGCGAGATCATGCGGCACGATCCGCATCTGCTGGTCGAGGGCTGCCTGATCGCGAGCTTCGCGATGAACGCGCATGCCTGCTACATCTATGTCCGCGGCGAGTTCATCCGCGAGCGCGAGCGCCTGCAGGCCGCGATCGACCAGGCCTATGAGGCCAAGCTGATCGGCAAGGACAATGTCAACGGCTGGCCGTTCGACCTCTACGTCGCGCACGGCGCCGGTGCCTATATCTGCGGCGAGGAGACCGCGCTGCTCGAAAGCCTCGAGGGCAAGAAGGGCCAGCCGCGCCTGAAGCCGCCGTTCCCGGCCAATGTCGGCCTGTTCGGCTGCCCGACCACCGTCAACAACGTCGAGTCCATCGCCGTTGCCCCGGACATCCTGCGCCGCGGCGCGGCCTGGTTCGCCGGCATCGGCCGTCCGAACAATGTCGGCACCAAGCTGTTCTGCATCTCCGGCCATGTCGAACGGCCCTGCAACGTCGAAGAGGCCATGGGCATTCCGTTCCGTGAGCTGATCGACAAGCATTGCGGCGGCGTTCGCGGCGGCTGGGACAACCTCAAGGCCGTGATCCCGGGCGGCTCGTCGGTGCGCATGGTGCCGGCCGAGCAGATCATCGACACGCCGATGGATTTCGACAGCCTGAGCAAGCTGCGCTCGGGCCTCGGCACCGCGGCCGTGATCGTGATGGACAAGTCGACCGATTTGATCCGCGCGATCGCCCGCATCTCCTATTTCTACAAGCATGAGAGCTGCGGCCAGTGCACGCCGTGCCGCGAGGGCACCGGCTGGATGTGGCGCGTCTTGACCCGCATGGCTGAAGGCCGGGCGCATAAGCGCGAAATCGACATGCTGCTCGAGGTGACAAAACAGATCGAGGGCCACACCATCTGCGCGCTCGGCGATGCAGCCGCCTGGCCGATCCAGGGCCTGATCACGCATTTCCGTCACGAGATCGAAGCGCGCATCGACCAGTATTCGCACAAGGCCGACATCGACGATGCCGGCGTCCGCGATCCCGTGAACATGGTCGCGGCGGAGTAGAGAGAATGACCAAGCTCATCATCGACGGCAAAGAGATCGATGTCCCCGCCGATTACACGCTGCTTCAGGCGTGCGAGGCGGCCGGCGCCGAGATTCCGCGCTTCTGCTATCACGAGCGCCTGTCGATCGCCGGCAATTGCCGGATGTGCCTCGTCGAGGTGAAGGGCGGCCCGAAGCCGGTCGCATCCTGCGCCTGGGGCGTGCGCGATTGCCGTCCGGGCCCGAAGGGCGAGCCGCCGGAGATTTCGACTCGTTCGCCGATGGTGAAGAAGGCACGCGAAGGCGTGATGGAATTCCTTCTCATCAACCATCCGCTGGACTGCCCGATCTGCGACCAGGGCGGCGAGTGCGATCTGCAGGACCAGGCGATGGGCTACGGTGTCGACACCAGCCGTTTCGCCGAGAACAAGCGCGCGGTCGAGGACAAATATCTCGGCGCGCTAGTCAAGACCTCGATGAACCGCTGCATCCAGTGCACGCGCTGCGTCCGCTTCTCGGCGGAAGTTGCCGGCGCCCCCGAAATGGGCGCGACGGGGCGCGGCGAGGACATGGAGATCACGACCTATCTCGAGCACGCGCTGACCTCGGAGCTGCAAGGCAATCTCGTCGACATCTGCCCGGTCGGCGCGCTGACCTCTAAACCCTATGCTTTCGCTGCGCGTCCCTGGGAGCTCGGCAAGACCCAGTCGATCGACGTCATGGACGGCGTGGGCTCGGCGATCCGCGTCGACACCCGCGGCCGTGAAGTGATGCGCGTGCTGCCGCGCATCAACGAGGCCGTGAACGAGGAGTGGATCTCCGACAAGACCCGCCACATCGTCGACGGTCTGCGCACCCAGCGCCTCGACCGGCCCTATATCCGCGAAGCCGGCAGGCTGCGCGCGGCGAGCTGGCCGGAAGCCTTTGCGGCGATCGCCTCCAAGGCGGCGCGCACCGACGGCAAGCGCATCGGCGCGATCGCCGGCGATCTCGCCGGCGTCGAAGAGATGTTCGCGCTGAAAGACCTGCTCGCCAAGTTCGGCTCGGCCAACCTGGCGGTGCAGGGCGGCGACGCCTTCGATCCCGCGCTCGGCCGCGGCTCCTACATCTTCAACCCGACGCTGGCAGGCGTCGAGCAGGCGGATGCGCTGCTCATCATCGGCGCCAATCCGCGCAAAGAGGCGGCCGTGTTCAACGCCCGCATCCGCAAGCGCTGGCGCGCCGGCGGCTTCAAGGTCGGCGTGATCGGCGCCAAGGTCGATCTCACCTATGACTATGACCATCTCGGCGCAGGCACCGAGACGCTCGGCGAGCTCGCCGCCGGCAAGCATTCCTTCATGGAC
The DNA here is from genome assembly GCF_028128715.1 of Bradyrhizobium sp. CCBAU 51745. NCBI lineage: Bacteria > Pseudomonadati > Pseudomonadota > Alphaproteobacteria > Hyphomicrobiales > Nitrobacteraceae > Bradyrhizobium > Bradyrhizobium sp. CCBAU 51745. The sequence goes on along the minus strand of NZ_LBJP01000090.1, from coordinate 62,587 downwards.
GTGCTGAAGAACGCCAAGAACCCGATCATTCTCGTTGGCGCAGGCGCGGCCGCGCGCCACGACGGCGCTGCCATTCTGGCTGCCGCCGCCAAGCTCGCGCTCGACGTCGGCGCGGTGAAGGACGGCTGGAACGGCTTTGGCGTGCTGCACGAGACCGCCTCGCGGGTCGGTGCGCTCGACATCGGCTTCGTCGCCGGTCCGGGCGGGCTGAACGCCGCGCAGATGACGACGTTCGGCACGCTGGACCTCTTGTTCCTGCTCGGCGCCGACGAGATCAAGGCGCCGGACGGCACTTTCGTCGTCTACATCGGCACCCATGGCGACCGTGGCGCGCATCGCGCCGACGTGATCCTGCCGGCGGCCGCCTACACCGAGAAATCAGCGATCTACGTCAACACCGAAGGTCGCGTGCAGATGACCGGTCGCGCGGCGTTCCCGCCCGGCGAAGCCCGCGAGGACTGGGCGATCGTCCGTGCGCTCTCGGAGGCGCTCGGCAGGAAGCTCGGCTATGACTCCCTTAGCGCGCTGCGCCAGGCGATCTTCAAGGCCGTGCCGCATCTGATCCGTCTCGACCAGATCGAAGCCGGCTCCGCCGACCAGATCAAGAAGCTGGCGGGGAAGGGCGGCTCGCCCGAGAAAGCCCCGTTCAAGCCTGTTATCGAGGACTTCTATTTGACCAACCCAATCGCGCGTGCGTCCGCCGTGATGGCGGAATGCTCGCGGCTTGCCTCCGGGCAGATGCTGACCGCAGCGGAGTGAGCTGATGGAATTCTTCGAAAGCGCATTCTGGACCGGCTTCCTCTGGCCGCTGATCATCATGATCGCGGAGAGCGTGCTGGTGCTCGTCGTGCTCTTGGTCGCGATCGCCTACATCCTGCTGGCCGACCGCAAGATCTGGGCGGCGGTGCAGATCCGCCGCGGCCCGAACGTGGTCGGGCCCTGGGGCCTGTTCCAGTCCTTCGCCGACCTGCTCAAATTCGTGCTGAAGGAGCCGATCATTCCGTCAGGCGCCAACAAGGGCGTGTTCCTGCTGGCGCCCTTGGTGTCCTGCGTGCTCGCGCTGGCGGCCTGGGCGGTGATCCCGACCAATCTCGGCTGGGTGATCTCCGACATCAATGTCGGCATCCTCTTCATCTTCGCGATCTCGTCGCTATCGATCTACGGCATCATCATGGCCGGCTGGTCGTCGAACTCGAAGTATCCGTTCCTGGCCGCGCTGCGCTCGGCGGCGCAGATGGTGTCCTACGAAGTCTCGATCGGCTTCGTCATCATCACCGTGCTGCTCTGCGCCGGCACGCTGAACCTGTCGGCTGTGGTCGAGGCCCAGCATGTCCGCGGCCTTGCCAGCCTGATCGGGCTGCCGCAGCTCACCATCCTGAACTGGTACGTCTGGCCGCTGTTCCCGATGTTCGTGGTGTTCTACGTCTCGGCGCTGGCGGAAACCAACCGTCCGCCCTTCGACCTCGTCGAAGCCGAATCCGAGCTGGTCGCCGGCTTCATGGTCGAATACGGCTCGACGCCGTATCTCTTGTTCATGCTCGGCGAGTACGTCGCAATCGTCACCATGTGCGCGATGGCCACGATCCTCTTCCTTGGAGGCTGGCTGCCCCCGGTGGACCTGCCGCCGTTCAACTGGGTGCCGGGGATCATCTGGTTCTCGCTGAAACTGTTCTTCATGTTCTTCCTGTTCGCGATGGCAAAGGCGATCGTGCCGCGCTACCGCTACGACCAACTGATGCGCCTCGGCTGGAAGGTGTTCCTGCCGCTCTCGCTGGTAATGGTGGTGGTGGTGGCGGGCGTGCTGCAATTCGCCGGCATCGCGCCGAAGTGAGGGCCGTCATGGGTATCAACATCAACGCCACCGCGCGCTCGCTTCTGCTGTCGGAATTCGTCTCGGCGTTCTTCCTCGCCATGCGCTATTTCTTCCAGCCGAAGCCGACGCTGAACTATCCGTTCGAGAAGGGCCCGATCTCGCCGCGTTTCCGCGGCGAGCATGCGCTGCGCCGCTATCCGAACGGCGAAGAGCGCTGTATCGCCTGCAAGCTGTGCGAAGCGGTCTGCCCGGCGCAGGCCATCACCATCGAGGCCGGCCCGCGCCGCAACGACGGCACCCGCCGCACCGTGCGCTACGACATCGACATGGTGAAGTGCATCTATTGCGGCCTCTGCCAGGAGGCCTGTCCGGTCGACGCCATCGTCGAAGGTCCGAACTTCGAGTTCGCGACCGAGACCCGCGAGGAACTGTTCTATGACAAGGCCAAGCTGCTCGCCAACGGCGACCGCTGGGAACGCGAGATCGCGAAAGCGATCGAGCTCGACGCGCCGTACCGGTGAGGTGAGGGCATGATCCTTCCCGCCATCACCACGTCATTCCGGGGCGCGCGCAGCGCGAACCCGGAATCTCGCGCCGCAACCTCTGGGTTCCGGGTTCGCGCTGGCGCGCGCCCCGGAATGACGGGAGTTTCTCGATGATCCTTCCCGCGCTCTTCTTTTATCTCTTCGCAACCGTCTGCGTCGCCTCGGCCGTGATGGTGATTGTCTCGCGCAATCCCGTGCACTCCGTGCTGTACCTGATCCTGGCCTTCGTCAACGCCTCCGGCCTGTTCGTGCTGATGGGCGCCGAATTCCTCGGCATGATGCTGATCGTCGTCTATGTCGGCGCGGTCGCGGTGCTGTTCCTGTTCGTGATCATGATGCTCGATGTCGACTTCCTCGAGCTGCGCGAAGGCTTCATCCAGTACCTGCCGGTCGGCGTCGTGATCGGCGGCATCTTCCTGTTCGAGCTGCTCTTGACCGTCGGCGCCTGGGTCATCAACCCGACCGTCAGCAAGACCATCACGTCGCCGATCCCGAGCAACGTCTCGAACACCGAGGCGCTCGGCCTCGTGCTCTATACGAAGTACATCCACTACTTCCAGCTTGCGGGCATGGTGCTGCTGGTCGCCATGATCGGCGCCATCGTGCTGACACTGCGCCACAAGGCGAGCGTGAAGCGGCAGGACATCAACGTTCAGAACGCACGCACGCCCGACATGGCGATGGCGATGCGCCAGGTGGCGCCGGGGCAGGGGCTCTCGGATGCCGACGCGGCGGAGTGGGTGAAATGACGATCGGGCTCGGACATTATCTGGCGGTCGGCGCGATCCTGTTCACGCTCGGCATCCTCGGCATCTTCCTGAATCGCAAGAACATCATCGTCATCCTGATGTCGATCGAGCTGATCCTGCTCTCGGTCAACATCAACCTGGTGGCATTCTCGACCTTCCTCGGCGACATCGTCGGTCAGGTCTTCGCGCTGCTGGTCTTGACCGTTGCGGCCGCCGAAGCCGCGATCGGCCTTGCCATCCTGGTGGTCTATTTCCGCAACCGCGGCTCGATCGCGGTTGAGGACGTCAATCTGATGAAGGGCTGAGCTCTCAAATGGTTCAGGCAATCGTTTTTCTGCCGCTGCTGGGCGCCATTCTGGCCGGCCTGATCTCGCTCGTCGGCGCGCACGGCCGCAACCCCTCGGGCGACGAGGTCGAGCATCACGGCGATCACGGCCATGGTGCGCACGCCCATGCGTCCGATACGATCAACGAGGATGCGTCCGTCATCCACGAGTCTCATCACGAGCCCGGCGACGGGCATGATGACCACGGTCACGGCCCGGCCGAGCCGGCCGCAGCCGGCTCGCGCGGTGCCGAGCTGATCACGACGGCGCTGCTGTTCGTCTCGGCGGCGCTGTCCTGGATGACGCTGGTGGATGTCGGCTTCAACGGCCACGACGTCCGCTACCAGCTGCTGCCCTGGATATTCTCCGGCGAGCTCGAAGTCTGGTGGAGCTTGCGCGTCGACACGCTCACCGCCGTGATGCTGGTGGTGGTGACGACGGTGTCCTCGCTCGTGCACCTCTATTCCATCGGTTACATGGACGAGGATCCGTACCGGCCGCGCTTCTTCGGCTACCTCTCGCTGTTCACCTTCGCCATGCTGATGCTGGTGACGGCCGACAACCTCGTGCAGCTGTTCTTCGGCTGGGAAGGCGTGGGCCTGGCGAGCTACCTCCTGATCGGCTTCTGGTACCAGAAGCCGTCGGCCAACGCCGCCGCCATCAAGGCCTTCGTGGTCAACCGCGTCGGCGACTTCGGCTTCGCGCTCGGCATCTTCGCGATCTTCGCGCTGGTCGGCTCGACCGATTTCGAGACCATCTTCCATGCCGCGCCCGGCCTCACCGGCAAGACTATCAACTTCTTCGGCTGGAATGCCGATGCGCTGACGCTGACCTGCGTGCTGCTGTTCATGGGCGCGATGGGCAAGTCGGCGCAGTTCCTGCTGCACACCTGGTTGCCGGACGCGATGGAAGGCCCGACCCCCGTGTCGGCGCTGATCCACGCCGCGACCATGGTCACCGCCGGCGTGTTCATGGTGGCGCGGCTGTCGCCGCTGTTCGAGCTCGCCCCGAACGCGCAGGCCGTCGTGATGTTCTTCGGCGCCACCACGGCGTTCTTCGCCGCGACCGTCGGTCTCGTCCAGAACGACATCAAGCGCATCGTCGCCTACTCGACCTGTTCGCAGCTCGGCTACATGTTCGTGGCGATGGGAGCTGGGGCCTATTCGGTCGGCATGTTCCATCTGTTCACGCACGCCTTCTTCAAGGCGCTGCTGTTCCTGGGCTCCGGCTCGGTGATCTACGCGATGCACCACGAGCAGGACATCCGCAACATGGGCGGCCTCTGGAAGAAGATCCCGTACACGTTCGCGGTGATGACCGTCGGCACGCTGGCGCTGACCGGCTTCCCGCTGTTCGCGGGCTACTTCTCCAAGGACGCGATCATCGAATCCGCCTATGCCTCGCATAACCCGTTCTCGACCTACGCCTATCTGCTGACGATCGTCGCCGCCGGCCTGACCTCGTTCTATTCCTGGCGTCTGGTGTTCAAGACCTTCTTCGGCGAACCCCACGACCAGGAGCATTACGAAGCCGCGCATGAAAGCCCGATCTGGATGCTGATCCCGATCGGTGTGCTCGCCGTCGGCTCCGTGCTGGCCGGTTTCCCGTTCAAGGAACTGTTCACCGGACCGCACGGCGTGGAGGAGTTCTTCCGCGAGTCCGTGAAGATGAACCCGCATATCCTCGAGGATATGGAGCACATGCCGCATCTGCTCGGCTGGCTGCCCTTCGTGATGATGGTCGGTGGCTTCCTGGTGTCCTACACCTTCTACATCCGCAAACCGTATTTGCCGGTCGAGCTCGCGAACACGCAGCCGATGCTGTACCAGTTCCTGCTCAACAAATGGTACTTCGACGAGCTCTACGATCTCATCTTCGTCCGTCCGGCGAAGTGGATCGGCTACCAGCTCTGGAAGAAGGGCGACGGCTTCATCATCGACGGCTTCGGCCCCGACGGCGTCTCCGCCCGCGTGCTGGATATCACCCGCAACGTCGTCAAGATCCAGACCGGCTATCTCTATCACTATGCATTCGCCATGCTGATCGGCGCCGCCGGCCTGATCACCTGGTTCATGTTCGGCTTTGGAGGCCAGTAAATGACAACCTGGCCCATCCTTTCGGTCACGACGTTCCTGCCGCTGGTCGGCGCGCTGATCGTCTACCTGAGCCGCGGTGACGACGAGGCTAGCAGGAGCAATTCGCGCTGGATCGCGCTGTGGACCACGATCATCACCTTCGCCGTGTCGGTGATCCTGGTCATGCGCTTCGACCCTGGTAATGCCGACTTCCAGTTCGTCGAGAAGTCGGCCTGGCTCGCCACCGGCATCACCTATCACATGGGCGTCGACGGCATCTCGCTGCCGCTGGTGATCCTGACCACCGCAATCATGCCGTTCTGCATCATCGCGAGCTGGAAGGCGATCTCGAACCGCGTCCGCGAATACATGATGGCGTTCCTGATCCTGGAAACGCTGATGATCGGCACCTTCTCGGCGCTCGATCTCGTGCTGTTCTACCTGTTCTTCGAGGGCGGCCTGATCCCGATGTTCCTGATCATCGGCGTCTGGGGCGGTCCGCGCCGGGTCTATGCGTCGTTCAAGTTCTTCCTCTACACGCTGCTCGGCTCGGTGTTGATGCTGCTCGCCATCATGGCGCTGTACTGGAACGGTGGCACCACCGACATCCCGACCCTGATGCACACCGCCGTGCCGCGATCGTTGCAGACCTGGGCCTGGCTCGCCTTCTTCGCCTCCTTCGCGGTGAAGATGCCGATGTGGCCGGTGCACACCTGGCTTCCCGATGCGCACGTCGAGGCGCCGACCGCGGGCTCCGTGGTGCTCGCGGCGATCCTCCTGAAGATGGGCGGCTACGGCTTCCTGCGCTTCTCGCTGCCGATGTTCCCGCTGGCCTCGCACGACTTCGCGCCGCTGATCTTCACCCTGTCCGTGATTGCCATCATCTACACCTCGCTGGTGGCGTTGATGCAGGAGGACATGAAGAAGCTGATCGCATACTCGTCGGTCGCGCATATGGGCTTCGTCACCATGGGCATCTTCGCCGGCACCATGCAGGGCGTCGCCGGCGGCATGTTCCAGATGATCTCGCACGGCATCGTCTCGGGCGCGCTGTTCCTCTGCGTCGGCGTCGTCTACGACCGCCTGCACACCCGCGAGATCGCGGCCTATGGCGGCCTCGTCAACCGGATGCCGCTCTACGCGCTGACCTTCATGGTCTTCACCATGGCCAACGTCGGTCTGCCCGGCACCTCAGGCTTCGTCGGCGAGTTCATGACGCTGCTCGGCACCTTCAAGGTCTCGATCCCGACCGCCTTCTTCGCCACGACAGGCGTGATCCTGTCGGCTGGCTATGCGCTGTGGCTCTACCGCAAGGTCGTGTTCGGGGCGCTGGTGAAGCCGACGCTGATGAGCATGAAGGATCTCACCTTGCGCGAATGCGTGACCCTGTTCCCGCTGATCGCGCTGACGATCCTGTTCGGCGTCTATCCGAAGCCGGTGCTCGACATGTCGGCCGCCTCGGTTCAGCAACTCGTCAATAACTACAACACCGCTGTGACGGCCGTGAAGGCCGCCGCACTGCTCCAGTGATCGGGCAGGTCAGGATATCGTCATGAGCATTACGACTGCAGGTTATCAACTGGCGCCGGTGCTGCCCGAGATCGTGCTCGCGATCGGCGCCATGGCGCTTCTGATGCTCGGCGCTTATCGCGGGCAGGGGACCACCGGCGCGGTGACGACGCTCGCGGTGCTGCTGCTGATCTTGGTCGGCGTGCTCGAATACACGCTGCCCGCGGGCAAGCAGGTGACGTTCGGCGGCAGCTTCATCGTCGACGACTTCGCCCGCTTCATGAAGATCCTGGCCCTGATCGGCTCGGCCGTGACGCTGATCCTGTCGACCGAGTTCCTGGCTGACGCGTCGCGCCGCATCTTCGAATACGCCATTCTGGTGCTGCTCTCGACCCTCGGCATGATGGTGCTGATCTCGGCCGGCGACCTGATCTCGCTCTATCTCGGCCTCGAGTTGATGTCGCTCGCGCTCTACGTCGTGGCGGCCTCGAACCGGGACAACGCCAAGTCCACCGAGGCCGGCCTGAAGTATTTCGTGCTGGGCGCGCTGTCATCGGGCATGCTGCTGTATGGCGCCTCGCTGGTCTACGGCTTCACCGGCACCGTCAGCTTCACCGGCATCGCAACGGCCGCGACCGCCGCGAATGTCGGCCTGGTGTTCGGCCTGGTCTTCCTGCTCGCCGGCCTCTGCTTCAAGGTCTCGGCCGTGCCGTTCCACATGTGGACGCCGGACGTGTATGAGGGCGCGCCGACGCCGGTCACTGCCTTCTTCGCTTCCGCGCCGAAGGTCGCGGCGCTCGCGGTCTTCACCCGCGTCACGCTGACGGCGTTCCCCGGCATCGTCTCGCAATGGCAGCAGATCCTGGTGTTCGTGGCGATCGCCTCGATGGTGCTGGGCTCGTTCGCCGCGATCGGCCAGAGCAACATCAAGCGCCTGATGGCCTATTCCTCGATCGGCCATATGGGCTTTGCCCTGGTCGGCCTCGCCTCCGGCACCGTCGAAGGCGCGCAGGGCGTGCTGATGTACATCGTGATCTATGTCGCGATGACGCTCGGCTCGTTCTCGATCATCCTCGCCATGAAGCGCAACGGCCAGGCCGTCGAGCAGATCAGCGATTTCGCCGGTCTCTCCCGCACCAACCCGCTGCTCGCCTTCATGTTCGCGATGCTGCTGTTCTCGCTGGCCGGCATTCCGCCGCTCGCCGGCTTCTTTGCCAAATGGTACGTCTTCGTCGCCGCCATCAAGGCGAATTTGTTCACGCTGGCCGTGATCGGCGTGCTCTCCAGCGTCGTGGGCGCCTACTACTATCTGGCCATCGTCAAGACCATGTATTTCGACGAGCCGGCCGGCCAGGTTGATCCCGTCAGAGTCGAGGTCAAGACGGTGCTCGCGGTCGCGGGCCTGTTCAACCTGCTGTTCGCCCTGTTTGCGGGGCCGGTGGTGAGCGTCGCCTCCGCCGCAGCAAAATCGCTGTTTTAGGATGGGGTTCGCGCTCGGTCCTCGCGCGATCGCGGCCGGCTACAAGCTCGCCGCCCTTGAGCGGACCGGCTCGACCAATGCCGATGCCATCGAAGCGGCCCGCGCCGGCGAACGCGGCCCGATCTGGTTCGTCACATCGGAGCAGACCGCCGGCCGCGGTCGCCGCCAGCGCCCCTGGATCGCGCCCAAGGGTAATCTCGCCGCCAGCGTCCTCGAAGTCCTCGACGTCGCCCCTGCGGTGGCTGCTACGATCGGCTTCGCCGCCGGGCTGGCCGAGGAGGCCGCCTTGGAGAAGGTCAGCCTCGAGGCCGCGCTACGGCTCGGCGAGGGCAGGCCGCGCTACGCCCTGAAATGGCCCAACGACGTCCTCGCCGACGGCAAGAAGCTGGTCGGCATTGGCCTCGAGGCCGAAGCTGTCGGCGATCGCCTCGCCATCGTGGTCGGTATCGGCACCAACATCGTGGCGGCTCCCGAGGGCACGCCGACGCCCGCGGTGTCGCTCGCCGCCCTCGGCGTCCAGATCAGCGCGGAAGAGCTGTTCGCGGCGCTGTCGGACGCCTGGGTCGAATTTCGCGGCATTTGGGACAATGGCCGCGGCTTTGCCGAGATCCGTAAGCTGTGGCTGCAGCGCGCCGCCCGCCTGGGCGAGCCGATCGCGATCCATACGGGAACCACGGTCTTGGAAGGCATCTTCGACACGATCGACGAAACCGGCTGCCTGATCGTCCGCACCGCGGAGGGCCGCCTTGTGCCCGTGGCGGCGGGCGAAGTGTTCTTCGGGCCGGCCCGGTCGGTGGGAGCTGCGTGATGGCGAGGCCCGACGAACTGGTATTTGCGCCGCTCGGCGGTGTCGGCGAGATCGGTATGAACCTGTCGATCTATGGCCTTGGCAACCGCCACCAGCGTTCCTGGTTGGCGGTCGATCTCGGCGTCTCCTTCGGTGACGAGGAGCATCTGCCCGGCATCGATTTGATCATGCCCGACATCAGCTTCCTGGAGAAGGAACGCAAGAATCTGATGGGCCTGGTGCTGACGCACGCCCATGAGGACCATTTCGGCGCCATCATCGACCTCTGGCCGAAACTGAAATGCCCGATCTACGCAACGCAATTCAGCGCAGCGCTGTTCGAGGCCAAATGCGCCGCCGAGCGCAATGCGCCCGTGATCCCGGTCACCGTGGTCCCGTCGGGGGGCCGAATCGATGTCGGCCCATTCAATGTCGAGTTCATCCCGGTCGCTCATTCGATTCCGGAAGCGCATGCGCTGGCGATCCACACCGAGGCCGGATTGGTGCTGCACACCGGCGACTGGAAAATCGATCCGACCCCGACCTTGGGACGTCCGACCGACGAGAAGCGGCTGCGCGAGCTCGGCGAGGAGGGCGTGCTCGCTCTTATCGGCGATTCCACCAACGCGGTGCGCGACGGCCGCTCGCCGTCGGAAGCCGAGGTCGCCCGCACCATCATCGATCTCGTGAAGTCGGCAAAGGGCCGCGTCGCGGTCACGACCTTCGCCTCCAACGTCGCCCGGATCAAGGCCGTCGCCGATGCCGCGAAAGCTGCTGACCGCGAGGTCGTCGTGGTCGGCCGCGCCATGGAACGCGTGGTGCAGGTCGCGCGCGAGACCGGCTATCTCGACGGCGTGCAGAATTTCCGCTCGCCCGAGATTTACGGCCATCTGCCGCAGGACAAGGTGCTGGCGCTGTGCACCGGCAGCCAGGGCGAACCCCGCGCGGCGCTCGCCCGCATCGCCAATGACGACCACCCTGAGATCACGCTCAACCGCGGCGACAGCGTGATCTTCTCCTCGCGCACCATTCCCGGCAACGAGAAGGCGGTCGGCTCGATCATCAACAATCTGGTGCTGCAGGGCGTCGAGGTCCTCACCGACCGCGACCATCTGGTCCATGTCTCCGGCCATCCGCGCCGCGATGAGCTGCGCGACATGATCTCCTGGGTAAAGCCGCAGCTCCTGATCCCCGTCCACGGCGAAGCCCTGCACCTGAACGAGCACGCCAAGCTCGCGCGCGCCGCCGGCGTGCCGCGCGTGCTGGTCATTCGCAACGGCGACCTCGTCAAGCTCGGCCCGGGCGATCCCGGCGTGGTCGGCGAGGTGCCTTCAGGTCGGCTCTACAAGGACGGCACCATTCTCGAGGATTCCAAGTCCCGCGCCGTGGTCGAGCGCCGCCGCATGGCATTCTCCGGCTGCGCCTTCGTCGCCATCGCCATGACCGCGCAGGGCGAGCTTGCCGACGAGCCCGAGGTCGATCTGGTCGGAATCCCCGAAAAGAACAGGGCGGGCGAGACTTTTGACGACCTGGTTTTCGATGCCGTGATGTCCACGGTCGAGGGCCTGCCAAAGGCGCGCCGGCGGGATCCGGATGCGCTGGCGGAATCAGTGCGACGCGCCGTCCGGGCCGTCATCAACGAAAATTGGGGCAAGAAGCCCCCCTGTCTGGTCCACGTCCTGACAGTGTAGGCTGAGCGTGGTCTTCGCATCACGCGCTGAGGGAGAAGGAACATGCTGGGTCGCCTCAACCACGTCGCGATCGCGACCAAGGATGCCGTCAAGGCCGCAAAAATTTACGGCGCGGCGTTCGGCGCGGTGATCTCCGAGGCCGTGCCGCTGCCCGAGCATGGCGTTATCACCGTGTTCGCGACGCTCCCCAACACCAAGATCGAGTTCATCGAGCCGCTCGGCGAGGCCTCGCCGATCGCAAAATTCCTCGAGCGCAACCCCGACGGCGGCATCCATCACGTCTGCTACGAGGTCGTCGACATCATCGCCTCGCGCGATACGCTGGTGAAGGAGGGCGCGCGCGTGCTCGGCGACGGCGTGCCGAAGATCGGCGCCCATGGCAAGCCGGTGCTGTTCCTGCACCCGAAGGATTTTTCCGGCGCGCTGGTCGAGATCGAGCAGGCGTAAGACCGGATCATGGCCGTCCAGATTTCAACCGCGCTCGCGATCTACTTCGTCATCTGGTGGATCGCGCTGTTCTTGACGCTGCCGTTCGGCGTGCGCAGCCAGCACGAGGACGGTGTCGGCGCGCCCGGCACCGACCCTGGCGCGCCTATCCTGACCGGCATGAAGCGCAAGCTGATCTGGACAACGATCATCTCGGCGATCATCTACGGCCTCGGCCTTGCCGCCTATCACGCCGGCTATCTCTCGCTCGAGCGGCTGTCGAAGATGATGGGAATGCCGTTTTAGTTTCACCTCTCCCCGGAGGGGAGAGGTCGGATTGCTGCTGGCGATGCGAAGCATCGTCCGGTGCAATCCGGGTGAGGGACCGCAATAGACGGTGAGACCGTGACCCCTCACCCGGATCGCATCTTTCGATGCGATCCGACCTCTCCCTTCGGGAGAGGTACAGCACCACGGTGGGACCTTGTTTGGTCTCGCTACTCGCTTAGAATTTTGAGTCTGTTTGTTGTTGGGGGAACGAATGACTTTTCAGAGGATCGTCGTCGCGCTGCTGGTGCTTGTGGTCGCCGGCCTCGGAGCGATCGGCTATGTCGAGTGGAAGATGGCTGTGCAGGTGCGAACGCTGAAGGCGTTCGTCGAGGGCTATGTCTTCAACGAGGCCGTGTTGGCCTGCGAGCAGGCCAAGAGCTCGACGCCGTTCAAGTGGAACGGCGGCAAAAGCACCTCGGTGATCGGCCTGAACTCGGTCAAGACAGATAAATACAACGTCTATGCCAGCTACACGCTGGTGGCGGACAGCGTTTATTGTGATTACGATCCCATCAAAAGAAAGGCCGAGATCGGCTCGAGCTTCCTGGAGCGGGAGTAACGATCCGGACCATCAAGCATGATCCGGAAAAGTGTGAAGCGGTTTTCCGGGAAGATCATGCTCAAATAATGGGAAGGGATCGTCATGGCGCACGGGCAGGGGGATTACCGGATTCTTCAGGAAGCGGCCTTGCGGGATTATCTCGCGGGCCTGCCCGACATCGCGGCGCTGCTTGGCGGCGCGCCAACCGCCTGGTCCATCACCGAGGTCGGCGACGGCAATCTCAATCTCGTCTTCATCGTGAAAGGCGCCAGCGGCGGCATCGCCGTGAAGCAGGCGCTGCCTTACGTCCGCCTCGTCGGCGAGAGCTGGCCGCTGCCGCTGTCGCGGGCGCATTACGAATATCTGGCACTGTCCCGGCAGGCCAAGCTCGCACCTCGCCTGGTGCCCGCCTTGCTGCATCACAACGAGACACTCGCGCTCACCGTGATGGAGCTGCTCGAGCCCCACATCATCATGCGCAAGGGCCTGGTCGCAGGAGTGCAATATCCGCGCTTCGTCGACGACATCACCACCTTCATGGCGCGGACGCTGTTCTTCACCTCCGATCTCGCGCTTGCGGCCGCCGAGAAGAAGGAAGCCATCGCGGCCTTCGCCGGCAATCATGCGCTCTGCAAGATCACCGAGGATCTGATCTTCACCGACCCCTATCGCATCGCCGAGCAGAACCGCTGGACCGCACCCTATCTCGATGGCCTCGCCGCATCCTTGCGCGAGGACATGGAGCTCCATGTCGCGATCAGCAGGCTGAAGCTGAAATTCTTGGCAAGCCCAGAGGCGCTGCTGCATGGCGATCTCCACACCGGCTCGATCATGGTGACGGCGTCAGAGACGCGGGTGATCGATCCCGAATTCGCCTTCTTCGGTCCGATGGGGTTCGATGTCGGCGCGGTGCTGGCCAATCTCCTGATGGCCTATTTCGCCTCCGCCGGCCATGAGGGAGCGCCGGGCGTGCGGCGCGAATTCGAAGCCTGGGTGCTGGAGACGGTCGACCAGGTCTGGAACGAATTCGCGCGAAAATTCCTCGAGCTCTGGCGGTCGGAGGCGAGCGGCGATGCCTATCCGGTCTCGCTCTTTGCCGGCGAGAAGGGCGCGATGCGGCTCGAAGCCGAGCGGCAAGCCTACATGCAGCGCCTGTTCACCGACACCGTCGGTTTCGCCGCTGCCAAAACCATTCGCCGCATCTTCGGCCTCGCCCACAACATCGATTTCGAGCTGATCGAGGATCCGCGCAAGCGGGCGGTGAGCGAGGCGCGCGCTATCAGGCTCGCGCGCGGGATGATGGTGGAGGCGGCAGCGTTCCGGACGGTCGCCGACGTCACCGGCGCGGCGCGGAAGCTGCGGGACTGGCAGCCGGAGCTGACGGGCTGACGGAGCGCTTCTTTGCGCTCCGTCATTGCGAGCGTAGCGAAGCAATCCGGACTGCTGCCGCGGAAAGATTCTGGATTGCTTCGCTGCGCTCGCAATGACGGGGAGACAGCGTCGCGCTCAATACAGCCGTATCGGGAGCGGAGCGCCGTCCGGGCCGACCAGCAGACCCCAGGTCTCATTCGCTGCGACCTCGAGCTCCCGGCTCCGGGCCGCGTTGCCCTCGACCTTGACGGTGATCCTGTGCTTTCCCGGCGGCAGATCGATCTTTTGGATGTCAGACCCTTCGCTCGCTGCGTCGTCGGTATGCGCCAGTTTTTCTCCCACATGCGGCGCCAGGCTGATGGTCCGCTCGTTGACGTTGACGGCGGCCGCTTCATCGGTCTCATTGCCGAGCATCAGCCTCACTTGCCCCGGCTTGGGCGGGATACCGGCCGTCGCGTCCGCACGCTTGCGCACGGACAGGTCGACGATGGTCCTGTTGTCTTGGCGAGTGAGCCGGAGCATCGCCGGTCCGTCCGGTGTCGTGAAGGCGATCTCGGCCCTGTCAGGCGTGATCACCGCGCCGTCCTTCTCGATCCAGCCGCGCTGTCCGAGCGCGGCGCGATAGAAGCTGGCTACGGTTGCGAGATCGAGCGGCGTCTCTACTTGACCCGAGCGGATGAAGAAGGCGTTCTTCGCGGTCATCAGCTCCCAGCTGGCCGGCAGCGGCAGGCCGGCATCATCGGACATTTTGGCCTCGAAGGTCCGGCTGGCGGCCCGCGCCAAAATCCGCAGCGCGCCGCAGATCAAGCGTTCGCCGAGATAATCGGGCGTGCAGCGGTTCCTGGTCGCCCACCAGGTTTCGTCGACATAGGTGTTTGCTCCCGAACTGCGGTACCAGCCGACGTCGATGCCGTCAGCGGGGCCGTCCCTGTCAGGGTCCGGCGTGACGGGGATCGCCATCGCCGCCGTCGCGGCAACCAGGCTGCCCGCGAGCAAGATACCTAACGTTCCGCGCATCATTGTTTCGCGATCCCTGGGGCTCAGATAACGATCCCAGGCTTGGTCGCGTCGATCGCGAAAAATGTTCACTGCCCCTGGCGGCGCGATGACGCACCGCGTCATCAGGCGCCCTGCCTCAGGAACCGACATCGACCGCCCTCAAAACGAAGCTTGCGTTCGACGGGCAGTGAATGATCAAATCCGTGATCGAAATACCTGCGCTATTGGGAGACCACATGATGTTCAGGATGACGGCGATCGTCGCGGGGATGGCATTGGCACTTGCCGGATCGGCGGAGGCCCAGACCCCACGCAAGGGCGGGACCATCCGCATGACCGCGCCCTACGGTTCGAGCTTCACCAGCCTCGACATCCACACCACCCAGCGCGCCCAGGACGAGATCTACGCCAAGGCGCTGCATCGCTCGCTCTACACCTGGGACTCCGCGGAAGGAAAGCCGGTGCCAGAGCTTGCGAAGGAGGTCGTCGTCTCGGGCGGCGGTCTCGTTCACACCTTCAAGCTCCGCGACGACGCCTATTTCCACAATGGCCGCAAGATGACGGCCGACGACATCCTCTGGACCTTCAACCGCATCATGGACGGCACCAAGGCCTATCCCGGCGCGCGCTATGTCCGGATCATCGAGGGCGCAGCCGCGATCGAGAAGGGCCAGGCCAAGGAGATCTCCGGCCTGAAGAAGATCGACGATTTCACCCTCGAGATGAAGCTGACCGAAAAGGTCGATCCCGGCTTCTATTTCTTCACTGCGCTGACGTCGATCTATCCCGCCGACGAAGGCGCCAAGGACAGCTTCATCCAGCACCCGATCGGTCTCGGTCCCTTCAAGTTCGTCGAGCACGTGCCGGGCTCGCGCATCGTCTTGGAGCGGTGGGACAAGTTCTACAAGCCCGGCAAGCCCTATGCCGACAAGGTCGTCGTTTCGATCATGGGCGAGGCCGCGGCGCGTGATGTCGCCTTCCGCAACAAGGAAATCGACACCTCGGTGCTCGGACCGGCGCAGTACGTCGCCTATCAGGCCGACCCCAATCTCAAGGGCACCATCGTCGAGGTTGCCGAAGTCTTCACGCGCTACATGGGGATGAATCCCGCGTTCAAGCCGTTCGCCGACAAGCGCGTTCGGCAGGCGATCAACTACGCGATCGATTCCGATTTGATCATCAGCAAGCTGGTCAAGGACAAGGCCTATCGCGCCACCAGCTGGCTGCCGCTGACCTCGCCCGCCTACGACAAGACGATGAAGCCGTATCCCTATGATCCCGCCAAGGCCAAGCAGCTGCTTAGCGAGGCCGGCTATCCCCAGGGCTTCGAATTCGAATGGACCACCAGCCAGAATGAAAGCTGGGGCCTGCCGATCGTCTCGGCGGTCATCCCGATGCTGGACAAGGTCGGCATCAAGGCCAAGGTCAAGCAGGTCGAGACCGCGGTGCTGGCCGAGGTGGTGCGCACCGGCGACTACCAGGCCTACGTCTATTCCCAGCAGAGCGGACCGGATCCGCTGGCAGCCCTCAAATGCTTCCACTCGTCGACGCCACAGGCGGCCTGCAACTACACCAATTTCAGGAATCCCGACTTCGACAAGATCCTCGACGAGGCGGGACAGACCGACGACTCTGCCAAGCGCACCCAGCTGCTGCAAAAGGCCAATGCGTTCCTCTATGAGGAAGCGCCGGTCTGGTTCTTCAACTACAACAAGGCCGTCATGGCCGTGCAGCCCTGGCTCCACGGCATCCAGAAGAACCCGACGGAGCTGACCCATCAGAATACCGAGGAGCTGTGGGTTGACGACACTTCGCCCGCGAAATGACACGCATTCTCGTGCTCCCTCCATCGCGATCGAGCGGTGGAGGGACGGAAGAAAGTGCCGATGCTCTCCTTCCTGATCCGTCGTCTGCTGCAAACCATCCCGACCGTGCTCGCCGTCGTGTTGCTGGTCTTCGTTCTGTTCAGCGTCGTTCCCGGCAGCATCGTCTCGTCGATGAGCGATGACGCCGATCCGCAGGTCGAGTTGCGCTTGAAGAAACAGCTTGGCCTCGACGATCCCGTCTATGTGCGTTTCGGTGCCTATATCGCCAAGCTCGCCACCGGTGATTTCGGGACCTCGTTCCGGACACGCGAGCCCGTTACGGCGATGCTCGCCAAGCGGGCATGGCCGACGCTGCAGCTGATCTTCACCGCCATGGCGTTTTCCGTCCTGCTCGGGGTGCCGCTCGGCTTCATCGCCGCGTTGCGGCCGGGCGGCCTCGTCGACAGTGCGGCGATGATCGTCGCGGTGACGGGGCTGTCGATTGCCAAGTTCTGGCTCGGATTGGTGATCATGTATGTCTTCGCGCTGAAGCTCGGCTGGCTGCCGAGTTTCGGCTATGGCGATGGCGGCCTGAAATATCTGCTGCTGCCGGCCCTGACCCTCGGCGTCTCGCCGATGGCGCTGTTTGCCCGGACCACGCGCGCCGCCGTCCTCGAGATCATGACGGCCGATTTTGTCCGCACCGCACGCTCCAAGGGCATGAGCGAGACGCGCGTGGTGAAGTGGCATGTGATGCGCAACGCGCTCGTGATCATTCTCACCACCGTCGGCCTGCAATTCGGCGGGTTGATGGGGCAGGCGGTCGTCGTCGAAAAGCTGTTCTCCTGGCCGGGCATCGGCTCGCTGCTGGTGGACAGTGTCTTGCAGCGTGATATTCCTGCCGTCCAGGGCTCCATTCTCGTGGTGGTGCTGGCCTTTCTCGCGATCAACCTGCTGGTCGATTTGCTCTACGGCGTGATCGACCCGAGGATCAGATACGCATGAAGCTGCGCGCCAATCTCATCATCGGTGGCACGTTGTTCACGCTTGCGATCGTGGTCGGCGTGCTCGCCCCTTGGCTGGCCCATACCGATCCCGTCCTCGATGCCAACCTCATGAACGCGGAGGAGCCGCCGAGCTGGACCTGGTGGTTCGGCACCGACGACCAGGGCCGCGACATCTATTCCCGCGTCGTCTACGGCGCGCGCGTCTCGCTCACGGTCGGCATCGTCTCGCAGCTCATCAACAGCGTCATCGGCGTCGCCTTAGGCCTCAGTGCCGGCTATTGGGGCGGCTGGTGGGATGACGTCGTCAATGCCCTGACCAATGTCATGCTCGCGATCCCTTCGCTGATCTTCGCGCTCGCCATCATGGCGGTGCTGGGACCGGGCCTCACCAGCCTCCTGATCGCGCTTGGCCTCACCAACTGGTCCTTTACCTGCCGCATCGCCCGCGCCTCGGCGCTGTCGCTGCGGAACCAGGGCTATGTGCAGGCGGCGACCGTACTTGGCTATGGCGATCTGCGCATCATGATGACGCAGCTGCTGCCAAACATGCTTGGGCCGATCGTCGTCATCGGCACGCTCGGCATGGGCAGCGCGGTGCTCTCGGAGGCGGCCTTGTCGTTCCTCGGCCTCGGCGTCCGGCCGCCGTTTCCGAGCTGGGGCAGCATGCTGTCGGATGCCCGCGACCAGATCACCACGGCGCCGTGGCTGTCAGTGTTTCCGGGCCTTGCCATCTTCCTGACCGTGCTCGGCCTCAATCTGCTCGGCGACGGCCTGCGCGACATTCTCGATCCCCACTCGCGGAGCCGGCGGACATGACCGGCGCGCCGCTGATCGAGGTCGAGGATTTGCGCATCGATCTCGACGATGGCGAGAGGCGCGTTGCCGCGGCCGAGGGCATCTCCTTCCGCATCGACCGCGGCGAGACTTTTGGTCTCGTCGGTGAATCCGGCTGCGGCAAGAGCATCACGGCGCTCGCCCTGATCGGCCTGTTGCGGCCGCCGTTATCGATTGGCAGCGGGGTTATCCGGTTTGACGGTCGGGAGATCCAGCACCTCTCGGCGGCCGCACAGCGCGACCTGCGCGGCAACAGGATCGCCATGATCTTCCAGGAGCCGATGACGGCGCTGAACCCGGTCTCGCCGGTGGGATGGCAGATCGCCGAGATGTTCGTGCTGCACAAGGGCAAGAGCTGGCGTGAAGCCAATCAGCTCGCGGTCGAGGCGCTGGCGAGCGTTCGCGTGCCTGCGCCGGAGCGGCGCGTGAACGACTATCCGCATCAGCTCTCCGGCGGCATGCGCCAGCGCGTCATGATCGCCATCGCGCTCGCCTGCGGCCCGGACTTGCTGATCGCCGACGAGCCGACCACGGCGCTCGACGTCACCGTGCAGGCCGAAATCATCGAGCTGATGCGCAATCTCTGCGCCGAGCGTGGCACGGCGATCCTGATGATCAGCCATGATCTTGGCCTCGTCGCCAATGTCTGTCGCCGCGTCGCCGTCATGTATGCCGGCCGCATCGTCGAGGAGCGCGGCTCCGCCGATATTTTTCGCACGCCCTCGCATCCCTACACTCAGGGCCTGGTCGACTCGCTGCCGCGGCTCGGCAGTCGCGCAGCCCTGGGCCGGAGCAGGCTCAAGGAGATTGCGGGCGTCGTGCCCGCCATCACCAATTTCCCTGATGGTTGCCGGTTCAATCCGCGCTGTGCCCATGCCACCGACATATGCAGGAGCGTCGTGCCGACGGCGGACTTCCTGGAGGCTGGCGGCCTGGTGAGGTGCCACCACCATGCATGAGCCGCGGGGAAAGGACGATCTCATTCTCAGCGTCGAGGATCTCGCGGTTCATTTTCCTGTTGGAGGCGGCCTCTTGGGCCGCAACCGGCGGGTGCTCCGCGCCGTCGACGGCGTCGATCTCAATCTGAAACGCGGCGAGTGCCTCGGTCTCGTCGGCGAGTCCGGCTCGGGCAAGTCGACGGTCGCCCTGTCGATCCTGGGTCTTCTGGCGCCGACGCGCGGCCGCATCGTGCTGGACGGGCAGGTGATCACGGGCAGGCCGTCCGGCGATCGCAAGGCGCTCGCCCGTATCGTGCAGATGGTCTTCCAGGATCCCTATGCCTCGCTCAATCCGCGCCAGACGGTGCGCCGCACGCTGGAGGATCCCCTGCGCGTGCATGGCGTGACCGCAAGAAGCGAGATCGAGGATCGCGTCGCGACCATGCTGCGGCACGTGGGCCTGCGGCCCGAACAGGCCGACCGTTACCCCCACGAATTCTCCGGCGGCCAGCGCCAGCGCATCGGCATCGCTCGTGCCCTGATCCTCAACCCGAAGATCGTCATCTGCGACGAGCCTGTCTCCGCGCTCGACGTCTCGATCCGCGCCCAGATCATCAATCTGCTCTTGGAATTGAAGGACACGCTTGGTCTGTCCTACATCATGATCAGCCACGACCTCGGCGTCGTCGAGCATATGAGCGACCGCGTCGCCGTGATGTATCTCGGCCGCATCGTCGAGAACGGCGACTGGCGCGAGATCTTCGAGCGGCCTGCGCATCCCTATACGCGCGCCTTGATCGCGGCGATCCCCGATCCGCTCCACCATGCACCGCTGGCGACGACGGGCGGCGATCTTCCCAACCCGCTCAATCCGCCCAACGGATGCGCTTTCAGCCCGCGCTGCCGTTACGCGGAAGACGTGTGCCGCCACGAGCCGGGACCGACGCTGGAGACGCGGCCTGATGGGCATGCAGTGAGGTGCTGGCGGAGCGAGGAGATTGCCGGGCAGGCAGCTATGGCGTCAGCCGGGAGCTGAGATTCCTTCAGCTGAGGACCTCATGACGAGGAGGGGCCTTCGATATCGGCAGCCGGATGGTAGGCGCTCGCGCAATGAGAAGACGCAGCGCGCGTCGACCCGCTCGCCGGCGGAGCCGACGTATGGAGCATGCGCGTCCACGGCCCTTCGCGGTATCTGCATTGCGGCCAAGCGAGGCGGAAAACCGACGCTTGGCTCTCAAGACAACTCAGTGGCGCGGCGAACACCCAGCTATTTCGGTAAATAACACTTGAGCAATACGACCGTCTCGTCGCCGTTATTAAAAAGTTCGTGGTCAAGCCCGCGACCGGTTTTCCGTTCGTAGGTTACAAACGGCTTCAGCCGGATCTTGTCCTTTTTCGCTTTCGTACCCTTGGCTCCGGTGTACGTGTCCCTATCCAACGTACCGCCGGTCAAAGGTACAACTATGTACGGCCTGGACTCTACATGTCGGCCGGTCGTCGATTTAGCCGGCATGGTCAGCCTCACTATGGCGACACCACGACCTTTATGAACGACCCGCACACCAGCCTTTTTCGCCATGACTCCCCCTTTGACACACAACGTTCCAGGATGCAGCATAGCCGGGACATCCATTTAGTTCAACTGACACGTGTAGCGGTCGGCGGCGACTGTTGTTCAGCATGGGCGCTATATGTATTGCTTGGTGTGCGGTTCGGGAAATGAAGAAAGCGCCGGCTCCTGCGGCGTCTGCGGCGCGGGGCTGCACACCTACTGTGCGGCATGTGGCAATGTCGGAGATCAGAAGGCTCGATTCTGTGCTGCTTGCGGTACGCGGCTCAAGCCCGCGCTCTCCGAAGTGTCCGGGCCGGAGAAAGCAGCAGCCGGCAACTGGCTGGAAGATCTCGGACGAGCCGAGAGAAAGCATGTATCGGTTCTATTCGCAGACATCGTCTCTTCATTCGAGACCATTGCGAGCCGCGATATTGAGTGGACGGAGACATTCCTTTCAGATGCATTTCGCGGAATGGCGAATGCGGTTCATAGATACGGTGGAACGGTAAGCGGAACGCGAGGTGACGGAATACTGGCACTCTTCGGCGCTCCCGTCGCGCGGGAAGATCATTCGTCTCGAGCGTGTCTTGCCGCGCTAGCGATACTCGAGTTTGCCGCCCTGGAACGACAGCGTGGACGAAATTTGGTTGTTCGGGTCGGAATCAATTCCGGTGAAGTCATCGTCGGCGTGAACACGTTCGACTTATCGGTGCAATATGATGCCGTCGGAGAAACCGTACATCTTGCAGCTCGTATGGAGCAAATGGCCAAGCCCGGCACCGCCTTCTTAACGGCGAGCACCGTCAAAAGCACCGAGGGACTATTCCGCGTGCGTTCCCTCGGCGAAATGAGCGTACGAGGATTGCCAAAACCGGTTGAGGTGTACGAATTGTTGGGAGCTATCCCCAACGCGGCGCGTATACGCGCGCAGCCTTACCGCACTCCTACTCCATTCATCAACCGCGAAACCGAATATGCGACCTTTCTCAATTCAGCGAGCTTGGCAATATCCGGGCAAGGACGGATTGCGGCAATTGTCGGAGAGGCAGGAAGCGGAAAGTCGCGTCTGGTCGAAAAATTCGTCGGATCGGAAGCCATTGGTCCGTGGCATTTCTTGAAAGCCAGCTGCGTATCCTATGACAGCGCCACGGATTGCGCACCGTTCGCCTACCTTTTACGACGTCGCCTGAATCTGGAGTCGGAATACGACGCCGAGCGCTTGCGGACGACACTGTCGGCCTGGATAAATCGTCTTGGCTCCGGTCTCTCCTGGCTCACGGCGCCCCTTCTCGCGTTGTTTGGCGTGGATCCCGCTGATCAAGGATGGCTTCTCCTTACACCTGAAGAACGCCGGCAGAAGCTTATTGCGGCCATCAGCACGGCCTTGCTTCAAGAAGCGCGAAACGGCCCATTCTGCATACTTCTTGAGGATCTTCATTGGTCCGACATCGGGACACGCGAAGTTCTCGATCATCTCGCGGATGCTTTGCCGACTACGACACTTCTGTGCATCGTGACCTTTCGCCCAGGGATCAAGCTTGCATGGCAGGATCGAACCTACTGCACCACGATCAAACTTGCTCCGTTACACGCCAAGGAAGCGCGAACGTTGCTACAACACATTTTGGGATACTCCGCAGAGTTGCAGAACGCGATCGGTATCATTCTTGATCGAGCCAACGGAAATCCACTCTTTCTTGAGGAATGTGTCCGCTCGCTGGTCGACGAAGGCGTGCTGCTAGGTGAGTTCGGGGCGTTCCATCCCGCCAAAGAGATCAGCAACATTCAGCTACCACCTACGATCGCACTGGTGGTCGCCCAGAGAATTGATCTGCTCGACCCGACGGCGAAACGCGTTCTTCAAGCCTGCGCTGCAATCGGCGTGTGGATTCCAACCCTGATATTGGCTGAGATCGCGCAACTGCCGGAGCAATCGCTCGCGCAAGCGCTCGAACGGTTGTGTCGTGCCGAGTTCATCGAGCAAACGGGGTTTTTTCCTGAAGGTGAATATGCTTTTCGTCACGTCGTTCTAAGAGACGTTGCATATGATGGGCTGCTTCGCGAGCAGCGCACATTGCTACATCAGCGAATTCTCTCGGCAATGGAATCTCGGCTGTCCGAACGGAAGTGGGAGCTGGCGGAGCGATTCGCCCATCACGCAATCGCCAGTGGCAACGCCGAGAAAGCGATTATCTATGCCCAATCCGCCGGTCGCAAGTCGGCATCGCGCTCCGCATGCCGAGAGGCGGTAACATATTACGAAGAGGCCCTCCGTTTTGTAGAACGCCTGCGCGACGGGGATGACAGGAGTGCAATCGAGTTCGATCTGCGGCTCGATATGCGATATCCACTCTTTCAGCTTGGAGAGCTTTCTCGTGTTCACCGGCTTATGACCGAAGCGAATTCGATTGCATCAGCCGCTGATGACAAAGTTCGTGAAGCGCAAGTGGCTTTGTTCCTTAGCCATGTTTCGTGGCTGATGGGCGAGCACAGAGCTTCTATCGCCCATGGCAAGGCCAGTGCTCGGTTGGGTTCGGAGCTCCAGGACCAGGATCTGGTGCAGCGCGCGAACTTCTTCGTTGGTCTAGGCCACATGGGGCGGGGGCGGCTCTCCGAAACAGCCAAGCGCATGCGCGATACAGCGGACTACTTTCGCGCCCGGCCTCCTGAAGTCTCGCGTGGCTTGGGTGCGCTGGCCGGGGTTGCTTTGGGCTATTTGATCCGTGCACTCGTCGATCTGGGAAAGCTTGAAGCGGCAAAGGATCTTGTAAAAGAGGCGAGAAGGGTCTCCGAAGCGGAAGGTACGCTTAACACGATCATCACCAACGTCAGCACTGGGTATCTACACCAAGCGTGTGGAGAAATGGAGCTCGCATTACGTACCTTGCACGATGCATACGACCTATCGAGAAACTCGCGGGTTCGCCTCATGACTCCCGTCGTGCAAACCTATTTGGGCGGCGCCTACCTCGCAGCAAAGGATCCTCTCGCAGCAGCTCCTCTGCTTAGAGAGGCGGTAGAGGAGGCAGCCAATATAAAGCTTCTGTACTTTCAGCCCGTTCGTATGTCGCATTTGGCACGCGCTGAATTTTCTCTCGGAAGGCAGGAGAGCGCCTTGAAGCTTGCCAAGTCGGCTCTGGCTTTGGCCCGAACGCACGGAGAGGTGCAGTCCGAAATCCTATCTCTGCTCACGCTCGCCGAACTGTCTCCAAATGGGGGCCACGATCCGGACATAGACCTCGTAAGAGCAATTCGGAGCGCTCACAGGAAGGCGAGGATCCTTGACTTGGCTCCGGCTGCGGAAGAGTGCGAGGCCGTAATGGCTCGCCTTTACGGTTTCGGGATTAGCTAGCCGGAGCCTGATCTGGAAAGTGTACGACGGTTTTCCCTCGCGACATCAGCGGAACGCGCTTGCGCGGAGATCATGCTCAAACAAAGAGCTAAAGGGCGATGATGATTCAACCCAATTTCATCGCGCGTTAGCATCTCGCCTCCGACGAATCTTTGCTTCTTTCGACGCAACCGGGTTGACAGCCCGGCTGGCAGGGCTTTTATTCGTGGCACGGGGAATTGCGATCTCCCCGCGAGGCGACATGCCCAAGAATCGCGTCCTGATCACCAAGGGCGCTGCATGTCGACATCACATACCACGATTTCATCAAATAGGCTGTCTCGGCTGATCGGCGCGCCCAACGCGCCGGCGCCCATCGACGCGCGCATCGACGAGCTGCTGGCTCCCGCTGCACTGTACCGTCGTCGCCCTGAACCTGGGCTGGAGAGCAAGACCAGGAGAACAATGATCGGGAGGCTATTGGCGATCTCGATCCTCCGGGTGAGCGCGCCAGTCGCGGCCCACGGTTTGATGGTCCTCATTCGGCATGGTCGTGCCGGCGTGATCACCCTCGTTGTCCGCCTTCCAGTCGCGTCCGATCGTGACATCCCCCGCGCGGCTACGATCCTGCTCGCGGGATTGTTCCGACTGCTGCGGCGACTGGGGGTGTTGGACGGCGGTGGACTGCGCTTGTGTAGCGCTTCCGGTGAACACGAAACCTAGCGCCAGAACGGACAACAGGGCAGCTGATGTTGAATGTCTCATAGTGGTCTCCTTCCTTGCAGGAGGTACTGCACCAACTCGCCGTGACGAACTTTGTTCGGAAGGTACGCGCGTTTGCGGTGCGTGCAGTGCACCGGAACCGTTGTGCACGTTTCGGCGCATTGGGAGGTGGCACTGCTGAGGCAGGAGCCGGCACAACCGTTTCGGCAATGAAACTTTGCAAGTTTGGGGATCTGCGACCTCCCCATCAGATGGATTTCCATCCAAGCGTTCGCTGTCTCGTTCGGGAGAACGGCTCATGGATGCTCCTGTCTTTGCTATCTTTGCTCTTGCTGCCCTGGTCGGCGGCTTCGTCAGCGGATTTTCCGGATTTGCGATGGGCCTCGTCGTCTCGGGCGTCTGGCTGCACATCATCACGCCGATGCAGACCGCGACCTTGATTGCCGGTTACGGCCTGCTCACGCAGGGCTATGGCATCTTCAAGCTGCGAAGCAGCCTGGATTTGCGCAAGGCATGGCCGCTTGCGTTCGGGACAGTCGTCGGAATTCCCATTGGAGTGGGCATTCTCTCGTATCTGAACCCGGTCTACCTCCGGCTCTCTGTCGGCGTATTGCTGATGATCTACGCAGTCTACGGTCTGGCGCGACCGGTATTCGCGCCGATGAAGATCGGCACCGGTGCCGACATCGCGATCGGCATCTCGAATGGGCTTCTTGGCGGCTTGACCGGGCTCGGCGGCATTATCTCGACGATCTCCTGTCAATGGCGCGGCTGGCCGAAGGATCTGCAGCGGGCCGTGTTCCAGCCGGTGCTGTTCCTGGCGTTCGTGGTCATTTCGATCTCCCAGGCGGCCGCCGGCAGCATCACGAAGGACACGCTGGCATTGTACGTGCTGGGCGCGCCGTTCCTGGTCGCCGGTCTGTGGTCCGGTTTCCGGCTGTTCGGAAAGATTGACGACGAGACGTTCCGAAAGGCGGTACTGGCGCTGCTGTTGTTCGCCGGACTGTCCTTGCTCGCATCGACGCTTCCTTCGCTTCGCTGATTGACGAGGACATCATGCCGCTGAGGACGGCCCGAACATCGGGAGTGGGACGATCAATGACGTACACCGTCGCAGCCTTGCCGTCGCGATCTTCATTGCGCATGTGGCTCGCCGCGGCGTCTGTGCTGAGCTTGGTGATGGGAGGAAATGCCGTGGCCGAGACCCTGAATTTTGACAATGCTCCTGCCGGATTGCCGCCCGACGGGTGGACCTTGACGATGACCGGCAGGGGAGAGCCGAAATGGACCGTGGAGGCCGAGCCCTCGGCGCCGAGCAAACCGAACGTTCTCAAGCAATCCGGACGAGCGACTTTTCCGCTTGCGATCAAGAGCGACACCGCGATCCGCAACGGCTTCGTTGAAGTCAAATTCAAGGCCATCGCAGGGTCGGAAGATCGCGCCGCGGGACTCATCTGGCGCGCGAAGGATGCCAACAATTACTACGTCGTCCGGGCCAACGCCCTTGAGGACAATGTCGTGCTTTACAAGACGATCAAGGGTGTCAGGACGTCGCTGGAGATCGTTGGCCGCAAAGGCGGATATGGCGTCAGCACGCCGGTGACATCAGGGCAATGGCACGTGCTGCGTTGCGATTTCGCAGCAAGTCGGTTCAAGGTGACCTACGACGGAAAATCGCTATTCGAAGTGGAGGACGCCAGCATTGTTGATGCCGGCATGATCGGCCTGTGGACCAAGGCCGACAGCGTGACCTTGTTCGACGATCTGACTTACGGCGAGATCAAATAGGCATTCGTCCAACTTGGCGGGGATATCAATGAGAGTCAGACGTTTATCGATCGCGACGGCGCTGCTGATCGCGTCCAGCTGCCCAATGCGGGCGGTAGAGGCGTTGGTCGCCTATCAATCGCTCACGCCGGAGCTGGCGCTCGATCTGGCGACCGCCGCACTAACCAGCTGCCGTAGCCATGGTTACCAGGTTGCCGTCGCCGTTGTCGATCGCTTCGGCGTGACGCAAGTGGTGTTGCGCGACCGCTTTGCGGGCCCCCATACGCCAGCAACGGCATCCGGCAAGGCGTGGACGGCTGCGTCGTTCAAGACCAGCACGATGGAGCTGAATGCGGTCAGCCAGCCGGGCATGATGCAATCGGGCATTCGGAGTCTTCCCGGGGTGGTGGTCATAGGAGGAGGATTGATCGTCGAAGCGGGGGGCTCTCTGGTCGGTGCGATCGGCGTGTCCGGAGCGCCGGGCGGTGACGCGGACGAAGCGTGCGCGAGAGCCGGGATCGCGGCCATACGTGACAAGCTGGACTTCTGACGGAGGACGACGACAAACTATCGAACTGGGAGTTGCGAGGCCCTTCCCGGGAGCTTGGCGGGTGATCCACTGGTCATGGCAATCTCCATGCAGGAATGAAAAACGCAAGCGCACGATCGATGAGCCGCAGGTGGATGATGGTCGAGATGATGTTGCAATGGCCCGCGTGCGAGGTCACGCTGTGCGGGGGCCTGACCCACGAAACTGTTCTTCCATGAGTTGCCGATGGCCACGAGCGCAGACCTTCGCCGCATAGCCCTGTCGCTGTCCGGGACGACGGAGGCCCCCCACTTTGATCGGGCCGCGTTCAAGGTGGCCCGGATCTACGTGACCCTTGCTGCCGACGGCAAGACGGCCAACTTCAAGTTCACGCCGGACGAGCAGGAGCTCAAATGCCTCACGGCGCCGGAGGCGTTCGCTCCGGTGCCCAACGCCTGGGGCAAGCAGGGCTGGACCGCGGCGACACTGGCGAAGCTGTCACCGAGCGAGCTGAAGTCGGCCCTGGAGACAGCGTGGCGCCACGCTCGATCGAAAACGCGGAAACCCAGGCGCGGCTGAGCAGAGAGTGTCTCTTGGAATGCGCTGACGCGGGAGGCGCGTCGGGTTTCGCTCGATTCCAAACCAAATTCGCGGACAGGTGACCAAGATCATGCTGGCCGCTGATGGCTGCTTTTGGCCCCTACCTCACATCGGCAGCCATTGAACCTTAGGGTCCGGATCGCAGACGTAGCAACGAGCGGGATTTTTGGAAGTCGTCCAATTGACTGGAATTGGTGCAGCATGACGCGGCTCGTATCGGAAGACCGCGCAGTTTGAACTAACGCAATTTGAAGGGATCACGGCGCTAATTTCTTGCTTTCTTAGAGAAATTGCAATGACTCAAATGCACTCGATGACCGCCAACTCGGCGACCACATTGATCGTGCTACTGGTCTCGCACTTGGCAGCGAACGCGCACGATCCTAACCGACCTGAACTCAATCATTGGTTCGAGAGCCTCAAAAGTGGCAAGGGGCCATGCTGCTCAAACGCGGACGGAATAGCAGTTGCCAGCCCCGATTGGGAGAGTAAGGGCAGCGGATACCGCGTCCGTTTGTACGGACAATGGTGGGATGTGCCACCGGAAGCGGTGATTGTCGGACCCAACCTCACCGGGCGGACGATTGCGTGGCCCGTGTATGAGTATATCGATGGCATGCCAGCACGCGTAACTGATATTCGCTGCTTCATTCCGGGTCCCATGATGTGATTCAAAATCAGCAGCGTCACTTCCGCTTGTGCGACCCATGCGTTTCCACACAACCAAGGCCCGCAGCTGCTGGCGACGCCCTCGGTTTGCCTTTGATCCACGTCAAAAAATTATACGAGCCGGCATCATAAGCTTACGTCACTTCAAAGAAGCCGAGGTCAGCGCTCAATCTTGCGGGGTTGACGGATGCTGTCATGGTTGGCGAGGCAGGCAATGCGACAAACCAGAATCACCTTGGCCGACCTTGACAAGTCCCTCTCTGACTTAGGCGACGGAGCTCTCCACAATTTGTCGACGGACGACTACAAGCGGCTCTTTGGCGAAAACGACGCGGCTCTGAGCCGCCTTCGTCATTTCGTTAAGGGGCATGGATGCGTTGCAAGCTTCTCGGATGACAGCATCGTCTTTCGGAAGCTAGTTTCGACCCCGCCGCAATCCTGCATTCAAAATATTGAATAGGCCGCATCGGCAAGATGATCGGTGTGGATATTGAAGAGCGGCCGAGTTCCTTAAGAAGGCCCGGACGAAACTGAACGCCGCCTCGTTGGAATCAGCCTACGCATTTTCGCTTCTGGCCGCTGCCAACCCGCGCGCAATACGCCGATCCGCGCGCGAGGTCTGTACGGCATGACAATGAGCGGGATCGCTGCGGTAATCCGTTCTTGCGCTTCCCAACAACCCAACTTAAGTTAACTCGCCGGAGCAGGCGACTGTACGGCTGATCGGCGTCATGTTGCAGGGGCGTTTCTGCGGTGGAATAATACTGGTTGCCCGCCAGCGTCGTTTCGGCAAGTGCCGCTTGATGTAGATGAGCGAATCGGGAGTGGCGTCATGCACCGATACGTGGCCCGAGCGAATGTGGATCACTATCTCGATCTCCTGAATGGCGATGACCTTGCACCGCACAATCGGGCCACCATCACCAAGCTGCTCGTCGAGGAAGAAGACAGGCTCAGCCACGATCTGGAGCATCTTGAGTTCGCGGAAACCCGCGCCGCCAATGGCCGCCAAAGAGTGAACCACGTAAGGCGCCTGCGTAATGCCTTCGCGTTTGACACGGCGGAACGCGCACAGGCAGATCGCCTATTGGTCAACTGCGAAAATCTGCAGACGCTCCTGGAGGATTTCTGCCATCACCTGCGTGCGAGGATCGACTCGCGCGAGCTCTGACACTCCGGGCTCAAGAACGGCTCCTCAAGGAAGCTGTCGCTTAATGTTCGTTTCCAACCGCTGCTCCAACCCACTGTAGTTCGCTTCTGGCCCATTGCGTCTGTTGGTGCGACGCAGAGATGTTTCTGGAGTTGGACCGGAAGTGTCCTATCAACCGCCGGAGATTCGCCAATGACCCGTTGCAGCCCCCGGACTCGCAGCCAAAGTTGCAGGAATCCATAGAGCGACGGATGGCAATAGCGATCAACGTCCGAGCCGATGGCGACTCCGCAAGTGCGGTCGAGCAGTTTTGGGACCAGGTTGCGGCATTCGAAGATGAACCCTCGATGCGCACTCTCGGCTACCGGCCACATTTTGAAGCTGCCAGCGGGCGCGCGGTAGGAAGGAAAGCCGCTTGTGGCCCCGTAGCGGATACCCATTGCACGAACTCGAGCGCTATGGGGGATAGGCGGACATTACCTTCGTCGCATGATGCCGCGGTGCGGGGGCGTGGTCTGGCAAATCAATTGGCCATCGTCACGATCTGTCGAACGAGGTCGAGAAAAGTCGCGCTATGAATTCCCTTCTGGCTCCGGTCCAGTTCGACGAGTTGAACGGCAACCAGACGCTTCTCCGGCACGATGACGATCAACTGTCCGCCGTAGCCCGACGCAAAGATTGCGTCTCGTCCCCAAACGCCGGCATCGAGTGTCCACCATAGATAGCCATAGCCGCGGTCTTTTCGATCGGTCTCCGAATAGGCCTTGGTCGACTCGGCCGTCCATTGCGACGGAACGACGGAAGCGTCATTCCATCGTCCCTTGTTGAGGAACAGTAATCCGAAGCGTGCAAGATCCCGCGCGCTCATGCTGAACACATAGGCGCGGTAAAGCGAGGAACTATCTCCAACGAAAGCCCCGTCGTGGGCGGTGAAATCCTGCATCCCGATGGGACGCGCAATCATTTTGTCGAAGCTATCGAAGATGTCCGAGCCCGTTGCCCTTTCATAGATTGCACCCAGGGCGTTGAAGTCCCAGTTGTTGTAATACCAGAACGTGCCGGGCCGATGGGAACCCCGCGGCGGCCGATTCGATTTCTGGTCGCTCGTCTCATAAGCTGCGGGATGATAGACCCCGGAGCGGGCCATGAGCAATTGACGAACAGTTGCCTGCTTCTCTCCGGTCGTCAGCGATGGCGAGGTGTCGTCGATCCCCAATTGGTCGAGCGTGCCTTCGAGTTTGATCTGGTCGCGTTCGATGGCGATTCCGTAGAGAGCACTCAGGAAGCTCTTTCGAACAGAGCGCACGTTGACCTTGCGGGTGAGGTCGCCTGAGGTCGCGACCACCAGGCCGTCTTGCACGATCATGATTGCGGTCGGCTTGTACTTTCGCGCGTAGCTTTCGACGGTGCCTTGAATCGGCGAGGTCTGCGTCTGTCCGGTAGCGAGGAATTGCCATTCAATGCCGGGCTCGGCACGTGCCCATCCCGAGAAGAGCAGCAAGGTCATCATGACCAGAGCTGCGTGCCGCATGACCATGGATTATGCTCTGAGATTTGGCGAAAATATCTGGAGGGAGACGACTGCTGGTTGTACCGAGATCTCTGGGCCAAGCTTGAGCTAGCGGCTGCGCAGATACCCGGTGGTTGCCATCATGACATCCTACTCCTGTTTTGCCCGACGCGTCAAACCAAATTTCGGGAATAGCGAATAATTCCTGCGCATCAAATTCCGCAATGATTTTTACTGTGCATGGGGTTGTTTTCGCGCTTTTGTTTTGAGGGCGTCTATTCCGCCGCTTTTTCTCGCAACCGCTGTGCATAGACGTTGATGATCAGCGCCGCCAGCAGGATCAGGCCGCGGATCAGGATCTTCAAGAAACTGTCGATGTTGACGTGGTCGAGGCCGTTATTGAGAACACCGAGAACGAACAGGCCGACGATGGTGTTGCCGATGCCGCCGCGGCCGCCGAATAGGCTGGTGCCGCCGACCACGACGGCGGCGATGGAGTCGAGCAGATAGGTGTCGAACTCGTTCTGCTGCGCGCTGCCGAAATGGGCGACGCCGAGCATGCCGCCGATGCCGGCGCACACCGCGGAGATGATCATCACGCTGCCAAGGATGAGCTTGACGTTGAGGCCGGAATATTCGGCCGCCTCGCGATTGCCGCCGACCATGTAGACGTAGCGGCCGAAGCGCGTGTAGGTCAGCACGAGGTGCCCGCCAAGCAGCATGACGGCGGCAACAATGACGATCCAGGGGATGCCGCCGATCGAGCCCGAGCCGAGCGTCGAGATCAGGCTCGGGACCTTGTAGGCGATCTGGCCGCGCACCAGCAGCGCCGAGATGCCGGCCGCGATCTGCATCATCGCCAGGGTCATGATGAAGGAGGGGATGCCGATCACGGTCAGGCCCAGCGCGTTGACGAGGCCGAGAGCCGCGCAGAGCAGGAGCGACAGGATGATCGCGATCGCGCCGGGCAGGGGGATGTTGGCGATGTTGACGTAAGATTCCTGCAGCGTGAAGTAGGCGACCGCGATGCCGGTGACGTTGGCGATGCCCGCGATCGACAGGTCGATCTCGGCGCAGAGGATCACGAAGGTAAGGCCGACGGCGATGATGCCTGTCACCGACACCTGCGTCAGGATATTGCCGAGATTGTCGATGGTCGCGAAGGAGGGGCTGGCGACGGCGAAGAAGGCGGACAGGAAGATCAGCGTCAGGAACGGCGCGATGTTGCGCATCTGCGAGCGCAGGAACGTCGCAGCGCCCCGTGCGCGCTGGCTTGCTGCTGGTGCCGTCTCACTGCTCGCCATTGTGCTTCTCCGTCACGCCGCTTCCAGCAGGCGGTCCTTGCTGACCGGCTCGTTCCTGAATTCCCGCACCAATGCGCCGCGCTTGAGCACGAGGATGCGGTCGGCCAGCGACAGCACCGTTTCCGGCTCGGTCGACAGCACGATGATCGCGAGCCCCCTGGCGCGGAGGTCGCGGACGATGTTGATGACGTCGTTCTTGGCGCCGACATCCATGCCGCGGGTCGGCTCGCACAGGACGAGCAGCTTGGGCGGGTAGGTCAGCCATTTTGCCAGCGCAACCTTCTGCTGGTTGCCGCCCGAGAGCATGCCGAGGTCGAGGCCGACCACCGGCGGCCTGATCTGCAACTGCTCGACCTGGCGCCTGGCGATATCACGCTCCTGCGCCGGTTTGAGCAGCAGCGACGAGATGCGCTCGAGGATGCTGATCGAGATGTTCTTGTACACCGGCTCCTGGTGAAACAGCATGGCGCGCCGGCTCTCCGGCACCAGCGCGATGCCCGCGCGCCGCGCCGCCGCCGTGCTGGCGAAGGTCTTCGGCCGGCCCTCGACGATCAGCGTGCCGGCGTCCGGTTTCAGCTTGCCGAACAGGATGCGGGACAATTCTTGTTGCCCGCAACCCATGAAGCCGTAGATGCCGAGCACCTCGCCGGCGCGGGCCTCGAACGAGACGTCCTTGAGGCTGCGCGCCAGCGACAGCTGGTCGACCTTCAGCACGACCGAACTGTCGCTCGGCCGCGGCAGCATGAGATCGTCGGTGTAGCTGTGCTCGAGCGCCTCGCCGCCGCGGCCGATCATGGCCTCGATCAGCGCGCCCTTGGTGGTCGCGGCGCTCGCGGTCTCCGCAACCTTCCGCCCGTTGCGAAACACGGTGACCGTATCGGACACGCGAAGAATGTCCTCGATGAAATGGGAGATGAAGACGATGGCGGTGCCTTCCTCACGCAAGCGCCGCAGCGTCGTAAACAGCCGCTCGACCTCGGGCGGGGAGAGGGCGGAGGTCGGTTCGTCCAGGATGACGATGCGCGCGCCCGAGAACAGCACACGGGCGATTTCGATCAGCTGCTGCAGCCCGATCGGCAAGTCGCCGAGCCTCGACATCGGATCGACGTCGATGCCGAAGCGGGCGAGCTGCTCGCCGGCCTCGTGCGCCATGCGTCGCCATTGCACGAGGCCAAGCGCGTTGGTCGGCTGGTTGCCGAGGAAGACGTTCTCGGCGACCGTGAGATCAGGCGCGACCGAGAGCTCCTGATGCACCATGGCGATACCCGCGGCATGCGCATCGCGCGCCGAGCGGAAATGGGTCTCATGGCCGTCGATCAGGAAGCGGCCGGTAAATTCGGTGTGCACGCCGGCGATGATCTTCATCAGCGTGCTTTTTCCCGCGCCATTCTCGCCGACGAGGCCGTGGATCTCGCCGGGGAGAAGCGCGAAGTCGACACCACGAAGCGCTTCGACGCCGCCGAAGCTCTTCGTGATGCCCTGCAGTTCCAGGATGGGCCGTCGACCCTCAGGCATGGAGATTTCAGATCAGGAAGTGATCCTGCATCCACTGCATGCCCGCGGCATTGGCCTTGGTCACGACAGGGCCGTCGGTGACGACGTTCTTGGGAATGCCCTGGCCGCTCTTCTCGCCGCCAACGACGGCCGCAACGCCCGCAATGATCGCGCCGCCGTGGATGCGGCACGACGGATTGCGCACGGTCGCGTACATCCGGCCCTCGCTCACCGCCTGGATCGCCGGCGGCATCGCGTCCACACCACCGATCAGGATGTTGGTGCGGTTGTGGGCCTTCATGATGTTGGCAGCGGCCAGCGCCATGTCGTCATTGTGGAAGAACGCCGCGTCGATCTGCGGGTACTTGGTCAGATAGGTCTCCCAGAGCCGCGCGGTCTTGGAGACGTCCCAATCGGCCGGCTGGGTGTCGAGCACCTCGATGGCGGGGAATTGCTTCACCACCGAGTTGAAGCCTTTGGCGCGGCCCTGCGCGCCGGTGTGGCCGAGGGCTCCTTGCGTCATGATGATCTTGCCCTTGCCACCCATCGCGTTGCAGAGCGCCTGCGTCACCGAGGCGCCCATGAACTCGTTGTCGGGGGCGAGGAAGGAATGGACGTTGATCTGGTCGAGCGGCGCAATCAGCGTGTCCATGTCGATGACGGGCGTGCCGGCGTCGATCATCTTCTGCACCGGCTGGGTGAGGGTGCCGATGCCGAACGCCTGGATGGCGACGAAATCCCATTTCTGCGAGGCCATGTTGTCGATCGCCGCGCGCTGCTTCACCGCATCGAGCTGGCCATCGAACCAGGTGACTTCGACATTGAACAGCTTGCCCCAGAATTCCGCGGCCTGCTTGCCCTGCGCGCACCAGGTGGCCTGAAGGCCTGCGTTGGAGAACGCCGCCTTCAGCGGCTTCTCACTGCGTCCCATCTCGGCTGCCAATGCTGGGTTTATGCCCATGCTGCCGAGGATGGCAGTCGCGGCGCCGGCGGTCGCAGCCGCCTGAAGAAGATCGCGCCTCGTCGTCGAGAAATCTTTCGTCTCGGACATCGCTCGCTCCCATATATCTTGTCGTCGGCGCGTCATTGGTTGCGCTACCGATCTGGAAAGTGTCTCACAATCGACGAGTTCACGCCACCCAATCTGCAACGCGAGAGTTGGTGCAGCGCAAAGCGCGCTACGCTGCAAGTCCGCTGCGCTCGCCTGCGAAGTCGAGAATCGGCTTGATGGTCAATGCAAGCATCGATCTCATCACGGGCCCGCTGCGCGTCTCAGGATGCTCATCGAACGGCCGTTGGTAGACGAGGGGCGGCAGATCGGCGTAACGCGAGGCTGCGAGCCTAAAGCTGTTCGATCAGATTGGGAGAGGCAGATAAAAAAAGAGCGGGGCCCTGGCCCCGCTCAAAAATTGTGTCGACCCTATTATCCCCGATTCTAAGATTTGATCTTGATTGACGGGGCGACGCTGCGTTTTGCGCGCCAGGGGCTCCTCCCGAGACTTGGACCACCAGACTTCGACCTCACGGCCAGCCTGAGCAAGAGGGATGCTAGATCAACTTTTCTCACTTGTCATCATTTTCGGCAACGATTGTTCAAAATTCGAGCAGCTGACGAAACGATCGGGCTGTTATGGGTCGTAAGTATATGACAAATATAAGAATTCTGTGGAGATCGCCGGGCGATGCCGCTGCCTCAAATGCCGGACACTGCCCCCGGACGGACGCCCCCCGAAAACATTTTCGAGAAATATGCGCCGCCGCCAGGGCAGCCGATGTGATCTCGACTCGGGCCAAGCGTGGTGTTTAGTTAGCAGGCGAACGAATGGTTCGGCGGATGGGCGCACGGCTGCAAAAATTCCTACCGGTTGTCCTGCTCGCGCTCGTGATGCAGGTGCTGGCTCCAATTGCCGCCTGCTGGGCGGCCGGCCAAGCCGTTGTCGACCCGCTTGGTACCGGCATCGTCTGCCATAGCGTCAGTGAGCAGGGCGCCCCGAATGACCAGGGCGCGCCCTCGGCGCATGCCGGCACGTGTGCCCTGTGTTGCTTGGCGCAGGCCAATGCGTCCTTCGATTCGCCGCCGCAGGCGACACTCCCCATTCCCTTACGCCACGCTGAGCGCGTGGTGTGGCGCGAGGCGGATGCGAGCGCAGTCACTGCACATGGCAGGTCCAGCGCCCAGGCGCGTGCGCCTCCGCATTTGACGTAAGCGTAGCGGCCGGATCGGCCGCTTGACCCTGTACGTCATTTTGCTTTCTTGCGGAGACATCTCATGTCTATCAGTCGCACGCGCGCGGGCCTGTGGGGCCTCGCTATTGCGCTTTGCTCTCTTTCCCCGAGCCTTGTTTCCAGAAGCCTTATCTCCAGAAGCTTTGCCCACGAGATCGTCGGCAACCGCTTCTTTCCGGCAACGCTTGGCATCGACGATCCCGGCGTCAACGACGAGCTCTCGCTTCCCACCTTCGACAGTTTCAAGACCGGCGACGTTCCGCCCGTTCGGCAGCGCGACGTGTCCGGCGAGTTCTCCAAGCGCATCACCGACGATTTCGCCATCTCGTTTGGCACGACCTACACCTTCCTCGGTCCGATCGATGCGACGGTTCCCGGGGCCAACGGGTTCCAGAATCTGGAGACCACGTTCAAGTACCGCGTGTTCAAGAACGCCGCGCATGAATTCGTGATGTCGGTGGGCCTGAGCGTGGAATGGGGCGGCACCGGCGCACAAAGCGTCGGGGCGGATCCGTTCAACACCTACACGCCCACGATCTATTTCGGCAAAGGCTTTGGCGATCTTCCTGACACGCTCTCCTGGCTTCGGCCGGTCGCGATCACCGGGCAGGTCGGCTACGCCATTCCGGGCCGGAGCTTCACCACCACCTTCGGGATCGATCCCGACTCGGGACTAAGCACTGCCGACACTGAATTCCATCCACGGGTGCTGAACTGGGGCGGCACCATCCAGTACAGCATGCCCTATTTGAAATCTGCGGTCGTGGATCTCGGCCTGCCGGATTTCATCAATCACCTGGTCCCGCTCGTCGAAGCCACCCTGCAGACCCCGGTGGCGAACACGCTTACCTCGGGCACGATGACGACGGGCACGATCAATCCGGGAGTCATCTGGGTCGGCAACAAGTTCCAGATTGCCGCGGAGGCGCTGATCCCGATCAACAGGCAAAGCGGAACCAATGTCGGCTTCATCGCTCAATTGCATTTGTACCTGGACGACGTTGATCCGCGCGGCATCGGCAAGCCGATCTTCGGTGGACCTGTCCAACCTGCCAGCCCATTTATGAGGAATTGAGCTATGCGAGCGTCTTTACTTTCCTCGATGATTCCGTTGTTGCTGCTGCTCGCCTCCGGTGAAGCCGCGGCTCACGCGACGCTTGATTATGCCGAGCCGCGGGTCGGCAACAAGGTCGCGAACCTGCCGCGCGCGGTGACGCTGACCTTCACGCAGAAGCTCGAGGCTGCATTCAGCTCGATCACTGTCACGGGGCCGAATGGGCAACGCGTCGACGCCGGGAAGGCGAGCGTCAAGGACAACCAAATATCTGTTCCATTGAAGCCGGGCGGCGCCGGCACCTACCACGTGAACTGGCACGTGCTGTCGGTGGATACGCATACGACCGACGGCAGCTTCACCTTCCAGGTCGGCCCTTGAAGGCCCAACTGCCGATGGATTGGTCAACGTCCGATGCGCCCCTGGTCGCGATCCGTGCTGTCCATCTCGCGTCGACGGCGATGCTGGCGGGAAATATCCTGTTTCAGGTTTCCGTCGCCGGGCCCGCTTCGCGTGAGTTGGCAGGCGTGGCAGAGCGTGCGCGGATCCGTGCGTTACGGATCTCGTGGGGATGCCTTGCCATCGCCGTGATCTCGGGCGGGATTTGGCTGGCGCTTCAGGCGGTGTCGATGAGTGGCATGCCGCTCGGCGAAGCGCTGAATCCTGACGTGCTGTCTACCGTTGTCAACGAAACGCAGTTCGGCCGAGTGGCAGCCCTCCGGGCCTGCACTGCGGTCTGTTTGGCGATCTGCCTCATCTGCGATC
This sequence comes from Bradyrhizobium sp. CCBAU 51745, assembly GCF_028128715.1. Taxonomy (NCBI): domain Bacteria; kingdom Pseudomonadati; phylum Pseudomonadota; class Alphaproteobacteria; order Hyphomicrobiales; family Nitrobacteraceae; genus Bradyrhizobium; species Bradyrhizobium sp. CCBAU 51745. Next base: position 24,687 of record NZ_LBJP01000090.1, on the reverse strand, counting down.
GTGCGGCGATCGCGCGATGGCTTGGACTTGCGGCGTCGCTCGCATTTGCTGCAATGCTGGCCTGGACCGGACATGCCGGCGCGACCTTTGGTATCGTCGGCTACCTGCATCTTGCTGCGGACGCGCTCCATATTCTGGCCGCTGCCGGCTGGATCGGTGGCCTGGTGCCGCTGATTCTCTTCCTCGCCGCCGCCCGCTATGGTAGCTCGCCGTTGCTCGCCCGCGACGCTGTTGGGCGATTTTCGACGATGGGCATCATCAGCGTGGCAACGCTCATACTGACGGGCGTGGCCAACACCGTGGTCCTGGTCGGCTCTGTGCGTGGGCTGATCGCCACGGAGTACGGCCAATTGTTGTTGGTCAAGCTCGCCGTGTTCGCCTTCATGCTGACATTCGCTGCGGTCAACCGGCTGTCACTGACCCCGCGGCTGGGCAAGTACGGGGATGCTGCGCGCGCCTCTCTCGTGCGCAACAGCACCATCGAGCTCGTTCTCGGCCTTGTCGTTTTCGCTATAGTCGGGCTGCTCGGCACGCTGCATCCCGCCATCCACCTCGCGAACTGAAATCAACAAGAGGAGCACAAAGTGTACATCAATAAAGCTTCGTTCGGATCAATCGCGGGCGCCGTCCTGCTCACTCTCGCCCTGCGTGCTCCCGCCAGCGCCGACGATGTGAAGGCCGGTGACCTCGTCATTTCGCAGGCGTGGAGTCGTGCAACACCCGGAGGCGCCAAGGTCGCGGGAGGCTTCCTGACCATCGAGAACAAGGGGACGGCGCCCGACAAGCTGATCGCCGTGTCGGCCGAGATCGCCGGCAAGGCTGAGGTCCACGAGATGGCGATGGACAATGGCGTGATGAGGATGCGCCCGCTGGACAACGGCCTCGTCATCGAGCCCGGCAAGACCGTGAAGCTTGCGCCCGGCGGCAGCCATCTGATGCTCCAGGACCTGAAGGGCCCGTTCAAGGAGGGCCAGAAGGTGCCGGTGACGCTCGAGTTCGAGAAGGCCGGCAAGGTCTCCGTGTCGCTTGACGTCCAGGGCGTCGGCGCGCCCGGTGGCGGAGGCATGATGATGAAGAAGATGCCCGACCATTCGGGAATGAAGATGTGACAGACGCGATCCAATGTCCGGGAGATAGAGCATGTCGAAGGCACCCTGGCTGATCCTGATGGCTGCGCTCGTCGCATCGCCGGCGGCAGCCCACGTATATCTGGAAGGCAAGCAGGCCACGGTCGGCGCGTCCTACAAGGCCGTCTTCGCCGTGCCGCATGGCTGTTCCGGCTCGCCGACCGTCAAGATCCGCGTGCAAATTCCGGAGGGCGTGATCGCCGTGAAGCCGATGCCGAAGGCCGGCTGGAATGTCGATATCGTCGAGGGCCAGTATGCCAGCGCCTACGACTATCACGGCAACAGGCTGACCTCGGGCGTGAAGGAAATTGTCTGGTCCGGCGGCAAGCTGCCGGATCACAATTACGACGAGTTCATTGCCAGCAGTTTCCTCACCGACAGCCTGAAACCGAACACCACGCTGTATTTCCCTGTCGTGCAGGAATGCGAGAAGGGTGTCAGCCGTTGGATTGAAATCCCGGCCGAGGGTTCCGCGCATTCGCGTGAAGACAAGTCGCCGGCGCCTGGCGTGAAACTGTTGCCCAAGCCGTAATGCGTCTCGTCGCCGCGCTCGTCACGCTGCTCTCGATTGTCGGCACTGTGACCGACGCGACGGCGCATGCGGCGTTGATTTCGGTTGAGCCGGCGAGCGGCAGCATCCTGGCGACCGCGCCGAAGGCGGTGGAATTTCGCTTCAATGAGGCGGTGACCCCGGGCGCGATCCAGTTGATCGACGGCGCGGGCAGGGCGCGCGACGATGCGCGCGTCACGGCATCGGGCGAGGGCATTTCGGTTGCGATGCCGCCGGACCTGCCGCAGGGCACGGCGGTCGTGAGCTATCGTGTCATCTCGCAGGACGGCCATCCTGTGGCGGGATCGGTGATCTTTTCCGTCGGTGCGCCGACGGCCACGCAGCCTACGGCCAATGCCGACGGCCTGTTGAAGGCTCTGATCTTGATATCGCGGATCGGTGTCTATCTCGGGCTGTTCGTCGGCGTCGGCGGCGTGTTCTTTGGCCGCTGGATTGCGCGGTCGATGACGGGCATGGGCACGCCGCGCGCGGCGCTTCTCATCGGCATCCCGAGCGCGATCGTATCTCTTGGCGCGCTGGGCCTGGATCTTCTTGGCCTGCCGTTGCCAGCGGGTCTGACGACGGCGCCTTGGACCATCGCATTCGCGACCAGTGCCGGCCCCGCCTTGCTTCTCGCCATCGCGGCGATGCTGCTGGCGCTGATGGCGCTGAACCGGGCTTGGTACGCGCGCGTGTTTGCCGCGATCGCGTTTGCCGTCGTCGGCCTGTCGCTCGCGATAACCGGACACGCCGCGACGGCATCGCCAGAGTGGCTGACGCGGCCGGCGATCTTCGTCCATGGCCTCGCAGTCGCCTTCTGGATCGGCGCGTTGGCGCCGCTGGTAACGCTGGTGTCGAAGCCGACGCCGGCCCTGCTACCGCTCCTGAATCGCTTCTCGCGCATCGCCATGCCCGTGGTCGCAGCGCTGGCGCTGACTGGGCTTACGCTTGCGATCGTTCAACTCGAAAAGCCGTCGGCTTTGATAGAGACCGCTTACGGCCTCATTCTGTCGGTCAAACTGGCGCTGATTCTGTCTTTGTTGGTACTGGCTGCGCTCAATCGCTTCCGATGGACGCCGGCGCTGGCGAAAGATCGCAGGGCTGCGTCCGCGCTCAAATGTTCCATCCTGCTGGAGTGCGGGGCCGCGCTCGGCATCTTTGCCGTCGTCGCTGGCTGGCGCTTCACGCCGCCGCCGCGGACCATGGTGCCGGAGACGCCGCTGGCGATCCACATCCACAGCGATAAGGCGATGTTTCAGGTGCTGGTGTCCCCGGGGAAGGCCGGCATGGACGATTTCGTGCTCCAGCTCATGACCGGCGAGGCGACGCCGCTGAACGCCAAGGAGGCGACGCTGACGCTGAGCCTGCCGGAGCGCGGCATCGAGCCGATGGAACGCGACGCCGAGCTCGGGCCCGACGGTTACTGGCATGTGGGCAAGGTCGAGCTGCCCTTCGCCGGCCGCTGGCATGTGCGGATCGACGCGCTGGTGACCGATTTCGAGAAGGTCACGCTCGAGGACGACCTCGAGGTCGCGCCGCCTTGAGACCGAGGCGGTTCAAGTCGAACCTGAAGTCGACGGAAAAATGACAGGAATTCCGCCGCGTTAGCGGCTTTTCCTCATTCCCGGTCTTGTGTTTTCGCTCCCAATCCGGTTTCACTGCAACCCCTCACTGATTCCCAGAGTATTGCCATGCGGTTGTCGCGGTTCTTTCTGCCCATCCTGAAGGAAAATCCGAAAGAGGCGGAGATCGTCTCGCATCGGCTGATGCTGCGCGCTGGCATGATCCGGCAGGAGGCCGCCGGCATCTATGCGTGGCTGCCGCTTGGCTTCCGGGTGCTGAAGAAGATCGAGCAGATCGTGCGCGAGGAGCAGGACCGCTCCGGCGCGCTGGAACTGTTGATGCCCACGCTCCAGCTCGCCGACCTCTGGCGTGAGAGCGGACGCTACGATGCTTACGGTCCGGAGATGCTGCGCATCGCCGACCGCCACAAGCGCGAGCTTTTGTACGGGCCGACCAACGAGGAAATGATCACGGAGATCTTCCGCGCGTACGTGAAGTCCTACAAGAACCTGCCGCTGAATCTCTATCATATTCAATGGAAATTCCGCGATGAGCAGCGACCGCGCTTTGGCGTGATGCGCGGCCGCGAATTCCTGATGAAGGACGCCTATTCCTTCGACCTCAACGAGGCCGCCGCGCGCGTCGCCTACAACAAGATGTTCGTCGCCTATCTGCGCACCTTTGCGCGGATGGGGCTGAAGGCGATCCCGATGCGCGCGGAGACCGGCCCGATCGGTGGCGATCTCAGTCACGAGTTCATCGTGCTCGCCGAGACCGGCGAATCCGGCGTGTTCATCAATCGTGACGTGCTGGACCTGCCGGTGCCGGATGAGAATGTCGACTATGACAGCGATCTGACGCCGATCATCAAGCAATGGACCTCGGTCTACGCCGCGACGGAGGACGTCCATGATCCCGCCCGCTTCGAGCAGGAGGTGCCGGCCGAGAAGCGCGTCAACACCCGCGGCATCGAGGTCGGTCAGATCTTCTATTTCGGCACCAAGTATTCCGAGCCGATGAAGGCGATGGTGGCGGGCCCCGACGGCGTCGACGTGCCGATCCATGGCGGCTCCTACGGCGTTGGCGTCTCGCGCCTGCTGGGCGCGATCATCGAGGCTTGCCATGACGATGCCGGCATCAAATGGCCGGAGGCGGTGGCGCCGTTCCGCGTCGCGATCCTCAATCTGAAGCAAGGCGATGCGGCCGTCGATGGCGCCTGCGAGAAGCTCTATGCCGAACTGACCGCCAAGGGTGTCGACGTGCTCTACGACGACACCGACCAGCGCGCCGGCGCCAAATTCGCCGCCGCCGACCTGATCGGAATCCCGTGGCAGATCATGATCGGGCCCAAGGGGCTGGCCGACGGCAAGGTCGAGATCAAGAAGCGCAGTGACGGCGCCCGCGAGACCATGTCGCCTGCGGACGCGGTTGCGCGCCTGGTCGGCTGAATATTGTTCATCGCCCGATATCGCGGCCGCCAATCCGGCCACAATTGACCCCGAATCATGGGATTATCGAGCGATGGATGAAACCATGACCGAAACCGTCCAAACTGCGCCGTTCGCGCCCTTCGAGTGGATGCTCTCGGCCCGCTATTTGCGGGCGCGGCGCAAGGAGGGATTCATCTCGGTCATCGCCGGGTTCTCCTTCCTCGGCATCATGCTGGGCGTCGCCACGCTGATCATCGTGATGGCGGTGATGAACGGCTTCCGCAAAGAGCTGCTCGACAAGATCCTCGGCCTGAACGGCCACATCCTGGTGCAGCCGCTGGAATCGCCGCTGACCGACTGGAAGGACGTTGCCGAGCGCATCAGCCAGGTCCAGGGCATCCGGCTCGCGGCTCCCGTGGTTGACGGCCAGGCGCTGGCCTCCTCGCCCTGGAACGCCTCGGGCGTCCTGGTGCGCGGCATCCGCTCCGACGACCTCAACAACCTCACCTCCATCGCCAAGAACATCAAGCAGGGTTCGCTCGAGGGCTTTGACGACGGGCAGGGCGTCGCGATCGGCCGGCGGCTTGCCGACCAGCTGTCGCTGCATGCCGGCGACAGCGTGACCCTGGTTGCGCCGAAAGGCGCGGTGACGCCGATGGGCACGACGCCGCGGATCAAGCCGTACAAGATCGTCGCCGTGTTCGAGATCGGCATGTCCGAATACGACCTCGGCTTCGTCTTTATGCCGCTCGCCGAAGCGCAGGCCTATTTCAACCGCAGCAGCGACGTCACCTCGATCGAGGTGTTCACCACCAACCCCGACAGGATCGACGCCTTCCGCAAAGCGGTGACGGAAGCCGCGGGCCGGCCGGTGTTCCTGGTCGATTGGCGCCAGCGCAACTCGACCTTCTTCAACGCGCTCCAGGTCGAGCGCAACGTGATGTTCCTGATCCTGACCATGATCGTGCTGGTCGCAGCGCTCAACATCGTCTCCGGCCTGATCATGCTGGTGAAGGACAAGGGCAGCGACATCGCGATCCTGAGGACGATGGGCGCCTCGCAGGGCTCGGTCATGCGGATCTTCCTGATCACGGGTGCCTCCATCGGCGTGGTCGGCACGCTGGTCGGCTTCTTCGTCGGGCTCGTGATCTGCCTCAACATCGAATCGATCAGGCAATTCCTGTCCTGGCTGACCTCGACTGAATTGTTTTCGCCGGAGCTCTACTTCCTGTCGAAGCTGCCCGCCGAGATCGACGTCGGCGAGACCACGGCCGTCGTCATCATGGCGCTGACGCTGTCGTTCCTGGCGACGCTCTACCCGTCGTGGCGCGCCGCGCGCCTCGATCCGGTCGAAGCGCTGCGCTACGAGTGAGGGGCTGATGGAGCAGCAGCATGGGGCTGAGGATGTACCGGTCATTTATCTCCACGAGATAAGGCGTCAGTACCTCCAGGGCGAAGCGGCGCTGACGATCCTCGACAACGCCAAGCTGGCGCTGTGGGCGGGACAGTCCGTGGCGCTGGTCGCGCCGTCGGGGTCGGGAAAGTCGACGCTGCTGCACATTGCAGGCCTGCTCGAGGCGCCCGATTCCGGCGAGGTCTATGTCAACGGCGCGCCGACCTCGCAGCTGCCCGACATCGAGCGCACCCAGCTGCGCCGCAGCGATATCGGCTTCGTCTACCAGTCGCACCGGCTGCTGCCGGAATTCTCGGCGCTGGAGAATGTGATGCTGCCGCAGATGATCCGCGGCCTGAAGAAGTCCGAGAGCGTCAAGCGCGCCAAGGAGATCCTTGGCTATCTCGGCCTCGGCGATCGCATCACCCATCGGCCCGCCGAGCTGTCGGGCGGCGAGCAGCAGCGCGTCGCCATCGCGCGTGCGGTCGCCAATGCGCCGCGCGTGCTGCTGGCGGACGAGCCGACCGGCAATCTCGATCCGCACACGGCCGATCACGTGTTCCAGGCCCTGATGCAGCTGGTCAAGGCGACCAAGGTCTCGATGCTGATCGCGACCCACAACATGGAGCTCGCCGGCCGCATGGACCGGCGCGTGTCGCTCTCGAACGGCCAGGTCATCGAGCTCGAATAGGCAAAACGCGAAAACAACCCCATGCACAGTAGACGGACGCGGCCGGCTACATCAGGGGTGATCGCTTCCAGCTATCTGATCGGTCAGGCCTATCCGCCGCGGCGGCGCATCGCCGCAGCGGGCAGGGCATTTACGGCCGGATCACCGTCATCTTGAACGGCCCGCCATTGGCGGCGGCATGCGCGATGGCCTCGTTGACATGGTCGAGGTCGAAGTTCGTCGTCCGGTATTCGTCGAGCCGCAACAGGCCCGCGCGCACCATCGCGATCAGACGGCCCGCCGCATCCGGCGGATACATCCAGACGCCATGGATGGAGATGCAGTTGCGCATCAGCCAGGGGTAGGGCAGCTCCAGTCCCGCGCCGCCCGCCATGCCGACGCCGCCCATCAGGGCGACGCGGCCGTAAGCGCGCACCGTCATGACCGCCGCGCGCACCACGCTGGTTGCGACCGAGGGCGGCATGATGTCGAGCACGCAGTCGATCGGGCCGCCCGCCGCGCGCTTCATGGCCTCGCGATCATCGTCCTCGTTGCCGGACAGCCTCACCGGCTTCACCCGCGCGCCGAAGCGGCGGACGAGGTCGGCGAGAACAGCCTCGTTGCGGCCGGGCGTCACCACACAGGCCGCGCCCATCGCGAGCGCGACCGAGACGGCGGCGCTGCCGAAATTGCCGGTGGCCCCGCTCACCAGCACGGTCTCGCCCGGCTGAAGCTTTGCGGCGAGAAAGCCGCCATAGGGCACCAGCGCGTTCCCCAGCGCGCACCATTGCGGGGCTTCCTCTGGCGTGATCTGGCCGAGCTTCCTTACATTCTCGGTCGGCACCCGCATCTGCTCGGCGAACGAGCCGTGGCGAAAATGCCGTTGCAGCTTCATGGCGCCGGGGCCGGGCGCCGTGAGCCCCTGCAGGGCGATATCGGGCGCCACGACATCGTCGCGCGACCGCACCGTCGGATCGCAGAACACCCAGTCGCCGACGCTGAGCTTGGTCGCATCGGGGCCGATCGTGCGCACCCGGCCGACGGCGCCGGGGCCCGGAATGATCGGCAGCTCGAGCGCATAATTGCGCTCCCCGCTGAAGACCTCGTTCATGTAGGACAGGACGCGCGTGGCGACGACGTCGACGATGACCTCGCCGGTGCCGAGCACCGGGTCCGGAGCAGTCTCGACCACCAGCGGCGACCCCAGGGATTTCAATACGGCAGCTTTCATGATGTTCACCTCAGGGATGGGTGATACCCATCTAAGGCGCCCTCGAAGGGACAAGAAGGCCTGGTATTATCCTAGTATTGGAGTGGCCCTGCATGCGATGCGCGGCCATGCGATATCCTCTGAAACGAGCGTGGTTCGCTGGCTGAGGCGGAAACCGCTTCGGACTTTTCCGGATCATGCCTTAGTCACGGAACGGTTAGCCAAACGGCACGTTAAGTCCACGTCGCAGCCACGATATCGCCGCAGCGCACCGGCATCCCTGCCCAGGAGGGCTGGCCTTGCAGGAGAATTCATGGAAGAGACTGCAATCACGTTCGTGGCTGTCGCCGCCGTTGCTCTCGCGGGCTTGGTCTTCATCGCCAGGCCGTCGCTGACCTTCTGGCAGAACGACGAAAGCTGACGCTATCCTCGTTCCTGCGACGCAGCCCGCACATCATTGCGGGCTTTTTTTCGTCCTGAACGCAGGAAGCGAGGCAGCGGCCAGACGGGGGTGGAACAGCACTGATAGATTGCTGTCGCGACTGGAACCATCTATCGTCACGTCTTTAACTGGAAGTCGACAATGAGGTTTTTCGCCTGCGCGGCCAGCATTTTTTTCTGTGTTACCAGCGCCTCTGCCGAAGATCGGATGACGATAGACTTCTCCTTCAATGGGACGAAGGGCTGCGTCAGCCTATACCCAAATCCCGAGATCCGAATTACGCATGCGCCTCCTGGAACTCGGAAGGTCCTGCTTCGTCTGATCGGACCGAAAAACCGAGAACTCGGCGGTCAGGAAACCGAGCTCCCCGCCAACGGGATCGTTCCGGCGGGATCGATCCGCACGTTCGCGCCGTGCAACCAGGGTTTCTATACCTATCAGGCCATCGTCAAGGCGAAGGATGGCGCGACCATCGCGACAGCCGAGATGCCGCGCTTCTTTCCGTTCGAATAACTTCCTTTGTCCCGATGTCGCGGCGTTGACGGTGATGCCATTGATGATCGGTATGTCGGCTTTCATGTAGATCTGATCGCCGGGCGACAAGTTCGTAAAGCGATCGGCAGTAAGCGGAACACCAACAGCTTTGCTGCGCTCAGTTTGCGGGAGACGAAGGGCCCTGGTATTATCCTAGTATTCCACGAGCCCTCCATCACGGACCACACCATGGCTGACCCCCGCCGCATCGAATTCGGCGATTTCCTCCGCTCCCGCCGCGAAAAGCTGTCGCCGAAGAGCGTCGGCCTTCCTGCGGGGCAGCGGCGGCGCACGGCGGGGCTGCGGCGCGAGGAGGTGGCGCAGCTCGCCGGCATCGGCGTCGATTGGTACATCCGCCTCGAGCAGGGCCGCACCGTCAGCCCGTCGGTGACGACGGTCGATGCGCTGGCGCGGGCGTTGCGGCTGAGCAAGACCGAGCATGCGCATCTTAGGGATCTCGCGCGCGATGGTGCGAGGGGCCCCTTCACCCGCGAGGTGGTGCCGCCGGCCATTCGGCGCCTGGTCGAAAGCCTGCCGCATCCGGCCTACATCACCGGCAGGCGATGGGACGTGCTGGCCTGGAACGAGGCCGCCGAGGAGGTCTTCGCGTTCGGGCGGCTGCCGGAGGAGGATCGCAACACGCTGCTGTTGATGATGACCAACAAGAAGACGCGGAAATCCTACGGCGCAGGCTGGGCTGACGTCGCCAAGCGCATGGTCGCGATGTTTCGCGCCACCCACGACGTCTGGGCCGGCGATCCCGCCTTTGCCGAATTGCTGACCCGCCTGCGCGAAGGCAGCCCCGAATTCGTCAAATGGTGGGGCGCGCACGAGGTGCACGGCACCTTGTCGGGCCGCAAGACCATGACCCATCCGACCAAGGGCGTGCTGCATTTCGAGCACACCAGTTTTCAGGCCAACGACGATCCGGCATTGAAGCTCGTGATCTACACGCCGGTGTGAGGCTCGATGGCGGGCCCGCCGGGGCGGGCATGAGGTCGCGCTCGCTGGTGCCTCAACCCATCGTTGCGGTTGAGGCAGATTAATGTTACAATCCGTAGCATACATCGTGCGCTGTCAGGCTGTGGCGCGACGGCACGGCGATCGAAAAAATGGGTCAGGAGAGAGAGCCGGATGCAACGTCGGCAATTCATGTCGCTGCTTGGTGGGGCAGCCCTGACGCCGGTCGGCGCGACGCCTGTGTTTGCTGCCGCTCATGCCAATTGTGCTGGCCCGGCGAGGCGTGAGGACGGCTGGTCCGTTCCGTCTGCCAGCGCAGATAACGACATCAACCTGGCCGCCTTGTGCGGGATGGCCGATCGGCTCGAAAGCTCGGGCGCCAACATTCATGCCGTGCTGGTCGCACGTCACGGCAGGCTGGCGTTCGAGCGATACTTCAACGGATCTGATGAGGTCCCCAGTCGCTTCTTCGGCGTCCGCGTCAAGGACATCAGCTTCGACGCCGATACGCTGCATAATCTGAAATCGTGCTCGAAGAGCGTCGCGTCGCTGGTCATCGGGATCGCGATCGACCAGGGCCTCATTCGAAGCATCGACGAACCGGTGTTCAACTTCTTCCCCGAATTGTCCGACCTGCGGTCCCCGGACAAGGATCGCATCCTGCTCTCACATCTGCTCACCATGTCGCTGGGCCTGAAGTGGGTGGAGGCGACGCCAGCGACGGGCGACGACAACGACGAGGTGCGCATGCATCTGGCGCAGGATGCCTGTCGCTACGTCCTCGGCCTTCCCGTGACCGCACCGGCCGGGCAGGAGTTCTTCTACAACACCGGCGCGCTTGCGGTGCTCTCGGCGATCATCCGCAAGGCCGCCGGCCGTCCGCTCGATGAATTCGCGCGTAGCGTGCTGTTCGATCCCTTGGGCATCACTGAATTCGAGTGGCGCAGGTTCAAGGGCGACAGCGACGCCGGTGGGGGATTGCGCCTGCGTCCGCGCGACATGGCGAAGATTGGCCAACTCGTCCTCGCGGGCGGCCGCTGGAACGATCGGCAAATCGTGTCCAAGGCATGGATCGAGGCATCGACGGCAACGAAGCTCAAGGCGAATGACTATCAATCCTACGGATACTTGTGGTGGTTGGGACGCTCTCGCCTCAATGGACGGATGGTCCCGTGGATGGGCGCACTCGGCCGAGGCGGCCAGTCGATCCGCATCGTCCCGGAGCTCGATCTCGTCGTCGCGGTGACCGCGGGATATTATCAGGATTACAGCCCGGAAGCCTTCAAGCTGCAGTACGATGTGTTCAGGGACGTCTTGCAGGCGATCTCGCCTCCGGTCTGAATGCGGAACTCGCGTCAGCGTTTGACCATGGAGCAAAGTCTGCCCGGGAAAAGTGGTTCTTCCATTTTAAGACCATTCGGTCTATATATACTGCCATGCGCCGCCAAACCCCCGAGCCATCGCCCCGTGGCCGTCCCCGAACGTTCGACATGGAAGCTGCCGTCGAACGCGCGATGAATGTGTTCTGGACGCGCGGCTACCACGCCACGGCGCTGCCTGATCTTCTTCGCGCGACCAGGCTGTCGCGCGGCAGCCTTTATGCCGCCTTTGGCGACAAGCACTCGCTCTTCCTGCGTGCACTTGATCGCTACATTGCCGATGCCCTCGCTCGCATGGATGTCGAGTTTGCTCCCGATAGAGAGCCGGTCGATGGCTTGCGGGCCTACTTTGCCGGCTATGTTGAGCGCAACAGCGGCGCCAATGGTCGGCGCGGATGCCTGCTGGTCGCCACAGCCATGGAACTGGCTGGCCGTGACACCGAGGTTGACCGTCGCATCGCGAACTTCTTCAAAGCGATGGAGGCGAGGGTGGCTGATATACTGTCTCGTGCGAAGGCCGCGGGCAAGCTCGCCGATGGCGTCGAGCCTTCGAGTGCCGCCCGAATTATCGTCTGTTTCGTCGAGGGCATGCGGGTGATCGGGAAAACGGCACCCACGCGAGTCATCTCGCAAGCCACCGTCGACGCTTTGCTCGACCGCTTCATCAGGTAAACATGCCATGGACGTTTCCGCTGCTCGCAGGCCTATATCTGGACCGAATGGTCTTGAAAGTAACGACGCCATGTCCGCCATCCAGGTCGTCTGTGCTGTGGCCGTCCCCTTGCTCTGGGGTTATCAGTTCGTGGTCATCAAGGTCGGCGTGACGGAGTTTCCGCCGCTCTTCTTTCTGGCGCTGCGCTTCCTGGCCATCGCGCTGCTGCTCGTTCCTTTCGTCAGGCGGCCGACGCGGCAACAATTCGGTCCTGTTGCAGCGATTTCGCTTTTCCTCGGCGGGCTGAATTTCGGGCTCTTCTATGTCGGTCTTGGGCTCGGCTCGGGAAGCCTGTCGGCCGTCGCATACCAGCTTGCCCCGCCGTTCACCGTCCTGTTGGCCTGGCCGCTGCTGGCGGAGAAGCCGTCACTCACCACCTCTGGCGGCGTCGTGATCGCGTTTGCCGGTGTGGCCGTGCTGGCTGTGGGGCCCGGCCCGTCGGCCAACGCGCTTCCGCTGCTGCTCGTGGTCGGAGCCGCATTCGCGTTCGCGGTGTCCAACGTCCTGACCAAGCGCTATGGCCCCTTCGATCCCCTGATGCTGATGGGATGGTCGTCGCTGCTCACGGTGCCGCAGGTTCTGGTGATGTCCTTGCTGCTTGAGCATGGACAGCTCGCAAGCCTTGTCGTCGCGGATGAACGTGGTTGGCTGGCGTTGGCCTACACGATCTTCATCGGAGGGATTGTCGGGTTCGGCCTCTGGTTCTGGCTGATCGCCCGGTGCTCCATGGGCCGCGTCGCGCCGTTTGGCCTGCTGCTGCCGGTGTTCGCGTTGATATCGAGTGTGGTGTTCCTCGGCGAGCAATTGACGCCAAAGCTTGTCGTCGGCGGGCTGCTCGCGATATCAGGTGTTGCCATGACGCAGCTGCGAGCGGCGGCTCGTTCGTGAGCGTGGACAGGGCGCAGCCATGCACCGAACCACTTTGCGAAACGACGAAGTTTCGGGGTAGGCTCGTCGGCATCGTCGGATGCTGTTTGGAGCCCGCCCGTGACCATCGCCCTCAAGGGCATCATTCCCGTGATGCTGACGCCGTTCACCGAAGCGAACACGATCGATTTTTCCGGCCTCGAACGGCTGATCGAATGGTATATCGCAGGCGGTGCCGATGCGCTGTTCGCGGTCGCGCAGTCGAGCGAGATGCAGTTCCTGACGCTGGACGAGCGCATCGCGCTGGCGCGGTTCGTCGCCAAGACCGCGGCCGGCCGGCTTCCGGTCATCGCCTCCGGCCATATCAGCGCCTCCAGGGAGGACCAGCTTACGGAGCTAACGTCGATCGCGAAGACCGGTGTCGACGGCTTGGTGCTGGTGACGAACCGTCTTGCCTCGCGCGATCAGGCCGGGACTGATTTCACCGACAATCTGACCTGGCTGCTCGAACGGCTGCCCAAGGAGATGACGCTTGGCCTCTATGAATGCCCGGCGCCATTCCGCCGGCTGCTCTCCGACGACGAGCTGGCCTTTTGTGCGGACAGCGGCCGCTTTGCCGTCCTCAAGGACGTCTCCTGTGACCTGCCGACCGTGCAGCGCCGCGTCAGGCTGGTCAGCGGCTCGCCACTGACCATCGTCAACGCCAATGCGGCGATCGCCTTCGACGCGATGAAGTCAGGCGCTCCCGGCTTCACCGGCGTGTTCACGAACTTCCATCCCGATCTCTACAAATGGCTGCTGACGCAGCACCAGAAGCATCCTCAGCTGGCGAACGAGCTTTCGGTGTATCTGGCGCTCGCCGCGATGGCGGAGCCGATGGGCTATCCCAAACTGGCAAAGCTCTATCACCAGCGGCTCGGCACCTTTTCCTGCATCGAGAGCAGGGCGGTGGATTTCGATATCCGCGAGCGGTTCTGGGCGCTGGATGCGCTGATCGACAAGATCGTCGAGGGACAGCAGGCGTTCCGCGCGAGGATCGCGGCGGCAGGCTGAGCAAGACCTCGAGCTTACGGCGACGGCGCCGCGGAAGGCGTCGCATCGACCTTCGGTTGGGGGATTGCCGGCCACGGGCCTCTCGGGGCGGACGTCGCCGGCGGCGGGCAGGATTCCGAAAGTTGCGTCCAGGCCGAAGGCAGGCCCGTGGCGTCGATGTCGAACTTGGTCGTGTCTGCCGTTTGGTCCGGCTTCTGCGTGGTCTCCCGGACATGCAGGGAGCGGGACGCCATGATCGCCCTGAACGTGCCGAAATCGAGCGAGCCGCTCCACATTTCGTATTTGCCTGACCGCACCGGACGTCCTCCGGCTTCCTCGGTGGGCGCTGCGTCCGCCGTCATCATGACGATGTGCTGGCCGCTCGCCGCCTCGTCGATCTCGGCCGCGAACATCAGCGGCACGCGATTTTTGCTGTCGCAGTACAGGCGCCATTCCATGGTTCGGAACGACGGACCGTTATCGCCTCTGAGCGTCGCGAACTTGCTGATATAGGGCCGCCCTCCCTTCACCAGCCGCCACATCGTCTCGGCAACGGGACGCGTATCGACGCCGAACCTGTCGAGCTCGGCGCGCGTCAGCACGTGCAGGTTTTCGAACTTCACGGTGCGAATTAAATCGTCAAGCTCGCGGCTGATGCCCATCGCCGCGATATAGGCCGCGCGCTGGTGGTCGGCGCTTGCGGTCTGACGCCGCCTGAATTCAGCGACCAGCGCCTCTGGCGGATGGCCGTGAATCGCGAAGACGAGCCTGGAATTATGCACCGCCAGCGCAGCGTCGGGCGCCACTTCGCGCGATGTCGCGCCGAGAAACACGTAAGCACAGGCCGAGTTGCACATCGCACGATAGGTGGTGAGATCGGCCTCGATCTCGTCGCCTGCGTTCTTCGCCTTCAGGCAGGCCGCGTTGACCTGCGTGCCTGCGGCACATGCCGATGCGATCGTCTGGCCCACGCGAGCGACCGCCTTGCGGCTGCGCAGCAGCCGTCCGATGACATAGGACTGCTCCACATTGCCGCCGGGCGAATGCAGGTAGATCGGGCGCTGCGTGTCCTTGACGGCGGCGAGGAAGCGGCGAACGCGCGAGGCCGCATTTGCGTCGATCTCGCCCTCGATGGCGATCCAGCGATCGCAGCCCGGCCCGCACGCGCCGGGTGGCCCCTTGGCAAGATAGATCGTCAAACTGGGGGCAAACCCGGCTTTCTCGGTTGCCGTCTGCTCTGCGTGCAATGCGCCGGGGAAGGTCAGCAAGGCGGCGAGAAGCAGAATGCGGGCAAGCATGAAATGCGGGGACCATGCAAGGGTAGGTTACAAGTGTGATGTTATACGGTGACCAGCGCAATCACAACTTTTAGTAGCGTGAAGGAGCGCTGTGAGCCTATTCTGCCAGAGGCCGAAATTGGCGATCGAAAGTGCATTCATGGCAATCGAGAGTTTGGAGAATTTAGAGGGCGGAATCCGACCAGTGAGCAATGTCTGGTTCGAGCGGCTTGGCTGGGTGGTGGTCGCGCTCGCGGCCGCTCCGGCCGTCTCGGACCGAGCTGCTCTCTTCAAGTAGGTGCTTGATGCGTGAACCTGCCCCTTTCAACTATTACGCCCACCACAGTGCGCTCAGCGACCCCCGTGCTCATGGCGGGTTGATCAGTAGCTTGCCGCCAGATGTTCCGGCGTGGTGCCGCATCTTGCAGGGGCTGCTGATCCACGAGGCCTGGATCGAGAGACAGGGTTTTGACACTGCCGCGTTTGCCGGCCAGAGCCGTGCTACGTTGCCGGTGTCCGAACGTCTGGATCAGCTTTTGGCCATCGATCCGCGCCCGCTGACGTATGAAAGACAAGGAGAGTGCCGCGCCTTGGCGACGTGCCGGGACTTCGCGCTGATGCTGTGCGCGATTCTGCGTCAGCATAGCGTGCCCGCCCGCGTCCGCTGCGGTTTCGCAACGTACTTTGCCGGGCACCCCTATCACGATCACTGGGTGTGCGAATATCGGGCGCGGGACCAGCAACGGTGGGTTCTGGTCGATGCCGAGATCGACGAGGCGCATCGCAAAGGTCTCGAAATCGATTTCGAGCCAACCGACGTGCCGCGCACGGCGTTCATCACCGGCATCGAGGCTTGGAAACGATGCCGATCCGGCGCGATGAATCCCGAGCATCTGGGGCACGGGACGACGACCGGTCTGTTCTTTGCTCAGGTGAACCTTGCGCGTGATCTGCTCGCGCTCGCCAAGCGTGAGACCTCGCAATGGGACACCTGGCGCACGGCGCGCGATCCGCATCTTTGGTTGGATGAAGCCGCTTTGTTGCGCTGTGATGATCTGGCGCAGCGAGGCGAGGAGAGGGCGGTCGAGATCGCGCCGTCCTTGAGTATTCCACCTTGGCAATAAGAGCAGTGCATCCCGAGACCGCGCCTGCACGCGCGCGGCGAATGCAAATGTGGCGAACGCGCGCGAGAATGTGGCGGCAATGCGGAGAGAAAATGCTCGTCGCTTTTCCAATTCACGGAATCGTGCGTGCGACCTCGTTACGCGGGATTCCGATGCAAGGCGGGTGTCGACGTTGGAATCGCTGAATACTCTTGTTTCAAAGGGTTTCCGCGCACGCGCTGCTAAACACTCGTTAATGAAGCCGGGCCCTTTGGCGCGAACTGTTGCGTCGAGGTTACAGCAATTTCGTCGATCATTGTTATGAGGACGCCAAGGCCGGGGGGCCTAACGACGAAACTGGAACGGGATTCAAATGAACAAGAATTTGTTGCTCGCTGCTGTGAGCCTTGTCGCGATCACCGCGGCCGCGCCGGCGCTGGCTGCTGACCTCGCTGCGCGTCCTTACACCAAGGCGCCGGCGATGATCGCCACGGTCTATGACTGGAGCGGCTTCTATATCGGCATCAACGGCGGTGGCGCTTCGGGTCATTCGACCTGGGATCTGACCGGCGTCGGTCGCGAAGGCTCGCACGATGCGACCGGCGGTACGGTCGGTGGCCAGGTCGGCTATCGCGTGCAGTCCGGCCAGTGGGTGTTCGGCCTCGAAGGCCAAGGCAACTGGGCTGACTTCACCGGCGACAACACCAGCGCGCTGCTCGCTCAGCGCAACCGCACCAAGATCGACTCGTTCGGTCTGATCACCGGTCAGGTCGGTTACGCCTGGAACAACGTGCTCGTCTACGCCAAGGGCGGCGCGGCCGTCGTCGGCGTCAAGAACGAAGTGTTCAGCACCGCGACCGGTGGTCTGCTCGCCTCGAACAGCGACACCCGCTGGGGCGGCACGGTCGGCGCCGGCCTCGAGTTCGGCTTTGCGCCGAACTGGTCGGTGGGTGTGGAGTACAACCACATCTTCCTGGCGGACAAGGACGTCACTTTCGCCGGCCTGAAGACCGACAGCATCAAGCAGGACGTCGACATGGGCCTCGTCCGCCTGAACTACAAGTTCGGCGGCCCTGTTATCGGCAGGTACTGAGAATAGTCGCTCTGGAAAGATGACGTCGAAAGCCCCGGCCTTGCGCCGGGGCTTTTTATTGCGCGAATTCAGCGAGTTAACCATTTCGCTGCGAGGGGGCTGAGTTGGCTTGACTCCCGAGAACGAAATGAGAACAATGTTCCTCATACGTTCTGGTGATGGAGCAAGCCATGTTCAGGATTTTCGTGGAAGAAGCCGCTGCACTGACGTCGATCGCGCTGTTCGTCGGGATGATCGCGATCTGGGCCCAGGTCATTCCGCAGCTTTAGCCGGCGGGTCCTCTGGCTGACCCCCTTGGGGAAAAGCGGGATGAGGCGGCGAAGCGGCAGCTACAGCGTGGACTCTGGCGCGGCGAGCCCCCACCATTGTGAGGCGAGTCGGCAAGGGTACTCCAATGGCGAGTGGATGATGATCCCGATGCCGGCGACCGCTCCATCCCATCTGCAAGAGGCCGTTACCCGACCATGCCGAGCGCCGGATTTGTCCACCTTCACGTTCACTCGGCCTATTCGCTGCTCAAGGGCTCGATCAAGATCGCCAAGCTCGGCGAGCTCGCCAAGAAGGACCACCAGCCGGCGCTGGCGCTGACCGACACCGACAATCTGTTCGGTGCGCTCGAATTCTCCGACAAGATGGCCGGTTACGGCATCCAGCCGATTGTTGGCCTGGAACTCGCAATCGATTTCGGCGACCAGGATCCCAACGCGCGCAACGCGCTGCCGCCCTCGCGCGTGGTGCTGCTGGCCGCCCAAGAGCGCGGTTATCGCAGCCTGATGCGGCTGAACTCGCGCGCCTTCCTCGAATCGCCCGACAGCCACGCGCCGTTCATCAAGTTCGACTGGTTCGACGGCGAGACCGAAGGCCTGATCGCGCTGACCGGCGGCCCTGACGGACCGATCTCGCTGGCGCTCGCGAGCGGCCAGGCCGAGGTTGCGGCCGCGCGCTGCGAGCGTCTCGCCGGCCTGTTCGGCGATCGCCTCTATGTCGAATTGCAGCGTCACAACATCGACAAGGAGCGGCGGATCGAGAGCGCCCTGATCGACCTCGCCTATGGCAAGGGCCTGCCGCTGGTCGCGACCAACGAGCCGTATTTCGCCTCGACCGACGATTACGAGGCGCATGACGCACTGCTCTGCATCGCCGGCGGCCGGCTGATCGCCGAGACCGAGCGCGAGCAGCTCACGCCAGACCATCGCTTCAAGACCCGCGCCGAGATGGCGGTCCTGTTCGCCGACATTCCGGAAGCGCTGGCATCCACCGTCGAGATCGCCGAGCGCTGCTCGTTCCGCCCCCTGACGCGCAAGCCGATCCTGCCGTTCTTCACCGTTGGCGCCGCCGGCAGCACCGATGCGGCCGCGGTCGAGGCGGCCGAATTGAAACGGCAGGCGGAGGAGGGGCTTGCCAATCGCCTACGCGTGCACGGCCTGTCGCAGGGGACCACGCAGGAAGACTACAACAAGCGACTGGCGTTCGAGCTCGACGTCATCATGCGCATGAAATACGCGGGCTACTTCCTGATCGTGTCGGACTTCATCAAATGGGCGAAGAGCCAGGGCATTCCGGTCGGGCCGGGCCGTGGCTCCGGCGCCGGCTCGCTGGTCGCCTGGGCGCTGACCATCACCGACCTCGATCCGATCAAGTTCGGGCTGCTGTTCGAGCGCTTCCTCAATCCCGAGCGCGTCTCGATGCCGGACTTCGACATCGACTTTTGCCAGGATCGCCGCGGCGAGGTGATCAAGTACGTCCAGGAACGCTACGGCCGCGACCAGGTCGCGCAGATTATCACCTTCGGTACGCTGCAGGCGCGCGGCGTGCTGCGCGACGTCGGCCGCGTGCTGCAGATGCCCTATGGCCAGGTCGACAAGCTGACCAAGCTGGTGCCGCAGAATCCGGCGGCGCCGGTGACCCTGGCGGCCGCGATCGAGAGCGAGCCGAAGCTGCAGGCCTTCCGCGATGAAGATCCGATCGTGGCGCGTGCCTTCGATATTGCCCAGCGCCTCGAAGGCCTGACGCGGCACGCCTCGACCCACGCGGCCGGCATCGTGATCGGCGATCGCCCGTTGAGCGAGCTGGTGCCGCTCTACCGCGATCCCAAATCCGACATGCCGGTGACCCAGTTCAACATGAAATGGGTCGAGCCGGCGGGCCTCGTGAAGTTCGACTTCCTCGGTCTGAAGACGCTGACCGTGCTCGACGTCGCCTGCAAGCTGCTCAAGCCGCGCGGCATCCATGTCGATCTTGCCACGCTACCGATCGACGATGCCGAGAGCTATCAGATGCTGGCGCGCGGCGAGGTGGTCGGCGTGTTCCAGGTTGAAAGCCAGGGCATGCGGCGCGCGCTGGTCGACATGCGGCCCGACCGTTTCGAGGACATCATCGCGCTGGTCGCGCTGTATCGACCGGGCCCGATGGCGAACATCCCGACCTATTGCGCGCGCAAGCACGGCGACGAAGAACCGGAATATCTGCATCCCGTGCTCGAGCCGATCCTGAAGGAGACGTTCGGCGTCATCATCTACCAGGAACAGGTGATGCAGATCGCGCAGGTGATGTCGGGCTATTCGCTCGGCGACGCCGATCTGCTCCGCCGCGCCATGGGCAAGAAGATCCGCGCCGAGATGGACAAGCAGCGCGACATCTTCGTCGCGGGCGCGGTGAAGAACGGCGTGCCGAAGGGACAGGCCGAGACCATCTTCGAGCTGCTCGCCAAGTTCGCCGATTACGGCTTCAACAAGAGCCACGCGGCGGCCTACGCGCTGGTGTCCTACCACACCGCCTATATGAAGGCGCATTATCCGGTCGAGTTCATCGCAGCGTCGATGACGCTCGATCTCAACAACACCGACAAGCTCTCCGAATTCCGCTCCGAGGCGCAGCGCCTCGGCATCAAGGTCGAGCCGCCGAACATCAACCGCTCGGGTGCGACCTTCGAGGTCGGCGAGAAGACGATCTACTACGCGCTTGCAGCGCTGAAGGGCGTCGGCATCCAGGCGATCGAGCAGATCATCGAGGAGCGCACCAAGCGCGGGCTGTTCACCTCGCTCGCCGACTTCGCCGCGCGCGTCAATCCGCGTGCGATCAACAAGCGCATCATCGAGAGCCTCGCCGCCGCCGGCGCGTTCGACACGCTGGAACCCAACCGCGCCCGCGTGTTCGCCGGCGCGGATTCGATCCTGGCCGCCTGCCAGCGCGCGCATCAGGCCGAGACCAGCGGCCAGAACGACATGTTCGGCATGGCGGCGGACGCGCCGACCATCATGCTGCCGCAGATCGAGCCGTGGCTGCCGGCCGAAAAACTCCGCCGCGAATACGATGCCGTCGGCTTCTTCCTGTCGGGCCATCCGCTCGACGATTACGCCACCGTGCTGAAGCGGCTGCGGGTGCAGTCGTGGGCCGAGTTCTCCCGCGCGGTGAAGACCGGCGCCACCGCCGGCAAGGTCGCGGCGACAGTGGTGTCGCGCATGGAGCGGCGCACCAAGACCGGCAACAAGATGGGCATCATGGGGTTGTCCGATCCCACCGGTCATTTCGAGGCGGTGCTGTTCTCCGAGGGCCTCGCGCAATATCGCGACATGCTGGAGCCGGGCGCCGCCGTGCTGCTCCAACTCGGCGCCGAACTCCAGGGCGAGGACGTCCGCGCCCGCGTGCTGCATGCCGAACCGCTCGATGACGCCGCCGCCAAGACGCAGAAGGGCCTGCGCATCTTCGTGCGTGACACCAAGCCGCTCGACTCGATCGCCAAGCGCCTGGCCGGCCCCGAGGCGGCTGGCGCAAACGGCGCCGCGCCGAAAATCGGCAGCCCCGGCATCGCGCCGCGCGGAAATGGCGACGGCGAGGTCTCGCTGGTGATGATGCTCGACCTCGAGACCGAGGTCGAGATGAAGCTGCCCGGCCGCTTCAAGGTCTCGCCGCAGATCGCCGGCGCCATCAAGGCCGTCGCCGGCGTGGTGGACGTGCAGCAGATCTAGCTCCGGTCGCGATATGTCCGCGGCGTGCAACGCCGTGGATGCGGTAGTTTCGTTGTTCAATCTGCGCTATCATGATTGCGATGGTGCTCATTTATAAGGGCACGTCCGTTGCGCCGGGAGGAGCGGGACATGTGCGACCAATGCTCTGGAGCCATGCGGGACAAATTCGCGCCGTCGCGGCGATCGGCGATGCTGCTGGCGGCTGCCGCGCTTGGCACCGCCTTCAGTGGCCGCGCCTTCGCCAAGGAGACCAAGGCGCCGCCCAAGCCGCAGAACGTGCTGTCGCCGGACGCGGCGCTGAAGCGGCTGATGGACGGCAATGCGCGCTACGTCGACGGCGTGACGCGGCGCCATGATTTCAAGCACGAGCGCGAGGCGCTGGCGGGCGGGCAGAATCCGTTCGCGGCGGTGCTGAGCTGCGCGGACTCGCGCATCGCGCCGGAATACGCCTTCGACACCGGACGCGGCGATCTCTTCGTCTGCCGCGTCGCCGGCAATTTTGCCGGCACCGAGACCGTTGCCAGCATGGAATACGCGGTCGCGGTGCTCAACGCCCCGCTGATCCTCGTGCTCGGCCATGACGCCTGCGGTGCGGTCGATGCAACGCTGAAGGCGCTCAAGGACGACAAGCCGCCGCCGGGACATATCCCCTCTCTGGTCGATGCAATTGCGCCGGCTGCGAAGAGCGCGATGCAACAGGGCGGGGACGCGCTCGACAAGGCGATCCGCCAGAACGTGATCGACAATGTCGCGAAGCTGAAGGCTGCGGCGCCGATTCTCAACGGGGCCGTGGAGCAGGGCAAGCTGAAGATCGCCGGGGGCATCTACCGGCTCTCGACGGGAACAGTGGATCTGATCGCGCAAGGCTAGGGCAGACGCAAAGGCGGAAGCTTACGCGGAGCTGACGCGACTGGCCGATGCCATGCCGCCGCCTCAATCCGAGCCTTTCGTTCAACTGCCGTTCAGCCGGCCGCGCGTCTCATGCGTGGTGGACACTCAACAACAATAACGGGCGAGCAAGCCATGCGCGGGACACACAAGGCCTTCCTTTGCTTCCTTCTACCAATCCTCTTCGTTGCAGGCGTGATTGCTCCGGCGTGCGCCCAGCAGCAGGAAAAGCGCATCGCGCTCGTGGTCGGCAACGGCGCTTATTCCAAGTCGCCGCTGGCAACCGCCGCCAATGACGGCGGCCTGATCGCGCAAACGCTGCAGGCCGCGGGCTTCGACGTGGTCGGCGCGCGCGATCTCGACGGCGACACGCTGCGCAAGAGCCTGCGCGATTTCATCCAGAAGGCGCAGGCCTCCGGACCCGGCACCGTCGCGATGATCTATCTGTCCGGCTATGGGGTGCAGCTGGCCGGCGAGAACTATTTCATCCCTGTTGATTCCAACATCACGCGGGACACCGACATTCCGACCGAGGCGCTGCGCATCAGCGACTATGCCCGCCAGCTCGCCGCCGTCCCGCTCAAGGCCAACATCATCGTGCTCGATGCCGCGCGCGCGCAGCCCTTCGTCGAGGGGGGCCAGCAGCCGATCGCGAGCGGCCTTGCGCTGGTCGAGCCGGATCCGAACATGCTGATCGCCTTCAATGCGGCGCCAGGCACGGTGGCCCCCGAGGAGCCGGGACCCTACGGCATCTATGCGCAGTCGCTCGCCGAGATGATCCGGACCGGCGGCCTGTCGTTGCCCGAGGTATTCGACCGCGTCCGCCTGCGCGTCAACGAGGCCTCGAAAGGCGCGCAGGTGCCGTGGGACGACCACAAGATCTCCGCACAATTCACCTTCTTCGAGCGCGCGCCCGATGCGCCGCCGGCGGCCGCGCCCGACCAGGTCGCCGCGGTCCGCAACAAGCCGATCCGCGAACTCGGCGTGCAGGACGCCTATGCCGCCGCGCTCGAGCGCGACACGCTGCCGGCCTATGAGGATTTTCTCGCCGCCTATCCCGGCGATCCCCTGGCCAAGCGCGTGATGGCGATCGTCGCGGCGCGCCGTGAGGCGATCACCTGGCGGCGGACCTACCGCGCCGACACGCCGGACGCCTATTGGTCGTATCTGCGCCGCTATCCGCGCGGGCCGCATGCGGGCGATGCACGGCGCAGGCTTGCGATCCTGACCGCGCCGATCGAGCCGCCGCCGACTTTCGCGATGATGGATTACGACGTGCCGCCGCCGCCGCCGGAGGAGGTCGTCTATGTCGATCGTCCGGTGCTGTATTTCAGCGATCCCGTGTTCGACTTCGTGCCGCCGCCGCCGCCGCCGGTCTATTTCTGCCCGCCGCCGCCGCCTGATTTCGTGGTGCTGCCGCCGCCGCTGCCGGTGGTCGGCCTGTTCGTGCTGCCGCAGCCGGTCTTCGTGCCGATCCCGGCGTTCTACAATCCGCCGGCCTATGTCGCGCCGCCGCCGAACAACATCATCGTCAACAACATCCATAACACCACGGTCATCAACACCGTGATCAACCAGCCGCCGGCGCCGCCGCCGGCCGGCAATGCCGCTGCAGCCGCAGCTGTTGCCGCCAATGGCCCAGGGCGCCCGAGCGGGATGACGCAGGTGCCGAAGGTCGTGCAGCAGCAGGCGCAACAGATCCAGGCCAATCCGACCCAGCGACTCACGCCGAGCCAGCAGGCGCTGGTCAGCAACCCCACGGCAAAGCCGGCGGCGATGAAGGTGATGCAGGTGCACGCGACGCCATCAGGGACCGGGACGCCGACCGGAGCGGCGCCGCCGGCATCTCCGCCGGCCGGTCATGCGCTTCCTGTTCCGGGGACGCAGAACACGCCGGCTGCGCCGGCCGGTGCGGCACAGGTCCCCAACGGCAAACTGGCGCCGACGGCCGCAGCGCCCGCCAGCGGTCAGCCTCAGGGCCATCCCAATACGGCGACCACGACCGCCCCGGCCGGCGCCGCAACCACGCCGGCCGCACCTGCCGGCGCAACGCAGGCCCCCAACGGCAAGCTGGCGCCCACGGCAAATGCACCCGCCAATGGCCAGCAGCAGGGCCATCCCAATACGGCAACCGCGCCTGCCACCACGACCGCCCCGGCCAACGCCGCAACCACGCCGGCCTCCAAGCCGCCCGTGGCACAAACACCGCCGACGGGCGCGCCGGACCCGCATGCCAAATCACTGGCGCATGAGCCGGCGGTGACGCCGCCGACCACGACCCCGCCAGGCAAGCCGGCGGCGACCGCGACGAACCCGGCCGTGACCACGACCACCGTGACCAACGGGAAACCGACGTCCCCGGCGTCGCCGACTTCGCCGCCAGTCGCGGCGCGGGAGCCGATCAAGCCGCAGGGGCTGCGGCCTGCAACGCCGTCGCCCGCGCAGGTCACGCGGACGCCGCCGCCGCAAGCGCCGCACCCGCAGGCGCT
>NZ_LBJP01000089.1:0-277491 GCF_028128715.1 Bradyrhizobium sp. CCBAU 51745 | reverse complement strand
ATCCACATATGAACCGAGCCGCCTTACATCTCGGCCGCCGTGCGGCTTCGATCCCTCGCGCACGAGCAGATCACCGCCCTCGCCGGGCAGAAACGAAAAACCGGACTTTTATGCAGCAGCCACCTGCACAAAGGTCCGGCCTTATCTTAGCTTGCCGCGATACCAAACGGCTGCAAAGGACGCTTCATATCCTTTGGGAGGTCTCGCTCTTCATCTGGGTTTCGACCCGGAGGCGCAATATATCAGTAGCCGATAAGACTACTTCTTTTTCTTTGAAGTCTTCTTTGCCACCTTCTTGGTAGCTGCCTTCGCGGTCTTCTTTGCCTTCTTCGCTTTCTTGGCCATGTCGTCCTCTGTAAGAATTGGCTCTCAGTTAACATGCCCACGCCGTGCATAGACATGCGCACGAGTGAGACGTTATCACAAAAGCAAAATTGATACCAAGGAGATGTGAATCCGCATTGAGTCGCTCGCCGGAGGCACTCGCTCTCGGGTCGCGCCGTCATTGCATTCCGGCGTCGCTAACACTGCCCCGAGCTCGGGTGCCTTTTTAACCGGTCTCGCGACTGCACTCGGTCCCGGGTCCCGCCGCTACGCGTCGGCGCTATGCTGACCCTCCTGCCGGTGCCATTTCTCTTAAGGCGATGCGTCCTTCGCACGCCCAAAACCGTTAACGAGCAGGGTCGATCGATACGGGACAGCCGATCAGTGATCCCTTTTAACTCCTTGCAGCGATGGTTGCCCAGCGTTTGGTCACGGTTGGAAACTTCAGAGCTCGACGCGCCATCATCTTGCCAGGCGAGCTGAGCGGCTTCAGTCCTGAAAGCTCAGAACGCGCAAGCTTATTACGGCCCGATCGCGGCCTTCTTTCCGAATCGCGCGCCATGAGATCCAATCGTTTTGCGCGGTGAACAGATGACGCTCTTGTCCCTGTCGCTGAAATAAATTGTAGCGAATTGTGTCCACGTGGCTCCGGCTTGATCGCCGCCATCGTTTCCATCGATGTGACTGCAAACCAGAGAAATGGGCTTCTCGGTCGCGGAGTTTAACGTTCCGCGACGTGAGGTATTGCTAACAGAAATCAATTGTCCGGCGGCACGAACTAAAAACAGGCATTCTTATTTTGCCAGCGTGGTTGACGCTGGCCAACTGCTCGACAATGTTGAAGTGCCATGAGGCGTTCATGGTGACCTAAGATTGAGACGAGTGCGATGACGTTTTTGAACTTCCGGCGTACCAGTGCCCGTGTCGGATATGCCGCGTGATGACGTCAGCGTTTGGACGTGAGCTTCATCTTGGCTTGAACCTGCATGGCGCTGGGGGACATGCAGCAGCTTGGCGGTGGCCCGGAAATCCTCCCGGAGCATTCTATGATATAGAGCACTACGTACGAGCCGCAAAGCTCGCCGAGCGTGGAAAGCTGGACGCGGTTTTCCTCGCCGACACGCCGGCGCTCAATCCGGCAATCGACAAGCACCCGCCGCTCAATGGCATCGAGCCGACGATTACGCTTGCCAGCATTGCAAGAGAAACAAGATTTGTCGGCCTGATCGGCTCGGCATCCACCACCTACAACGAACCCTATAACCTCGCGCGCCGATTCCAGTCGCTTGACGTTGTCAGTGGCGGCCGTGCGGCCTGGAACGCAGTTACGACATCCAATGTCTATACAGCGAGGAGCTTTGGTGGCCGCGAGCTGTCACGTGATGACCGCTACCGCCGGGCCGAAGAATTCGTGGAAGCCGTGCGAACCCTTTGGCTGAGCTGGGGAGAAGGTGCTCTGATCCTGGATCAGGCCTCCGGGCGGTTTGGTGATCCGGGCAGGCTGCGGACGAGGAGGCATGCCGGCGAGTTCTTCGATATCAGCGGGCCATTGACACACCCGGGCTCACGACAGGGACAGCCGGTCATCTTCCAGGCCGGTGGATCGGATCAGGGACTTCAGTTCGCGGCGCGAAGTGCCGATGCCGTGTTCTCATCGACAGGCGATTTGGAAATCGCCTTGCGGGAGGCCGATCGCCTCAGGTCCTTTGCTTCTCAACATGGACGACGGGCGCCCCTCGTCCTGCCAGGTATCGTCACGTTCGTCGGCGGAACCGAAAAGGAAGCGATCAAGCGCAAGGCGGAGCTTGATGACCTTCTCAACTTCGACGTTGCCGTTGATGGGCTGGCCAGTCGTTTCGGCATTCCTGCCGAGAAGCTGAAGATCGACGAACCAATCAATCTCAGTTTGCTGACGGAACATGCGGACGCGGCTTTTTCGATCGGCCAGCATCGCACGGTGGAAGCTCTCGCGCGTTCCGGCAAAACCGTCCGTCAGATCATCGTCGAGGCGCCTGCCTACGGCCACCGCATCCTGGTTGGAACGCCGGAACAGATTGCCGCGTCCTTCGAAGAGTGGTTCCGCTCTGACGCAGTCGACGGGTTCAACGTCATACCGGATGTTCTGTCCGACGGCACGCCTGCGTTCGTCGATCATGTTGTTCCCATTCTGCAGCGGCGCGGCCTATTCCGCTCGGATTATCGCGGCGAAACGCTGCGCGAGCATCTTGGCATTCCGCTGCCGGGTGAGCGCGCCGAGCAGGTCTCCGCCGCCTAACGTTCTTCTCCCCTTGTCACATTTGGAGCTTATCATGTCTAAGCCAGCTGCCGTTCGTTCGGCGTTTCTTCTCAAAAGTCTTAATCGTCGTCTGAAGTCTCACGCCGCAATCATCGCCATCGCGATGTCGGGCCTTTCGATCGCGGATGCCGTGCAGGCTGAGGATGCTACAGCTGGCAAGCCGCAATCGGGCGGGATTATCCGGTACGGTCACTTCCAGGAGCCGCCGTGCCTTTACGGTGGTTGGGTGCAGCAATGGTACCTGCAGCGTCAATTCAGCGACAATCTGGTCGTTAGGGCTGACGACGGAAAAATCCTGCCTTGGCTTGCGACCGGCTGGAGCATTTCGGATGACCGCACCATTTATACCTTCCAGATCAAGCCCGACGTCAAATTCACGGACGGGACTATTCTGGACGCACAAGCGGTCGTCGATAACATCAATGGATGGCTGAGCGACAATCCGGAGCTGGAGAATCCCACCGCCGGCCCTTATCTCAAGGGCGTCTTCGAATCCGCGGCGGCAACTGGCCCGCTGACGTTCAAGGTCACGCTCAACACGCCCTTCGAGCCGCTATTGAATGTCTTTGCGCAGTCCTCGCAAGGTATCCTGTCGCCGACGGCGCTGAAGCGTGGCAAGGCTGTGAACTGCGAAAGCCCGGTGGGTTCAGGTCCGTTCATCGTGGAGAAATGGAATCGTGGCAAGAACGTCATATTTCGTCGAAACCCCAATTATAATTCGGCGCCGGCGAACGCCAAGCATCAAGGCCCAGCCTATGTCGAGGGCATCGAGTGGCGTTTTCTTGCTGACCCCACGATACGCTATGGCTCGCTTCTGACCGGCGAATCCGACGTTGTCTATCATATCCCGGCCGTCAACTGGCAGGACGCCAATTCCCACTTCACGATCGTGCGTCACCTGACGGGTGGAACCCCGCTTCGGCTTGCGTTGTACTCGGAGAGACCGCCGTTCGACGACGTACGTGTCAGGCAGGCTTTTGCTTATTCTTCCGACCGGCGTGCTGCCGTGCAAGCGGCCTTTCTCGGCTCGCTGCCCTATGAGGGCAATTTCGCTTTGAGCCGAAGCTCGCCGGAATATGTCAGCGACCTCTCAAAATCCTATTCCTATGACATCGAGAAGGCGAACAAGCTGCTCGATGAGGCCGGGTGGACGGAGCGCGATGCAAACGGCATTCGAGCTAAGAACGGCAAAGCGCTGATCATACGCATCACCTACACCAACGCCTTTTCGCCTCCCGATGGCGATCAGGTCCTGCAGATCATCCAGCAGCAAGCGAAGGCTGCGGGGTTCGACGTGCGGCTCCAGCCCACCAACCAGGCTGATTTCTGGGCGGGAAAGAATTTTGGTCCAAATGACTATGAGATCGTTCCCCTGTATTGGGTTGCGCCCGGCGCCGAGATCTATCGCATCTCATACAAGCCCGACCTGAATGGTGTCCGCAATCCCTTCAATCCATCCCGCTATCAGGATCTGCCGCTGTGGGACATCATCCGGAAGGCCGAACAGGCGCCTGACAAGGTGCAACGCATCGCGCTTTACCAGCAGGCGGAGCGCCGGATCGTCGAGAACGCGCCGTCCCTGAGTTACACGGTGTTGGATGTCACCCTCGCTTTAGCCGATAATGTGAAGGACGTCTGGCTCGACAGCGGGTCGGTGGGTGAACCCGTTTTCTCGGACGCCTACTTCTCCGGCAAGAAATGAATGCGGCGAAGAGGATAGGCCACCGAAGCCTCTGGCTGGCGCGCCGGCTCTTATCCGGCGTGATCGTGGTCTGGGCCGCGGCGACATTCACCTTCCTTGTGCAGTTTCTGATGCCCGGGGAGCGCGCCCAGATCATCTTCAATGCAAATAGCGGAAGCGTGGGAGAGATTTCCCGGGGCCAGCTGCTCGCCATCAATGCCAGATATGGCTTCGATCAACCCGTCTTCGTGCAATACGGAAAGTATATAAGGGATATGATGCACGGAGACCTCGGGCAGTCCTACGTTCAATATCAACCTGTCACGGGTCTGATTGTGCGCCAGATCGGACCGACGATTGCGCTCGCCTTCGCCGCCATTTTGGCGGCTTGGATCATCACCATCATGACCACGGTTCTTTTCGCCGGGCGCGACAACATGTGGTCCAGGGCGCTCGGCGGATTTCAGGTTCTCCTGGCAATCTTGCCGCCCTATTGGCTGGGGACAATCCTGCTGGTCGTCTTCGCGATCCAGCTTCGACTGTTTCCTGTCGTCGGCGGCAACACGCTCATGGGCCTAGTTCTGCCGACAATGGCCCTGGCCTTGGAAATCTACGGCTTTCTTGGTCAGGCGGTCCTGAGTGAATTCACGCGAGTTCTCGACCAGCCCTTCATCACCTCGTCCAGGATGCGCGGGACAGGAGATTTCAGCGTCCGCCTGGGTCACGCTCTGCGCCATGCTGCCTTGCCAGGGATCACCCTTTCCGGCTGGATCATCGGCAAGCTGCTGTCGGGCGCGGTATTGATCGAAGCGGTCTTCGGCCGTCAAGGGCTGGGCGGCGTTCTTGTCGCGGCAACGTCGACACGCGATGTCCCGGTCGTCTCGGGGGTGATCTTGGTTTCAGCTTCCCTGTTTGTCGCGGCCAGCTTGGTCGTGGATATCGCGGTGCAGCTTATCGATCCCAGGATGAAGCAGGCATGAGTTTCGCCACGAGCTCCGCCGGACACGCAAAAGCGTTCCCTGGAAGAGTGCTAGGAGGCGCTCGTACGCTTCCGGTTCCGGTCCTCATCGCGACTGTCTTCGTCGTGTTCTTCCTGGTCGCAGCGATCGAGCCGAAATTGCTTCAGACGCATGATCCGCTGGCGCTGAGCTTGATGTCACCTCTCAAGGCTCCCTCATTGACCCATTGGCTGGGGACGGACCAATCCGGACGAGACCTCTATTCCCGTATCGTGGCAGGGACAGGTCAGTCTCTCTCGATTGGCCTCGGTGCGAGTGCGCTCAGCCTCGCCATCGCGCTCATACTGGGTGTGACGGCGGGCCTGTCCGGCGGCTGGATCGACAATGTGCTCAGCCGGCTCTTCGACGCCTTGTTCGCTCTCCCCACTCTGTTCCTGGCGCTTCTCTTCGTTTCGTTGCTGGGCACCTCGGTCTCGACGCTGATGATCGCCGTCGGCCTTGGAACGTCGCCCGGCTATGCGCGCATGGTGAGGGTGCAGGTTCTGAGGGTCAAAGCGACCGGGTATGTTGAGGCGGCAAAGGCGCTCGGCCACTCGCCACGGCGCATCCTGTTCAAGCATATCCTTCCCAACGCCATCAGCCCTCTTGCGACAATGTTCACGCTCGGGATCGGGCAAGCGATCATTTGGGCATCCGGCCTATCATTTCTCGGCCTGGGAGTTGCGCCCCCGTCATCGGAATGGGGCGCGCTGCTCAATGCCGGCCGCAACTACGTGATCTATGCATGGTGGCTCGAAATCATGCCCGGTATAGCGATCGCTGCCTTCGCGCTTTCTGTGACTGTCATCGGCCAGTACGTGCAGCAACGCCTGGAAGGAAGGATCGAGCTTTCATGAATGTGACCTATCCCGCAGCTTCTTTCCGGCCAAACGCCACACGGTTCCCGGCTAGCGACCCGCTGCTCACGGTACAAAACCTCAACGTTTCTTTCGGGCCGGCGCATGCGCGTCGAGCTGTGGTCAAGGGGGTCTCTTTCACTGTTGAGGAAGGCCGGTGCGTCGCGATCGTCGGTGAATCTGGTTCAGGCAAAAGCGTTACCGCCCGGACCCTGGTTGGCCTGACGGGCACGCGTTCTCATGTCCAGGCTGACCGCCTGACCTTTCAGGGACAGAATATTGATCGGCTCGGTGACAAGGAATGGAGAGCCTTGCGCGGCAAGCGCATCGGCTTCGTGTTGCAGGACGCGCTTGTGTCGCTCGATCCGTTAAGACCGGTCGGCAACGAGATCGGTGAAGCGCTGACTGTTCACCGTGCCATCAGGACGGGCGCAGACTTGACAGAACGGGTGGTTGAGCTTCTGAAGCTCGTCGGCGTGCCCGAGCCGGCGGTGAAGGCGCGGCAGCTTCCACATGAGCTGTCAGGCGGCCAACGGCAACGAGCCCTGATTGCGACCGCGATCGCTCTCGATCCGGCTCTTTTGATCGCAGATGAGCCCACGACGGCGCTGGACGTCACCATCCAGGCGCAGATCCTGGATCTGCTCAGCGAAACCCGCGAGCGCGGCAAGGCCATGATCCTCATCAGCCACAATCTTGCCCTGGTATCGCAGATGGCCGACGAAGTCATCGTCATGCGGCACGGCGAAATGGTCGAGCATGGCTCATCAGAACAGATCTTTGGCGATCCGAGACATGAATATACCCGGGGCCTTCTCAAGGCGATCCCGTCCGTCCGGTCACGCGGGAGCCGTCTGTCGTCCTCCAGAGCGCCGCGCTTCGTCTCGGCTTCAGGCGAAGAGACCAGAGAGCTGAACCGATCGAATATCGCACAGCGTGGTAAGCCGCTGCTCGAGGCGGAAAGGCTCGTCAAGCGCTTTCGCGGACCGGATGGCAAGCTGCGTACCGTCGTCAATGAGGTCTCGTTCAGCCTCGCCGAGGGAGAGACGCTTGGCATCGTCGGGGAGTCAGGCTCTGGGAAGACGACCGTAGCACGCATGGCGCTCGCGCTCGAAATGCCTGATGAAGGAGAGGTGAGGCTTGAAGGAGAACCGTGGACCTCTGCGACAGAGAAGCAGCGACGACGCCGGCGATCGGATATTTCGGTGATCTACCAGGACCCACTCAGTTCATTCGATCCGCGCTGGACCATCGAGCGGGTCATCGAAGATGCCTTGGTCACACGCCGCGGAGCCTCTTCCCTGGACAGAGGCAGTCGACAATACGAGCTCAGTGAGCTGCTTGATCTTGTGGGTCTGTCACCAGGCTTCAGGACCAGGCGTCCACTGGAGCTGTCGGGCGGTCAACGCCAGAGGGTTGCGATCGCCCGCGCGATTGCTCCACGCCCCAGGATCATCGTGTGTGACGAGCCGGTCGCGGCACTTGATGTATCCATCCAGGCGCAAATTCTCGATCTGCTTGGCGACCTCAAGTCTCATTTGGGCGTCAGCTATCTCTTCATCTCGCATGATCTCGGCGTCGTGCACCACCTGAGCGACCGTGTTCTTGTCATGAATCATGGCGTGGCCATCGAAGCTGGCGGAGCAGACGAGGTGTTTTTGCGGCCTCAACAACCCTATACGAGGAGGCTGGTCGCGGCCGTTCCACGATTGCATTTCCAGGCGGCGTAAAATCCTCATAGGCCAGCCGCTCAATCGCCGGTTCGCAGCAACAGGAGGTAGACGACTGAGCGCATTTGGGCACTTTCGTCGGGGCCCGGTAGCGAAGATCGCAGTTGTGGCTGGGAAGTCATTACTTGAGGAAGAGCCGCAAAAACCGAAGACAACGCCGAGGTGACGCGTTGACCGAGGCGGAGGGTCTGCGCCGAGATTGACGCTGGCCGGCCGGCAGACAAAAAGGCCCCAGCGTCACCAAAAGGGTAAGTGAGCTGGGGCACAAGTCACCTTCTGGCCCGGGATCACGAACCCGAGCCATCGGGAAAACTTGGCAAGCTCATCGTCGTTCCGCGACCGAACGAAACACAACAAATATTGGCTCGAGGGCCGGATATGAGAGCCGAAAGAATGGCTGCTTTGTTGGCAAAGTGATTTATCGCCGTGGGCGAGGGTTATGTTCGTTGAATAGATCACGCAGGCCACGCAAGGCGGGTCCAAGCCGAAGAGTGCCCGCGTCCTTGCCGAGATCATCAAGGGCAAGAGGCGCGAGACAAATATTCTGAGGCTCAACAAAGGTAATTTCACTTTTGCACAAACCGCGCAACCTTTCGTTGACTGCTAAGTTTCGCTGACTCTGAATGGAGCAGGTGCCAATGCCTCGCTACTTCTTTCATCAGCATGCGCGGGCGAAAAATTGAAGACCCTATTGGAGCACTATTCCCCACTGATAAGGCAGCATGTGACCGAGCCGCCCAGCGGATGCCGGCCGACCTGAAAAGAACCGCGGTGCGTTCCGACAACACCTGCGTCGCCACGGAGGTAACTGACGGCAACCGGACATTATTTGTCGTCAGAGGAACAGTTGTCGTCGAACGGCGGTAAGACGCTTCGGCGTCGGCAAACGCGCCGGGCGTCATCATGCCCCTTGATGCGGCGCATGGGTCCGAAATTGGCTCGCCTGCGAAGCTGCGCCGCGCCCTTCGCAGGTTAACCCATAGCGGTAATGGCCCTGAACCTCAGGAAGGCCGTTTAGCGAAAGCCAAACCTAAGCCAAGCATCACCATCGCTGCGCCTGACCCTTCGCGCAGTCTTTGAATAAGTTTTGGGCGTTCAGCTACACCGCTTCGGATACTGCTTGCAGCAAAAGCCACCACAATGTCTGCCAGCGTATTTAAAAAGACTGACACCGCGCCGAGAACAATAAACTGGATCGCCACATGTCCAGCGTTCAAGTCGACGAACTGTGGAATGAAGGCTAGAAAGAACGCTGCGGTTTTGGGGTTCAGCGCTTCCACAAGTACCCCCTCCCGAAACGCTCGCCGCGTCCCAATGGAGGCCGTCGCTTTGCCGAACCCCGCATCCTTACGCGCGGATCGGAACGTGCGTACACCCAGCCAAACGAGATAGGCGGCTCCCACGAACTTAAGCGCGGTGAATAGTTCTGCACTGGTCAGCACGATGGCCGAAATCCCCAAGCCTCCAGCGACGACGTGAACCATACCACCTAAGCCGGTTCCAAGGCTGGAGCTAATACCTTCGCCCCGGCCACCCGCGAGGGTCCGTGCAGCCACGTAAAAAATGCCCGGCCCCGGCGTTATGGCAAGTAGCAGCGCGGCAGTAATGTAGAGTGCGAATTGGATGGGATCAAACATGAGCGCGCTATTACCACTAAAAAGCCTCAGGCAACAGCCCGGAAATTGCTTCCGAGAAGTCGGCATTTGGCTTATCGCCGCCGGTGTCCCACCGCGAAGATATGTCGGCTTCTGTTAGGGGTAGAGGGACCTGAACTTAAACCGGCCAATTCGTCCCGAGTACCCCTGAGCCGCAATGCTCAGGACGTGCCGTCTGGGCCGCTGTGTGCAATAGCTGCCGTAAGAACTTCGATTCTTCGGGCGATCTCGCGCATGCGCTCAGAAGCACGCTTCAGTGCAGGGAGAACGGCAACATCGCTGATAGAAGCAATCTCGTTCACCTCTCGGTCAACAACCTCCAATTCTAGTCGGTGTTTCCGAAGTTCTGCGTTCATTAAGTCCAGGTTGTCCATCGTCTAAATCCAATGCGCAGCTTCCCAGCTGCTCCCTGTTTGCGTGCGACGATCTTACAATACTAGGCCAACGCCAGTGCCGCCCGTTGCATATTCGAGGCCATGTCGGCAGTCACTGCGCTTTGTTCATCGACTGCCGCAGCGGTGCTGGTGACATATTCGTCAACGTTCACAATAGCCGATTTGATTGCATTTAGCGCACCTAACACATCACCGGACGCGCCGGTAAGCGCGGCTATCTCAGCATTGATCTTGTCGGTGGCCTGCTTAGCTTGATTTGCCAAACTCTTGACCTCCGATGCAACAACGGCAAAGCCGCGCCCCGCTTCGCCAGCGCGAGCAGATTCGATAGTCGCATTCAGCGCGAGAAGATTGATCTGCCCAGTGATGTTCGCGATCAACTCGACGATCCCGCCCATCGCATCGGTTGCCATCGTGAGACGCTGCGCTTGGCCATCTGCGCCTTCGACTCGGCTGACTGCCGTGTCTACTACGCTGCGGGCCTTGACCATCGTTTCGGAAATCTCGCGGATCGAAGCAGACATTTCTTCGCTTCCGGCTGCGACGGAATGAATGAGTCCCTTAGCCTCTTCAGCCTTCATCCGTGCAACAGCTTTCTCCGTCACGTCGGTCGCGTATTTCACAACCTTGAAAGGTTTGCCGTTGGGATCGATGATAGGATTGTACGAGGCTTCGATCCAAATCTCGCGGCCGCCCTTTGCAAGCCGCTTAAATTCACCGGCCTGATATTCACCGGCTCTAAGGCGATCCCAAAACTCCTTGTAAGAGGAAGAGCCGCGTTCAGTAGGATCGACAAACATGCCGTGATGTTTTCCTTTCACCTCACCCAAGGCATAGCCCATCGCACCAAGGAAGTTTTCGTTCGCCCATTGGATGGTGCCATCCATTGCAAATTCAATAACCGCCTGCGATTTTCGAATGGCCTCAATCTGCCCCTTCGTGTCGGCGGATTCCAGGCGTTCTCTGGTTACATCAGTTGCAAATTTGACGATTTTGATGGGCTTTCCGAACTCGTTGAGGATCGGATTGTACGACGCTAATATCCAAACTTCGCGGTTGCCCTTAGCCAGGCGCTTGAATTCGCCGCTGACAAGCTCGCCCCGGTTCAGTTTAGCCCATCCCTCTTTGTACGCGGTGCTTGCCGCAAAGTTTGAATCAACGAAGATGGAATGGTGCTTGCCGGCAATTTCAGCTAATCCGTAGCCCATCACTCTCAGGAAATTTTCGTTTGCGGTGATGATGTTGCCGTTCAAGTCGAATTCAATGACGGCCTGCGCACGATCCAGCGCGGCAATCTTTCCGTTTTGCTCAACATTCTTTACGTGTTGCGCAGTGATGTCCGTAGCGATCTTTACGACCTTGTAGGGTTTCCTGTCCTTTCCAAGAATGGGGTTGTAGGTCGCTTGTAGCCACAGCGGGGAGCCGTCCTTTCTGATCCTGTGGTACTGCGCGGCCTGGAATTCGCCGCGCGCTAACCTCTTCCAGAACTCGGCATAGCCGGGCTTCTCGCGCTCGGCCGAAGGAACGAAGATGCTGTGGTGCTTGCCTTGTATCTCCGATAACGAATACCCAACGACCGCGAGGAAGTTGGCGTTAGCGGTGACAACCGTCCCATTCGGCTCGAATTCGATCACAGCTTGCGAACGATTGACCGCCTGCGCGGTTCCGATGGCGTCTTGAACGACTTTGTTGATCCGGCGAAACATGGTCCATCCCGACACGGCTGAGCAATGCCTAAAGAATAGGCAAGCAGTGTAAACGGATCGCTAACTATGCGAACGCCCCCGTATTTGTACGATGTCATTCTTTGCGCGAAAGAAATTGGCGGTTCTGCGAGTGGAACTTGCTGATTGTGTTTTCGTGCAGCTTTCGTCACCGACGATCACTGCCATTGATACCGCCTGTTCGCAGCCGCGCATGAGTCTGTTTCTGGCAGATGGCAGCCGCATCTCACGGCCGAGGATATGTCCGCTGTTAAAACGAGCCAAATCGTCGCAATTGATCCGTAGCGGCCCCCCGGGGTGCTCGACACGGCATATGCTCCGGGGTGCAGAACTGTCCCGCACTGCGCAAGGTTACCGCATTTGCCGGACGACCCTAGTTTCTGCGTGCCGGCCAGGGCGTTGGGGCAGGACCGCAATCAGCACGACAATGGCAACAAGGATCACAGCCGAAGCCCAGGGACGGTTCAAGGCGAGGCCACGCAATCAAGTTTTCGCCGGACGGTGGTACAGTCGATCTTGGCGTCACCGGGGAGGGCGAAATGGCGGTCGTCCAAATCGAGGATGGCGGGCCCGGTATCACGCAGGCTGACATCGTGCGCATATTCGAGCCCTTCTTCCGCGGCGGAGCGCCGAGCGGCGAGGGCTGCGGGCTCGGTCTATCGATCGCCAAACGGGCGATCGATCAGGCGAGCGGTGTCATCGAAATTGAGAATATCCAGGCTCGAAATCGCCGGAGAAATAGCTTTCCGCGAAAGCACAGGCCAGGGAGCTAACTTCGCTATCGCAGCGCGTTGTTGCCAAGTGAGCATGTCGGCGCATGGCTTCGCACCTTGCTTGGGTCTGAAAAGATAACCCGCGAGCCGTCGGGACAGGGAGCGACTTGGCATACGCCTCATCGTGAAAATGTACGTCAAGGAGCCGCTGACCCTCGCTCCTTTTCAAACAGGCGCGCTGACGCAAAGATGAAATTGCCTTGAGAATATTGCGACGTGGCGCGGCATCAGAAACGAGCGTCCATGACGCCAAACTGGAATACGGCCCTAGCGCGCTCTGGGCGACCCACGCTACCCCCTCGCCCGAGCCACCTCACAGCACAATGGGAATGAAATGGTTGCAGTCACCTGTGAACTGCCGGCCTCTGGTTACGCGCTTGGAATGTATGGCTGCCTCAGGTGCGAATTTGCAACCCGGGGGGAGGGCACAAGAGCGGTTGAGAAGAACTGAAGAGGCGCTTTCCATGCTTCAAATCAGGACCAATGACGCGCAGACGCATGCGCGCGAGGACATTTAGACCCTGGGGCCAGCGGATTTTCTGCTTCGCGCGTGCGGTTTTTGCCGCGCGGGCTCTCGTCTCGTGTTGGGGTGGATGGCCCCCTTCCGCCACACTGCGTGGCAAAATGAGGTCGTCGCTGACCTCGCACGAAGGAGCCTCCCATGGAAACGAACGTTCGCATCGGTTTGGATACGTCAAAGAGTGTATTTCAGTTGCATGGCGTTGATGGCACCGAGCAACTAGTTCTGCGGCGCAATTGAAGCGCGGGCAGGTTTTGGAGTTCTTTAGGCGTTTGCCTTGAACCAGTCTTGTCGCTGCGCGCCTCAAGGCAAAATGGCACCCGGAGAGCCTGCGCACAGCGACCCGAAGGGGCACGCGACTCCGAGCGCGATGCGCCCACGCCTGGTAGGGCCTGCGCCCCCCAAAAAGCACCTCAAGGCCAAGTCCCTGAGAATGCAGCGGAAGGCGGAGCCAGCCCGAGATTTTGTATTCTGTCATTGTCTGCGGACGGAGCTCTCGCTAGCCGAACTACGCTGCAGCTTGATCACGCGCTTCGAGAGAGACTTGCGGTACGGGTCGCGGAGATTAAGGTGACATTTAAACGCTGCAGCGCGGATGTGCGCCTATCGTCTCCCCACCCGAGTCCGACCTCGCTCGACATGCTTGTGTGCTCGAGAGGCGCATCTCGCTTGAGGTAAATGCGCAGCCTGAAGGAGGCCATTCGGCGACAAATTTTGTGATGCAGCCATCTTTGAATGATCGGCGCGACTGCGTGTCGTCCAAAATTTGCTGCGAGGCGCGATGGCTCGGAAAAATTTTGACTAACCGGATCATAAATGTCCCTCCCCAAGATAGAGGGATCATGGGCTGTTGGGGAATTGGGATGTTCGCCAGATTGAAACTTCGCATTCGTGGCCGACTTGTCGCCGGCTTCTTTGTCGTGTGTACGATTTTTGTGCTCTCAGTCGCAGTCACACTCGTGTCGGTCACCGCCGTCTCTATCACCGTCAACCAGATGGTGAGCTCGCGCACGCCGGCGGCGATCGCCAGTAGCGAATTGGTCGGCAATATTCATGCGACGCTCTCGGCTTTGCGCGGCTATCTCTTGAACGGCAATTCGCAGGCCAAGCTCGACCGGCTGGCCATGTGGAAAAAAATGGATGCGATGGTGGTCGCGTTTGACGAACTGTCGAAAGACTTCGCCGGCTCCGAAACTCGAGACAAGTGGACGGATGCCAAGGCTTTGATTTCAGAGTTTCATGCAGCCCAGGAGAAGGCGGAGGCGGTTGCGTTCACCGCGGACGCGTATCCGGCGACAAAGCTCATGACGACGGAGGCAGACCCCCGTGCCGAGAGCATTTTTTCCGAAACCACTCGAATGATCGACGAGGAGGGAGGCCTTGAGGCGACACCCGAGAGAAAGCAATTGTTGAAAGCGCTAGCCGATACGCGCGGCAATTTCGCGGCCGCAATATCACTGCTTCGGACATATCTGATGACGGGCAAAAAGCAAGATAAGCAGAAGTGCTTCAAGCCTTGGGAGCTGTTCGAGAGGGGCCTCGCCGACGTGACCGCCCAGGCCTCGCTTCTTACGCCCAGGCAAAGGGAATCGTTCGATAAGGTCACCAAGGCCGCGCAGGAATTTTCATCGCTCTTTGAAAGGATCTTCGCCCTGCGGGACTCCCCTGGCTGGAATTTGCCCGCCGACATTCTCGCCAGCGAAACGGCGCCACGCGCGCTCAAGATCCTGGACCTGCTCGACGGCACCACCGGCGAGGATGGAGCGCGAAGTGGCGGAATCAAGACCGTCCAGATGGGGCTGCTCGCTGACGGCGCACATGAGGTGGAAGCGGGTCTACGGCTGTTGAGAGTGACGCTATGGGGACTTCTTGTTGCTGGAGTGGCGCTCGGCATTGTCATTGCGTTCCTGACCGCGCGCGCCATAGCGACACCCATTCAGGGAATGACAGCCGCGATGGGCAGGCTGGCAGCTCATGATACGTCCGTAACAGTGCCTGGGATTGGACGGCCTGACGAAATCGGCGAAATGGCAGATGCAGTCGAAGTCTTCAAAAGGGGCATGATCGAGGCTGATCAATTGCGAACCGAGCAGGCGGAGAGCGAGGCTCGTGCGCTTCATCAGCGCCGCACGGAGCTCCTACAACTCGCCAGCCGCTTCGAGAGTGCGGTTGGAGATATTGTACATACCTTGTTCTCGTCTTCGACCGATTTGGAGGCAGCCGCCAATGCCCTCAGCAACACGGCCGAGACGACGCAAAGGCTCTCTGCTCAGGTGTCTATCGCCTCCGGGGAGGCTTCCAGCAATGTGCAATCGGTCGCCTGCGCGACCGAGGAAATGAGCTCTTCGGTGACCGAAATCAGCCGGCAAGTTCAGGAAGCCGCTTTGATTGCGAGTGGGGCGGTTCGACAAGCCCACCAAACCAACGATCGCGTGAACGCGCTCTCGGCGGCGGCCACGCGCATCGGGGATGTCGTTGCGCTTATCAACAATATTGCCGGGCAGACCAATCTGCTGGCTTTGAATGCCACGATCGAAGCGGCGCGAGCAGGCGCGGCGGGCCGCGGGTTTGCTGTCGTGGCGAGCGAAGTCAAGGCTCTGGCCGAGCAAACGGCGAGGGCGACAGGCGAGATCGCCAACCAAATCGATGACATCCAATCGGCAACGCAGAAGTCTGTTTCGGCCATCAGGGATATCGGCCTCACGATCGGTAGGCTCTCTGAAATATCGTCGGCAATTGCCTCTGCGGTTGAAGAGCAGGGCGCCGCCACGCAGGAAATTTCGCGCAACATTCAGCATGCAGCGCAAGGGACAGAGCAGGTCGCCTCAAGCATCGTGGACGTGCAGCGCGGGGCCAATAAAACTGGAGAGGCTTCAGGTCAGCTGCTTGCTTCAGCGCGGGTCCTGTCCAGCTACAGCTCGCGGCTCAGGACAGAAGTGGAGAAGTTCCTGCAAAGCGTTCGCGCAGCCTGAGCTTTCTCTCGCTCAATGCAAACAAGCAAAAGCTTTTGGATGAATTGCAAAACAACACAAACTGGCGCTCCGACGGAAGCAGTTCTGGCCGTTTCCCAAGCTGCGGGGTCAACAATCATCGCTCCGCCGTTTGGCCAGCCGAGACAACAGATCGTCGGCGCGATCGGAGATTGCGAAAGGTTGCGGCAATGCATCGGTATTCTGCAGCGCGTTCTCGTCTCCCTTGAAAGAGCCGCTCGAGAGCAAGATCGTCGCACCTTCGACGAACGGCGAGACCAAATAGAGCATTTGAACCTGCTGCTGATGCAAAAGCTCGATCAGCTATCCCGGATTGACGGGTCGTTACGAGATTGGCTTCGCGGCGCTTGATCATCCGCCTGCATTGATCATCTCCCACGTTGGCTTTGGCTCTGGCGATGCTTGCTCTCTTGACTTACCCAATGTTACCCAACTTCGATCGGAATGGGTGAATATGGGCGGAAAATGACGGTTAGCGTTCCCGACACTCGCGGCCCTGGAAGAGGAGGGGCACGTGAATTTCCGGGCCAAAGAGCCCAGAGGAGGGATTAATGCCAAGGACGCAAGCCGCCTCGCGCGGCCATTCGGCTCATTTGTTCAATACCGCTCTGATTTGCTCAACTCTGCTAGGCGGTGCGGCCGCATCTTTCGGCCAGGCCAAAGCAGAGGATATCAACTGGCGCCAGTTCGAGGGCGCTTCGATCGTGTGGGCATATGACATCCATCCCTATGCCGACGCGGTTGCAGCACAGCTGCCTGAGTTTGAGAAGTTGACAGGCATCAAGGTGACGCCCGAGCTTTATCCGGATGACGCCTACTGGAATAAGCTGACCATCCAGCTGAGCACAAAGTCGCCCTCCTGGGACGTCGTCGGCACGGGGATTCAGCCGGCTTGGGATCTCGCACCCGGCCAACTGCTCGAGCCGCTCGATCGCTATCTGAACGATCCCAAGCTCACCTCGGCAAGCTATGACTACAAGGACTTCTTCCCCGCACTACGTGACGCGCTGACTTGGGAGATCAAGGGCGGGCAGATCGAGGCCGGCCGGGGTCAGGTATGGGCGATCCCGCACGGCTTCGAAAACATCCAGTTGTTCTACCGCAAGGACATTCTGGACAAGCACGGTATCAAGGTCCCGGTAACCCCGCAGGACATGTCTGCAGCTTGCGAGAAGCTGAAATCTGCTGATCCCGGGATCACACCTCTGGGGATTCGGGGAGTGCGCTTCTGGAGCAGCATCCACACGGCCGCGGTCTCGATCGCCAAGTCCTATGGTGTCCACGACTTCGTCGTCAAGGACGGCAAGTTGGAAACTGGTCTCGATTCGCCTGAGTCGATCGTCTTTCACAAAGACTATGTGGAGATGATCAAAAAGTGCGCCGCTCCATCCTTTGCCAACGACAACTGGTATCAGGTGGTCGACGGTATCAATTCGGGTCGGACAGCGATGGCGATCGATTCCAACATGTTCGGGTTCTGGAACGATGTTGCCGGCAAGCCCGCTTCGGGCAAGATCGCATTCGCTCCCCCGCTGCGCGCTCCGAACAGCAAGAATTTCGAATCCAACATCTGGATCTGGTCCCTGGCCATGAATGCTGCCTCCCAGAAAAAGGGAGCGGCGTGGCTGTTCATTCAATGGGCGACGTCAAAGCAGGTTGAGCTGAACGGAGCCGTCGCCGGCAAGCTCGTCAACTCTCCGCGCGCTTCGACCTGGAGCGACAAGGTTTGGCTCGACTATGCGGCTAAACCGGAATTCGCGAACTTCGTGGATACCTTCAAAAGCGTGCAGGACAGGGCTGCGCTCGCCTTTACGCCGCGCGTAGGGTTTGCCGAGGCCATGAATGCCTGGGCAGTCGCCATGCAGAAAATGGTCAATGGGGCGGACGTGAAGGCGACGTTGACCGACCTCGCCTTCGAGATCCGCTCTTCCATGTAAGGCGATCGGGGGACGGCAAAAGGGTTTGCCGCCCCCCACCACGCCCGAGTATCTTTTGAGAAGTGAGCGATGGACCTTCGAGGCACCGACGCAACCGTGACGTTACACTCATCGGCAGGGCAACTGGCACCGTCCAAGGACGAGCAGGTGCAAGGCGCCGAGCAGCATGCGCTTGACTGGTGGAGCCTTGCTGCGATTGCGCCCGCCATCATCATCCTGCTTGGATTTCTTTTTCTGTTTTTCTATGGGGTCTTTCAATCGCTGACGGATCTGAGGTTTGGCCGTCCCCTGGTTCGCTTCATTGGATTGGCCAATTATGATGTAGCGATCAAGACCCAGGATTTCTGGAATAGCGTGCGGGCGACCATGGCGTATGCCTGCTCCGCCGTGCTCGCGGAAGCGCTGTTTGGGCTTGCGCTCGCCAAATTGTTCGCAAGTGGGGTGTTCCTTGCCCGGCTGATGCGACCCGTCATTCTCCTTCCCTTGGTTCTGCCGCCAATGAGCGTCGCTTTGATGTGGACCACAATGATGGATCCGCAGAACGGAATCCTGAACTATTTGCTTTCGCTTGTTGGGATCGGCCGGTTCGCATGGATTTCCGACGCCAGCACGGCGATGTTCTCGCTGGTTCTCATCGACATATGGACTTATACGCCGTTTTTCGCGCTGATCATCTTCGCCGGCCTGCAGGGCATCAACGATGAGGTCAGAGAAGCCGCGCGGGTGAATGGGGCGAAGGGTTGGGCAACCTTCCTCCATATCGAGCTTCCGCTCATCGCCCCCTACATTCTGATCGCCGCGGTATTTCGGCTGATCGAATCGCTCAATCAGTTCGATATCATCTTCGGAACAACGCAAGGAGGCCCGGGTGACAGTACCTCCGTGCTCTCGGTCCGCGCCTACATCACGGCCTTTCAAAATCTTGCCTTCGGGCGTGGTGCAGCGCTTATGGTCGTCAATTGGTTGATCGTACTTCTCGGGACCATGGCCATGGTGAAGTTGTGGCGCTTGGTCCGGCAGCGTGTCAGCTAGAGGAGGCTTAAGATGCGTTTAAATCGCTCAACGCCCGCAAGCCTACTCCTCAATTTGCTGGTTGTTGCCTGTACGCTGGTCCTGACATTTCCGCTGGTCTGGATCGTGATGATGTCGCTGAAGCAGCAGGCGGAGGTCCTGACCTGGCCGCCGCGCTTCATCTTCACGCCGACTTTCGAAAACTTCCGCGTCTTGTTCGATACAGCGCAGGCCGGAGCTACAAGCTACGGCACCATCAAAGTTGATTTCCTAACGCCGGTCGCCAACAGCGTTGTGATCTCACTTGGCGCGGTGTTCGTATCGCTGATCGCCGGGGTGCCTGCAGGCTACGTCCTGGCGCGGCGTGATATCCCCATGAAGGAGGACATCGCATTCTTCATTCTTGGATTTCGCTTCGCGCCGGCGCTCCTTGTCGT
The DNA here is from genome assembly GCF_028128715.1 of Bradyrhizobium sp. CCBAU 51745. Taxonomy (NCBI): domain Bacteria; kingdom Pseudomonadati; phylum Pseudomonadota; class Alphaproteobacteria; order Hyphomicrobiales; family Nitrobacteraceae; genus Bradyrhizobium; species Bradyrhizobium sp. CCBAU 51745. Next base: position 258,163 of record NZ_LBJP01000089.1, on the reverse strand, counting down.
CATACCTCTGTTCAGTGTGTTCCAGACAGTGGGACTTTATGACACCTATTTCGGTATGATCTGGGTGTATCAGGTCGTCACGCTGCCGATGATCATCTGGCTCAGCCGTTCATATATCGAGGACATCCCTAAGGACATTGAGGAGGCGGCGGCCATGGATGGTGCAAAGCCATTCCGGGTTGTCTGGCACATCGTCCTTCCGCTTTTAAAACCCGGCCTGATAGGCGCTTCATTGCTTATTTTCCTGCTCGCCTGGCACAACTTCGCTCTCGGCCTGATCCTCAGTTCGACGAAAGCACCGGTCACCGTCGCTCTCCTGAAGCTGCTCAATCCGGGCGTTCAGTTCTATCCGGTCATGGCTGCGGGTCTGGTGGTGACCATGATCGTACCTGTTATTCTGATCATCCTTGGTCAGCGTCATCTCGAACGTGGTCTTACCTTCGGGGCCGTGAAATGAGCCCGAGACCATTGATGTTCTTTGGAACGACCAATCTCGATCTCTGCTTCAACGTCGAGCGGCTTCCAACGTCGGGTGAAAGCCTGATGGGAAGCTTGAAGCGGAATGCGGGAGGCAAGGGCGCCAATCAGGCGGTCGCCGCCGCTCGATTGGGCCTTCGGCCGAGCTTCTACACCCGGCTCGGCGATGACGATGCCGGCCGGTCGTTGCTGCAAGCGTTGCGTGAGGCAGGCGTCTGTCTGGATGCAGTTACGGTGTGCGAAGGGGAGATATCGGGTTCTGCTCTTGTCCTCGTCGGTGACGACGGCTCCAACATGATCGTCATAGACGCTGGAGCCAATGCAGATGTCACACCTAGCATGGTCGAAAGGGCCGCCGAATTCATTGGGCGGGACGCAATTGTCGTTGCCGAGATGGGCTTGCCGGTCTCCGCGCTCAATCACCTCTTTGCGATGAAGAGCGTCAAAGGTTTCGAGCTCATTTTCAATCCGGCCCCCGTGAGGGCCGGCTTGTCGGCTGCGGCCTGGAGGAGTGTCGATTTCGTCACTCCAAACCAGACCGAGGCCTTCGAGCTCACCGGTGTCGAGGTGCATGACTTCGACAGCGCCGCTCATGCGGCCGGAAAGCTCCTCGATCTCGGCCCGAAAGCAGCCCTGATAACGCTTGGCGCGCAGGGGGCCTATTACGCCGATGACAGCTCGTCTTTTGCGCTCCGGGCATTTCCTGTGAAGGTCGTTGATACGACCGCAGCGGGCGATGCCTTCAATGGAGCCTTCGCAGCCTCCCTGGCTCAGCGGCTACCGATACGGCAAGCGGTCAAGAAGGCCCTTGCTGTCGCGGCGCTGTGTGTAACCCGACGCGGCGCGCAAAGCGCAATGCCGAGCAGCGAAGCCGTTGACGAGTTTCTCAAATCTCAAACTATCCTGGAGTTGGAATGACCGAACAGTTCTCAGTTGCAGACAGGACCGTGCTCGTGACCGGTGCCGGTGGAGGCATTGGCTCAGCCATTGCCAATGCTTTCCGTCAAGGCGGGGCGAACGTCCTGGCAACTGACGCAAATGTGGAAAACCTCCGGGACATTCTGACGCGCTTGCCGTACGGAAACGGCATCTTGCCGCTGAGCATGGATGTGTCGCGAGAAGACGATGTCGGCAGGGTGCTGGATGAGATCGCCAAGCGCTTCGGCAGGCTCGATGTCCTGATCAACAACGCCGGAATAAAATCGGCTCAGCCGCTTCTGACCGGCGACGCCGACAGAATCGAAAAAACCATACAGATCAATTCCGTCGCGGTGCTTCGCTGTGCCAAGCTGGCGATCGAGCGCTTCATGAAGAGCAGGGGCGGCCGCATCGTCAATATCGGGTCCTCGTTGTCATCTCAGGGCGCGGTTTTCAACTACCAGGCTGGGGGTGCCGACTATTGCCTGTCAAAGGCCATCGTTCACGATGTGACAAAGCTGCTCGCTTATGAATGTGCGCCGCTCAAGATCAACGTCAACGCAATTGCACCCGGGATTATCGACACACCCATGCACGGCCGCCCTCGAGAAGAGACCGAAGCGCGCCACAGTGGCCGGATTCCACTGGGCCGGGTCGGATTGCCGGAGGATATCGCAGGGCTCGCGGTATTCCTGGCCAGCCCCGCAGCCTCCTACATGACCGGGCAGATCGTTCATGTGAATGGCGGGATGCTGATGAATGGCTAGCACCGGCTCCAACATCAACTGGCCGTCAATAGAAGGGATCATCTCCGACCTCGATGGCGTCGTCTACCGCGGCAGCACTGCAATCGCGGATGCAATAAAAGCGTTCACGCGATGGCAGAAGGCCGGCGTGCCGTTCTGTTTTGTGACCAACAACTCGACGCATACCCCGGAGGATGTCATCCGCAAGCTGAGTGGATTCGGGCTTGCGATCGCACCATCTCAGGTCGTGACAAGCGCCATCACGGCTGCAGAACTCATCCGAACGAATTATCCGCAGATGACGCGAGCCTATGTCATCGGGGCTTCGTCGCTTGTCACGGCCATGCTCAATGCCGGCCTGGAGGTCACTGATCGAAGCCCCGAAGTTGTTGTGATGGGGCTCGACCGGGATATCACGCACGAGAAGATGCGAATTGCCGTTGAGGCGATCCTCAATGGTGCTGTCTTCATCGGAACCAATCCCGATCTTCTGTTGCCGACGACCAGCGGGTTCGAGCCTGGGGCTGGTGCGATCATTGCAGCTGTGGCTGCCGCGACGCAAGTGCAGCCTTCGATCGTCGGAAAGCCGCAGGTGCCGATGATCGAGACAGCGCTCTCACGCCTCGGGACCAACCGAGCTTCGACGGTCATGATTGGGGACCAGGTTCCTACGGATATTCAGGCCGGAAAGAGGGCGGGACTTGCCACGGTGCTTGTGACAACCGGCGTGCCGATGCGTCAGGATTCGTCCCTGATGGCCCCCGACTTCATCGTGTCGAGCTTGCATGACGTTGAGGTGAGCGCCGCGCGCGCGGCCCGCCCGCAACAGAGGAGGGCATAATGGCCGATGTGCGCCTGGAAGGTCTCAAGAAGGCCTATGGGACGATCGAGATCCTGCGCAATATCGACCTTGCGATCGATCACGGGGAATTTGTTGTCTTCGTCGGTCCATCCGGGTCAGGCAAATCCACGCTTTTGCGCATGATTGGCGGGCTCGAGCCCATCAGCGGCGGGCGGCTCCTCATCGACAATGAGCTCGTCAACGATATCGATGCGGCCGATCGCAACCTGGGCATGGTCTTTCAAAGCTACGCTCTCTATCCGCATATGACAGTGAGAGAGAACCTCGCCTTTCCCCTGCGCATGGCCAAAGCCTCGAAAGCTGAGATCGCCACCAAGATAGCCAAGACTGCGTCGCTCTTGCAGATTGATCATCTGTTGGATCGCAAGCCGCGACAATTGTCGGGCGGCCAACGCCAGCGCGTCGCAATCGGGCGCGCCATCATGCGCGAGCCAAAAGTGTTCCTGTTCGATGAGCCGCTCTCAAACCTCGACACCGAGTTGCGCGTGCAGATGCGGGTTCAGATCGCCAAGCTCCACAAGCAGCTCGGAAATACCATGATCTACGTGACCCATGATCAGGTCGAGGCGATGACCATGGCCGACAAGATCGTCGTTCTCAAGGACGGCAACATCGAACAGGTAGGCAGCCCGCACGATCTGTATCACAACCCGGCCTCGCGCTTTGTGGCTGGATTCATCGGTTCGCCCAAGATGAACTTCCTGGGCGGCATGGTCGCCTCAGCCCATGACCATGGCGTGGACGTTCGGTTGGACGCCGGTCTCACGATCTCCGTTCCGGTCCAGCCGGACCAGATGCTGGTTGGCAAACCGGTCACCGTCGGAATTCGCCCGGATGACTTCTCCTCAACGGTGCCTGGGCAGGGGGAGATCTCGATTGAGCTTGGGATCGAGTTCGTCGAGCATCTCGGCAGTGTCACGTACATCTACGGTAATGCTGGAAACGAGGCTGTCGTTGCCAGGGCAGCACAATCCGGTTGGCCCAAAGGCGCCAGCAGCCTCACCCTCACCGCCGCTCCAGCCGATTGCCACTTGTTCATGAGCAATGGAAAGGCGGTACGGCGGTTGCACGCACCTGCGAGTTGGAGCTAGTCTTGACGTAGAGCCGTGCAATGATGCGCGGCTCAAAAGGGGCACGCGGACGGCTGAAGTGAAGGGAGCCGGTATCAGGCAATTCTTCCGTAATTCCCGTTCGTTTGTCCTTGGTGCGGGGATCGGGTCGGGCATGACCGCAAGGGCCGCCGAGCGGGCGGGCGCCGATTTCGTGCTCGCGCTTAATGCAGGCCGTTTTCGTGCCATGGGTGGCGCCTCGCCCGCCTCGATCCTCCCAATCCGCAATAGCAATGAATTCGTGGCAAGCTTCGGACGGACCGAAATCCTTGCAAATACGAAGCTACCGGTCTTCTTCGGGGCCTGTACCTTCGACCCCGAGCTCGATCTTGATGGTTGGCTCGACCGGATCATCAAATGGGGATTTGCCGGTGTCACCAACTTCCCATCGGTCATCCATATCGACGATGAGCGCAGGTCTTTGCTCGAGAAGTGTGGTCTTGGTTACTCCCGTGAAATCGAGCTGCTCGTGAAAGCTGCAAAACGCGGCCTGATGACGATTGGCTATACGCGCAGCCAATCCGAAGCGCGCCGCATGGTCGAAGCCGGCGCCGAGGCCATTTGCATCAACTTCAATCTCAACCGTGCCGTTGAAAGCGGGTCCGATCCATCGATCAGCCTGTCTGAACTTGCAGCGCGTACGAATGCCGTTGCGCGCGTTGCTCAATCCGTCAACAAGAGCGCCATCTGCCTGCTTGGAGGCGGCCCGATTACAAAGCCGGATGAGCTCCTGGACATCTGCCGCGAAACCGGAATCCAGGGGTTCATCGGAGGCTCCTCGCTTGACCGCGTGCCTCTGGAAATGTCGGTGCTTGAGGTGACGTCGGGGTTCAAGACTATCCATCTGTTGCGCGAGAAGGTGGATCTGCTCGAACGGCAGCTGCAGTTGAGTGGCTTCAGACACGGCGTGGTCGCGCAGTCCTCGGCAATGAAGCGCATCCTCGAGATCACCAAACGCGTTGCGGCGACCCCCAGCCCAGTCCTCATCTGGGGAGAGGCCGGCTCCGGCAAGCGTAGGATAGCAAACCTGGTCCACGCGTTCAGCGACCGCAGGCAGGCCAAGGCGGCGCTATTTCATTGCCGCCCCGGTCCGGCGATGGATACACTTGGTCCGTTGTTCGGCGCCGAGCGCCTTGAGAGCGGCAGACGCCAATTGTCGCTCCTGGAGACGTCGAGCGACGGAGCCGTCGTGCTGCTGCATGTCGAGCAGCTTTCGCGCGATGGACAGGAGCGCCTCGCCGATTACCTCGAGACAGGCGGATTTACCCCTCTGAACGGGGTAACTGTCATGCGTTCCCATGCCCGGATCATTGCGACCGCGACGGTCGAGCGAGGCGCTGGTCTTGAAACGGTTCTGTGCGCACGGCTTCTCGCCCTTTTTACCGGCCTGGACGTCCGCTTGCCTTCGCTGCCCGACAGGCTTGAAGATCTGCCGCAACTCATTCAACACTTCACGGTGGAAGCGAAGGGGGATTCCAGCGCCCAGACGCTCACAATCGAAAACTCTGCATTTCTTGCGCTCGCCGGGCACGGCTGGCCAGGCAATTTGCGCGAGCTGCGGCAGGTCGTGAACCAGCTCGTGACCCTCCCATCAAGTCACATCACCGGTGAAGTGCTAAAGCCGCTGCTCGAGGCACCTTCAGGCGCCAGGCCTGCGGCCGCGCTGTCCGAGCGAGACTGGATTATCGAGGGCCTGAAGAGAAATCGGCTTCACCGCGGCAAGACTGCTCGCTCTCTCGGGCTTTCGCGCAAAACCCTCTACAACAAAATCAAGAAGCTGCGGATTCTCGACTAGGGCCTCATGGCTGCCGCAGCGACTGCTTTGGCCTGGCCGCATGCTCCAGAGAGAACCTCGGTATGGACGAGGATCGATGAAAGCCAAGGCTGACGAGGCCGATATCCGATCCGATCGACAGCGCAAGCGCGTCGGACCCCAGATAGACGAGTCCATCCAGCTGCGAGCCTAGCCGTTGCTCTGCTGCTGCCATCTTCGCCTCGTCCGCCGCGACAAACAGGACTTTGAACCCGCGGCTTGCAAACCATTCCATTCGCCGAAGCTCGAGCTCCTGCCCGCTATCGAGCGGCACTCCGGCCGGTGTCCGTTCAATCATGGAGGCAGGCGGAAAATTCGTCACTCCGGTCATCTTTGCATCCTGTAACAGATCTCCGAGATCTTCCCAGCAGGCAAAGGGATCGATCATGACGACGGCCGCATAGCAGCAAGGGGGCGCCTTGGGGCTCGCGTGCAAGTCCCGCACGAGGCAGTCGTTCCAGTCGATGACAGGAAGTGTAGCCATGACGAGCATGGCATTCTGCGGAAGAGTCCGCAGTGACGGCGCATAGATCGTTATCTGATCACCGCGAGGCGAGGGGAGACTTGCCGCAATGCGACCTAAGACACTGGTTCTCACGGTTCTACCCAATCCTACCCATTTGAACCTTTCGCCGATCTTACACGCCATTCCATCGAGGTCTAGACCACCACTCGTCGATCTTTGGGGAAGCAATGTCATGTCTTTCTTCGGCGGGGGAGCCGGGCTCGGCTGGATGCGATGAATGCTAACGCCGTCATAGCCGTTCTTGCTTGAGTAGCCTCTTCGCGCCTTGCTGTGAGCCGGATACGATTTGCCGATGCTGCCCGAGTTCGGCTCGTTCTGAAAAAGCGCCCGTGAAGCGTCTCGGGTAGAAAATTCCGGGCGAGCTATCGCTGCGTCCTACGGATCCGCTAGCAGACCGGCTCGTCTGCTTCCTCCCTGACTCGCGCCGCTGCTGGAAAACTCCGGCAGCGGCATCTTTTTGTCTCGGAGCGCGCCGACGATGCGGGCGGCCCAAACCACAAAGCTCGCCAGCTGACGTTCGCCTCCTTGCACAGGGGAGAGGCGGCTTCCCTCGTCACGGTGGCGCTCAGGATGAAGCGGCTGCTGCTATGGCCGCTTGGCAGCTACCCAACTTTACCCAATCGCGCTCGTATCCGGGCTTATGGGCCATTTCACTCCGATCTAGACCTCCAGGTGTCCAGAAACGTCCAGGAGGAAGATCGTGTCTCACCATTACGCGGACGACGAAAGGTCGGTCCGGGATGGTCAGCGGTCCGATCCTGCGGGCATGGTCGCGATCGTCGCAACCCTGGACACAAAGGCCCGCGAAACCGCTTATCTCGCGCGCGTCATCGAACAGTGGGGCCGCAAGACTCTTACGATTGATGTAGGCACATCAAACCGGCGGAACAGCAGCGATGCACGCGTGGCTTCACCCGCCGAGGTCTTACGGGAAATAGCTGCAAGCGCTCGTGAAGAGGTCAAGGAGCTCCTCCGATCAGGTGCGATCGACGCCATTGTCGGCGTGGCGGGCGGCAAAGGCAGCGCGGTCTTCGGTGAAGTTGTATCGGATTTGCCGTATGGATTTCCGAAGCTGCTGGTGAGCAGCGCGAGGCCGGCCCTCCTGGCCGAATTGGCCCTCCACAACGACATCATCCTCTATCCGACCCTGGTCGATCTTTTCGGGATCAACGCGTTCACCGAACGCGTTCTGGACAATGCGGGGCGGGCCGTTGCGGCGATGCGTTATGTACCCGCTCAAGATCGGCAGAAGAGAAAGACTGTTGCGATCACGGCCTTTGGGGTCACGACGCCGGCGGCAAATCGTTGTGTCGCGCGGCTGGCAGAGGCAGGCATCGACGCGATTGTCTTTCCGGCCAATGGCGCGGGGGGCCGCAAGATGGAGCAGCTCGTGTCCGCCGGTGAGTTCGATGCGGTGCTCGATCTGACCACAACCGAGCTCGCTGACGAGCTGGTCGGCGGCACCGCCAGTGCGGGTCCGGATCGGCTCAAAGCAGCATCTCGCCGCATGATTCCGCAGCTCATCGCCCCGGGGGCCGTCGATATGGTGAATTTTGGCCCTCCCTCGAGCGTGCCTGCCGAGTTCAAGGAGCGCCAATTCTATTCGCATACCCCCTTCACGACGCTTATGCGCACGACCGTCTCGGAGAACGAGCGCATAGGCAGGTTGACTGCCGAGCGCCTTTCGCAAGCAAAGGCGCCCGCCCTCGTTCTGTGGCCGGCCAAGGGGGTCTCTGACTATGACCGGGACGGCGGCATCTTTCGAAACCCTGAAGCCGATAGGGCCTGGTTCGACGCGGTCAGGCGACGTCTGCCGCGATCGATCATCGCCCGCGAGCTGGATTGTCACATCAATGATCCGGAATTCGCGGAGGCGGCCGCATCGTGGATCGTCGAACAATTGACACCAGGAGGTTCATCAGTTGCGGATGTTTGACCGGGCCGAAATACTCGCAAAGATCTCAGCTCAAGTTGCGGCTGGAAACTCAGTGCTTGCCGCTGCGAGCAGTTGCGGCCTCGTCGCAAAATGCGCAGCTCTCGGCGGCTCCGACATGCTCGTGGTCTACAGCACCGGGCTGTCGCGGTTGATGGGGCTGCCGACGAGCCGGATCGGCGATTCCAATGCGCGCACGCTCGAGCTCGCGGCGGAGATCCGCAACGTCGTCTCCTCCGTTCCTGTGATAGGCGGTGTCGAGGCCTGGGATCCCCTTCGGCTCGACCTCGATGATCTCTTGGACAAGTTTTGGGCTGCCGGATTCTCCGGCGTGATCAATTACCCGACCATTTCAACGATGGGCGAGAAATGGCGCGAGCGTCGTGGCCGCGTCGGGCTCGGCTTCGAGCGCGAGGTCGAGCTGATCGCGGCGGCCCGCCAGAAGAACATCTTCTCCCTCGCCTATGTCGCAACCCCGCACGATGCCACGGCGATGGCAGCCGCGGGAGCCGACTGCATTGTTCCACATGTCGGTGCAACGCGCGGCGGGCTTGTGGGTCATGAGGAGGGACAGTCGATCGAAGAGGCCATCAGGCGCATCAACGAGATCAATGCTGCCGCTCAAGCCGTCCGGCCGGAAGTCATCCTTCTCTGCCATGGCGGGGCAATCGCTGAGCCCCAGGATACCTCGGAAGTCTACCGATCGACCGGATGTGTCGGTTTCGTCGGCGCCTCTTCCATCGAACGGATTCCGATCGAGCGGGCCGTGAAAGCTGCAGCCGAAGAATTCAAAGCCGTTCCGCTCCCGCGAAAGGGCCAGCATTCACTGCATGATCTGCACCGAGGCACGAATGAATAGCCCAGTCACCGGATTGAAAGCCGATACCGCCTCCTTCTCCAAAGCGAGCAAGCCCACGCACGATTGGGAGACGGACGTGCTCGTGATTGGCAGCGGCGCCGCTGGACTGTCCGCGGCGCTCTATGCGGCAAAGGCCGGACTTCGCGTGACGGTATGCGAGAAGTCTGGCCGGCTCGGTGGCACGACCGCCCTCTCGAACGGCATGATCTGGGTTCCATGCTCAATGCAGGCTCGAGCGGCGAAAATTGATGATTCGATCGCGAAAGCGAAGACCTATCTGCAACACGAACTTGGCAATTACTATCGCGCCGAGTTCGTCGACGCCTATCTTGAAGACGGTCCAACAGCGCTCGCCGGCCTGGAGAATGGGAGTGAAGTCAAATTCACACTGGCCTCCGCCCCCGATTATCATTCGAGCCAGATCGGCGGGGTCGACAAGGGCCGGGCGCTCAGCCCCGCGCCTTATGACGGACGGCTCCTCGGGAAGGATTTCGACCTCATAGGTGATCCGATCCGTGTCGTGCTCGGCGGGATGATGATTTCATCCAGCGAGGTCAGAAGCTTCCTTAATCCCTTGCAGTCGGCTGACTCGCTCAAGCACGTCCTGCGCCGGGTCGGCCGCTATGCAAGCGACCGCCTGCGCTACAGGAGGGGCACTGAACTCAGTGGGGGCAATGCGCTGATCGCCAGGTTACTGGTAAGCCTGCGTACATATGGCGTTGAAATCTGGCCAAACTGTCCTGCGGTGGATCTGACGAGGGAGGGCGGGAGAGTGACTGGCGCCATCGTCAAGCGGGATGGCGCGGATTTGCGCATCCACGCCTCGCACGGAGTGATCCTGGCAACCGGCGGCTTTGCACGGAACGGTCAATTGCGAGCGCAGCTGAGCGGAGCTCACCAGCACCATGATACGCTGGCCCATAGCGGCGTCACTGGTGATGGCATTGCGCTCGCAGGCAAGCTCGGGGCTGCGATCGATAATGACGTTGCATCGAGCGGCTTCTGGACGCCCGTCTCTATCCTCAGGAACGGCCGCTCCTCGCAAGTGGTCCCGTACGGCTGGCTCGATCGTGGCCGTCCAGGTGTCATCGCCGTGGGACCAAATGCCAAGCGCTTCGTCAATGAATCCAATTCGTACCACGACATCTGCCTTGCAATGTTCAACAACGGCTATCCGGCGGACAATCGGTTCTATTTCATTTGCGACAAGGAATTCGTCCGCCTCAGAGGCATGGGGCACCTGCTTCCCTGGCCATGGACTTTGAGCATCAAGAAATATGCCCGCTTGGGCTACATCGAGATTGGCCGGACGATTGCGGAGCTTGCGGCGGAATTGGGGCTCGACCCGAAAGAGCTGCAAAAGACAGTTGAAGAACATAATGCCCACGCAGCTGAAGGACGCGATCCGCTTTTCAAACGCGGTGAATCGGCTTTCAACCGAACCCTGGGAGATCCCGCGGTCGGAAAGAAAAACCCGAACCTTGGAGCGATAAAAAACGGACCATTTATCGCGCTTCCGATTGTCCCGGCAACCCTAGGAACGGCGACCGGCCTGTCAACGGATCCCGGCGGAAGGGTCCTGAATGGAAACGGTGTGCCGATCGCAGGTCTTTATGCCTGCGGCAACGACATGACCTCGCCGATGCGCGGGATCTACCCCGGGGCAGGCATTACGATCGGACCAGCGATCGTGTTCGCTTATCGTGCAGTGAACAGCATCGTACAATCCGCGCATCAGGCACAGACGGCGGCGGCATCCGGAGCTTAAGGAGGTGTTTTCACCTGCTCGCCCAACAACGACGGACAGCGAAGAAAGCGAAACTGCGCAACGTCGGCCAGCTCGCTTTTGAGTATATGAGCGGCCCAATCTCGTTTGATACCGGGCTTATCTTCTGACCTGGAGGGGCACGATGCGCCGCTTACGCCATGCCAAGATCGTCGCCACAATTGGGCCGGCAACCGCGTCACCTGAAAAGCTTCGCGCACTCTATCTTTCGGGGGCCGATACTTTCAGGCTGAACTTCAGCCACGGGACCCATGACGACCACGCTCGTGTGCTCGCCTCGATCCGTGCGCTGGAGCGGGAATTCAATCGACCGATCGGCGTGATGCAGGATCTGCAAGGCCCGAAGATCCGCATTGGCCGGCTTGATGAAGGCAAGCTCGCGCTGGATGCCGAGGAGACCGTCTGCTTCGTGCTCAGCGAAAGGACAGGCGGGAGGCAGTCAATTCCGCTGCCTCATCCAGAAATATTCGCAGCTGCCTATCCCGGTCAGGCTCTGCTCATCGACGATGGGCGCGTTCGTCTGATCGTCGAAAAGCTGGCTTCCGACCAGATTGTGGCGCGCGTTGCGACCGGCGGCGTCATCCGTGATCACAAGGGCGTCAACCTGCCAGGCGCGCTGCTCAACATCTCGCCTCTAACCAAGAAGGATCGAGCCGATCTTGCATTCGGCCTCGAGCTTGGCGTTGACTGGGTTGCATTGTCCTTTGTTCAGAAACCATCTGACCTTATCGAGGCACGCGCATTGATCGGTGAGGCCGCCGGTGTCGTTGCCAAGATCGAGACCCCGATGGCGCTTGATCGTATTGGGGATATTATCCACTTGTCAGACGCCATCATGGTTGCGCGAGGCGACCTCGGGGTTGAAATCCCCCCTGAGGAGGTGCCGGGCCGGCAAAAGGAGCTGGTCAGGGCGTGCCGGCTAGCTGCCAAGCCCGTCATCGTCGCCACTCAGATGCTGGACTCGATGGTCACTGCGCCGACACCGACGCGCGCGGAAGCCTCTGATGTCGCCACCGCCATCTATGATGGTGCGGACGCGGTGATGCTCTCGGCTGAATCAGCCAGCGGCGCTTATCCAATCGAAGCGGTCGAAATGATGGATCGCATCATCAAGAGTACGGAGCAGCATCATCTGTACCGCTCTCTGATCGACGCCTCGCGAGGGGATGAAGACATGACGCCGCCCCACGCCGTCGCGGCTGCGGGGGCTGACCTTGCAGCCGCCATCAATGCCAAAGCGATCATAGGCCTCACCGCTAGCGGGACGACGGCGGCCAGAATAGCGCGCAAGCGGCCGCCGGTGCCGATACTTGCTTTGACACCGGATCAGAACGTAGCAAGGCGCATGTGTCTGTTGTGGGGCGTGCACAGCGTCGTCTCCGGCGATCCCGCAGGCCATGAAGAGATGGCCAGGATTGCGACGAATGCCGCGCAGCAGCAGGGCTTTGCCACGTCAAGCGACCTGGCTGTGGTGGTGTTTGGACTGCCTTTTGGGCTCAGAGGCGCGACGAACAATGTGCGGGTGGCCGTCTGCTAGAGCATGATCCGGCAAGGCGCGAAGCGGTTTTCCAAAAGGATCATGATCAAACAAGGAGCTAAAGCGCGATGACGATTCAACCCAATCCCTCGCGCGTTAGCGGTAAGGTTGGGGTTCAGCTGTTCGAGCTCAGGCCCGCAGCTCTTTCTCGATGGACACGACATGAAGGTGTCCGCAACTGATTGCAGCTCGCCTGATCAGGAGCTCACATTGCTTGAGTTCGACGACAGCATCAGCCTCGCCGATATACTTCCCTTTATCGAAGAAAAGCTGTCGATCGGCCTGTGGCGAAGCAATGACAAAGGGCAGATGCAATGGTCCCGCGGATTCTACGAGTTGTTCGGCCTGGACCCGCGCCAAACAGGACCGTCCCCTGCCGAGATCGAAAGAAGGATTCATCCCGACGACCGCGGCCGGGTCCGCTGGCTCAATCAGCGATCAATCGAGCATGGGATGCTCGAGGACGAATTTCGTATCATCCGGCCCAACGGCACCTTGCGCAGAATCTGGGCCCGAGCCGAGCCGTTGCTGGACCCGGCCGGCACCCGCAATGGCTGCTTGGGCTTGCTGCCGATGTCACCGAAAAGCGCAACTTGTCGGAGGCTCTCAATATTGCAACGGAGCGCTGCGTCGCTATGGCCCGAAGCGCTCGGGGACTGGTCTGGACGGCCAGTCGCGACGGTCACATAAGCGCATTTTCCGAACCAGATCAATGCGTAGACCAGGTTGGGCCTGGATCAAGCTGGGCGGACCTTCTCCATGACGAGGAACGCGAAGCCGTTCTCAGGCAGTGGCAATTCTCCTTAGCAACGGGACAGCCATACGAGGTGGAGTCCCGGTTGCGGCAGGCAGATGGAGCTTACCATTGGCATCAATGCAAGGCTGTACCGCTCGGCAACGGCAATGGCGGTGTAAGGGAGTGGCTCGGCGTCTGGGTCGACGCGCATTACGATATACTCGCAAGGGAGCGAAAAGGCTCATCGAAGCTCACGGGAAGGCAGTTGCGAGCCGCACGGGGGATGCTGAACTGGTCGGTGAAGCAGTTGGCCGAGCGAAGCGGGGTGTCATGCGCCGTGATCAGGCGGCTGGAAGAGTACAATGACACGCCTCCCGCGTCCGACGATCTGCTACAGACTCTGTGGAACACGTTTGCGGGTGCGGGAATTGAGTTCACATTTCCGCTGGTCGGCAAGCCAGGTGTTCGGCCAAAATGACTTGATGCTTCCTCGCCGCTGAACCAACTGCCTACGCCATCGCCGAGTGGTACGTCAGCTCGTTTGGTTTACTCCGATAGTGTGGCAAGCACCAGCGACGAGCGCAGTTGCGAGCGCGTGCGGTGAGGGCATGCGGATAGCTCGATATCGGTTTTGGCTGCATCAAAATTGGGCTGGCGAGAACGGCCGGCGACTCGTCGGAAGCCCGCTTCAACGCGGGCGCAGTGTCGCTTTCCCGGCCAAATTTGCCCAACATTACTCAGATCTCCCTACGTTGCTCTAGGCAATCTCGCGCCTGATGTCGTGAATGAAGCGCCGAAAAGCGGGCCGCCCAAGAAGCCCACCATCGCCTGCAAATCCCATTGCCGGGATGACCTTCCAGGAGCGCTCTCGTGCCAGCAGCCCTTCGCATTTCAACGTGCGGCTTACGCCTTCGAACGGTCGGCGTGAAGATGATGTGCTCGCAATCGCTTGCGATGTGACACAGCAACATGGATACGCTCCTTATCGCGACGTTCGAGATCTTGAGCTTTGGCGCGATCGTCGTGCTGGTCGTGCTCGGTCTCGGGATCATTGCCAGCATGATGGGCATCTTCAATTTCGCCCAGGGCGAGTTCGTCCTGCTCGGCGCTTACATCACCTATCTCGTGCACAGCGTCGGTTTGCCGGTCTCGCTCGGCATGCTTGCCGCGCCCGTCGCGGTCGGAACGATTGGTTTCGTCCTGGAAAAACTCGTGGTGCGACGGTTCTATGCCGCTCCCATCGTCGCCATGCTCGGAACCTATGCGCTCGGGCTGATCATTCGCGAAGCCGTGCGCGGCCTGACCGGTGGCCTCTATCTCTCGGTGCCGGAGCCAATCAGTGGCTCGATCACAATCGGTAATCTGCATTTCGCCACCTGGCGCGGCGTCATCGTCATCATCACTTTGCTGGTCATGGCCGCGAGCCATGCGCTGCTCGCCTACACTTCGTTCGGCCTGCGAGTCCGCGCCTCGCTGGAGAACCCACAGCTGGCGCGTGCCTCCGGTATCTCCACGGGCATGATCTACAGCGTCACCTTTGCGTTTGGTGCGGCACTCGCGGGTCTCGCCGGCGCGCTCATCGTGCCGGTCTTCTCGCTGTTTGCCGATCTCGGCATCCGTTTTCTTATCCAGGGTTTCGTTGCCGTCATGGTAGGTGGCGTCGGGTCCTTCGCCGGCCCGGTCGCTGGCGCCAGCGTTATCGGCACGTTCAGCGCCTGGCTGCCTTGGCTGATGTCACCGGTCATCGCCGACGTTCTGGTGTTCGTGCTCGCCATCGTTTTCATCAAGTTCCGGCCGCAAGGCCTTGTTTCGGGAAGAGGGGTCAACCGATGATCAATACCAGCCGTCAACTGAGCCGCCGCCGCTTTATCCGCAATTTCGCCTTCGCCTCCGCCGCCATCGCAGTGGGGCCGGGCAGCTGGGTTATCCGCCCGGATTGGGCAAATGCTGCGGAAGGCCCGATCAGGCTCGGTATTGCAACGGATCTTACGGGCTCACTCGGCTTTGCCGGCAATACCGACGCCAATGTCGCTCGCATGCTGGTCAAGGAGATCAACGACTCCGGCGGCCTGTTGGGGCGTCCGATCGAGCTCCTGATTGAGGACACTGCCTCCGACGAATCCGTCGCTGTGGGCAATGTGCGCAAGTTGATTCAGCGAGACAAGGTCGATTTGGTGATCGGCGGTATTTCGAGCTCGATGCGCAATGCAATCAAGGACGTCATTATCTCTCGCGGCAAGACGCTCTATATCTATCCGGAAGGGTACGAAGGCAAAGAGTGCACGCCCTATCTGTTCTGCACCGGGCCGGTACCGGCACAGAATTGCGACCAGTTCATTCCCTGGTTGATCAAGAATGGTGGCAAGCGTTTCGCGCTGCCTGGCTCCAATTACGTTTGGCCGCAAACGATCAACGCCTATGCGCGCAAGGTGATCGAGAGCAGCGGTGGCGAAGTCGTCTTCGAAGAATACTATCCGCTCGACCAGATCGACTTTTCCTCGACGGTTAGCCGCATCATATCCAACAAGGTCGACGTGGTGTTCAACGCTATCGTCCCGCCCGGCGTCAGCCCGTTCTTCAAACAGCTCTATCAAGCCGGCTTCTCCAAAAACGGCGGGCGGCTGGGTTGCGTCTACTACGACGAAAATTTCCTGGAAATGAACCAAGCCCAGGAGATTGAAGGGCTCGCGAGCAGCCTCGACTACTACAAGGTGCTTGCGGCGGAGGATCCGGTAAGCGCCAGGATTCAGTCGGCTTACGACAAGCAGTTCCCTGCCAAGTTCCGGTTCTCTGCAGGCAGCGCCGCGACCGGCACCTATCGAGGACTGAAGCTGTGGGAGGCTGCAGTGAAGGAGGCCGGTACAATTGATCGCGACGCGGTCGCCGCCGCCCTCGACCACGCGAAGATAGCGGAAGGGCCGGGCGGGCCTGCGGAAATGGCGCCCGGCAAGCGCCACTGCAAGATGAACATGTACATTGGCGTGGCGAAGGGCGGCCAGTACGAGATTGTCGCGCGTAGCGCCGGCCTGGTCGATCCAAAGGAGTGCTGATGTCATCGACCGGCACTGGCATACAGCCCCCGCCTCACGTGATTGAAGCTGCTCGTTCGCCCGTCATGGCATCTGCCATCGCTGGGCGAATGAAAGTGCTTCCGATTCTCGAACTGGCATTGCTGGTTGCCGCTTCGATCGCACCGCTCGTCCTGCGGGATTACATCACTGTCTATGCAACGCGAGTGCTCATCCTGTGCCTCTTTGCGTTGTCGTTCGACCTGGTGTGGGGCTATGCTGGGATATTGAGCTTGGGTCAGTCGTTGTTCTTCGGCATGGCCGGCTACGGTGTGGCGCTGCTGTCACGCGATTTCGGGGTCGGATCGATTTTTGCTGTTCTTCCGGCGGGAACCCTGATCGGCTTTGTCGCGGCATTGTTGCTGGCAGGTTTTTTGCTGCTCGGCCGTCACCCCTCCAGTGTGGTCTTCGTTTCGCTTGGTACCATGACCGGAGCTTACGCAGCTGACCGGCTGGCTCGGGGTTCTCATTATCTCGGCGGCCAGAACGGTATCCCTTCGATCCAACCGATGACAATCGGCTCGCACGAACTGAGCGAGGGACCAGGATTTTACTACCTGGTTCTCGCCATTTTGGTTCTGATCTACCTTCTGTCGCGCTTTTTGCTGCGGTCGCAGTTCGGTCTGGCGCTGGCGGGATTGCGAGAGAACGAACAGCGCATCGCCTTCTTCGGGTACAAAGTGCAGCATTTAAAGGCGATCATATTCGCAATCAGCGGAGCGATCGCAGGGACTGCCGGCAGCCTCTATGCGTTTCACGAGGGCTTCGTCTGGACCAACATGCTGGGCGTGGTCATGTCGACCCAGGTCGTGCTCTACGTATTGTTCGGCGGCTCCGGGACATTGATCGGTGCGGTCATCGGCACCGCGATTGTCGAGGGCCTCAGCTTCTGGCTCTCCGACAACTATCGGGACATCTGGCCGATCATTCTTGGCGTTTTGCTGTTGCTCGTCATTATGTTCCGGCCCCTCGGCTTGATCAGCCTCGTGCTGGGAGAGCGGGAACGTGTCGGTCATTTCGGCCCGAGCCTGAAGGAGAAGCGCAATGCCGCTCCTTGAAGCCGTGGGCATCTCCAAGGTCTTTGGCAAGCTCACCGCGCTGGACGCAGCGGCGCTCACCGTGGGCGAGAGAGAGTTTCATGGCCTGATCGGGCCGAACGGCTCTGGCAAGAGCACGCTGATGAAGTGTGTTGCAGGTGCGCTCGTGCCAACGCGGGGCAAGGTGACGTTCATCAATACCGACGTCACATTGTTGACGCCGCCAGAGCGCGCGCGAGCGGGCATGAGCCTGAAATTCCAGATCACCGCCGTGCTGCCGACCCTCACGCTTTACGACAACATCCTGCTCGCGCTGCAGGCCCGGTCCTCACTGCTGGATCTGGCGTTCTCGCGCAGTCGGGGACGACTGCGGGAGGAGGTCATGACACTGCTCCTCCAGTTCCGGCTCGCCGATCGCGCCTTTGATGCTGCGGCGACCCTGTCTCACGGGCAGCAGCAATGGCTGGAGATCGCGATGGCGCTTGCTTGCCGGCCGCGCCTTCTGCTGTTGGACGAGCCGACCGGTGGCATGAGCCTCGAGGAGCGCCGCGTCACGGGCGAGTTGCTGCAGCCGATCAAAAAGCATTGCTCGCTCGTCATCGTGGAGCACGACCTGGATTTCATCCGCGACATCTGCGACCGGCTAACCGTGCTCGATCAGGGCAAGGTTCTGGCGTCGGGGACGGTTGCCGAGATCCAGGCCAACAGAAGCGTCCAGGAGATCTATTTGCGCCGTGCCTGAATTCCTCAATATCAACCATCTCGACGCCGGCTATGGACGCAGCCAGGTCTTGTTCGACGTCAATATGGCCGTCCCGCCGCGCGGCGGTGTGGCCGTCCTTGGCCGCAACGGCGCCGGAAAGAGCACGCTCATGAAGGCGATCGTGGGCGAACTGCCGGCATGGAAGGGCGGCGTGCAGTTCAACGGCCAGGATATCGACCGCCGCCGCACCGAGGAGCGGGTACGGGCGGGCATCGGATATGTGCCGCAAGAGCATTCAGTGTTTGCGCGCCTGTCCGTGCGCGACAATCTCGCCGTCGGATCGCTTTTGCACCGCGACGGATCGGCAGTGGACCGGGTGATGAGGACGTTTCCAAAACTCGGCCAGCGACTGGATCAGCCGGCCGGAACACTGTCCGGTGGCGAGCGCAAGATGCTCGCAATCGCCCGGGCGATGCTCGGCAACCCTAAGCTTCTCCTATTGGATGAGCCGACCGAGGGGGTCTGGATCGGCGTCATCGAGGAGATCACCGAGCGCTTGATGGAGCTTGCCAGAGAGATCGCCATCATCATCGTTGAGCAACATCTCGATCTCGCAATGCGTGTCGCGGAGAACGCCTATGTGCTCGATCGCGGCCGTGTTGCGCTTTCGGGCCCGTCGCAGCGGCTGCGCGACGACCCGCGACTCCTGACATATCTGGCTCCGTAGAGGCGTCCGCCAGCGGCCATCTCCCAGCCGAAGGTGGCGCATTCAAGTTCCTTGCGATGGCTGAACAGAGAGGGACGATGTCTGAGACCATGAGCGATTTTGTAAATGCCTGCCAGGTCGTCGATGTCCATGAGCATCACATGCCCGAGGTCGCACATAGCCGGGACGTAAATCTGTTGAAGCTATTCCAGCAGAGCTATGCGGCCTGGACAAGCAACGTTCTGCCATCCGACCCCAAGGCGACGGGCGATATTTTATCTACCGCTACTCAGCCGACGACCTGGGAAGCCCTTGCGCCGTTCCTTGAGAGGAGCGGCTCAAATGCATTCGTTCGCAACCTTGCGGACGGTGTCGCCGAGCTTTACGGCGTCGCCGACACCGGAATCACGCGCGAAAACTGGGAGGCGGTGGACGCTACCGTGCGCTTGCGCCACAAGGAAGTGACATGGCCAGGTGAAGTGATTAAGCGCGCCGGCATCAGGAGAATCGTAACGGACCCTTTTCTGGATCCGTTGATGGATCCGCGTCCGGGTCTTGGGCAAAGCTACGATGCGGTCCTGCGGATCAACGCATTCGCGCTCGGCTGGCATCCTGAAGCCCGCGATCACAACGGAAATTGCGGCCAGGCGTTGCTGCTGCGCCTCGGCATGGAGGTGAAAACCTTCGACGACTATTGCGCCGCGATCCGCGAGCTCGTAGCCGGCTGCGCCTGGCGCAATCACGTTGCGCTTAAGAACGCGCTCGCCTATGACCGCGACCTGAGCTTTGACGAACCGAATGAGGAACTGGCCCGGCAGGCCTGGGGACAAAGGGCTCCATCCCCTGCGGCGCGCAAGGCTTTCTGCGACTTTGTCGTCGACCTGTTTTGTCAGCTCGCAGGCGAGGCCGATCTGCCAGTCCAAACGCACCTTGGAACGGCAATCATCAGCGGCTCCCACCCGCTAAGGATAACCGGGTTGATTGAGCGTCATCCTCGGACCCGCTTTCTGCTGATGCATTTGGCTTATCCGTGGAGCCGGGACTTGTTGGGAATGGCCTTTGTGTACCGAAATGTCTGGCTCGATCTGTGCTGGTCGTTTCTGTTGAGCCCGTCACATTTCAAGCTCGCCTTGCACGAGGCTATTGAAGTCTTGCCGGATGAATCGCGAATGATGATCGGAGGAGATTGTCTTCACGTTGAGGAGACCTTTGCCGCGATACAGGGCGCGCGCCGGCTGATCGGCGAGGTTCTGAACGAAAAAGTCGCGAACGGTTACTTCCGATCCCAAGACGCAGAGCGCCTGGCCGTCAGAATCCTTGGCGAGAACGCGAAGGAGTTTTTCAGACTGCCCTGAATGCTGCCCCTCGTTACGCGATTTTACCCAAAGTCGGCGGAAGAGGCTGCTCGAGGCCCACGAATGACGGTTAGCTTTTCGGCTATCGCGCCGCCGGAACGAGCAGGGCGCGCGGATCGAAGGCCAAGAGCCAAGGGGAGGTCAGTTCGATGTTGAATGATCACCGGCACCTCAGCCGCCGCCGCTTTCTTAGCAATTTTGCCTTTGCGTCTGCGGCCATTGCGGCCGGCCCGGGCAGCTGGGTGATCCGTCCTGACTGGGCCAACGCTGCCGAAGGTCCGATCAGGATCGGCATTGCCACCGACCTTACCGGAGCACTTGGCTTCGCCGGGAATACCGACGCCAATGTTGCTCGCATGATCGTGAGCGAGATCAACGAGAACGGTGGTCTGTTGGGGCGCCCGATCGAGCTCCTGATTGAGGATACCGCGTCCAACGAGTCCGTTGCTGTCGGCAACGTCCGCAAGCTGGTTCAACGAGACAAGGTCGACCTGGTGCTCGGCGGCATTGCCAGCTCAATGCGCAACGCGATCAAGGACATCATCATCTCTCGTGGCAAGACGCTCTACATCTATCCGCAGGCCTACGAAGGCAGGGAGTGCACGCCCTACCTGTTCTGCACCGGGCCGGTACCGGCGCAGAATTGCGACCGGTTCATTCCGTGGTTGATCAAGAATGGTGGCAGACGCTTTGCGCTGCCTGGATCAAACTACGTCTGGCCGCAAACAATCAATGCGTATGCGCGCAAGGTGATCGAGAGCAGCGGCGGGGAGGTGGTTTTCGAAGAGTATTACCCGCTCGACCAGATCGATTTTTCATCCACCGTGAGCCGCATCACGTCCAACAAGGTAGACGTAGTATTCAACAGTGTCATCCCTCCAGGCGTCGGCTCGTTCTTCAAACAGCTTTATGAAGCGGGCTTTTCCAGGAATGGCGGACAGCTGGGCTGCGTCTACTATGACGAAAACACACTCGAAATGAACCAGGCTCACGAGATCGAAGGCCTCGCCAGCAGCCTCGACTATTACAAGGCGCTCGCGGTGGAAGATCCGGTGAGCGCCAAGATTCAGTCGGGCTACGAAAAGCAGTTTCCCGGCAAGTTCCGGTTCTCAGCAGGCAGCGCCGCGACCGGCACCTACCGAGGATTGAAGCTGTGGGAAGCCGCAGTGAGGGAAGCCGGTACAATTGACCGCGAGGCCGTCGCCGCAGCCCTCGACCACGCCAGGATTGCGCAAGGGCCTGGCGGGCCGGCGGAGATGGTGCCGGGCAAGCGCCACTGCAGGATGAACATGTACATTGGTGTGGCAAAGGCCGGCCAATACGAGATCGTCGCCCGTAGCGCCGGCCTGGTCGAG
The DNA here is from genome assembly GCF_028128715.1 of Bradyrhizobium sp. CCBAU 51745. Classification (NCBI taxonomy): domain Bacteria; kingdom Pseudomonadati; phylum Pseudomonadota; class Alphaproteobacteria; order Hyphomicrobiales; family Nitrobacteraceae; genus Bradyrhizobium; species Bradyrhizobium sp. CCBAU 51745. The sequence goes on along the minus strand of NZ_LBJP01000089.1, from coordinate 236,637 downwards.
CCGAAGGAGTGTTGAATATCGCATGTAGCGCGGGCGAGCTTCGCCGGCGCCGCTTGCGAGCAGAACTCGCCTACCTCCCCCGATAATTCGGCGGCCTCTTCTCAAAGAAGGCGTTCATTCCCTCCTGCTGGTCAGCTGTGCTGAAAGCGTGGCGTATCGCTTGCCGCTCGAACTCGAGCCCGGCGTCCAGCGTGGTCTGAAACGCGGCGAGAACGGCCGCTTTGGCAAGTTCAGCCGATCGGGGAGGCTTTTGCGCAATCAGATCGGCTATTTCGAGGGCTCGCGCCTGTGCCCGGCCGCTTTCGACAACTTCGGCCACGAGACCGGCCTGCATCGCCATGCGGGCCGTGATGGACTGGCCGCTCAGGATCATCAGCATGGCAAGAGATTTGCCAGCCACGCGTGTCAGCCTCTGCGTTGCGCCGTCGCCCGGCAATATCCCGATGTTGATCTCGGGCTGCGCAAATACCGCCTCTTCGCCTGCTATCACGATGTCCGCGAGCAGGGCCAATTCGTGGCCACCGCCGAAGCAAATGCCCTCGACCGCGGCGATGAGGGGCTTGGGGAAATTGGCGATGTCCCGCCAGGCCGAACGTCGCGCCGAATTGTCGATGGCCTCAAAGCCGCGCTCTCGCATCTCCTTGATGTCGGCTCCGGCAGAGAAGAACCCAGCGCTGCCACAAAGCACCACACAGCGGACATCCTCATCGATTGCGGCACGGCGCAAAGTGGCGCCAAGCTCCACGATCAGCTCGTTGCTCAAGGCGTTTCGTTTCGATGTCCTGTTCAGCGTCACAAGGCGCAAATGGGGCGCGACAGATGTCGACAGGATGAGATCGGACGTGTTGGTCATGGAGCGGTTCTCCGGAGGGGAATAAGAGAGCTCGGCCTTAGACTGAAATCGATTTCTTGGCAATGAACCTTCTTTTGCGCTATTTTTTTGAGTGCTCAGCTCCCGCAGCCCAACGGCATGCGCTCAATGCGGCGTTGACGGCGAGCGTTTAGGCAGGTCCAGCGCTTGAAATGAGCTTGACTCCGCGGTTCCGAACACGTATTGAGTTTGAAATCGATTTCAGAAATTTTATGTAGAAATAGACAATACTGCGGGAAACCGGAAGCGGCCGGCGAGAGTGGTGGATCTCCATTGACGCTGCGAGGGTCCCGTGACCCCGAGCCGTCCAAGAAGACTATCAGCTTCTTCGGAAGCGGGCTGAGAGCAACAGGAGGAAGGCTAGCCATGGGGATGGCATGGAATCCCGCGCGCGCTTCATGCGAACCGCAGCGCAAGTCGCAAACATCGATGGAGGCGTCCTGCGCGATTGAGCTCGTGCAATCGCCGCTGGTGAGGCGAGGCCCGCAAACAAGTGAAGCGAGGCGGGGCTTGCCGCCAGCATACGGGGCTCCTTTTACGCCAGAGCTTGCGCGGGCCGGCAGACTTAAGGCCGCAACTCTCGTGGACCCCGCCGCGGCGGGCGCAGTCGAGCGGGCGAGCGGCTGTTCGTTGTCGCCCGGCCCGCAACATCATTGACGTCATCATCAGAGCCCGAGGACCCATGAACATTGTTGCTCAGCCCAGCGCCGTATCCATCCAGCTTGACAATCCAGTTGCGGACAAACGGATGACCGCCGGCCTCGGAGGAGGCGTAGCTCTGGAGTGGTACGACTGGAATATCTATGGCGCCATGGCGGCGTTTCTCTCGCCCCACTTCTTTCCCTCTGATGATCCCACGACCTCGCTGCTCGCGGGACTGGCCGTATACGGCGCGGGTTTCTTCGCACGGCCCCTGGGCGCAGCGCTGCTGGGCCCCGTCGCCGATCGCATCAGCCACAAGCGCGTGATGCTGATCTCGGTCACGGCCATGGCGGTTTGCTCGCTTTTGATATCCTTGTTGCCGACCTACAAGGACATTGGCGTCATGGCGGCGGTGGCGCTGCTCATCATGAGACTGATTCAGGGGCTTGCCACGGGCGCTGAAGCGGGTGTCGCCAACGCCATCGCGATTGAACTGGCGCCGCCCGGAAAGGAAGGACGTTTTCTTGGTCTGATCGGCGGCACGTTCATCCAGCTCGGGAATCTCGGATCCAGCCTGGTGGCCTTCCTGGTGAGTGCCTCGGTGGCTCCCGATGTGATGCGCGAGTGGGCCTGGCGCATACCCTTCGCGGTCGGTGGCGTGCTGGGCCTGCTGATCATCTATCTGCGCACCGCCGTGCCGGAAACCTTGATCCATCGAGCCATGCACCGGCAGGACGAGGCTTCGCGCATTCAGGAAACGACGAGCGGGGTGTGGAAGACGCTGTGGAGCGTGCGGCTATCCCTACTGACTGTCATTCTCGTGATCGGGTCGATGCAGATTGCCAATTATGCCTGGAACGCCGGTCTGCCCAACATGGCCAATACCGTGTTCAAGGAGAACAGCACGTCGGTGTATGGGATCATGACATTGATGATCCTGACCTGGATGCTGTCCGCTCCCCTGGTCGGCGCCTTCGCCGACAAGATTCGGCCCTCGCGCGCATTCACGCTGCTGCGGCTGCTGCTCATCCCGTGCTTCTTCCTGACACTGCTCTACTCCGAAAAGAGCATCTCTACCTTCTTCTTTGTCACGGTGTTCGGCGGCGCCATTGTGGGCTTCAACATGGCCCTCTACAACTTCATCGCGACCACGCTGATGCCGCGGGCGGTACGGACGACGGGCGTAGCTCTTGGGTATGCGCTCGGTGTTTCGCTGTTTGGCGGAACGTCACCCTACCTCATGGTCTGGCTACAACGCGAGCATATTGCCTGGATGTTTCCCGTGTATGGCTCACTGGTAGCGCTGCTCAGCGTCGTGGTCTACCAGATCGCCAAGAAACGCGGCCGCGTCTACATCGGTGATTGAAGGCGCCCTGCCTGCTGCTTTCCGGCTGCGCCAAGGCAGACGCAAGCGTTTCTTGTCCGGTGCGGCACGGCTCGCACGCGGACCGGCGAATTCCTGAACTGGAGTCCAACGAATGAAAACACCTTCATCGCCGCACTTCACGTCCGTGGACTTGAAGCCATATTTCAACGCCAGGCGTGCAAATGCCGGTGAAGGTTTCGCCAGCCGCCCGGGCGATACTGGCTGGATCGATTCGCTTCGCGGGCTGAAGACCCATCGCGGCATGCCCTTTCTTTTCGGCAGCGAAACAGGGCCGGACGTGCTGGAGCTGCGTCCAGGGGCACCTCCTGTCGTCATCGCATTGCCGCCGAGAATGGCAAGCTATGTGCTGTTCGTGCAAGTGGCGGCAGACCGCCCCAGCGCAAGCCCGCAAGGTTTCGGGGAGATCGGCCCGGCCACGCTGCCTGTAGAAGGCAATCCACTTGGCGATCGGGTAGCCACTTATGGGCTCCGCTATACCGACGGCAGCGAGACTGACGTGCCGGTGCTGCGCAGGTTCGCGATCCAGCAGAACCACATCTCCTGGAGTGCGAGTGCGTTCGCTGCACTGCCGCTACGCGCACCGATCGTGCACGCAAGCACCGGCGAGGACTTCGTACTCGGCAGAGCGCCGGGAGCGAGCTTCTTCCTGGGCGAGGCTCGCACCGAATCGGGACGCATGGATCGGCAAGGCGAGAACCTGTGGCTTTACGCGCTCCCGAACCCCTATCCGGACAAGGAGCTTTCGGCGTTAAGTTTGCGCGCGGAACAGGAAATCTCGCTGGTCTTTGCGGTGACCACGACAACGCTCACCGAGCATCCGCTGCGCCTTCAGGGCCGCCGCAAGCTCAAGATGCAGCTGCCGCCCGCAGTCCATCTGAACAAGCTTGGCGAGCTCGACGTCGACGATCGGGACGAGCAGATCGGCATGGACCTCGGCACGGTCATCTCGGCCCGCGCAGTGCTGGAGTACTCCAAAGCGGATTGGCTCGGCGCCAAAGTTGATGTGCAGCCCGTGCGCTCCGGGAACGAAGTCATCGTCGAGTACTCCGCACATTCGGACGCAAGGCTCTATCTGCGCTCCGACGATGGTCGCTTGCACGTCTTTGAGCTTCGATCGCTCGAAGTTGCCGGCAATGCAGGAGGCGCATCGCTCAATGCGAGCACAGTCGAACCGGCCACAAGGCCGGTCAGGATCCGCATCGTGGAGAAGGCCAGTGGCATGCGTGTTGCCGCGCGCCTGCATCTCCACGGTGCGCAGGGGGAGTATCTGCCGCCCAAGGGACATCACCGCAAGGTCAACACCGGCAGGTTCGAGGACTTCGCCGGCGAGTTTGCCAATGGGCTGAACCAGTACGCCTATGTGGACGGCAGCTGCGAGGCGGACCTGCCGCTGGGGCCCGTGTTCGTCGAGATCTGCAGGGGCTTTGAGGTGCATCCGCTGCGCACCATCGTCGAAATCACCGCGACCACCGACAATCTCACCTTTGAGCTCGATCGTGTGCTGCGCTGGCGCGAACAGGGATGGGTCAGCTCCGATACGCACGTCCACTTCCTGAGTCCGCAGACGGCTCTGCTCGAGGGCAAGGCTGAGGGTGTCAACGTCGTCAACTTGCTCGCGGCACAGTGGGGCGAGCTATTTACCAACGTCGCCGATTTCGACGGCCGCACGACGATCGGGGCAAAGGATTTCGGAGGGGACGGAGAGTTCCTCGTTCGCGTTGGCACGGAAAACCGGATGCAGGTTCTAGGGCACATATCGCTGCTCGGCTACGAAGGCGAGATGATCAATCCCCTCTCTTGCGGCGGGTCCAACGAAGCTGCGATCGGCGATGTCCTGGAAGCGACCATGGCCGACTGGGCGGAGCGCTGCCGCCAGCAAGGGGGACTGGTCGTGATGCCGCACGCCCCGAACCCCCAAGCCGAGCGGGCGGCCGACATTGTGCTCGGCCTTGTCGATGCCATCGAAATGATGTCGTTCAACCCGCGAACGGCTCAGATCAGCGCGTTTGGCCTGGCCGACTGGTACCGCTACCTCAACATCGGATACCATCTGCCGCTGGTCGCGGGCTCCGACAAGATGGATGCGGCCGCACTTCTCGGGGGCTCGCGGACCTATGTGCGGCTGGGCGAACGCGACTTCACCTATCGCAACTGGATGGAGGCCGTGCGTCGCGGGGATACGTTCATCACCGTCGGGCCCCTGGTTGAGATGACCGTCGAAGGCCTGCGTCCTGGGAGCACGATTTCCCTGTCCCGTTCAGGCGGCACGCTTGTCATCGACTGGCGCATCGAATCGGTCAGCGTCGCACCGACACGGCTGGAGCTGATCCGGAACGGCACTGTGGTCGAGGAAGTCCGATGTGCCAGTCTGTCCTGCAAAGGTCAGCTCTCGCTGCGCATCACCGAATCCTGTTGGATCTCGCTCCGAGTGCGGGGCAGTGTCGCCGGACGCGAGGCCGACATCGCGGCGCACACCAGTGCCGTCTACGTCACGGTTGGCGAGCAACCCATCTTTGCCACTGCGGACGCCGTGTCGGTCCTTGCGCAAATCGAGGGATCAATCGCCTACATGGACACGCTTGCGCCGAAGTCGAATGAGGCGCGGCACGCGCGGCTTCGAGCCACCCTGGAACTTGCGCATCATCGCCTGCATCACAGACTGCACGAGCTTGGCGCCGGCCATCACCATGCGCCCGTTCACTCCGTTCACGTAGAACGCGAGCATTAAAACCCTCGTATGCCCTAGGCTTTGGGGCAGCTGTCATGGCCTCAGGCGCATCTACTCTTCTCGCTAATCAATGATGTGGGCGAGAGCAGCCACTGCATTCCGACCGGCTCCTAGGGCCCTGGGGAGAGTCATGTGAAATCGTTTTCATGATGTCGGATCAAACATCCCGACTGCGCCGCCGGCGGGCCGGGCCTTCGCCGGAGCGTGGCGGCGCGCTCGATGAGCGCATGACCAGGCGGTAGGGCAACAGGACGCTTTTGGGAACCGGGCTTCCGGCGATGGCATTGATCAGATAATCGGCGGCCCCCCGGCCGATTTCAGCTGCCGGAACACTGACGGTTGTGAGCGGGGGGTCCATTTGCGCCGCGAGCTCCACATCGTCAAATCCTGTGATGGAAAGCGCGACCGGGACCATCAGCCCCATCTTGCGAGCCTCAGCCATTGCACCGATGGCAAGCGTGTCGGTGGTGCAGATCACCGCCGTCGTATCAGGGTGGTCGGTCAGGAGCTGACGAAGGGCGCTGCGGCCCTGGGCAAGCGAATAATCGGCCTTGATGATCTGGGTCGGCTTGAGCGGGAGGCCGGCCTCGGAGAGCGCGCGCTGAATTCCCTCGAGCCTGGCGCGAGATCTGTCGTTGGAGGTTGCCACAACATTGGCGATCGCGCCGAATCGGACATGTCCGAGCCTCAGGAGATACTCGGTCATTTCCCGGGTGGCGCTTTCGTTATCGATCCCGATCGCGGGGATGCCGCCGCCGGCCTTGGAAACATAGGTCGTGATGACAGGTACGCCGGCCTGTTCAATCAGGCTCCTCAGTTCACGTCCATGGGAGCCGCCAACCAGGACAATTCCATCGATGCCGCGTTCGACGAGGCTCTGCAGTTCCTGGAATTCACGCCGCTGGTCATACTGGGAATTGGCAATGAACAGCGTGTAACCGCTTTCGCTGAGGCGGTTCTGCAGCGCCTCCACCCCCTCCGCAAAGATGCCGAGCGCCAGCGTCGGGACGATGACGCCAACGGTGCGCATGCGTCCCGATTTCAATGCCCTGGCCGCGCTGTCGCGCGTATAGGACAGGTCATTGATATGCCGCATGACCCTGTCGCGAAGCTCCGGCCGTACGATATCGGGGTGATTGAGGACGCGCGAGACGGTCGCCGGCGAGACATTCGCCTTCCGGGCGACGTCCTCGATCTTCACGCGCGGTTGCTGGCGGCCCTTGGTGTCGATGACGGGTTTCTTGTCCATCTGCTCTAAAAACAATCGGGAGAAGGAGAGGGTCTCCGCTCAAAGCTTTAACCACCCCGAGCGCCACCTGCTCAACCCCCGTATGTGGACGATCTCGCGCTATTAGTGGTCCTCCTCACGCAGACGGCATTGGTGAGCTGGTCGAACGGCATTCGAAAAGTCTGTCGGTCCGCTTGACTCCATCCAAATGAGGGAATATTTCTGAAATCGATTTCAGAACTGAAGTAAGAAAATACCGTCAATCTCAGGAAACCCGAAGGCACAGACGTATGGTCGATCTCTTGAAGGGCATTCGTATCCTGAGCTTCAATCACTTCCTGATGGGTCCGGTCGGGGTGCAGTTTCTGGCGGACCTCGGCGCCGACGTGATTGCCGTCGAACCTCCGGGTGGTGCCTTCCAGAGGAAGTGGGGCGGAGCGGACAAGCGGGTCGACGGCCAGTCGATGTTGCTTCTCACCGGAAACCGCAACAAGCGCAGCCTCGCGCTCGATCTGAAGAAGCCCGAAGCGGTCGCCATCGCCAGGCAACTGATCGCGCAATCGGATGTGATCACCGAGAACTTCCGCCCGGGCGTACTCGACAAGCTTGGCCTTGGCTATGAGGATGCAAAGAAGATCAATCCTCAGATCATCTATGCTGCCGCCTCCGGCTACGGTCCTGACGGGCCCTACGTCAATCGGCCCGGCCAGGATCTCTTGATCCAGGCGCTGTCAGGGCTTGCGATGATCACCGGAAGTCGCGAGCAGGGGCCGCGGGCTGTCGGGGTTTCCGCCATCGATCATCACGGCGCTGCCTTGTTTGCGGCGGGGATCCTCGCTGCCCTGGTGAGGAAAGCGCGCACGGGGCAGGGCTGCCGGGTCGATGTCAGCCTGCTGTCGGCAGCGCTCGACCTGCAGATGGAATCTTTTACCTGCTACCTGAATGGCCAAAGGCCTGACGACGTCCGTCAGCCCGGCCCCGTGGCCGGTTGGTACTACGGAGCGCCTTACGGCATCTATGCAACGCGCGATCGACACATTGCGATCTCTCTGGGATCGCTGGAGGCGCTCTCGGAAGCGCTCGGCCTTCCTGCCGATCAGCGAATTCCTGACGAGGAGGCGTATCGAAGGCGGGATGAAGCCTCGAGTCGGATTGCCGCCAACGTCGCTAAACGCTCGACCACGGAATGCATCGCCCTGTTCGAAGCGCACGGGATTTGGCACGCCGCAGTCAACGATTATGCCGAGGTCGTTGCCGATCCGCAGATCGCGCACAACAAAAACTTCCAGGTCGTCGCTGGCGCAACGGGGACTCCCATCACGCTTGTCAGCCATCCCGTGCGCTACGACGGAGAACTGCCGGACGTGCGTTTGCCGCCGCAAAAGCTTGGTGCGCAAACGGAAGAGATCCTGAAAGAGCTCGGCTATGACGCCCGGCAATTGAAGGATCTCTACGAGACGGGCGCCGTCGGCGCTGCAGAATAGCATTACCAAACAAAAATAAGCTTCACAAAAGAAGCGCGCTTTCTCAACCGGAGGGACCATGAATGGGACATGAGCCAACTGGCGCGCGCCTTTTCGGCGACGCTTCCAGCGACGTTTACTCTTCGACATCAGCGCAAGCGGCGATGCCGCTTGGTGGAGACGTGAACACCTTCGTTCACGTCAGTCCCGTGTCCGATGGGCATGAAGCTCAAATTGCGAGCAGGACAATGACCGCGGGCCTCGGCGGAGGCGTTGCGCTCGAATGGTACGATTGGAACGTCTATGGCGTGATGGCGGCGTTTCTGTCGCCTCATTTTTTCCCGTCCAATGATCCCACCACCTCGTTGCTCGCCGCACTCGCCGTCTACGGAGCGGGCTTCCTCGCGCGGCCGCTGGGCGCAGCCCTGCTCGGTCCGGTCGCCGATCGCATCAGCCACAAACGGGTGATGATGATCTCGGTCACGGCGATGGCGCTGTGCTCGCTCTTGATCGCGCTTCTGCCGACTTACAAGGATATCGGGGTCACCGCGGCGGTTGCACTGCTTCTCCTTCGTCTCGTTCAAGGACTTGCGACCGGCGCTGAAGCCGGCGTCGCTAACGCCATCGCCATCGAGCTGGCACCGCCCGGCCAGGAGGGGCGTTATCTGGGCCTGATCAGCGGTACGTTCATCCAGCTCGGCATCTTCGGATCCAGCATGGTCGCCTTCCTCGTGAGCGCGTCGGTCGCCCTCGAGGTGCTGCGCGAATGGGCCTGGCGTCTGCCATTCGCCGTCGGCGGCGTGCTTGGCTTCTTGATCATTTATCTGCGCAGCACCCTTCCAGAAACCTTGATTAATCGCGCGATGCACCGCCAGGATGAGCTGTCGCGAATTCAGGACACGACAGGCGGTGTCTGGAAGACGCTTTGGAGCGTCCGGCTCTCGCTGCTCGCTGTCATCCTGGTGATCGGGTCGGTGCAGATCGCGAACTACGCCTGGAACACCGGCCTACCCAACATGGCGAACACCGTGTTCAAGGAGGATAGCACGTCTGTCTACGGCATCATGACGCTAATGCTCCTGATCTGGATGTTTGCCGCTCCTTTGGTTGGCGCGTTCGCCGACAAAGTCCGGCCCTCACGTGCTTTCACGCTGCTGCGCCTGTTGCTCATCCCGTGCTTCTTCCTGACGCTGGTCTATTCGGAGAAGAGCATCTCCACGTTCTTCTTTGTCACGGTGTTCGGAGGCGCCATCGTGGGCTTCAACATGGCCCTCTACAACTTTATCGCCACAACGCTGATGCCGCGTGCCGTGCGGACCACGGGGGTGGCGCTCGGCTACGCGTTAGGCGTGTCGCTGTTTGGCGGCACATCACCCTATCTGCTCGTGTGGTTACAACGTGAGCAGATCGCCTGGATGTTTCCTGTCTATGGATCGTTGATCGCGCTGCTCAGTGTCGTGGTCTACCAGATCGCCAGGAGGCGTGGCCGCGTCTACATCGGCGACTGACCCCCGCGCCGCCTCACCGCGCCTTTTGGCGTAAAGAGAATTCTGTCGGACCAAGAATGATGTCGAGAAGCGAATATCTTTCCGCGCGCGAGCGCATGCTGACGCGCATTGCACAGACCCGGGACGCTGCACGCTCTGGCCTGCCACATTGGGCGAGCACCGTCGACGGAAACTGGACGTTCACGCCTGACGGCGATTGGACCGGCGGCGCGTTCGTCGGCGAGCTCTGGCTTGCGCATCTCGCCGATCCCAGGCGCTTTTCAATCGAAGATGCGCATGCCGCGCTGGCGCGGATGTTGCCACGCGCCGAGCGGCTTACGGCCTTCAAGGGTTTCGGCTTCTATCACGCCGGCGCCCTCGGCAGCATTGTCTTTGCGGATGAAACTGCGCGAGCGGCGGCTCTCACGGCAGCAAGGTCGCTTCGGGATATGTTTGATCCTCGCCTCGGACTGATCCCGTTGGGCGGGGATGCCGAGGAGGCGAGCGCAGTCGGAGCCTCCGAGAGCAGCATCGATACGCTCCAGGCGATAGGCCTGCTCTATTGGGCCGCAGACGAGCTTGGCGATGCGCGGATGGAGGAGGTTGCCAACGCGCATATGCGGCGCGTCCTGGAGATCCACGTGCGGCCGGATCATTCGGTGATCCAGTCCTCCACGCTCGACCCGCACACCGGCAAGGTCCTCAGAACGCACACGCACAAGGGATATAGCGATATCAGCACCTGGGGCCGGGCGCAGGGATGGGCGATGCTCTACACCGCTCACGCGGCCATGGTTCGCCCGAAAGAGCCGTTATGGCGCGATTACGCGGTGCGGGTTCTCGACTGGTGGATCGACCATGTCCCTGCCGACCTTATTGCCTACTGGGATTTCGACGATCCTGCGATTCCCAACACCAGCAGGGATACTGCGGCCACTGCTATCGCCGCTGCCTCGGCGCTGCGGCTCGCATCCGCACTCGGTCCTGAGGAGGGCGCCAAGTATCGAGTGTTTGCGGAGCGCACGGTAACGCAGCTGTCGACATACCTGACACCGATTGCTCCCGATGACCGGCGCCCGCCTGGAATGCTCACAGGGGGCTGCTTCACCCGGAAGGCGGTCGTGCGCGATATCGATGCGGCGGAGAACGTCGAGCTGATCTTCGGAAGCTACTTCCTGTTTGAATGTCTTGTCATCCTGACGGGGCTGCTCCCATCTGGGCGGATCTAGGAACGATGAGCGAAACGTCCGACCTCGATCAACAGCATCTTCGAGCAGTCTTGCTCGTGCGCCCCGCCGCTCAATCTGTCCAGGAAGTTCGACGGCATCGGCTCCAATCCTTGAATGTTCCGAAGTTTTAATCGGGCCCGAGAGCAACTGACTGCCTTCAGTTTGGAATCCGCTGCATGAGAAATGCGAAAACTCCCGTCTATCGCGGCCTGTTCCCGGTCGCTCCCACGCCCTTTACGGACTCTGGAGATCTCGATCTGGAAGGGCAGCGGCGCGTGCTGGATTGCATGATCGATCAAGGCGTCGACGGGATCTGCATTCTGGCCAATTATTCCGAGCAGTTCCTGCTGTCGGATCAGGAACGCGATATTCTGGTCGATCTCTGCCTCTCGCATGTCGCCGGCCGCAAGCCCGTCATGGTGACCTGCAGCCATTTCAGTACGCAGATCGCGGTGCAACGCGCTCGCTATGCGGCCGAACGTGGCGCAAGCCTTGTCATGCTGATGCCACCTTATCATGGCGCAAGCCTCAAGGCGGATGAAAGCGCCATGATCGGGCATTTCGGCCGCATCGCGGACGCCGCCGGGATTCCAATCATGGTCCAGGACGCGCCGCTCTCCGGCGTAACATTGACGGTCCCTTTTCTCGTCCGGCTCGCTTGCGAGGTGCCGCTCGCGAGATATTTCAAGATCGAGGTCCCATTTGCGGCTGCCAAGCTGCGTAGCCTGATCGACCTCGGCGGTAAGTCCATCATCGGTCCATTTGACGGGGAGGAGGCCATCACCATGATGGCCGACCTCGATGCCGGTGCGACCGGAACGATGTCGAGCGCGCTGCTGCCCGATCTGCTTCGCCCCGTGCTCGATCATCACAAAGCGGGACGCAGGCAGGAAGCAGCTCTTGCGTATGCAAGGGTCCTGCCGCTCATCAATTTCGAGAACCGCCAGTGCGGCCTGCGTGCTGCCAAGAGCGTGATGGCTGAAGGTGGTGTGATCAAATGCGAAGCCGTGCGGCATCCGCTCGATCAGCTTCATCCGGTCACGAGAGCTGGATTGATCGAGCTTGCGCATGAGCTCAACCCGCTGGCTCTTCGCTGGGGACATTGAGGCATGAACAATCGGGAGCGAGCGCTGCAGTCACAACCTGTGTACCCCCAGGCCAGGATGTTCATCGCCGGGGAATGAACGGAAGGGGGTTCGGATCGGTCCGAAGAGATCTTCAACCCCCGCGACCGGACAGCCCATTGGCAAGTCTCCTTATGCGTCCCGCGGCGATCTTGATCGTGCCCTCGCGGCCGCCGCGGAGGGCCTTGAGATCTGGCGAAAGGTATCGGCCTTCGACCTGTACAGGATGATGAAGGCAGCCGATCTCATGCGCTCGCTCGCGGCCGACATCGCAGCAATCATGATGCTCGAACAGGGTAAACCGCTCGGCGAGTCGAACGCTGAAACGCTCCTTGCCGCCGATGTCATCGACTGGCACGCCGAGGAAGGACGCCGAGCTTATGAGCGGATCGTGCCGGCGCGCTTTGGCAATGTCGCCCAGCTCGTGACCAAGGAGCCGGTCCGGCCGGTTGCCGCATTTACGCCTGGAATTTTCCGATCAATCAGGCCGTGCGGAAGATCTCCGCCAGCCTTGCAGCCGGCTGCTCCATCATCGTCAAGGGCCCTGAAGAGACCCCGGCAAGCTGCATGGAGTTGGCTCGTAGCTTCGCGGATGCGGGCTTGCCGGCGGGCGTGGTCAATCTCGTCTTCGGGGTACCGTCCGAAGTGTCAGACTATCTCATCCGCCATCCTATCATCCGCAAGATATCCTTCACCGGCTCGACCGTGGTCGGAAAGCAGCTCGCAGCCCTTGCTGGTGCCCATATGAAGCGCGCCACCATCGAGCTCGGCGGCATTCGCCTGCCATTGTTTTCGTGGATGTCGACGTCGAGAAGGCTGCCAGAATCCTCTCCGCGAACAAGTTCCGCAACATCGGCCAAGTCTGCGTCTCGCCGCCGCGGTTTCTGGTGTGAGAGTGTCTATGAAGATTTCGTCGACAGGATGTTGCCGAGGCCAGCGCGATCAAGGTTGGTAATGGCCTCGAAAGGGATAGCCGGATGGGGCCGCTCGCCAACTCGCGGCCGGTCGACGCAATGGAAAACCTTGTCGCGGACGCTCTTGGTCGTAGCGCACAGTTGCACACCGGCGGCAAGCGTATCGGCAATGCGGGGTACTTCTTCGAGCCGACAGTCGTGACTGATGTTCCGCCCCAAGCGCGTATCATGAATGGAGAGCCGTTCGGCCCCGTAGCCCCGATCGCGCGGTTTAAAACCTATGACGAGGTCGTCACGGAGGCCAATCGACTGCCTTACGGCCTCGCCGCCTTACGCCTACATGCGATCCGCCACTACCATGACCGCGATCGGGGCCGATCTTCAATGCGGCATGGTCGATCAATCATCATGGGCTTGTGCTTCCCGAAGTGCCTTTCGGAGGAACGAAGGAGTCGGGGTTCGGTTCGGAACGTGGCCTTGAGGCAATCGAGGGCTATCTCGACACCAAATTTGTGAGCCAGGCGAGCTCGGAATTGCGGACGCCAAACCGACGGAGAACGACCTCGTTCGACGGTGTCGCCGGATCTCCTCAAGAGCTCCGCCCCTTCTCCGCTTGCAGACCGGCAAGTCTGCCTTCTCCCAAGACTTGAGCCGCCGTCGAGAATTCCGGCAGCGGTCCTTTTCTTTGCTGGACTCACACCTTCTTCTCTATTCAGGCCGGAGCAGAATGAGAAACTCTGTCCGGTAAATCGGCGGGTCGCGGACAATAGCTACGTGTGCAGAAGCGCTCAAGTTTTCGCGCCAATGATAGCCGGCGAGCAACCACCAATCCCGACCCAATCTGCTACAAGCGTGACGCGTTCGAATCCGCTTTGCCTTGGCCGTGACGTGCTGAATGTGCTGTCGAAGGTCTTCAGGCGCGGGCAGCTCTAAGTCGAGCCGAACAAGGAGCCAAGGAAGCACCCGTGAGCGATGTGAGCTATTCGTTGCTTCCCCGTCCGCGTGTCGCCCCAACCGGCACTGGATTACTCGCCAAACGCATTCCGGCTTCGCGCACGCGCATCATGATCGCTAAACCACGTCCTGCAATCGCCAGCGCCCTGGCTCAGTTCGGTGTGCTGCGCCTCCTGACGCCGCCGCCGGATTGGTTTGCGCGGAGGCCTAACGTCATACTCATCGCGCACGGGGCGGCACGCGCCGAAACACGGACGCCAAAGACACGTGGAACGATGGCCCCGCGTAGACTTATACCAATCCGTTTACGATGGCCAAATGTGGCAGGGTCAGTCCACCTTTGCCTGCGACCACCGCAAGGTTGAATTCCTGCGCGGCAGCATCCAGGACCGGCACGGAAACGGCTCTCTCGCGCGCTAGGCGCACAGCACATTCGATATCCTTTGCAGCATTTGCAATCGAGATTGCGAGTGCATCTGGTTTCTCGCCCAACAAAAAGGCGGCGAACGCTTGGAATATTCCACTGTTAGTCGAGCCGCGACCGACCAAAGAGCGTAGCGTCACAAGATCTATCTCTAGACTATCCGCGAACTGACAGACCTCAGCGGCGACGGCAGCTATGCCCATCGTCATACCGTTGTAAACAAGCTTGAGCTTGTGGCCGTCTCCGACATCTCCAACATGCAGAACGGTCTCGCAAAACGCAGCTAGAATGCGTTCGGCGACGGGAAAGAGTGTTGCATCCGACCCAACCATCGCGTTGAGAAGGCCCAGCTCTGCTTGCTCGGGGCTCCGCGTTACTGGAGCATCAATAAAGTTTAGCCCCCGGCTTCGCGCCCTTCTCGCCAATGCAATGGTCGAGGCAGGATACGAGGTCGTGCAATCAATTATCAGACCTCCTCGGCGCATGTGAACAAACAGTCCATCGTGATCGAGGCACACCGTCTCAACTTCACGGCTGGACGGCAGGGATAACACCACGACATTTACGTGCTGCGCCAACTCTGCGATCGATGTGTGCTCGCGGGCTCCTCCACCTGTCAGGCGAACAGCACCGGACCGGTTCTTGTTGACTTTGATGTGGAGTTCGCTTTGGCGTCGCAACAGGCTAATACCTATACCTGTTCCCATGCGTCCCACCCCGATAAGCCCTATGCTTTGCTTGATCGTTTTGGGAGCCGCGTTGGCTGATGATCCTTTGCTCATGTTTTAGCATTCCGAAAAGAAACCATGCCTTTGTAGGATGGGCAGCAGCTCGTGATGGTTGTTGATCGTGTAATCTGGACGGGCGGCTTGCAGGCGCGACGCCGAAACAAAGCCCCCGGTAATGGATATGCTTGTCAGCCCGAGATTACGCGCAATATCAGTCTCGACGGGCATATCGCCGATGATGAAGGTTGACGACGGATTCAAGCTATACTTGTGCATATAAAGGCGAAGGCGCTCTCCTTTGCTCATCGATTTGTATTGGGTGGCGCGGCTTTCAAAGGCGAGCACATCGGTGATGTAGTCATCCACGCCAAGTCTCCTCAGCTGGGACTGTAGAGGCGCGACTATGTGGTTGCTGACGATGATGAGCAGAGCGGATTCTCGGCGCGCCAACTCGAACACTCTGCGCGCGCCCTCACGTAAATCGGCTTTATCGGCAAGAGGCTCGTACGTGTCATGAAACAGTGCGCCCTCGTCACGCTCTACTGCCTCAATCTCCTCTTGCGACATTCCAAGGCTATGAAAGAGACGAGAGAGGGGAACATCACAATGCTCTCGTAGGGTGTCTATATTGATGCGCGGACGACCAAAGCGGTTCAAAATTACATTGGTCGTATCGAGCAGCGCGTACGTGTCATCCAGCAGTGTTCCGTTCCAGTCGAATACGAGAGCGGGTTTCATGATCCTGACCTCAGACGGGGATTGATAGAAAGAGCGGCCAGCAACGCCTCCAAGCTTCTGTCCGCGCGCTGCCGTCCAGCGGGAGTTGGCATCTCGAATGTGAAGGGTGACAAATCGATGCTGTCTAGCCTGTCAGCCAATATGGATACGAGGGCGCGGAAGGGCAGATAAGTTACCGTCGCTGCTTGGATCGCTCTCGCAATGTTGGTTTCAATGGTTCTGAGGGCTGGCAAGTCCATCCTGTGGAAGCGAAGGCACTGGGCGCGCAGTTCAGGCGGAAGTCGCTTCAATGCCTGCCAGAATGCGAGCTCATCTGGCGTGTCAATACCCATGCCGTAGTAATTTGGGGCAACTATAGGCGGCGAACCAATTGCCCAATGTACGGCTTTGGCTCCAGCGGCAAGAAGCATCGTTGTGACGGCTAGGCTGGTATCGCCTCGAATGAGTGCCTCGTCAACAACAACGATGGCTCGTCCAGCGACGGCAGCTTCCGACACTCGATACTTTTGAGCAATGCGGGATTGGCGGTCCCTGGGTCTGCCGAGCAGTGTTCGCTCGAGAAATTGCGTTGCCACTACGTCGCCACGCTCGGCACGCACGCCCTGTTCGGCGAGAGAGGCAAACAGACCATCGGCATACGGTCCTCCAGTACTTGGCATGGAGGACACGATTGGCGGCATCAAGGGTGCCTCTGCTTGAACTCGCTCGGCAACAATTCTCCCCAAGGCGAGCCCGATGCTGTAACGGGTTTGGAGATGTGAATGGCCCTCGACCGAGGTGTTCGGACTTCCCAAATATAAAGTTTCGTAGGCGCAGAGTTTGGCTTTATATCGTCGGCTGTTCAGAGCATGGTCAACGCTGCCGCCTGTCTTGGCGTCCACGCGCCGTATGCTCCCCGGCAAGAGCTGCTGGGTCTTACCTTCCGAGCCGGCGAAAGCACAATTTTCGGAAGCAAAGAGCAACAATCCATTGTTCGTCCACATAGTTTCCAACGGGCGCAAACCGCTTCGATTGCGGTATGCAACAAGATCTCCGTTGTTATCTAGCAAAAGCGCGCTAATGGCACCGTCTATACGATCATCCAGTTCGCGAAAGATAGCTTCGTAGTTTGCGGGCAAGCCGTGACGCCAATATTCTCGTTTGCAAGATCGTTCAATCCACCTCAGCAAGAGCTCGGCGTCAGTGTTGGTGTCTATCAGTTGGCCGTGAGCGATTAATTCGCTTCTGAGTTCATGAGCGTTGACCAAGGCGCCATCCAGAGAAATTGCAAAATGGCGGCTAGTGCCTGCAGCGGCGGGAATTGACTGCACATCGCCGTCACCCCCACTTCCACAGGATCCGCTACGGATGTGCGCGATTGCAACATGAGGCCGAAAGCGCAACTCCTGTTCGATGCGGTCAATGCGCACTGAACTATCGGCCGATTGAAATGCCCTTCCATATCGGATCCCACGCTTTTTCATGAAAGCAGCGACTAGGACACCTGCTTGCCCACGGAGTGCAAGTGTCGGAATCATTTTCTTCAGCTGATCAATAACACCCGGCGATGGTTCGTCTGGAGAGCAGAGAAATGCACCGGCGACACCGGACATATAACACCCAACTTCTTAAGGAGCCGATCTGGCGGGTCGCCTCCCATGTGCATATGAGGGCGGGACTTCGCTTCATCCTTAAGCAAGTGTCGTACCAGCCCTTTAGACGCACTGGCTGGCATTGCTGGAGCGAGGAGAATTGGAGGAAGAGCCATTCGCGAGCCGTCAGGGAGACTTCGTTCAGGCCCTCACACGTTTGTTCAAGATGCTACGGCTGTGTACGAAAAGCGCTAAACAGGAGCGAGAAAGTACGGGCCCTCTAATCTTCACTTATGCCCTCGATCCTGCGGCCAAGCGAGTAAAGCGGCTCTTTACAGACGACCAGCACTAGAAAGGGCTCTAAGCAGATCTCGTTGCGGCGCTCGCATTTTCGGGTTTTGCGGGTAAGATTCGGCAGATGATGCAGAGAGTGTATCCCGCGATTGCGGACACACCGGCGAGCCGGGTCCTCGACAACCCAAGTGCGCCCGTCCGTCTGCGCGACAGAGTAGCGTGGAGTTATAGGCACATGGCCCAGCGATCTTTAGCCAACTCACATGTTGGTCGCCGCCGTGCGCATGCTGCTCCGAACAAGGGTTTGAACTAGGGGCGCGCCCCGGCTTACTAGGGACTCTTGGGCGTAGCGCGCTGCCTGACCGATCTCGCGGCCCATGTTTTCATTGCTTGCGTTAAGAGCCTTCAGGCGCCTCCGGAACGGCCGCGCCATCAACCACTACCCCAAGCTAGGGCTCTCTTCTTCATTGACGATGGAGCCTGCGACCGCGAGCCGCCTGCGGCGCCAGCAGAAAGGTACTTAACGCGTAGACGGCCTCCGCTTAGCTGCTAGAGCTAACTCTGGGCGGTGTAGTGATAAGCTTGCGGGCGTTAGCGTCTCGTCGGGGCCGCTCAGAAGTGTCCGCGTCTGATTGCCTGGATCTGAACAGGCTTGCATCTGCTTTGCAGGACGAAGCTCGCGTTGGAGTGACAGATGATTTTGCAGGCTGGCTCCTGAAGCATACTAATGTGGCTTGCCTTGCGTGAGACGCTTTTGGAGACATCAACGGCACTCTCATTCGGCGCCGCTAGTCTGGACGGGATCGGTTAACGATCTCACTATCCGGTAAAGAGTTCCGTTGCACTCGTTCGCTCAACGTCAGAGAAGGCACAAGGGGCCGCAGGCCGCATGAGCGCAAATTGTCGCCGTAGGCGGGAGTGCTTGGTCCGAAACCGAACGCGTCCGGTGTCACGAATCGGGCAAGTCGCTTCAAACTCCGATTTTGATCAGACAATCGCCAGCGATTCCTCCGATTGGAACTGGCCCAGAGCGTGCATCGCGACAGGGGGAGCCCATCTTGCGACACGAGCAATAGTTGCGGCGCCTTCAAATCGGGTGGATCATCGACATTAAGTTCGGAGACAGTATGCGCATCTGCGGTATTAAACTGACCCATGACGGAGCAGTCGCCCTTATCGAGGACGGACGGCTTGTCTTTTGTGTCGAGCAGGAGAAGCGGGGCAATAATCCGCGATATCAAAAAATCGACAATCTCGATGCGGTTGTTGTCGCCTTGGCAGAGCACGGTTTAGATCCGCGCGACGTTGATCGGTTCGTCATCGACGGATGGTGGGGCGAGGTTGAGTCACAATTTGAGGTTTTCAGTGGGACTGCACCCATTACCCTTAAAGGGGCACCGTATGTTGAGAGCGATGCCGAAGGCCTCCTCATAGCGCACGACGGCTCTGGGCTGCTGCTCAACGAGAGCGCCTTCCCTTACAAAAGCTATCCGCACGTCACAGCCCATGTGGCTTCCGCTTTTTGTACCAGCCCCTTCGCCAAGGCCGGGCAGCCCGCGTTCTGTCTGGTGTGGGACGGAGCTTCCTTTCCACGTCTCTACCATGTAGAGCGCCGCGCCGCCAGGTTCCTCGAGTGCCTCTTCCCGCTGATCGGGCATGCTTATGCTGCCGCGGGCTATCACTTCGGACCATACAAGCAGGCGAACCGGACCAAGTGGGACCTCGGTGTTGCGGGCAAGTTGATGGCCTACATCGCGCTCGGTTCAGTCGATGAAAGCATTGTCGAGGTGTTTCAGGAGCTCTACGAAAAGCACTTTAGCACGTTTACGGAGCCAGTCGGTCGTTGCAGCGAGCACGCCGCGCTTGAGCCTGTCCACGAGTTCTTCGATGCCAGCGCGCTACGGTTCAAAGCCAAAGCTCCCGAAGATGTGCTTGCTTCCTTTCATTGGTTCCAAGAGCGTCTGCTCGTTACCAAACTCGCAAGTGCTATACAGAGACATTCGAGGCTTGCCGTGCGCAATCTGTGCATCGCTGGCGGCTGCGGTCTCAACATAAAATGGAATAGCGCACTACGAGCTGCCGGCTTGTTCGATGCTATCTGGGTGCCACCCTTTCCGAATGACAGTGGCTCGGCAATAGGTGCCGCTTGCTCCGCATTGGCGGCGGACCAAGGCTTTGTACCATTGGAATGGTCCGTCTATAGTGGTCGAGCCGTGGAACGAAGCGGCGTGCCGCCCGGATGGGGCGGCTCACCATGTAGCATGCGTGAACTTGCAACGATTCTCGCCAGCAACAAGCCCGTCATTTTCCTTTCTGGCCGCGCGGAGCTTGGACCTCGGGCTTTGGGTAGCAGAAGCATACTGGCCGCGGCGACATCGCCGCGAATGAAGGACCGTCTCAACGACATCAAACTTCGCGAGCACTTCCGGCCTGTAGCGCCAATATGCCTAGAGGATCGTGCGCCGGATATTTTTAGTCCTGGAACGCCAGACCCTTACATGCTCTTCGAGCACCTAATAAGAGCAGAATGGCGGGACAAGATCCCCGCTGTTGTGCATCTGGACGGATCTGCCCGATTGCAGACGATTTGTAGGACCTCTCAGCACAAAATCGCCGAACTTCTCGTCGAATACGAGGTCCTCACGGGCATTCCACTACTATGCAATACAAGCGCCAATCGCAATGGACGCGGTTTTTTCCCGAATGCGGAATCTGCCTGCCAATGGGGCCGCGTTGACCACGTGTGGTGCGATGGTGTGCTGTGGACGAAACTTCCGGGCGAAGACTCAGCGCCGGCCAACGGCATCTTTCTCTCTCAGCGCGCAGAGGCGGGACCGTACGCCGAAGAGCGGATAACTCCCGCCACAGGCCGCCTTGTTTGACGAATGTGGTCGCCGCCGGCCTATGGTAATCTTGGGAGAAGCGCCAGAACGATTTCGAGGGTCGAGATAATCACCTCCCTAGAGGGGCGGCGCGGTGATCGCTGGATAAGAAGGAGCGGCTTGCCGCGCCCGGCGCCAGTTTCCGAGGCAACTCGCATCGTCGGGTTTCATGTGAACCAGCTGTTCAGGTGGCGCCGGAGCTTTGGAAGCACGTTGAAGCGAGGATAGCGCCGTTCGTGGAGGGCGAGATTGGATCGTCTGTGCCGCCGCGGGAGGTGGCCGAAGCCCCATCGACGATGACGGCGGCGCGTCGATGAAAGGGCTAGGGAGTCATCGTGATTGATCCTGGTACCGGGCAACGCATCCGGATCGATGGCGAGGTCGGCGCAGACGCAACTTCGCATTCTCCATGCTTTGATCGGTCCAGCAAGTCGCGAATTGGAGCCTCCGCTCCGGGAGGGGAGACGCCTGCTCGCGGGTTCTGTCGGGCGATATCAGAAGGCGCGCTCTCGTACAGGCGGATCGACGCGGTCCTATCTAACCGTGCTCCTCGTACTCGCGGATGGCGCACGCTACCTGAAGCACAAGGGATCGGCTATCCCGCAGCGTAAGTGTTGTGGGCCTAGCTCAACAGTCATCAGCATTGAAACCGACCCCGAATACGACGAAGCCTGCGTCTGTTCCGGCTGCCCCGATCTAACAAAAAGATCGTCACCCACCAAGACGCAATAGACGGACTCTTCGTCTCAGCGCTGGATGAATAGGCCTCGACTGCCGCCGATTGTGTCGTTCGACGCGAAGCCGACGCGCGACAATTAGCGATCGATGCCCTCGCCCTCGCGGTAGGGAGGCTACGTCCGCCGAAACCGGCACCGTCGCCGGATTCAAGGACGGCCGGGGCTCAGCGCGCCTTGTATCTCCATTGCCACTTGGACACGACGAAGCGTCAATCCACAAGGTGCGCCGATCACCGCGCTCGGGGAGCTGGGACTGGCGCGGTTTGGCGACTCACGTTACCCATCATTTTAAGCCACCTCACTGCACAATGGGAATGAAATGGTTGCAGCTACCCGTGAACCGCCGGCCTCTGGTTACGCACTCGAAGTGGATGGCCGACTCAAAGCCGAATTTACAACCAGAGACGGCGCGAGGGCAGGTGGAGAAGAACTAAAGAAGCGTTTTCCCATGCTTCAAATCAGGATCTATGACGCGCAGACGCATACGCGCGAGGAAATCTAAGATCTTCAGACTGGCGGATTTTTCCGCTTGGCGCGTGTGGCTTCGGCCGCACCGGGCTCTCGTGAATCGAGCCGCTTTGCCTCTCGGTCGCCGTGCCGCTTCGATCCCTCGCGCAAGGAGATCCGGAGCTCCTTGCCGGGGGCACTCGGGAAAGGGGCTCGCCTCTCGGCGATCGCTATCACGGCCCCGTCCCCGGGTGCCGCTATTGAACCGGTCTCGTCGCTGCACTCGGACCCGCGTGCCCTTCGGGTCGCTATGCTCACGCTCTCCGGGTGCCATTTTGCGTTGAGGCGATGCGTCCTTGGCACACGCCTGGTGGGGCCTGCGGCCCTAAAGCACCTCGAGCCCAAATCCCGAAGAATGTAACAGAAGGCGGAGCGCCTCCCAGATTTCGCATTCTGTCATTTGTGTGGGTGAGGAGCTCTCGCAAATTACGCGGCCTCTATTTCGCCTGGACAGGCTTAAAGTGGGAGTGCCGGCCGGGTTTTGCCGTGACGGGTTACAGGCTGCGAGAGAGGCTCGCGGCGCTCGTCGCGGAGATCCGTTATGTCCAGACACTATCTTCGGGCGCGCGCCGGCGAGGACCGGACCAGCCTTTATGACGAAATCACCAACAAAATTATCGGCGAGCTTGAAGCCGGCCGCGTCCCGTGGGTACAGCCTTGGGGTTCGGCGGCGGCGTCGTCGTTAGCCATGCCGAAAAGCGCCGCCACTGGCCGTCAATACAGCGGCATCAACGTCCTAATCCTTTGGGGGGCTGCCACCGAACACGCATTCACCGGTCAGAGTTGGCTCACCTTCCGCCAGGCGCTGTCGTTCGGTGGTCACGTCCGCAAGGGCGAGCGCGGCACCACCGTCGTCTATGCCGATCGTTTTGTGCCGGCCGACGAAAAGCGGCGTGCTGGCGAAACAGGCGACGAAGCGCAGGCGATCCCGTTCCTCAAGCGCTTCACGGTCTTCAACACCGATCAGTGCGACGACTTGCCTTCGGAGATCGGAACGACGGCGCCGCCTCCGCCGCCTGGCCTGATTGAGCCAAGGGTTGAATACCTGATCAAGGCGACCGGGATCGACTTCCACATTGGCGGTAACCGCGCCTTCTACGTGCCGGCAGAAGACTATGTGCAGGTACCGTCACCGCAAGCCTATTTCGAGCCGATCAACTGGCATCGAACGGCTTTGCACGAGTTAGCGCATGCCAGCGGCCATCCATCGCGTCTCAACCGCGATTTGTCGGGCGGCTACGGCACCAAGAAGTACGCCTTTGAGGAATTGATCGCGGAGATATCGTCTGCATTCAGTTGCGCTTCGCTAGGTATTGTGCCGACGGTGCGGCACGCCGACTATATCGGCTCCTGGCTTGAAGTGCTGCGAGAGGACAATCGCGCGATTGTGCGAGCTGCCTCGCAAGCCAGCAAGGTTACGGAATACCTCCTTGGGTTCTTGCCGGAGGAGGTTGTCGGCATGACGGCGGAGACAGCGGAGCAGGAAGCGGCGTGAGGTTATCCTCTGCGTCCGCGGGTAAGAGAGTGAGAGGCAGGGTCGTTTTTCGCGACCGGTTGAAGGCCGAGAGAGAGGCTCACGGCTGAGGATCGGCAGAATGCCGGCGACGACCCGCAACAACTCGATGCGGCTGAGTGACACAAAGCGGGATGGCCCCGGCCATCCCGCAGTTTTTTGGGGACCGGTGTGCAACGCCGGTCCCCATTTTTTATGGGCGAGGGCGGAGAGGGAGAGCAGGGCCGGGAAGGGTTTGAGCCGTCGGGTCAAAGGAGAGCGCCTGATGGTTCGACCCCTTCCCGCTCTCCCGAGGACTCCTGTCATGACCGAATCTCTTGCGGGCGGCGCTGCCGCCGCGCCGCTCTCGATGCGTGCCGCTGCGACTCTCACCTCTGCCGCCATCAAAGGCGCCCGACAGATCTTGACTGATCTGGAACGCGGCCGGCGCATCGATGCCGCCGTCCTGCGTGGCGCCATCGAGGCTGCCTTCGGCGCTTCGGCCGCGGCCGGCGCCTGGAACTGGAAGGCCGCCTATGACGTCTGCGAGGCGGCAACCGTTCTCTTCCTGCGCAAGTTCGGCCCGGCGATGCGCGCCAAGGCTGGCTCGACGGCCGCGATGCTGCCAATGCTCGCGAAAATCGCGTGCTGTCTGCCACCCCATACGCGGCGTTCCGAGGACAATCAGGCGCTTCAGCAATTCTCGACGCCGATCTCGCTTGGACTCGCCGCATGCACCGCAGCCGGCATTACGCCTGCCGACCGCGTTCTGGAGCCCTCCGCGGGGACCGGCTTGCTCGCCATCTTCGCCGAGCTCGCCGGCGGCTCGCTGATGTTGAACGAGTTGGCCGAGCGCCGTGCAGTGCTGCTCGATCACCTATTCACCAACGTTGAGGTCACGCGGTTCGACGCCGCGCAGATCGATGATCACCTCGACGCGAGTTTTGTACCGAGTGTTGTCCTGATAAATCCCCCCTTCCCGGCGATGGCAAACGTCGACCGACGGATGGCAGACGCCGCCCTGCGGCACATTGCGTCAGCCCTGGGACGCCTTTGCGATGGCGGCCGCCTCGTCGCCATCGCTGGCGCAGGTCTTGCGCCGGATAACCCGGCGTGGCCAAAGGCCTTTGTTCGCCTCCAGGAGCGCGGACGGGTCGTGTTTTCCGCCGCGATCGATGGCGCTGTTTACGCCAAGCAAGGCACTCAGACCGACACGAGGCTGCTCGTAGTCGACAAGTTGCCCGCTGCCGATCCGAACGCGTTTCCCACCTCGCAAGGAATGGCCGGCGATGTCGCCACCTTGCTCAATTGGGTAGCCCAGCATGTGCCTCCGAGGCTGCCCGTCGCCGTGCCGGTCGTGGCTGACGTCATTAGGCGGCCCGCAATCGCCCGATCGCCGGGCGCCGTTGCACCAAGCCGCTCGTCCATTTCGGGGTGTGCGCCAGGTGGTGGTGTGGAGCTTACGAACGAGACCGTCGAATGGTCGCCGCCTGAAGGCACCCGCCTCACCGATGCGCTCTATGAGGAGTACGGGGTGCAGTCGATCTGTATTCCCGGATCGTGCGCACATCCGACCAAGCTCGTGCAGTCCGCGGCGATGGCGTCCGTTGCGCCACCGAAGCCGTCCTACCGTCCCCATCTGCATTCAATTCTGGTGGCAAGAGGGGTTCTGTCGGACGCCCAGCTCGAGAGCATCATCTATGCTGGCGAGGCGCGTTCCGAGTTTCTCGCGGGCTCCTGGACCGTCGATGCGACCCTTGATGTTGTGGCTGTCGCACGCGACGACGCAGAGACTGCCGCCCGCTTTCGTCGGGGCTGGATCTTGGGCGATGGCACCGGCGCGGGCAAGGGGCGGCAGGTCGCCGGGATCCTGCTCGACAATTGGCTCAAGCGCCGCCGCCGTGCGGTCTGGATCAGCAAATCCGACAAGCTGATCGAAGATGCCCAGCGCGACCGGTCTGCGCTCGGCATGGAGCGGCTGCTTGTTACGCCCCTGTCTCGGTTTCGCCAGGGCACACCGATCCGGCTTTCGCACGGCATCCTTTTCACCACCTATGCCACGCTACGCACCGACGAGCGTGGCGAGAAGCTTTCGCGTGTCAGGCAGATCGTTGAATGGTTGGGATCCGACTTCGACGGAGTGATCGTCTTCGACGAGAGCCATGCCATGCAGAATGCGGTCGGGGGCGAGGGCGACCGCGGCGACCAGGCGGCCTCTCAGCAGGGGCGCGCAGGCCTGAGGCTCCAGCACGCTTTGCCGAATGCTCGTGTGGTTTATGTGTCGGCGACGGGCGCTACCACGGTCCACAACCTCGCTTATGCCAAACGCCCTGGCCTTTGGGGCGGCGCCGATTTCCCATTCGCCACACGCGCCGGGTTTATCGAGGCAATCGAGGGGGGTGGGGGCGCGGCGATGGAGGTGCTGGCGCGCGACCTCAAGGCGCTCGGTGTCTACGCGGCCCGCTCATTGTCCTATGAGGGCGTCGAGTACGAGCTCGTCGAACACCAGCTTACACCGGAGCAGGTTCGCATCTACGACGCCTATGCCGATGCGTTCAGCGTCATCCAAAAGGTGCTCGACACCTATCCGGTTGCGCGCCTCAGTGAGCGGGAGGCCGCGTGATGTCCCCCGCGCCTTGCGAACTGGCACGCCGCCTTGCGCGCGAGGCCGAGGCAGTGTGCCGATACTATCTCTCCAATGGCAAGCGGGCGGGACGGTACTGGGTGGTCGGCGACGTCCGCAACACGCCGGGCCGCTCGATGTTCGTACGGCTCCAGGAATCGCCGAAGGGCGCAGCCGGCAAGTGGACTGACGCTGCGACCGGCGAACATGGCGATCTCCTCGACATCATTCGTGAATGCCGGGGGTTACGCGACTTCAGCGAGGTCACTGAGGAAGCGCGGCGGTTTCTGAAGCTGCCTCGTCCTGAGTCGCAACTGGTCTCGACACCCCTTCGTTCGGTGGCGCCGGCTGGATCGCAGGAAGCAGCCCGCCGGCTCTTTGCGATATCCAGACCGATCGAGGGGACGGGAGCCGAAACGTATTTGCAGCGCCGCGGCATAACCCGCATCCACCATGGTGGCAGTCTGCGCTTCCACCCTCGTTGCTACTACCGGCCGGACGAGCATGTGCCGACCGAAACCTGGCCGGCGATAATTGCCCGAGTCACGGATCTCGAGGGGCGGATCACTGGCGTGCACCGAACCTGGCTTGATCCAGACGGCTTTGATCGCATTCGTCTCGGCAAGGCTCCGATCGATACGCCACGACGGGCCATGGGCGACCTGCTCGGCAACGCCGTTCGCTTCGGCGTGGTGGACGACGTACTCGCCGCCGGTGAGGGAATCGAGACCATGCTTTCATTACGTTACGTGCTGCCGACTCTTCCTATGGCCGCGGCGCTCTCGGCCAATCACCTCTCAGCCATGATGCTGCCGTCTGGCCTGCGTCGGCTCTATATCGCCCGTGACGCAGATGCCGCCGGAGATGCCGTGCAGGCTATTCTCACCCAGCGTGCAAAAGCCGTCGGCGTTGAAGCGATCGCGTTGTCGCCCCGGCTGGGCGATTTCAACGAAGACCTGCATATCTTCGGTCTCGAGAGCCTCCGAGCAGCGTTGCGGCTTCAACTCGTACCAGAGGACGCCCTCCGCTTCCTGCATTCGTCGACGGTGGCCGCAGAATAGACCCGTGCTTCGATCTACGTTGATAGGTCCGTCATAATGCGGCCATTGCCGGAAAGGGACGCGACCTCGGCCTTCTAGAGGGCGATCGGTCGGCAACCGGACCGGGCCGGCAATGGCTACGCCCGGCTATTTTCCGCCGCGCGCCGGCAATGAGCAGACACAATGGCCATCAAACCGGCGCGCTTTGCATCGCGAAGCAAAATAGCCCGCCTCCGCCATCCTCCGCTGCCGCTTCGGCCCTTGCGGGTTCTGGCCCGCTCCGCCCGCCGTCTGGGTGATCGCCACGAAGGCCGCGATGGGCGCGGCCGATCCGGCAAAGGATCCCTCCAATGACCGACCACGACGACGTTGAACCGCCGCACGCCTCTTCTCCAACTGACCACGTCCTCACCGAACTACAGCTCTTCGGCTACCGCCCCTTCGACGACCAGCCTGACCCACGACCGCTTCCTGAGGGCAAGATGATCGCTGGCGCCGTTGCCGATATCTTCAACGCCCTCGTTGCAACTCTGAACGACACGCGGCTTGAGCCGGACCTCGACGATCTGCTCTGGTCGATGGTCAACCTGTTCCATCGCGCCGTCGATCGCATCGGACACCAACTCGACGACAACGAACAGGCGCAGCAGAAGAGCCAGCGCGAGCAAAATGGCTCCGAAATACGATCGGTCGAACTCGAGCGCCTAACGGCCGAGGGCATCACTTTGATCGAGCGCCGCAACTGCCTGGAGCTCTTCCGCGATCAGGCGATCGAACGCTTTGAGGCTCACACCGGATCGTTCTGGCGTCCTCGATCAGGATCGCTGGTGAACCACCGCACGCTGACTGCCGCGATGATCGACTCGCGCGACTTCATCGCAGCCAAGCGTCGCGCTGAGACAGAGGTCTTGCTGCCTGCAGGACCGAAGATCGCACTCACTGGCGGGCTGGACTTCAATGACCACCACCTCATCTGGGACCGCCTCGACAAGGTTCACGTCAAGCATCCCGACATGGTCCTGCTCCATGGCGGCTCGCCCAAAGGTGCGGAGCTTATCGCCTCCAAATGGGCGACCAATCGCAAGGTGCCTCAGATCGCCTTCAAGCCCGACTGGACCAAGCACGCCAAGGCGGCCCCGTTCAAGCGCAACGACGCCATGCTCGAACTCCTGCCGATCGGCGTCATGCACTTCCCGGGCACGGGAATCCAGGACAACCTCGCGGACAAAGCAAAGCGCCTCGGCATTCCCGTCTGGAGGTTCGGCGGCGCGTGAGCGCTCTCTTCTCGCCTCCAGGCGTCATGGCGGAGTTGCATGCGCCGCAACTCCGCCTTCTTTCAGTCTCATATTCAGAGTTGCGCCATGGTGGTGGTGGAAGGCGCGACTGGTACATTTATGCACATGGAGCCACCACCATGCTCGCCATTGGGCTTGTTCTCAACACACTCGGCGTCGGCTTGTTCTGCTGGGCGATTTTTGCGCTCGCTGTGTATGCCTTGCCGTTTTTCGTCGCACTGAGCATCGGGATGACGGCGTTTCAGAATGGCGCCGGCGTGTTCAGTGCAATGCTTATCGGAACGGCCGGTGGCGTGTTGACGCTTGCCGTCGGTCAGGCCGCCGTCGCCATTACTCGGTCGTTGACCTTGCGCATCGCCATCGCGACCGCATTTGCTGTCCCCGCTGCCGTCGCCGGCTATCAAGTGGCGTTCGCCCTGTCCCAGATCGGCATGCCCTCGCTGGCTTGGCGAGAGATCCTCGCTTGCCTGGGCGCGGTCTGTGTTGGGGGCACAACGTGGACACGCTTGACTGCTTTTGCAGAGCCACGCCCGCTCGAACTGGCGGGGCTGGTGGAGAATCCATCACACCCAGTTCTTCCAGTCGCTACGCGAGAGGGATGACCGTTCACAGCCTTGGTCGTCGAGCAGACTCGGATAGATCGAATTGAACGAGGGGATGATTGAGACCTGAGCGGGGAGGGGCAGTCCCCCCGGGGCCTTGACCAAGGGGCCCATTTCGGCCGGTCCACTAAGCCGCGGCGGAGCGGCGATGTCTCGATCATTTCTTCGGAGACGGCATCGCCCATTGCAGCAGATTGTTTCTCTTTCTGCGCCGAATCTTTTCCGCCTCTTGTTCCGCGCAACCGAGATACGCGACGACTTCTTCCGATTGCGGTTCAGCACGCGACCCACGTGGCCTCGTTGATGGCTTGATCTGGCCGAAGACCGGCTTCGCCTCGATCGTCTGAGCCGCAACGCCGTTGATGCGACTTTCTTCCCCTGGGCTTCGCCCATTCCTCGCGAGTCAAGAAAGTCGCCACAACGGCGTCCTCCGCTGCGCTCCGGCCCGCGGGCGGGTGCGTCGCCGATCGTCTTCGGCCTACAGATCGCCATCGAGGCCGCGGTGGTCGCGGGCTCGAAACACAACAGGAGAAGTGACATGGCTAACATCGGTTCTTTCAAGAAGGTCGGTAACGATTTCCAGGGCGAGATTGTCACCTTGAGCCTGCAAGCTAAGGGCGTCCGTATCGTCGCCGAGACGAACCGCTCAAACGACAACGCCCCCAGCTACCGCATCTACGTGGGCCGGGCCGAGATCGGGGCCGCTTGGTCGAAGCGCTCCGAGGAGGGCCGGGATTACCTCTCGCTTAAGCTTGACGATCCCTCGTTCAACGCTCCGATCTATGCCAACCTCTTCGAGGACGAAAGCGGCGAAGGCTACACGCTCCTCTGGTCGCGGCCGCGTAAGAACGGGGAGTAAGCTCGCTCAATCAAGCCCCGCCCGGTTCGCCGGGCGGGGCACTTCGCGGCCGGGCTGAGGTGCGGATTACGATTTGCTAAGCCGTGCAGCCCTTTTGAGCGGGTCTCCCGGATCGCCCCTAATGCTTCAGCAATCTGCCGAGCACGGTAACGCATCGCTGATGCGTCGCCGCGCTCGATGGCGCCGACATAATGGCGATTAAACCCGCACGCTCGGCCAGCTCATCTTGCGGCATTTGTAGATCGTGGCGTTTCCGACGCAGAGTCACAGGCATGATCTCTTAAGATACATGGCGGTAGGGGAAACCGACCGGAACGATCGTTCTTGGAACGATCGTTTCTATTCGTTCCGAACATGCTATAGGATGTGACGACGCTACGTGCGCGACCGAACTCGGCCGTCGTGTCTACCGAAGGAATATCCAGGATTCCAACGGGCAACGGAGACCATGGCGTAGCTTATAGGCGTTCTAAAAGCGGGTATGATGCAGAAGCCATCCCCAAATCCAGACGTAGCTGACAGTGCGCCGAACGAGCCGACATTGACGGCCTATGACGAAGAGCATGTCGCCACGTACGTTCGCCTTCTGCACGGCCGACGGTGAGGGGGCGAGTAGGGCGAAGTGGCTCAAGTGGTCTTGCATCTGGAGCCCGACCGAGAGCCGGACCGTGCGTGGCGCGAATATCAGAGTCATCTTGCTCGTGCCAGATGGGTGGCTGAGCAAGGGCGGCTCTTACGCGGCGCCTGCTCATAGAAGAACATCGTCGGCTGACGACTTGCAGGAAGAACTATTTCCTTTTGTTAGTCGGTGGTCATTCCGGAGCACCACGTGCTGCCAAAGTGGCGACTTCCTACAACCGCCTCGTTCACTAGCTGCGTGCAATGGGGCGGAAGCAATGCCTGAATTCGACTGGCGGTCGCCGGATTCCTACAAGAGCCTACAAGACGCGGAAGGGCACGACATCGCCTGGGAATGTCTTCGTCGCAAAGCGGACTATCGACGCGACCTTGAGGCGATGATCGCCAACAGTCCCGATGGGAAGGCGACACCAGAATCCAGGCGGAGGTGGCCTCTGCTTCCGCCCATGACCCGCGGAGGTCCTTCGACGAGCAGACGATCTTTGGGCGCCGGAGGTTTAGCGGCGGTCGTTCCGGTCAAAGTCGCAACGGGAAGGACAGCAGGTCGCCGGCTCAGCCACTGCTCGACCTTACAGCTGGCCAAAGGCGCCGCGCTGTCAACGGCTGGCATGCCCTGCTTCGCATCGCCGCGGTAGATCACCGTGTCTGGTCCAAAGAGACGCCGATGCTCGGCGGGTCATATGCGGCCGAGCTGCCATTTGACGGCGATATAGAACCGCGCGCCTATGCAGCCCGGCGGCTGTGGCGCTCGATTAATGGACGCGCGCCAGCCTTTCATCAACTATCGAAACGACCGCTTGAGGGCTGCGATCTGCGCTCGAGGCGCACGGCGCGGACGCAAGCTATCGCGTTATCGCCGAAGTACTGTCCGGCAATAGTCGCGTCCCCGATCGCGCTTGGAAGACCCACGATGTGCGCAATCGGACGATCCGCCTGGTGCAAGCCGGCATCGCGTTGATGCGCGGTGGTTACCGCAAAATTCTGCGGCCCGGGCGCAGGGACGAATAGCGCAGTCCCCAAGGGGTGCCGAAAACCGCTCCCTCCATATTCAGCATCCCTCTCCGAAGACTTTCTCCTCCATGATGACCGCACCCACGCCGGCCTAGCCAAGCGTGGTGTGCTGTCCACTTGGAGTTCTCAAATGCCCGATTCGATGGCCGATCTTCCCCCGCGATTCCTGCGTACACCTGAGGCCGCGCGCTATCTTGGCCTGTCCGGTCGCACGCTCGAGAAGCACCGGACCTACGGTACTGGACCGACGTATCGGAAGATTGGCGGCCGTGTTGTCTACGCCGCCGATGACCTGAAAGCTTGGGCTGACCGTGGCGCCAAGACGTCGACGTCAGATCCCGGCAAAGGGACCGTGCTGCCCGCCAAGAAGCATCCGGCCCTGCGTCCCTACGCAGGTCAGGAACGTCGCTGATGTCAGCGTGAGATCAGTGACTATGCGGCGCAAACACCATTCCGAGCGCGACCAGCTTGAGCTCTTCCGGGCGCTGCCCGGCGATCTCGCGCCGCGCGATGCGCAGGATCTAATGGCCTATCCGTTCTTCTCGCTCGCAAAAACGAAGCGGATCGTGCCGATCGATTTCCGCGCCGGCGCGATCTCAATTCGGGTCGAAGCTGTTCCGGAACGCGGCATGGCGACCATTTGGGATGCAGACGTTTTGATTTGGGCTGCGTCCCAGATCGTCGAAGCCCGTGACG
The DNA here is from genome assembly GCF_028128715.1 of Bradyrhizobium sp. CCBAU 51745. NCBI lineage: Bacteria > Pseudomonadati > Pseudomonadota > Alphaproteobacteria > Hyphomicrobiales > Nitrobacteraceae > Bradyrhizobium > Bradyrhizobium sp. CCBAU 51745. Next base: position 204,472 of record NZ_LBJP01000089.1, on the reverse strand, counting down.
CCGGCTTGAAGACGTCGCGTCTGATGGCTGCAACGCCTTACGAGATTCTAACGTTCGTCGGCCGCGGCACCAGCGCGCGCGACTATGACAGGTTGAAGGCGGGTCTCGACAGACTGCAGTCGACGACGGTGCTGACGTCGATCCGCCAGCCAGCAGAACGGCGGCGGCATCGCTTCTCCTGGATCAACGAATGGAAGGAGACGGCCGATGCAAATGGTCGCCCATTTGGGCTCGAGCTGATCTTGCCGGATTGGTTCTACGCCGGCGTCATCGATGACGCGCTCGTGCTGACGATCGATCGCGCCTATTTCGACCTGATGGGCGGGCTCGAGCGCTGGCTTTATCGTCTTGTGCGCAAGCATGGCGGTCGGCAGGACTGTGGCTGGAGTTTTGATCTTGTACACCTTCATGCCAAGTCCGGCATCCTCTCGCCGCTCAAGCATTTTGCGTACGACGTCCGTCAGATCGTCCAGCGCCAGGCATTGCCCGGCTATCAGCTCGTGCTCACGCGCGATCCTCACGGCGCCGAGCGGCTGAACTTCGCGCCTACGCCTGTCGATCCCTCAACGGCACGCCTGCGCCGACGGGGTCTCGTTCCGAATTCGGAGGACAACCTGTGAATCAGCTCGTGCTATCGGGGACCGCAACCCTCGTGCTATCAGGGACCCGATCCTCGTGCTATCAGGGACCGGAGTCGAGCTTAAGAGCTTGTTTCTCCGCGCTTTCCGGCTGCTTTAACTTCACTAACATACTGACACTAACTTCTTGTTGTGAATCAGCACGTTGTGAACAAGTCGGCTGCGCGTGCAACGAGAACGCCTCATGCATCCACTCTCGCACGCGCAAAGCTTCGCTGCAATGCGATTCTTGTCGCCAAGGCACGCGCGCAAACGTGATCGCGCGCAAGTCTTCGCGATCACCAGCACCGGCATCACCGCATCACGTTCGTCGCTTTCCCTTGCGGCCGCTCGCTCGTCGAGGAGAACTCGCTAACATCCGTGGTTGGCACGACGGCCACCACAAGCCGGAATTTGAGGAATGGGCGGTCAGGCTAACCAGCGCCGTGCTTGTTGGCTTCAAACGTCTGCATGAAGCCGCCGGCAAGAAAAGTTGCGATCTCACCCAAATCCCTGTCTCCCCGGGAGACGCCGCTCCGCCGTGGCGGAAGGAAAAGGCGCACGTGGAAGCGGCCGGGTCGCGGAGGCCCTTACATCGCCGCAGCGACCCGGCCGCGCTTGCCGCCGGCGCCAAACCGGAACGCGGTGCCGTCGGTCCAGATCTTGTGCAGCAGCACGGCGAGCGCGCGCGCCACCGCGGTCGCCGCGCCCTTCAGACCCTTCTTCTTGGCCAGCCGCAGGCCCCACAGCCGCAGCTTAAAGTTCTTATGGATCCGCGTCAGGATCGCGATCGCCGCCTCGTACAGCATCGCCCGCGTCAGCTCGTCGCCGCATTTGGAGATGCTGCCGATGCGAGCGGTTTGTCCCGACTGGTAGCGCCGTGGCGTCAGGCCAAAATGGGCGCCGACATTGGTCGACTTCTTGAAGCGCGCCGGGTCGTCGACCGTTGCGCGGAATGTCAGCGCCACGAGCGCGCCAACACCGGGCACGGTCATCATCCGCCGCACAGCGTTGTCGCTGCGCGCCGCCGCCAGCGCCAGGCGCTGCAGCTTTGCCAGCTGCAGCCGCATTGCGCCGCGGGCGTCCAGGAGCGGCGTGACGATGGCCTCCAAATCCTTCGTCCCGGCCATGATCTCGCGCACCCGCGCGTCGAAGCGGCCCATCGAGATCTCACCGACCTTGAGGCCAAACGGGCGCAACAGGCCGCGGATCATGTTCTCCATATCCAGCACCTTACCGAGCAGCGCCTTGCGTCCGACCAGCAGCGCCCGCAGCGTCTGCGCGCCCTCCGATTTGACATGGACCGCACGGAACCAGCCGGTTCGCATCATTTGCGCGATGCCCTTGGCGTCGTTGCGATCGGTCTTGTTCAGCATCGCGTTCAGTGCCGCCTTGGCATGCCGGGTCTCGATGCAGGTCACAGGGAGGCCCTTTTCGGCGAGCGCCGTGAACAGCCAGGCAGAGTAGGAGAACGCTTCCAGCCCGACGCGCTTCAGGTGGATGCCCCACTCGGCCAGGAACAGCTCGATTGCGTCCGGATCGGTGTTGAGTTTCGCTTCCCGCGCGACCTTGCCGTCGCCGTCCACCACGCAAATATTCGTTGCCTCCAGCGACATGTCGAGCCCTGCATAGAAGTCCATCGTTCGCCTCCACCGCCGACCCCCGGGCCGCACCGCGCTCTCCGTTCGCGAATCGTTGCGAAGCATCATCGCCGCAACGCCGCCGGCGAGGGGACACCGGTCAGTACCCCGGCTAACCAGAAATCCTTCGGATTTCTTCTAACGCACCAAGCCGAAAGCTGCGTTGGAGGCGACCGGCCGCAGGTCGCCAGTCCTGTTTGGCTTTGCAAGCCGCACACGCTCCTCGCCGAATGCCAAGTTCACGGATCCCAGTTCGGGCTTCGGGGAGCGGCGGCATGAGCGACCTGACCGAAGTGGAGGTCCTGTGGCTCGAGAAGCGCATCGAAAACCGCATTCGGTTCGGTCACGTTGTCAAGGAACGGAAGCTAGATAGCCATCGGCGCGTCTTGTCATTCGCACCAGGCAGCATCTTTGCCTTCGTCCGTTGGACGTCCGACGACTTTGGCACGATCATCTCGCGGATCGACATCTTGCGCGCGGTCGCACCGGGACAGCGCTGCTCGACCGTTCCTTATGTGACACCCGGCGGTGAGATTCTGTTGCGGCTGTCAGGCTGGCCGAAGGTCGAGCGAGTGCTGCAAATGACCGATGCCGTTGAGGTACTCGGCATCGATCCGGCGGATGTTGCGCCCGATCATTGGCATCACGTTCATAACCGCCTGTCCGTCAACGAAAACCCACGTTCCTACACGAAGGCACGCCATCAGGCTTGGCTCTATCGCCAAAGGGTGATGCGATGACAGGCCGCTTGAAGATAGTGGCCGCGACGTCTGGGACTGCTGCTGCGCTCATCGCGACGATCGTCCTTGAGCCGCTTCCGCTTTACATTTGGAATGCATCGGCGAGCGTGCCAATCGGTCTCTACAGCTTACGGGCGACGAAGCGGTTCCACGTGACCGAGCTGGTCGCCATTCAGCCTCCAGAGCCGCTCGCGACCTTTCTCGACTTGAACGGTTATCTGCCGGGCGGCGTCCCCATGCTCAAGCGGGTCCTGGCGCTGCCCGGGCAGACGGTCTGCAGAACCGGCCTCACGATTTCGGTCGACGACGTCGCGGTGGGCGAGGCGAAGGATCGCGACAGACGCGGCAGGCCGCTGCCGAAATGGCAAGGCTGCCGCGTCGTCGGTGACGGCGAGTTGTTTCTGATGAACTGGCAGTCGGACGACTCTCTTGATGGCCGGTATTTTGGATTTCTTCCGGCGTCTAGCGTGATCGGGCGTGCGATGCCGGTATGGACTTGGGAGGAGTGATCGTGCGTATTCGACGTGTTCTCCTCGGCATTCCCTTGTTCGATCGGTTGCGGGATCATTCCTCCGTCGCGAGCAATTTTTGCAAGGCTGGCGCGAGCCCGACAGCGTGCTGGGGTCGATTAGGCACGCGCGTTTGTGCTGTGGCGCCCCTGATGTTTCTTCTGATCACGTCCGACACTGCTGCTTCGGCCCAGAGCGCATCAGCTGGACGTCCGGCGATCGGTCAGACCGTTAAATCGTTTGAGGGCTTCATCACTGAAGCCTCACAACGGTTTGCGATTGCGCCGAACTGGATCCGATCAGTCCAAAGCATCGAGAGTGCTGGTGACGTGCACGCCAGATCGCCAAAAGGCGCAATGGGCCTGATGCAAATCATGCCGGCGACTTGGGCGGAACTTCGCGAGCGCTACAATCTCGACAACGACCCCTACGACCCGCACGACAACATTCTGGCCGGCACGGCGTACTTGCGCGAACTGCTCGATCGGTATGGCTCGCCTGGCGTGTTTGCCGCGTACAACGCGGGACCATCTCGCTATGAAGAGCATCTCGCAGGCGGTTCCCTGCCAGACGAGACGCGAGCATACGTCGCAAAGCTTGCAAATCTGCTTGCCATCGAACTGCCGCCGAGATGGACGTCCAGCGGACGGTCAGCAGCAACTGCGACGTTGTTCGTCACGCGATCCGATCTCATGAAGACGCGCGGTCGTTTGCTGGCGCTCATGCCGTCGGGCGGCGTCACGGCCGCAATCTCGGCGCCCGATATTTCGCACATGGTTCCCCAGCCAATTGGCATGTTCGTCCCTCGATCGAACTTGGGAGTATCGCAATGACCAAGTGTGCGGGTTCGCCATCTGATGGCGTATGGGCGATCTGTTCGAGCCACATCGCGAGTTGCGCTGGTGTCTGCGTCACCGAGCCACCAGGATCCGCCACGCGCGACCAGAAAAAGTTTCGCCGGTCGATGCGCTTGGTGAACAGGCACAGCGCCGTGCCGTCCTAAAACAGTATCTTCAGGAACGACGCATTCTTGCCATGGAAGACAAAGAGATGGCCCGAGAACGGATCCTTCTTCAGATGTTCCTGGATCAGTGTCGCGAGTCCGTCGAGACCCTTGCGCATGTCGCTGTAGCCGAGCGCCAGATGCACTTTCACGCCCGCCGGGATGACGATCACGATGCTGTCTCCCTACCGGCGATCTGCCGATTCACCGCGGTCGGACTGCTGCCCGCCAGCGCGAACACACGCTGTCCATCTTCCAGTTCGATCGCCATCATGTCGTCCGGCGGTTTTACAAGATCATGCAAGGCCGCGAGCGCCGGCACCTCATTTTCCGCAGCGTCGGCGAGCGTCACCGTCGCCAGTTGCGCTGCCTTGCGAGCGGTCAGGCTGAACTCGCCCCGCCAGCGGAACACCATGCTGGTGGCCACGCCATGGCGGCGGCAAACCTGCGCCACACTGACGCCGGGCCACTCAGTCTCCTGCACGGTCGCCTGCTTCTGCTCGTCGTTGAACCGACGCCGGTTCAACCGCGCGTCCACCGCTTCCGGAGTCAAGCGATATTTGCGTCGCGCGCAATTAGCAGCGCTGCTTAATTGAGCCCGGGCACTCGGATGAAGCAACAATCGCCAGTCCATCTCGTCGCCGGTTTCTTCGAGCCGGTTGCACCAGATCCGCAGCGAATAGAGCGAAAGGCCGAGCGCTGCGGCATACTCCGCATGCCCCATGCCGCTCCAGTTCATCGCCTCAGCATGCATGCTCCAGAACGCTCGAAGGGCGATCGGACCGCAGTCCGTGCTCACGCTGTAGCGATAGCGAGAGGGCTTCTTACGGCGCTTCGGCTCCCCCTTACTGAGCTGACGTTCTGCCGTCTTTCGACACAAATTCCGCTGCTTTTTCCGCGCGTTTGCTTAGGTCTTCCGGACTCACCAGATGGTGCACCTACCGCTCGAACGTTGCCATCGAGAGCTTGCGCCGGCCGCAATATTCCTCAGCATCCTGGTTGCCGCGATACCAGCTCTCAACGTACGACGACCAATAGGGGTTGTTGGCCTTTGACCACGAACGACGAGGCGCCATCGGAAATCCTCCACAGCAGCAGAGAACCCGAAATGGAACGAGAACACACTATGGAAGAGATGTGCAGGACTTTTACGATGGCAGAACGGCGAGATAAAAGGGGCTCGCCGGTCGAACCGCAAGCCATTGGCATGGCTTGGGTTCTGGCGTGCCGGTCGGTCGGGGCGCGTGCCGCGCCTTGCGGTTTTGACAATGCAATCAAGGACCTTTTCGGCATTGTAGGCGCGTTTGCGCTCTTCGAGGCCCGGCCATGACCGTTCGCGACAGCGATCTGCGTATTCGACCCGGGCGCATCCGCACCACCTCTGCGCCAAAGCCAAAGAGCTTCATCAACCAGGTTCTTCGCGCCGCGAAGAAAGCAGGACACACCTCGGGTCAGACCGTAGCCGGCAGGCGTTCGGTAGCCTATGGACGTTCGACGTTTGGTCGCGGCCGGCTGTCTTTTAGCCGTGCCCGATTGTTCAGCCCGACGCGTCGCGTCGTGGTGAAGGCGCGTGTTGTCCGGCACAAAGGACGAGCCTTCCGTTCAGCGCCCCTGAGCGCCCACTTCTCGTATCTGAAGCGCGACGGCGTGACCCGAAGCGGGGAGCGGGCCGAGATGTTCGATGCCGGCAGCGACCGCGCCGATAGCGCGGCCTTCGCGGAGCGGTGCAAGGACGACCGGCATCATTTCAGGTTCATCGTCTCACCGGAGGATGCCGGCGACATGACCGATCTGAAGGCCTTCACCCGCGATCTCGCCAGGCAGATGGAGACCGATCTCGGCACGCGGCTTGATTGGGTGGCGGTCGATCATTGGAACACCGACAACCCTCACGTCCATCTTCTCGTTCGGGGAGTAGATGAGGAAGGGTCGGATCTCGTGATCTCCCGCGACTACATCAGCCAAGGCCTGCGCTCACGCGCCGAGGAACTGGTCGCTATCGAACTGGGCCCTAAACCGGAGCACGAAATCCGCAATTCGCTGGAGAGGGAAGTCACGGCGGAACGATGGACCCGACTCGATCGGGAGATCCGGCTGGCGGCTGATGAGGCCGGCTACATCGATCTTCGGCCGGAGAATCCCGGCAAATCCGATCCCGAGATCAGGCGCCTGATGATCGGCCGCCTTCAGCACTTGGAGAAAATGGGCCTTGCGGCATCCGCTGGGTCGGGGGAGTGGATGATCGGGCTTGAGGCTGAGCGTAGGTTGCGCGACCTCGGCATGCGCGGCGATATCCTCAAGACCATGCACCGGGCCTTTACCGAGCGTGGGGAAGCGCGCGGCGTTGCCGATTTCGTCATCGAGGGCGGACAGCCGACATCCCAGATTGTCGGACGACTGGTCGACCGTGGACTGCATGACGAACTGACCGGCGAGGCCTATGCCCTGATCGACGGGACGGACGGACGGGCGCACCATGTGCGCTTTCGAGGCGTCGAGGCCTTCGAGCGCGCACCGCCGATCGGCGGCATCGTCGAAATCCGACGCTTCGGTCAGGCCGCCGATCCGCGGCCGACCGTGGTGCTGGCGATCCGCTCCGATCTCGATCTTGCCGAGCAGGTCACCGCGAAGGGCGCGACCTGGCTCGACCACCGGCTCGTCGAACGCGACCCCATGCCGCTCGCCATGGGCGGCTTCGGCCGCGAGACTCGCGACGCCATGGAAGCCCGTACCGAGCATCTGATCCAGGAAGGCCTGGCGCGGCGGCAGGGGCAACGCATCATCTTGCAGCGTGATCTGCTGAACACGTTGCGCCGACGTGAACTCGCCGAGGTGGCCGCGAAAGTCTCGGCTGACACCGGCTTGCTTCCCATGAACGTCGTCTCCGGGGAGCATGTGGCCGGCACGTATCGCCAGCGGCTGACGCTCACCTCGGGACGCTTCGCCATGATCGACAACGGGCTCGGCTTCCAGCTCGTGCCCTGGTCGCGTGAGCTCGAGAAAAAGTTTGGCCAACACGTCACCGGCCTAGTGAAGGACGGCGGTGGCATCGAATGGGGCTTTGGTCGCAAGCGCGAGCTCGGCCTCTAGCAATCTCTCCAATTCAAATTGCGAAAGGGCGTTCAGCATGTCCGGAACCAAAATCCTCTGGGGACAGGTGATCGTCGTCGGCCTGATCGTTTTACTGGCGATCTGGGGAGCAACCGAGTGGACGGCCTGGCGGCTCGTTTATCAACCGGAGCTCGGGCGGCCCTGGTTCGAACTGTCGGGCTTCAAGGTCTACTACCCGCCCATCTTCTTCTGGTGGTGGTTCGTCTTTGATGCCTATGCGCCTCAGATCTTTGTCGAGGGGGCCTTCATCGCGGCAACCGGGACGTTCGCCTCGATCGCGGCGGCGATCGGGATGTCGGTGTGGCGGGCGCGTGAAGCCAAAAATGTCGAGACCTATGGTTCGGCGCGCTGGGCTGGTCTGGAGGAGGTTCGAGCGGCCGGACTTCTCGGTCCGGATGGCGTCGTGCTGGGCAAGCTTGATCGCGACTACCTCCGCCATGATGGGCCGGAGCACGTGTTGTGTTTTGCTCCCACCCGGTCCGGCAAGGGTGTCGGACTCGTCGTTCCCTCGTTGTTGGCATGGCCGGGCTCGGCCATCGTGCACGACATCAAAGGTGAGAACTGGCAGCTGACCGCGGGTTTCCGCTCGCGGCATGGCCGCGTCCTGTTGTTCGACCCGACCAACCCGAAATCCTCGGCTTACAATCCGCTGCTCGAGGTCCGGCGCGGGGAATGGGAGGTTCGCGACGTCCAGAACGTGGCCGACGTCCTGGTCGACCCCGAAGGCTCCCTCGACAAGCGGAACCATTGGGAGAAGACCAGTCATTCGCTCCTGGTCGGCGCCATCCTCCACGTCCTCTATGCCGAGGCAAACAAGACTTTGGCCGGGGTCGCCGCCTTCTTGTCCGATCCGAAATTGCCGATCGAGGCGACGCTGAGGGCGATGATGACAACGCCGCATCTTGGCGAGCAGGGCGCCCATCCCGTGGTCGCCTCGACGGCGCGCGAACTCCTCAACAAATCCGAGAATGAACGTTCAGGCGTTCTGTCCACGGCGATGTCGTTCCTCGGTCTTTACCGCGATCCTGTTGTCGCCCAGGTGACCCGCAGCTGCGACTGGCGAATTGCCGACCTGACCGCAGATAGCCGCCCGACGACGCTTTATCTCGTGGTGCCACCATCGGATATCTCTCGAACCAAGCCGCTGATCCGCCTGGTGCTGAACCAGATTGGCCGGCGTCTGACCGAGGACTTGCACGCCCGCGACCGCCGGCATCGAGTCCTGATGATGCTCGACGAGTTTCCCGCACTTGGGCGGCTTGATTTCTTCGAGTCCGCGCTCGCCTTCATGGCCGGGTACGGCATCAAGAGTTTTCTGATCGCGCAGTCGCTCAATCAGATCGAGAAGGCCTATGGGCCGAACAACGCAATTCTCGACAATTGTCACGTCCGCGTTAGCTTTGCGACCAACGACGAGCGGACCGCCAAGCGGGTGTCCGACGCGTTGGGCACGGCGACCGAGATGCGGGCGATGAAGAACTATGCCGGGCACCGGTTGAACCCTTGGCTGGGGCACCTGATGGTCTCGCGGCAGGAGACGGCAAGGCCGCTCTTGACCCCCGGTGAGGTCATGCAGCTTCCGCCGATGGATGAAATCGTCATGGTGGCGGGGACGGCGCCGATCCGGGCGAAGAAGGTCCGCTACTACGAGGATCGGCGATTCACAGAGCGGGTACTGTCGCCGCCTGATCCAGCGACGGCTGGCCGGTCATCGCGAACGGACGGATGGTCAACGTTCGGAGCGTCAAAGCCGGCGGGGAGTCCAACTGAAAAAGCCGCGGAGGCCGAGGGAGACACGGCGAACAGCGGACTTCGTCGTGAGCCCGAACTCCCCGATCACGTCGCGATCGCCAAGGAAACGAGCGAGCCAACGCCAGCCGAGGAATTTGCCGCCGTGCTTGACGATGACGAGGACGCGGTCCGCCAGTCCCGGCTCATACGCCAGCAGATGCGCGGTGTCGCGCGCCAAGTCGCCATGGATCCCAATGACGGGATGGAGCTCTGAGCAATATGCGCGACAGGATGAACGTCTACTTCCCGCCAGAGCTGCTAAAGCAGATCTCGGAGCTCGCCGATCGCAAGAGGCTTTCCCGGTCCGCCATCGTGGAAGCTGCGGTCGCCTCTTTTCTTTCACCCGACGGAGCGGATAGGCGGGAGGCAGCGTTCACCCGGCGCCTCGATCGGCTGTCGCGTCAGATGCAGAGGTTGGAGCGCGACGTAGGTTTGACGGCCGAAAGCTTGGCGCTCTTCATACGGTTCTGGCTCACGATCACGCCGCCACTGCCCAGTGACGCGCAGGCGGCAGCGCAGGCAAAGGGTCGGGAGCGCTTCGAAGGATTTGTCGAGGCGCTTGGGCGTCGCTTGCAAAAAGGGCAAAGCTTTCTCCGCGAAATTCCAGAAGATATCGGCCGTCAGGAACCGGCCGAAGAAACTTGATTGAACCATGTAGGCAGACTTTCGCCGGTCCTTCTTTTTCTACGCCAGCCCACGATCGCAGCAATTTAGCTAGGCCCTCAAAGAGCTGGACGCGCTATCGGCTCGAATGAGCTGAGGAGCAAGAAGGGCCAGCATGCAAGTTCCAGGAGCATGGCGTCTTACCGCGCGCGTATTTCTACCGTTCGCTGCTGGTTACTATCTTTCGTATCTGTTTCGAACGATCAATGCTTTGATCGCCAGTCATCTCAGCTCGGATACCGGGCTTGGGTCTGCCGATCTCGGGTTGCTTACGTCAGTCTATTTCCTTGTTTTCGCGGCGGCTCAGATCCCCGTCGGCATATTGTTGGACCGCTTTGGTCCGCGTCGCGTCGAGAGTGTTTTGCTCTTGCTCGCAGCAGTGGGCGCCGGACTGTTCGCAGTATCGACAGGCTTCCTGTCCCTTTTGATCGCTCGTGCAATGATCGGGCTTGGCGTGGCGGCGGCGCTGACGGCAGGACTGAAGTCCATCATCCTATGGTTCCCGAGGGGGCGAGTTGCCTTGCTCAATGGCTACATGATCATGTTGGGCTCGCTTGGAGCAGTCACCGCCACGGCTCCCGTCGAATATCTGCTGACTTGGATGGGCTGGCGGCAGCTCTTTGAGATCCTGGCGGCCGCTACCGGCGCGACGGCCGCTCTCATCTATGTTGTGGTGCCCGAACGAGGCACCGTCTCATCGATGGCGTCAACCCCCGCGACCCTTAGCTCAGTTTTCGGCGATCGGCGCTTTTGGCGAATGGCCCCGTTGTCGGCGACTTGCATTGGATCGGCCTGGTCCCTGCAGGGATTGTGGGCATCGCCGTGGCTGACCGACGTGGAGGGGCTTGATCGCGCAAGTCTCGTCAGACAGCTTTTCATGATGTCGATCGTCTTGAGCTGTGGTGCCTGGTTGTTCGGTATGACGGTCCATTGCATCCAACGAAGGGGAATCAGGGCGGAGACAGTATTGGCGCTGGTTGCAGTGTTATTTATCGCAGCTGAGTTTGCCTTGATCCTGCGAGCGCCTCTGCCATCCATCTTGCCCTGGTCTGTTGTCGCAATTGTCGGAACGGCAACGGTGGTCAGCTTCGCGGTGATAGCGGATTACTTTCCGTCGGAGCTTGCTGGTCGTGCCAACGGCGCTTTGAACGTCTTGCATTTTGGTTGGGCATTTCTGGCACAATACGCGACAGGCCTCATCCTGGAGCAATGGTCTGCATATGATGGCCATAGGACCCTCCAAGCCTATCAGGTCGCGTTCGGCGTCAACATAGCGCTGCAGATCGCGGCGTTGGTCTGGTTCGCGTTGCCTTGGGGCCGATACCTAGCTCTACGGATGAGGCCCATAGCGCTTTTCGTGCCTGCTAATGTTTTCAATGTTGTCGAGTCAGTGAGCTCGTATGAGAATTCGATGGTCCTCATACCCGCGGATGATGGTGCGGAGTGGTGAGCAGTAATTCGCATTGCGACTGGGTAGGCTTCAGAGATCAGTTCTTAGTCTTTCTTTTTCTACGCAAATCTACGATCACTGAAAGCCATTGTTGCACCAAGTCCGTTGGTGCCTTTCTTAATCATCCCCATCTGAGGGCCGTCTGTGGACGCTCTCACTCGGTGGAGGCGAACAGTGGCAATCCATTCCATTCAATCGGAGGCGAGTTCGCGCGGTGCGCGAATGCTGCGTAGCGCGCTCGGCTCCGCAATTGCCGGCTACCTCGAAGACGAGGCGATCATCGAGGTGATGCTCAATCCGGATGGGCGTCTGTGGATCGACCGGTTGTCGAGCGGCCTGATCGACACAGGCGAAACTCTGTCGGCCGTGGATGGCGAACGCATCGTTCGCCTGGTTGCACATCATGTGGGCGCCGAGGTGCACGCCGGTGCGCCACGGGTTTCGGCCGAACTGCCCGGGACCGGTGAGCGCTTCGAAGGACTCTTGCCTCCGGTCGTTGCAGCACCGGCCTTTGCTATTCGCAAGCCTGCCGTCGCCGTGTTTACGCTCGACGACTACGCCGCCAAGAAGATCATGACCTCAGAGCAGGCCAGGATCTTGAAGAAAGCGGTCGTCGCACGGAAGAACATCCTCGTTGCCGGAGGGACATCGACCGGCAAGACAACCCTGACGAATGCACTTCTGGCTGAGGTGGCGAAGACCTCCGATCGGATCGTGCTGATCGAAGACACCCGCGAGCTGCAGTGTAGGGCGCCCAATCTCGTTGCGCTTAGGACCAAGGACGGTGTGGCGACGCTGTCGGATCTTGTCCGCTCGTCCCTCCGACTGCGTCCTGATCGCATCCCGATAGGCGAAGTCCGAGGTGCCGAAGCACTCGACCTCCTCAAGGCCTGGGGCACCGGCCATCCCGGCGGCATCGGTACCATCCATGCTGGGACAGCGCTCGGCGCGCTGCGGCGGCTCGAGCAACTCATCCAGGAAGCCGTCATCACGGTTCCGCGCGCCCTGATCGCCGAGACCATCGACCTCGTCGCCGTGCTGGCGGGACGCGGCGCTGACCGCCGCCTCGCTGAACTCGCCACCGTCTCAGGGCTGGGCGCCACTGGAGACTACAGCCTTTCAACAGCAGGAGACTGACATGCGTCAGCAATTTCGCTTTCTTCGAGGTACATCGTTGGCCGCCTACGGCACCATGCTTTTGGCAGTTCAGCCCGCATGGGCGGCTGGTTCGAACATGCCGTGGGAGCAGCCGCTCAATCAGATCTTGCAGTCGGTCGAGGGGCCGGTCGCAAAGATCATCGCGGTCATCATCATCGTCGTGACCGGCCTAACGCTCGCGTTCGGGGATTCCTCCGGCGGCTTCCGCAGACTGATCCAGATCGTGTTCGGTCTTTCGATCGCGTTTGCGGCCTCAAGCTTCTTCCTGTCGTTCTTCTCCTTCGGCGGTGGCGTGGTGATCTGATGGATGAACCTGTCACAGGCTTTGTTGTGCCTGTTCATCGCGCACTCACCGAGCCCATCCTGATGGGTGGCGCGCCGCGGTCGGTTGCGATTGTCAACGGCACGCTTGCGGCAACCCTGGGTCTGGGGCTGCGGCTCTGGCTCGCGGGTCTGGTCCTCTGGTTCATCGGCCACGTAGCCGCCGTCTGGGCCGCTAAGCGCGACCCCGCTTTTGTCGATGTAGTGCGCCGACATGTGCGCATCCCCGCTCATCTCACCACCTGAGCTCTCAGTCATGATGAACCTTGCCGAATATCGCCATTCTAGCGCGCGTCTCGCCGACTTCCTGCCCTGGGCAGCCCTCGTCGACGAGGGGATCATCCTGAACAAGGATGGTTCGTTCCAGCGGACGGCGAAGTTCCGGGGGCCTGATCTCGACAGCGCAGTGCCGGCTGAACTCGTCGCCGTCGCCGGGCGTCTGAACAATGCCCTCCGCCGCCTCGGATCCGGTTGGGCCGTGTTCGTCGAAGCGCAGCGTCATTTTGCCGGCACTTACCCGCCGAACCACTTTCCGGATGTCGCGTCTGCGCTGGTCGATGCGGAACGCAGGGCTCAGTTCGAAGAGGCCGGTGCCCACTATGAGTCCAGCTACTTCCTGACATTCCTCTATCTGCCGCCAGCGGAAGGGGCCGCCAGGGCAGAGCGGCTGCTTTACGAGGGGCGCGACCGCACAGCTGGAGCGGATGCTCGCGAGATCCTCCGCGGATTTATCGACCAAACAAACCGCGTGATGCAGCTCGTTGAAGGCTTCATGCCCGAATGCGTCTGGCTCGATGATCAGGACACGCTGACCTACCTGCATTCGACGATCTCGACCAAACGTCATCGCGTTCGGGTGCCTGAGATTCCCATGTACATCGATGCGCTGTTGGCCGACCAGCCGCTGACCGGGGGGCTCGAGCCGATGTTGGGCTCGGCCAATTTGCGGGTGCTGACGATCGTGGGCTTTCCTGGGGCGACGACCCCGGGAATTCTGGATGACCTCAATCGCCTGCCGTTTTCATATCGGTGGTCGACCCGCGCGATCATGCTCGACAAGACCGACGCCACCAAGCTGTTGACCAGGATCCGCCGCCAGTGGTTCGCCAAGCGGAAATCCATCGGCGCGATCCTCAAGGAAGTCATGACAAACGAGACGTCGACGCTGCTCGATACCGACGCCCACAACAAGGCGCTTGATGCCGACGCGGCGTTGCAGGAACTGGGGTCCGATCAGATCGGACAAGCCTTTGTCACGGCGACCATCACTGTCTGGGACCTTGATCCCAATGCCGCCGATGAAAAGCTGCGCCTGGTCGAGAAGGTCATTCAAGGCCGCGATTTCACCTGCATGGTCGAGACGGTGAATGCCGTCGAAGCCTGGCTCGGTAGCCTGCCAGGTCATGTCTACGCGAATGTGAGGCAGCCACCGGTGTCGACACTCAACCTCGCCCATATGATTCCGATGTCGGCCGTGTGGGCGGGCGAAGCGAGGGATCTGCATTTCAAGGGTCCACCGCTTCTGTTCGGCAAGACCGAGGGATCTACTCCGTTCCGGTTTTCGCTCCACATCGGTGACGTCGGCCACACGCTCGTGGTAGGGCCGACAGGTGCCGGCAAGTCGGTCTTGCTGGCTCTGATGGCGCTACAGTTCCGTCGTTACCCGAACGCACAGGTCTTTGCGTTCGATTTCGGTGGTTCGATCCGCGCGGCCGCGCTCGCCATGGGCGGCGACTGGCATGATCTCGGCGGTGCGCTGTCTGACGGGGACGAGAACCCTGTCGCGCTGCAACCTTTGGCTTGGATCGACGATTCCGCCGAGCGCGGATGGGCCACGGAATGGATTGGTGCGATCCTGGCGCGGGAAAAGGTCGAGATCACGCCGGAGGTCAAGGATCATCTGTGGTCGGCGCTCACCTCTCTCGCTTCAGCGCCGAGGGAGGAGCGCACCCTCACGGGCCTCTCCGTCTTGCTACAATCCAATTCCCTGAAAAGGGCCCTCCAACCCTATTGCCTGGGTGGTCCCTCCGGACGCTTGCTCGATGCAGAATTCGAGCGCCTCGGTGAGGCGTCGGTCCAGGCATTTGAGACCGAAGGCTTGATCGGAACGAGCGCTGCCCCGGCCGTGCTGGCGTATCTCTTCCATCGAATCGGAGACCGTCTCGATGGTCGGCCGACACTCCTCATTGTCGATGAAGGCTGGCTTGCCCTCGACGACGAGGACTTTGCTGGCCAGCTCCGCGAATGGCTGAAGACGCTTCGGAAGAAGAATGCGTCCGTCATTTTCGCTACCCAGTCGTTGTCGGATATCGACGGCTCCCCGATCGCGCCGGCTATCATCGAAAGCTGCCCAACTCGTTTGTTACTGCCGAACGAACGGGCGATCGAACCGCAGATCACCGCCATCTACCGCCGTTTCGGACTCAACGATCGCCAAATCGAACTTCTAAGCCGGGCGACGCCAAAGCGCGACTACTACTGTCAGTCGCGCCGGGGCAACCGCATGTTCGAACTTGGGCTTGGTGAAGTCGCGCTCGCCTTTACGGCAGCTTCTTCCAAGACCGAGCAGGCTGTCATCGCGCAACTCTTTGCCGAACATGGACCTGACGGCTTTGTGGCGGCTTGGCTCCAGCACCGTGACGCCGCCTGGGCCCTCGACCTGATCCCCAATCTCGTCAATCTGGAGAAATCGCTATGAGGCGTCTTGGTCTATTGGCGGCTGCTGGCTCGGTCGCGCTGATCCTGGGCGTTGCGGTGCCCGCACGGGCGCTGATTGTCTTCGATCCCAACAACTACGTTCAGAACGTCCTGACAGCTGCGCGGGAGCTCCAGCAGATCAACAATCAGATCACCTCGTTGCAGAACGAGGCGCAGATGTTGATCAACCAGGCGAAGAACCTGGCAAACCTGCCGTACTCGTCGCTACAGCAACTGCAATCCTCGATCCAGCGGACTCAGCAATTGCTGGCCCAAGCCCAGCGTATTGCCTACGACGTCCAGCAGATCGATCATGCCTTCTCGACGAGCTACGCGCCAGCTACCAGCAGCCAGTCGGATCAGTTGCTAATCGCCAATGCTCAATCGCGTTGGCAGAATTCGTATGCCGCAACGCAAGACGCACTTCGTGTCCAGGCCGGCATCGTTGGCAACCTCGACACCAACCGCGTCCAGACCTCCGCGCTCGTTAGCTCAAGCCAAGGCGCTATCGGTGCCTTGCAGGCGACACAGGCCGGCAATCAGATTCTGGCATTGAACGCGCAGCAGCTCGCCGACCTCACGGCTGTCGTGACGGCGCAGGGCAGGGCGCAAAGCCTTGAAGCCGCGCAACGCGCGGCGGCCCAGGCCCAGGGCCGCGAACAGCTCCGACGGTTTCTTACGCCAGGGCAGGGCTATCAATCATCCAACGTGCTGATGTTCCACTGATGACAGACATCCGGGCATTCAGGGCGTTGTCGCTGCTGACGACAATTGGCGTGTTGGTCGTCACCGCCTGCACGATTCAGCTGCGCGGCGGAGACGGTCCTCCGCCTCCGAAAGCGGAGCAGACGACAGACGCAAGCAGCTCAGACCTCGCGCGCTGCCGCAGTGTCACTGCGGAGGACGCAGCGGGATATGAGCGTTGCAAGCAAGTTTGGGCCGAAAACCGCCGTCGCTTCTTTGGCAAGAAGGACAGTGTCGCAGTTCCAGGCCGCGACGATTCCGCCGCCGGCGTGGCGCTCGATCCAAAGGATCAAAGCCGGATCCCGCAGGGATATCCGAACTTGGCAACCCCTGGAGCGAGCAAGCCATGACTGGTACGGGGATCATTGACCAGTTCCTTGGGACATTCACGCGCTACATCGATAACGGCTTCGGGCTGCTGGGTGGCGAAGTCGGATATCTCGCAACTACGCTTGCCGCGATCGACATCATGCTTGCCGCGTTGTTCTGGAGCTGGGGGCCGGACGAGGACATCATCGCACGCCTCGTCAAGAAGACGCTCTTTGTCGGCGTCTTTGCCTACCTGATCAGCAATTGGAACAGCCTGGCGCGCATCGTCTTCGAAAGCTTTGCGGGTCTTGGACTGAAAGCATCCGGCGCAAGCCTGTCTGCATCGGATTTCCTGCGGCCGGGAAAGATCGCTCAGGTCGGCCTTGACGCCGGCCGACCGTTGCTTGATTCGATCTCAAACCTGATGGGGTACATCAGTTTCTTCGAGAATTTCGTCCAAATCGTCGTTCTCCTGTTCGCGTGGGTCGTGGCGCTACTCGCTTTCTTCATTCTGGCGATCCAGCTCTTCGTCACCCTGATCGAGTTCAAGCTCACGACGCTGGCCGGCTTCGTGCTCATTCCTTTTGGCTTGTTTGGCAAGACCGCCTTCGCGGCGGAGCGGGTTTTGGGCAACGTCATCTCTTCAGGGATCAAGGTCCTGGTACTGGCCGTGATCGTTGGCATCGGTTCAACCCTGTTCTCGCAGTTCACCTCTGGTTTCGGCGGCGCACAGCCGACCATTGAAGACGCAATGACTCTGGTGCTCGCGGCGCTGTCCTTGCTGGGCCTCGGTATCTTTGGTCCGGGTATCGCAAACGGGCTGGTGTCGGGCGGACCTCAACTGGGCGCCGGCGCCGCGATTGGAACAGGCCTTGCTGCTGGCGGCATTGTTGCCGCTGGCGCGGGACTTGCCGCTGGCGGTGCCGGTCTCGCTGGCGGTGCGATTGCAGGCGCCGCGCGCGGTGGCGGCGCTGTCATAAGCGGAGCATCAGCCGCCTATCGAAGCGGCGGCCTTGCTGGCGTCGCGGAGGCGGGCGCTTCGGCTGCGACGAGTCCATTGCGTCGAGCAGCGGCTGCCTTCGGACGTAGCTCGGCGGGCGATCAGGGCGCGAGCGCCGCGGCCGAGGGGCAGCCTGATTGGGCTCGCCGCATGAAGCGAGCCGAGACCATTCGGCATGGTGCCTCGGCCGCTGGCCACGCCGTCCGCTCGGGCGATCATGGTGGCGCCGGCTCCTCCGTCGATTTGTCCGAAGGAGAACGGTGAGACGCACCACTGCACCTCCGCCGCACAGCAGCGCCTCAAATCCACCCATCGCACAACTTGAAACCGATCACTCGATATCAGGGGCAACCATCGATGTTCAAACGACCATCAGTTCACTATGGGCGCATGCCCGAGCCGATTACGCCTTATCAAAAGGCCGCACAGGTTTGGGACGACCGCATTGGATCAGCACGGGTGCAAGCCAAGAACTGGCGCCTAGCGGCGTTCGGCTGCCTCGTGCTGTCGGCCGGTCTCGCTGGCGGCCTTGTCTGGCAGTCGAGCCAAGGCTCGATCACACCCTGGGTTGTCGAAGTCGATCATCTCGGCCAGGCCCAAAGGGTTGCGCCCGCCAACATTGACTATCAGCCTACAGACGCTCAGATCGCATACCATCTGGCGCGCTTCATCGAGGATGTCAGAGGTCTACCCGCCGACGGAATCGTTCTGCGCCAAAACTGGCTCCGGGCCTATGATTTTACAACCGATCGGGGCGCCGCTGCGCTCAACGACTACGCGCGCAACAATGATCCCTTTGCCAAGCTGGGCAAGGCTCAAATCTCCGTGGAGGTCTCGAGTGTCATTCGCGCCTCTTCGGAGAGCTTTCGAGTCGCGTGGACCCAGCGCATTTACAACAACGGCTCGCTGAGCTCGACCGAACGCTGGACAGCAATCCTTACGATCGTGATCGAAACGCCGCGCGATGCCGAACGTCTGCGCAAGAATCCCCTTGGCGTCTACGTCCGGGCCATCAACTGGTCAAAGGAGTTGAGTCAATGACCAAGACACCGTCTGACGTTCATTCGAAGCGTTCCCTCCAGCAAAGCAGGCTCAACTCGGCTTGGCACCAGTTGGTGAGCGCGAAGCGTGCACTTCTATCCGCTCTTCTGCTTGGCGCGTCTATGCTCGGTGGGTGCGCGACCTACATTCCGCCGGAGATCAGCTATGACGCTGAAGTTCCTCCGCTGCCGACGACGCCCGTTGCTCTCGACGACAGATCGCGACCGCTTCACATTCCGCCCCTCTGGAAGCCCTCTCTTGGCGGCAAGTCGGGCGGAAAAGAAGACGCTGAGCCGGTGAGCCGGATTGAGACCGCAAACAGCGCAGCCCGGGTCGAACCGCGCAAGGGGGGGTATTTCAACGCAGCCCAAATCTACGCCTACAGTCCCGGAGCGCTCTATCAGATTTACGCTGCACCGGGGCAGATCACGGATATCGCGCTCGAGGAAGGAGAGCAGCTGCCGGGATCAGGGCCAATCGCTGCCGGAGATACCGTACGCTGGGTCGTGGGTGATACCGAAAGCGGGAGCGGCGACACACGGCGTGTCCATATCCTTGTCAAGCCGACCCGAGCTTCGATTGAGACCAACTTGGTGGTCAATACGGACCGGCGCACCTACCTGATTGAGCTCCGCTCCCGCGAACGGCCATACATGCCGTCTGTTGCCTGGTACTATCCAGAAACTGTCCGGGAACGATCGCGTTCGGTCGCTCTGAAGCCCGTTATTCCGGAACCGGCGCAGCGTATCTCCCGCTATGCCATTGAAGGGGACAGTCCTCCCTGGCGGCCGCTCGCCGCATATGACGATGGCCGCAAGGTCTACATCGAATTCCCGGCGGGAATCGTGCAAGGCGAGATGCCTCCGCTCTTCGTCATTGGTCCAGACGGCAAGACCGAACTCGTCAACTATCGCGCTTACGGCAACGTATTGATCGTCGATCGGCTGTTTTCTGCCGCCGAACTGCGGCTTGGCGGCGAGCATCAGCAGAAGGTCAGGATTGTCAGGACTGACGGGAGGCCGTCGTCATGAACACCCGGAATGGAAACGATCAGGAGCAAGCGGCTCCGCCTGAGACACAAGAGGATCAGTCCTGGAGCTTCCGCTTGAGAGCGGAGCACCCGCGCGTGAAACGGCTGTCGCGGAAAGTACTGGCGGGAGGGAGCGCGGTCGCTCTGCTTGTCATCGGTGGAGCCGTGCTGTGGTCGCTGCAGAAGAATGGCCCTCGAGACCAGGCGGCCGATGAGCTTTACAATACCGACCATCACAATGTCGCCGACGGTATTACGGCGCTGCCGAAGGACTACACTGGCATTCCGCGCCAGCCAATCCCGCAACTGGGTCCGCCCCTTCCCGGCGACCTCGGTCGGCCGATCCTCGCGGCCCAGGGCCAGCCGCCGACGATCGGCTCTGATCCGGACCAGCAGCGTCGAGAACAAGAGACCGAAGCTGCGCGTATCAGCCGTTTGTTCGCTTCGACCAATGGAAGAGACGTGCGTCCGCCCGTCGCTGCGGCGGTTGGAAGTGACCGCGTCGTGCCACCGAACGCAACTGGCACTGGCGACGATGGATCTGCGCAGAACGGCCAGGACCGCAAGCTTGCCTTCGTGAACGCCTCGGTCGACCGTCGCACGGTAAGCCCTGACCGTGTCACCAGACCCGCTTCACCATACATCGTGCAGGCTGGGACGATGATTCCAGGGGCGCTCATCACTGGAATCAGATCGGATCTGCCAGGCCAAGTTACAGCGCAAGTAACCGAGAATGTTTTTGATACGCCGACCGGCCGCATTCTTCTTGTGCCTCAGGGAGCGCGCCTGATCGGGATTTACGATAGCCTGGTCACTTTCGGCCAATCCCGTGTGCTGCTTGTCTGGACCCGGCTGATCATGCCGAATGGACGTTCAATCGTTCTGGAGCGGCAGCCTGGCGCTGACACCGCAGGATACGGAGGCCTCGAAGACAGGGTTGACAATCACTGGGGCGAACTCTTTAAGGCTGCGGCACTATCGACGTTTCTGGCGGTCGGGACAGAACTGGGGGCCGGTACGGACTCCAACAGCAACGACAGCGCCATCATCCAGGCATTGCGACACGGCGCCTCCAACTCATTAAACCAAACTGGACAGCAGGTCGTTCGGCAGAGTCTCAACATTCAGCCCACTCTGATCGTGCGACCGGGGTATCCGGTTCGCGTTCTCGTCAATCATGACCTCATACTTACGCCGTATAGAAGGTGATAACATGCCGAAACTCAAAATAGGAGAGCTTCCAGATGACAAGCCCGTTAAAGTGAGCACGGAACTGCCTGCGGCCGTGCATCGTGATCTCATTGCATATGCAGAAGCGCTTACGCGTCAGGCTGGTCAAGTGGTCGATCCGATTAAACTCATCGCGCTCATGTTGGCGCGCTTTATGGCGACGGATCGAGGATTTTCTAAACTGAAACGTGAAGGCCACGTTCCTGCCGCTGACGAAGGACAGTGACGCTTAGGCGTTTCCCGAAGCTGTTGGCCGACGCTAAATAGTTCCGTAGTCAACCTAGGCCCGCCGAGTTGGTGCTAACAGCTGGATCCGTATTGGAAAGTGTGTTCCGGCGTTGCGCGGAACAACTCCAACTATCGGGTTTTCTCGGTTTTCAGACGCGAGAGTGCGGTGCCATTCGCTACCTTCAGGCGCGTTACACTACTCCGGCCATCGACGCTGACAGGCACGTCACCCTCGATCGTGGCCCGACGTACGATGCGACGCTGATCCGAGTAATCGTTGACCGCGTAATGCTGCGTTGCGCGGTTATCCCATATTGCAATATCGTCCTCTAACCAGCTCCAGCGCACAGTGTTTTCGGGTGCGGTGATGTGCGACTGGAACAGATCAAATAGCTTTTGTCCGTCGTATTTGGAGACCCCAACAAAGTGCTTCACCAAGGCGCCGAGCACTAGCGTCCGCTCGCCTGTTTCGGGATGGACGCGTACGACGGGATGCTTGGTCTCAAAGATTGTTCTGGTGAACACCTCGTCAAAGTGTTTTTTGTCGATATCGCGGACACGTGCGATCCCGGCGTAATCGAAAACATTGCTGTGAACGGCCCATAGGCCCTCGGCAAGCCGTTGTAGCGGCGGCGGCAAATCAAGATAAGCGGCAGCTGTGTTCGACCACAGGGTGTCGCCTCCGAACGTTGGCATTACAACGGCCCGTAGGACCAAAATCTTGGGATAGGCGCCGGCGAAAGTCCCATCTGCATGCCAAACGTCGGCGCGACCGCCGCCACGAGTGGAGTCCAACTCGAGGAGCGACGCCATCCCCTTGGTAGCACCGAGCATCGGATGTGGCACTAGCTTTCCGAGACGAGCGGCAAAGCGCTCCTGCTCGGCGTCATTGAGATGTCCTTGATTGCGGAAGAAGATCACCTTGTGCTCGAGCAATAAGCTGTTGATTGCGGCGATCGCGTGATCCGGTAGATCGCCTGATAGTTTGATATTTCTGACTTCGACACCGATGCGCGCTGCACGTTTCACAACATCTGTGCTCGGAATGAAGCCACCGATCAAATCCATTGCGCTCATCTTGCTCTTCCGAGTCCTGGCCGTTCTTCGTCGCCTCTTGAAGCGGGTGATCTTCAGCAAGCATCGTACCAACTCCCCGACAATGCGCACTGAACGAATGGTGGTATTTGGCGCGAGCCATCGAACTGAGCCGATGGTTGGACAGCCAGGCGACGCTGGGAAAGCTATGCCGAATGGACTTTCGAAAATCTCAATGCTTACTATTCGCGCTGTACTGGATCTGACACGAGATTGTGCGTTTGTCAGAATACGGACAACTGTTTCCTAAACAGTGCGGTAAGTAGTCCGAGCTGACTGTTTCCGTTATGCGGAACGCCTTCAGGTTTTGACATTTTGATATTCCTGATAGATGGGCGGTGGCTTCACGCGCGCTCCAATGATGCGGAAGTTGCGAATGAGATCCGTGGCTACTGTGAACAAGCCAGAAGCTCATCATTGCACTCTCCGGATAAGCCGCCTCATGCTGGGGTCCGGGGGCAAGAGTGGTAGCACAACGGCTCGTTTTCACATCAGTTCTCGTTCGCAAACCAGCTCAACCGACCAAATCTGGTAGGTGCCTTGCGGGACTTTCGACGATAAAAGGCAGAGCGCCCTGGGGCAGCCGCCCAAGGGTGCGAGGTGGCAGCGTTGCAGTACCGTGACGCTGGCGAGCGAAGTTAGTGGCGCGGGTGATAGGGACAGCGCTTTACCAAGGGCCTCTTCGACGAGCGCCGAGTCACATCGTCATTTTGACTTCGCTGGCAGCGCGGAGCCGGTAGTTACAGAGCCGCTTGAACAGCGAGGATGACCGGCTCGCGCTGCCTCCCCTCTAGTTCTGACCGTCCGAACTCGGAACACTTCGAAACAATAACAGGTGAGCAATGCCGGATCCCTGCATATCGATTTCCTCTCAGCGAGAACCTTCAGACGCTGAACAGCCGGCAAGCTTCGCTGTGGTGCGTCACTCTCGCGATCAGGTGCTTAAGTGGGCGGACACGTTCCTTGGCTAGCGTCATCATGAGCCGAGCGGCTGCCCAACGACCGCCGAGCGTGGCTGAGATCGCTTTTGTCACCAATAGACGGTGCCTCTGATCTGATTAGCGAAGTCGACTTGCTCCCCTTCGATCCGCTGGGTGATAGCTTCCTTGACGCCGACTAAGCTGCAGAGGAGGCCGAATTATGCTGGTGTCACCAAACGCCCGCCGATTGACCTTTGAGGTCCGGCAGGCGAGCGGACATCTTACTGCGAGCACAAATAGCACAGTTAAGTCGATATTTTGGCGAGAGCGAAGAGGCAAACGCGTAAATCAAATACTCTACCGGAGCATTGCACAGCTACAAGCTCCTTCCCGATCGTCGCCGCCAAATAAGTCGTGGCAGACGATAAGATGGACGACGGCGGCAGCGCACTTCTCTTCCGCGTTTATTTTCGCTGACAATCCCGCACATCTGCACTTTGTGATTTCACCAGTTATTCCGCCGAATCCGGACGAAGCAAAATGTTGGCATGCCGTTGCCGAACCGGCAGACGCGAATTTCAAAGCCATGCGGAGCCCAGACAACATCAAGATTGATCGCCGCGCAGCCTCACAAATCGAGGCCGCGCGAATTCTTGAAATCCATCGCGAAAGATCCTGCGGGAACTTGGGGCGACGCGCTGACTGTACGCACAAGGCCCGGCTGCATTGCGGCACGCATGCCGTCATCGCGTTGCTCGCTTGGCTTCATTTTGGGAAGACAAGCCGTTTGGTCGCCCCAGACGGAAGAAATTGACCGATGCTTAGTGGTAAAGAGAACATGCAGACGCTTACGTCTCGCTACAATTCAAAGGCTCTGCCGGCATCTAGCTGTTCGCCGCGAACTTCGTCGCGCAACTGCGCTCCATAACGGCACGATGCTTGCCGCAGATGCTAGCCCGAGGGACAAACGCCTCGAAGCCAACGCTCGCCGCCGCAAGCGGTGGTTGGGCGCACCTTGGTCTTTCGCAAGGCAGGGGAGGCAGGCTGGGGAACGAAAAGGCCGCCAGAGTCGCGAACAGCGCCAGGAGCTATATCGGCGTGACAACGGCTGCGGTGCAGCGAGGGCTCCAATGCTTGTACGCAAGATGTTCTGCTTAGTGGCGTTACAAAGCGCCTTGTACCGCCGAACCCGGCACACGTTACCGGCGGCGTGTTCGCTGGCGCTCGACGCTGAGACATTGTTTTATGAACGGACGGCAACTAGGAACCCTGCTGAGGTGACGACGAGATCCGATGTCGCGACGCTATGGAGACAGCGTCGCGACATTGTCACGCCTGCTCCGATTGTCAGCCGGGCAGCTCCTGAGGCGGGCGAAAATCCCGACGCGCTTGTAAAAAGTTGATTTCGTTCGTGGCTGAGCGGCCGCTGGCGAAGCCAAGACCGAGTTTTGCGTGATGACGCAATTTCCGGTTCTCTGAAATGAGTTCGCGAGTTTCTCTCATGGCTGAGGGTCGAATTATCGTCTTCCGCGAAGATCGCTACAATCGGAGCCGGCATTACGGCTATATCGTCGATGCGACGCTTCGCGAGGGTTGCGACCGCGAGCTAAACGTCTATTTTGATGAGCGCGATCTCGTCGGCTGCGACGCGAGCGAGATAGACGCGCCGCATACCCGTGTTAGCTTTTGACTATGGCATACAACGTATGGTTCGAAACCTGCGCACGCGGAGGGTTCGGCTTCTGCCAATTCCACAAACGCTCGGCCGAGTCGTCAAGATCAAGCCGAACGGTCGCGGCTACTATGGCTTCCTGCATGCCGATGGCGAGGCGCGCGATTATTATTTTGCTGACAGAACCGTGGTCAATTGTGATGTCCCGCTTCTGGGTGGGGCGCGAGTGCGGTCTGGTATGACAACGTATGCGCGAATTGGCAAGCACACCGCGTTGAACTGGTCGAAGAAGGCTAAAAGCTGTGCCCAAACATCGTCGGCCGCTAAGGTCCGGCCGAGCACGCCGAAAAGCCAGGGGCGGCGCTGCTTTGCATTCATCATACCATTTTGCCGCGCGGCTGACACAAGCGCGCTGCGAATGAAGCCGCAGTTTGCATCGCTAAAAACGAAGAACGCTGAATAATCGTGAGCTTATACTTCAAGCTAGGGGCCAATCAGTTCGGTGACTCGCGTCATTGGGACCCGCTAAGGATGCGGACAAGAATTCTTTCGCTTCACAGATCGACGATGCGCGAGCCCGTCATTGCAAGTGGGTGGCGAGTGATCCAGGGTGCGCAAGATCGTCCGCCTAGCTAAGGCTGGGCGTCAACGCAATTAATAACCTCCGCTGATCGTCGAACTGAAGTCATGCTGCCGTTCCTAACTCGGGCGGCTTCACGGCGGCAGGACATACCAGCTCGCGCCATCTGCGTTGTGACGAAATGCTGCGACTAGCTAATGCGTTAGGATGCGCCTGGTCTTTTTTTCTTACGGCAGCTGAAACAGAGATATGGGGGGTTAGCGGCGCCCTGGTGCCGTCTGATCGTTCTGGAGGATTGAGCGGTGTTAACTCGCTCGGTCCAGTTTCTCGATTGGTGTGTATGACTATCAATGCTGGTAGGTCACCCGAGCCCGCACTCTCGCTAAAGTGCCTAAGTACCCTGAGGTGAGGGACCTCACGGGAAAGCCGGGTGGGTCAGCCTTGTGATCCCCGAGGCTGACTACTGAGCCAGCGGCACGTGATAGGGACAGCACCCTCCTGGCTCCAATGAGGGTGCCGAGTCACGTCGCCCCTGGCTGTCCGGCGAAGCGGATGCGGCAGAGATAGCGCATTTGTCGATCCTCCCCGGGTGGACATAGGCGCCGAGCCGCGTCCGCGCTGCTTTCTGGTTGAACTCCACAATTCGGGTCCAGTTTTTACGCCTTACCGGCTGATGCGCCTGATGCACTCGTCTTGGATACGCGAAACTTGCGTGGAGCGCGACCCGGTAAACGGCGCGACCGTTCGAAAGCAACTGATGCACGATCCGAATGGCCAGTCCTATACGGTCCAAGAGCGGCATGAGCCGGGGAACCCGTGAGATCGATCAGTCATAAACGTCCAGTGGATTGGCTGCGCGCCAATCCGGCGCGTAGCCCCGAGCGTCTGCCGCTAATCGCAAGCGCGCCAAATGGCTGTTGTCTGAGACGTAAACGTCGATATTGCTCTTGACGGCAAGCGGCCACATGGGCCGCCTTTCGCTTTGTAAATTGCCGCGCAGGTCCGTCAGCTTTCGGTAAGCCGGCCCCGATAAAGAATCGTTTGCTTAACGGGGGCGTGGCAGGGAGCGCATGAGCTGAAGGACCACCATGTGCCGAGTTGCGCTTCCGTTAAGCTCATTGCCGTTTGGATGCGACAGGGATAGTGCCTCATGATGCCGCCGAGGCCGTCACGCGCCGAGCCGCGTTCGCACAGCTTCCGACTCACGGGTTAGTTCTCATTCCGGCGATTTCGCTCGTGTTGCGAGCAATAAGTTCCTGATCAGTTTCTTGCCACCGCTTAAAGGTGAGCTTGGGGCAGTTTAGTTGGGCGGCAGGGACAATGCGCTGCCCCCCGTATCCGTGGGGTATAAGCGCCGAGTCGAGTTTTTCTAGGTTCGGGCGGGTAGACAGCGTCTGCTCCAGCGCAACAAACGAAGTCGAGTCGCACCCCGCGCTGCTTCCGATCAACATCGCCAACACTCTGGAACAGAAAGGGGTTGGATTGCCTAGCTGAATCCCGTCCGCTGCTGCATTGTTGCAACTGGGTCCGGCATCCGTGGCGACGACCACGCCGACAGCGTGGCCGGTTCTTTCAACGAGGTACTCTCCGCGGCCGCAATGGGTGCTTCGCTCCGTCCGAATGTACCTCGCCAACATTCCTGCGTCTCTCATGTGCGTTTGGCTTGTGATTGTTTGTTTTTGCAAGGCGCGCGTGTCTGGTCATGCTGGTCTCCGATTTGTCTATGGCAAAGACTCAGCTTAGAGAGTCGCCGACGAGAATGGGACCGACCGATTTTGGTAGGTGCCATTCGGTACTTCTCGACGATACAACATTGTAGCCCTTGAGAATTTGAGCCTCATGGGAATAAAGGTGGCCAGCCCCGGTCTTCGTGATCGGGGTTGGCCACCAGCTCTTGCGACGCCATGCACACAGAGTAGCTCCAGGCCAACGAATGCATACATTCGAGCGGCATATCACGTTCCTGCAATCGCAAGCGCTTGCGGCGCTTGCAGCCAATCAGGCCCGTGCCGCCGATCCGTCTTCGGGACTATTAGATCGCAAGGCCGCCGCATCTAACATCGAGGAAGTTCAGGCAATGCTAGCCATACTCAATTGCATGAATCCAAACATGCAGCCGAAGGAAGCACGGCAGATCGCTGCGCGCATACGCGCGCTTCTAGAGGGGGCACATGGGGGGGAGCCCGTTCGGGTAGCATGTTTGTGAGACCACAGAGTGTGAGAACGAGGAAGCTGAACTTGTCGAAACTTTAGCCTACGCCTTGAGGATCGAACGGACACCCATAAAACTCGCTTAGGCCATCGCCAAGTAGTCAAGTGTTCCGCGAGGAAGGCGTGGATCGGACGAGATCGCTCCACAAGACCTCTTTCATTTAAGCCTAATCCGGCCTGCCTCTGCCGACAGCCTCGATCCAAATCCATTTAATATAGAGCTCGACTTGCATACAATCGCGAGCGTCGCTGAACAAGCCGAGCGCAGCTTAGTCAGCTGACAGAAACGTTCAACCATTGTTCGGAGAGGTGTATCGAGCTGGCGGCAGAGGGCGAGCTTCGAGAGGACTTTGTTCGGCGAGTAGCGAAGCGATAGCGCGTGCCTACGGAATATGTAAGGCTGTGAACTGTGTGCCCGGCAACCCGCAAGTCTTGCGACGGTGATCACGGCCAATTCGACAAACCTTGGTATAGTGCTTTGCAGCCCATGCTATATCACCCACTTACCTTTGTAGAGTTGAGGACCTGTCAGATCGTTTGTACTATCGATGTCGAACCTGGATGGTTCAGTCTGCGGGACAGTGCGAAGCCTGAACTAACGTCTTGCTAGAAGTCGTTGCGTTCCAATCATCCGTTTAGATGAACATCTTGATTCGAATCTTTGGCCGAGTGCACGCAAAAAGGGCAGGGACTTCGTAACTGGGCTCTAGGACACACGCCGCATTGCTGATCATTGCCATGGTAAGTTGCTGGCAATTTACATCCCACTCCTGAAATACGAGTCGACATGGCGTTTACCGCGCTTTTCATCAAACGTCCGGTATTGTCAATCGTCGTCAGTTTCCTGATCTTGCTGATCGGCTTGCGCGCCGCCACCCTACTGCCGATCCGGCAATATCCGAAGCTATCCAATACGGTCATCAATATCACGACTGTCTATCCTGGCGCCTCTGCCGACACGATCCAGGGGTTCATCACCGCTCCCCTGGAGCAGGCAGTCGCGTCCGCCGAAGGCGTCGACTACATCAATTCCTCGTCTGTGCTTGGTGTCTCGACGATCCAAGTCTACATCAAGCTGAATTTTGATCCAAACGAAGCGCTCACGGAGGTGCTCTCGAAGGTCAACTCAGTCAGATACCTGATCCCGAAGGAATCAAACGATCCGGTCGTCACGAAGTCGACCGGTCAGACCACTGCTGTCATGTATATCGCCTTCGCCAGCAAGGAGCTAGCCGCCAGCGCGATCACCGACTACCTCTCGCGGGTCGTGCAACCGGTTATCTCGACCGTCGCCGGGGTTGCAGCGGCAGACATCCTGGGCGGCCAGAGTTTTGCGATGCGGCTATGGCTCGATCCTGCGAAAATGGCTGGACATGGCGTGTCGCCGGCTGAGGTTTCGGCCGCAATCGCCGCCAACAACTTCCAGGCCGCGGCGGGCCAGGCCAAGGGCTATTTCACTATCTCCGATGTCACGGCAAATACGGATCTGCGGAGTGTCGATGATTTCAAGCGGATGATCGTCAAAGCCAATGACGGTGGCTTTGTGCGCATGGAAGACATTGCGGTAGTCGAGCTTGCCGCGCAGACGACAGACACTAGCGTTTCGATCAACGGCGAGCACGCGGTCTTCATCGGCGTGCAGGCGAGCCCGCAAGGCAATCCGCTAAACATAGTGCGAGGCGTTCGAGCGCTGCTTCCAGAAATGGAGCGTAACCTGCCGCCGTCGCTGAGGATGAAAGTGGCCTACGACTCCACCCAGTTTATTCAATCATCGATCGATGAAGTAGAGAAAACGCTCATTGAGGCTGTCGTGGTCGTGGTAATCGTGATCTTTCTGTTCCTGGCCTCGCTGCGCTCGGTCATCATTCCTGTAGTCACTATTCCGTTGTCGCTCGTGGGTGTCTGCAGCATGATGCTCGCGCTGGGGTTTTCATTCAATCTCCTGACTCTCCTTGCGATGGTTCTCGCGATCGGTCTCGTGGTCGACGACGCTATCGTGGTGGTGGAGAACATTCATCGCCATTTAGAAGAAGGTGCGACGCCCCTACTGGCTGCTACAAGGGGCGCGCGCGAGATCGTCGGTCCCGTTATCTCCATGACGATCACCTTGGCTGCGGTATATGCCCCGATCGGGTTTCTCGGCGGCCTCAGCGGTGCGCTGTTCCGCGAATTCGCGTTTACGCTGGCGGGAGCTGTGGTTGTGTCGGGCGTGATTGCTTTGACGCTATCGCCCATGATGTGCTCACTCTTCCTGAGGCGCGCCGAGGGAGGACGATTTGCAGGGCTTGTCAACCGCGGGTTCGGCGCCATAACACGATGGTACGGCCGCAAGCTCGACCGCTCGCTCGACTATCGCCCAATTAGCGGCCTATTTGCGCTGACCATGTTAGGCCTTGTCGGCTTTCTCTATATGAACATTTCCAAGGAGCTCGCGCCGGAGGAGGATCAAGGTATCGTATTCGCGCTAACGAAGGCGCCGAAATACGCCAATATCGACTACCTCGACTATTACGGCACCAAACTTGAAAACGCGTTCAAAAAATTTCCAGAGAGCGACCTGAGCTTCGTGCTCAATGGAGTCAGCGGCCAGCAGAGTGGCATGGCCGGCATGTTGCTCAAGCCGTGGGACGAGCGCAAGCGATCATCGATTGTACTAAAGTCCCTTGTTCAAGCCGAGCTGTCCAAAATCGAAGGCATTAACGCGTTTGCCTTTAGCTTGCCTCCGCTTCCGGGCGGTTCGGGTGGCCTACCAGTGCAGATGGTGATTAGTTCGACAGTTGGCTTCCAGTCCGTTTACGAGCAGATGTCGAAGCTGAAGGATGTCGCGCGCAAGAGCGGTCTGTTCATGGTGAGCGACTCCGACCTCGAGTTCAACCAACCGGTGGTACGAATCAAGGTTGATCGGTCCAAGGCCAACGAGCTTGGCATCACCATGCAGACTATCGGTAGCGCGCTCGCCACCTTACTTGGCGGAAACTACATTAATCGCTTTAATTTGCAGGGTCGCTCCTACCAGGTGATCCCGCAGGTCCCGCGTGAGGAACGCCTGGCGCCGCAAGCAATCGGGAGCTACTATGTGAAGACTGCGACGGGCTCGATGCTCCCGCTGTCTACCGTAGTCTCCATCGAGACTGCGACCGATCCGAACGCTCTCACCCACTACAATCAGCTCAACTGCGCGACCTTTCAGGCCGTGCCGATGCCCGGCGTCACGATCGGTCAGGCCGTGGACTTCCTGGAAGCCGAGGCAAAGAAACTGCCCGCAGGCTTCAGCCACGACTTTCTGGCCGACGCCCGCCAATACGTGTACGAGGGTAACCAACTGGCGATTACCTTTGCATTTGCAATCATCATCATATTCTTGGTGCTTGCGGCGCAGTTCGAAAGTCTGCGCGATCCCCTCATCATCATGATCAGCGTGCCGATGGCCATCGTGGGCGCCTTGATCCCGCCATTTTTTGGCTGGGCAACTATGAACATCTACACCCAGGTCGGACTGTTGACACTGGTTGGGTTGATTTCCAAGCACGGCATTCTGATGGTTGGGTTCGCCAATGAGCTGCAGCTCAAGGAGAGACTTGACCGTCGCTCGGCTATAGAGATGGCGGCGCGCGTCCGACTGCGTCCAATCCTGATGACTACGGCGGCAATGGTCACGGGCTTCACACCCTTGTTGACTGCAACGGGAGCTGGCGCCGCGAGCCGCTTCTCGATTGGGCTCGTGCTCGTCGCTGGCATGTCTGTCGGCACGCTGTTCACGCTTTTCGTGCTGCCGGCGGTGTATGTCGTGTTCGCGTCCGACCACCGCGCCGATGCAAGCTCCGGCCGCGCGAAGAACGCCGCCGAGCTCGGCCTCACCGGTGCTGCTGAGTCCCAGCTGGCCAAGCAATGACGATAAATTCAATCCAGGTTCGCTCAGTGGCGAGCGAGGGAGCCTGCGATCGCTTCACGCTCCGTTACGCATTGAGATCTTCAGCCAAGGTGCCGAGCTTGGCGGCCATCAGGGACTCGGAAGAACACATCGGTGATCCCCGGCTGATCCGCTAAGGTGAATTGCACCGTACATTTCAAGGCAGCGGAATGCCTAAGCTCGACCTCGCCGGGGGGAAGGGAATTGATCCTCGCCTGACAAAAGGTGCGTTGCCATTTATCCCATGGCTCTTGAAGGAGAATTGTTTGCTTCCGTCTAACCGCATTGCATTTGCTAGCTGAAAAATGATGGCGCTGGACCGCTTAGGAGTCGACACGAGTTCAATTCCGTGGGTACGGCCCCGTGTCCATGACCGACGCACTTACGGCTTTCGACACGAGGACCATTGATCGACAAGCCGAGAAACAAGCCGACACGTTTTTGGCTGAATGATCGTTGTGGGTACCGGGAAGTGCAGCACAGCTTGCGTTGCACGATCGAAGTCGTGAACAAGAGCAACTGCTGAACGCACACAACGGCTGCTGCCATTGTGAAGACGGGCGGAGCTGCTAAGCGAACGATCAGAATCTGCCGCAACCTGACGACCAATGGCCGCGCCGGCTCGCCGACGTGTGACCCGACGCCCTCCGGAGTGGGAAAGTTAAGCAAATGCCTGAGTTTGATGCTGCCATCTGGTTTCTGGCCGCAACGACGTGTTTTGCTGCATTTGTAAATGGAGCCATTGGCTACGGCTTTTCGTCGCTCACTGTGCCCCTTGCGCTAGTTTTCTACACCAATCGTATTCTCAACCCCGCCATTGTCATCATCGAGGTCTTCGTCAACGTTTACGTCCTCCTCATCAATCTGAAGGGCGTGCGGGTGGTTTGGAGACGAGTGTTTCCCATCTTGGTTGGGCTCCAGCCGGGCGCTCGGCGGCTATGCGTTGACCTCGCTTCAGCCGGGCTGGATCAAATACGCCACCTACACGATCATTCTGCCGCTGATCCTGCTGCAAGCTGCGGGTTGGCGCCGCCCTATCGGAGCAAGCTGGCTGATCGGCCTGCCATTCGGGTGGATGCTGGGCGTTCTCTATTCGCTGACGACTATCTCCGGCCCTCCGATAGCGATGCTGTTTAACAACCAGGGCTTGGTCAAACACGAATTTCGCGCCGGCCTAGCGCTGGTTCGCGCGGTGGAATCGAGCGTTACCGCCTTCGTCTACTATCAGCTCGGCTTGTTCATTTACGAAAGCGACAGCTTGCTCTATGTTTTTGTACCGAGTGTCATACTTGGCGTCCCGCTGGGGTCCTACGTCATTCGACGGCTTGATCCGGAGATATTCCGACGCATCTCTATGAGCTTTGATGCTTGGATCGTGGGCTTCGGTTTGTCACGGGTGCTGATTGAGCTCGATCTAGTGCAAAGCGCCTGGGCTTATAGCGTGATGGCGGTGGCCATACTGATCGATCTCTGCCTGCTATTCCTGTTCTTTACAAAGCCCAATCCAATCTGGTCAGAGCAACGGTCTCGGCAAACTGCGGATATAAGCGCTTGAACGATGCCGGCGGGCAACTCGGTATCGAACGCGCGCATCCTGGACCTGATCGACGCCGTCCTCTTCGGCGGCGATAAGATGGCATGCAAATCTGGTTGATTGCGCCAGACCGCCCAGCGCACCCGCGCCGGGAAGCCGGGATCACAGGACAGCCCTGAACCGTTTGAGGCTGATGTTGCCGCCATGCCTCTCAAAATGGCTGTTGCCGGCGGCGACACGCTGGCCCAGAACAAACGAACTTAGGCCCAATATCGAAAGCACCGGGCTGACATTGACCGCCTGCGCGTGGTAGCGAGGCTCGTTTTATTGATCTCGCGAGACAGCGCCGTCACTCGTGATGAGAGCTTCCGATTGTGCAAAGCTGTCGGAAAACCTACGGCCGTGTTAGCGCCAACTCCATAGAGGCGTCGGGCGCCGTCGGTTTTGTAGGCGTTGCGACAAGCCATACTGAGCGTTGCGCCTCCGGCCGTCGCAGACAAGCAAGAACAATCGCCCTCGGATGGCCAGCTCATCCGAGAGATTGGCCGAAACACCGCCATCCCCTGGGGCTCGAGGATCACCCTACTTGTCGCTCTCCGTGTGACGCAGTTCAGTATTCGTGACGGCATCGCATTTGCAGGGATGAAAAGCGTCAACTTGTGACCATAATCGTCGAGCCGCGCGCCCGTTGCAGCCAACGCACGCAGGATGAGGGGCGCCGCGCCCGCGAGTCCGTTCTCTCAGGAGCGTCCGTGATACCATGTGCCAATTTGTCCTCCGGCCTGCTTGGGACGCGCCTGACATTTTTTGTGGCCGGATTCGGGCTCGCGGCCTGGGCGCCTTTGGTGCCACTCGCCAAGGAGCGGCTCGCGGTGGATGACCGCGTGCTTGGTCTACTGCTCCTCTGTCTCGGAACGGGATCCGTCGTCGCGATGCTTTTGACCAGCGTGTTGAATTCGCGGTACGGCAGCAGGCCCATTATCCTCGCGGGCGGACTTGGACTTGCGATGATCCTGCCTTGCCTTGCAATTGCCGACACACCTGTAAGGCTCGGTGCCACGCTATTTGCTTTCGGCGTTTCACTCGGCTCGATCGATGTAGCCATGAATATTCATGCGATTGAACTGGAGCGCGCCACCGGCCGTCTATTGATGTCCGGCCTCCACGCCCGGTACAGCATTGGGGAAGTCACCGGCTCTGCCGCGGTCACTTCACTTGTCTCGCTGCGGTGTGGCTCGCTTCTCTCGACGTTAGTCTGTTCGGCGTTAGTAACGATCGCGATTGTGACAGCCTGGCCGAGGTTGCTAGCAACGCGTTCGAGACAGCAGGGGCCATTATTTGTCGTGCCCCACCGCAGTGTGTTGCTCATAGCGGTGCTCGCGGGTATCACCTTTCTTGTAGAAGGTGCAATGCTCGATTGGAGCGCTTTGCTTCTCGTTGAACGAGATCTTCTCGCGGAGGCGCACGGGGGCATTGGTTGTATGCTCTTCTCAATCGCCATGGCCGCCGGGCGTCTAAGCGGAGATGCCGTGGTGGCGCGAATCGGCGACCGTGCCACATTGATGCTCGGGACTGTACTAATGGTAACAGGCTTCTTAGCCGTGGTGGCCGCGCCCGTTCCGTTGATTGCTCTGGCAGGGTTCCTGCTTGTTGGATTGGGTATTTCAAATGTTGTACCCGTACTGTGTCGACGCGCCGGCAAACAGAACGTGATGCCAGCAGGCATGGCGATCGCGGTCATCACGACAGGCGGCTACGCGGGTATACTCGTCGGGCCAGCAGGCATCGGGCTTATCGCACACATGTTTGGCTTGCCCATGGCGTTCGGGATGTTAGGCGCGCTCATGTCCATCGTGATGCTGTCGGCGAGGATGATGATGACCGACCATCGCTAAGGCATTGGCCAAGAGGAAGGGAGCGCCGGTACGCTTCCGGCTAGTGATCGTCCGTTGGCGTTTGGGATTTAGAGTCGATGAGCTCACAAGAGCTGGCGGCACGTCTCGATCATGATCATTCTCCTTTCCAGCAAGTCGGCAGGGGTCTTTGGCAGCGAACTGAGGGCAGCTGTTGAAAATGAACGTTCGTCAACTTGCGAAGTAAGATTGATCGTTACGTAAGCAGCGACTCTGCTAGGACGGAAAATCACCGCCGGTTCCTCGTAGGATCGGCCCCTTATCCGGGAATGAGCGAATCACTCTGGTGCCGTCCGTCGGTCAGCCCGATACGCCTGGTATGCCAGCTGAATGCCATCCTTTAGCGAAGTCGTGGCGTGCCAGCCGAGCCCGGACAGCCGACGCACGTCGAGCAGCTTGCGCGGCGTGCCGTCCGGGCGCGACGTATCGAAGCTGATCTCGCCGCGAAAACCGACGGCGGCCGCGACCATGAGTGCGAAGTCGGCGATGCTGATGTCCTCGCCGGTACCGATATTGACCAGTTCCGGCGAGGAATAGGCCTTCATCAGATGGATGCAGGCATCGGCGAGATCATCGACATAGAGGAATTCGCGGCGCGGCGTGCCGGTGCCCCACACCACGACGTTGCGGCCGCCCGAAATCTTGGCCTCGTGGAAGCGGCGGATCAGCGCGGCGACGACGTGGCTGTATTCGGGGTGATAATTGTCCCCGGGGCCGTAGAGATTAGTCGGCATCACGCTGATGAAATCGGCGCCGTACTGGCTGCGATAGGCCTGGGCCATCTTGATGCCGGCGATCTTGGCGATGGCATAGGGTTCGTTGGTCGGTTCCAGCGGGCCGGTCAATATCGAATCCTCTCGCAGCGGCTGCGGCGCCAGGCGCGGATAGATGCAGGAGGAGCCGAAGAACATCAGCTTCTCGCACCCATTGGCATGCGCCGCCTGGATCACGTTGCTCGATATCGCCAGATTGTCGTGGAGAAACTCGGCGCGCAGCGCGTTGTTAGCGACGATGCCGCCGACCTTGGCTGCGGCGAGGAATACGGCTTGCGGCCGCTTCGCGGCAAACCAGGCGTTCACCGCGGCCTGATCGCGCAAATCGAGTTCGCTGCGCGGCACCGTCAAGACATCGGCCTGTTCGCGTGCTAGCCGGCGCATCAGCGCCGCGCCGACCATGCCGCGATGGCCCGCAACGAAAACCGTCTTACCCTTCAGTTCAAACGCCGCGCTTGCCATTGGTCGCATCCTGCAAGGCTTCGACGAGATCGCTGGCGACCATTTCCTTCACCAGTTGCGAGAACGGCGTCTTCGGAGCCCAGCCGAGCTTCGCGCGCGCCTTGCTGGCGTCACCGATCAGGAGATCAACCTCGGTCGGACGGAAATAGGTCGGATCGATCTGCACCAGGGTCTTGCCGGAGGCCTTGTCCACGCCGACCTCCTC
Organism: Bradyrhizobium sp. CCBAU 51745; assembly: GCF_028128715.1. Classification (NCBI taxonomy): domain Bacteria; kingdom Pseudomonadati; phylum Pseudomonadota; class Alphaproteobacteria; order Hyphomicrobiales; family Nitrobacteraceae; genus Bradyrhizobium; species Bradyrhizobium sp. CCBAU 51745. Next base: position 167,915 of record NZ_LBJP01000089.1, on the reverse strand, counting down.
GACGCCCCTGCCGCGCCATTCGATGCTGCGCCCGACCTCGGCAAACGCCACCTCGACGAACTCGCGGACCGGCCGCGTCTCGCCTGTCGCGAGCACGAAGTCGCCGGGCTCGTCAATCTGCAGGATCCTGTGCATCCCATCGACATAGTCGCGGGCATGGCCCCAGTCGCGCTTGGCGTCGAGATTGCCGAGATAGAGCGTGTTCTCCAGGCCTACCTCGATGCGGGCGACGGCGCGGGTGATCTTGCGCGACACGAAGGTCTCGCCGCGGGTCGGGCTCTCATGGTTGAAAAGGATGCCGTTGCTGGCAAAAATGCCATAGGCCTCACGGTAGTTCACCGTGATCCAGTAGCCATAAAGCTTGGCAACGCCATAGGGCGAACGCGGATAGAATGGCGTGGTTTCCTTCTGCGGCACCTCTTGCACGAGCCCGAAAAGCTCCGAGGTCGAGGCCTGGTAGAACCGCGTCTCCTTTTCCATGCCGAGTATGCGGATCGCTTCCAAAAGGCGCAGAACGCCGATTGCGTCGGCGTTGGCTGTGTATTCCGGGCTCTCGAAACTGACCTGGACGTGGCTCTGGGCGGCCAGGTTATAAATCTCGGTCGGCCGGATCTGCTGCACCAGCCGGATCAGATTGGTCGAATCCGTCATGTCGCCATAGTGCATCAGGAACGGCACGCTACCGGCATGCGGATCCTGGTAGAGATGATCGACGCGCGCGGTGTTGAACGAGGACGACCGGCGCTTGATCCCGTGCACGTCGTAGCCGAGACCGAGCAAATACTCGGCGAGATATGCTCCGTCCTGCCCGGTGACACCGGTGATCAGCGCAACGCGACGCTTTGAGTACTGAGCCGTCATGGTCTCTCTTAGTTGCGCCGGAAGGAAAGCCCTGTGAAACGCGATTGGGAGCCGTTTCTCGAGAAGTCTAGATGCGCAAGCCCGCTCCACCCGCAATTTGAGGAAAGCGATCGTTAGGTCCAGTCATACACATCAGGTAGGAAAGCACACTATATACATAGATTTAGATTGGACTGGAGTGTGTCAACGCATCGATCTTCAAAACATCAAAGTCAACTAACGCTCGCATCCTGGCTTATATCCGCGATGATCCCTAAGCAGGCGAGATGGATGCGATCGCCGTTGCGAGCACAAGGGCGGCTTGTTCGGACTAAATCTCCAACGAGATAGAAGTCGACGATCTGTGTTCCTATCTATGCTCAGACGCAAGTACGCATACCCGTGGTCTCGTCACGGCTTGGGAGAGCGACGAGCTGAGGCCGCAGTCATCGATGCATTTGCCGGATGATGGGATGCAAGCAAGCGCACAGTAAAGCCTGCACGTCAATTCGTAGTCTAGAAAGCACCCCTACTGTCAACTTCCGCACAGAACCCCCGATCTTGGCGGTCAATTCATTGCCCGTGATTAGCGCTGTTGCCAATATCAAGCTCGCGGCAGGCAGTGGAGCTGTCGACTCAAGACAAGATGAGCAAGAGTAGTAAACGTTGGTATAGATGTTCCAACGTTTCGATATCGAAAGTTTACGCTCGTACAATGGAGCTTCGCTGCCAATTGTCTAATCTCGATGAGCATAACTTGCCTCGGTACGAGTATGATGAGCCTCTTAAACCCGCGCCGGCAAAATGTGTTTCGGTAGCACAGAACAATTCAAGCCAGAGCTGCAGCGCAGTTTGTGGTCGATCGGCAATGTAGCCGGGCGAAGCGATGATGGCTGAAGGAGGTCTAACTCACGCTTGCGAATGCGGTGGCGATACAGGCGGCTGCGAAAAAGCCCGAACTGACACCTGTTACCATCGGGCAAGCGAATTTCATGATCGGATTCCTGTAGGGGAACCTCGAACTCCTTGAACTTGGGGCTGCATTGATCGATATGTGTGGAATTGTTGGCATTTTGGGGCGTGGTCCGGTCGTTGGCCAGTTGGTCGCGTCGCTCAAGCGATTGGAATATCGTGGCTATGACTCCGCAGGCCTCGCGACTCTCGAAGGTCTCCGTATCGAGCGCCGGCGCGCTGAAGGTAAGCTGAGAAACCTTGAAGAGCAGCTGCTCTATTGTCCGCCGTTGGGTCATACCGGCATCGGTCATACCCGCTGGGCGACTCATGGAAAACCGACCGAGAGCAATGCTCACCCGCATGCGACGGAAAATGTGGCGGTCGTTCATAACGGGATCATCGAGAATTTTCGCGAGCTGCGAGCCGAACTGGAGCGTAATGGAGCCCAGTTTCACTCAGAGACAGACACGGAGGTTGTGGCGCATCTCGTCGAATCTTATCTCAAGAGAGGCTATTCGCCGCAGGATGCGGTAAAAGCGTCGCTGCCACGGCTGCGCGGTGCCTTCGCGCTCGCGTTCCTTTTCAAAGCCCACGACGATCTTTTGATCGGTGCGCGTAAGGGGTCACCCCTTGCGATCGGACATGGTGACGGCGAAGTGTATTTAGGATCGGACGCGATCGCGCTCGCGCCTTTGACCGACACCATCACCTATCTTGAAGACGGCGATTGGGCCGTGCTTACGCGCACGATGTGCGTCATTTATAGCGCAGGCGGATTTGTCGTCCAGAGGGCAACATCAAAGTCTGGCGTATCGTCACTCCTTGTGGACAAAGCGAATTATCGCCACTTCATGGCCAAGGAAATCCACGAGCAGCCGACAGTAGCCGGCCAGACATTGGCGCATTATGTAGACATGGCGGCCAAGCGCGTCGCCCTGCCGGTCACATTGCCGTTCGACTTTAAATCCATTCAGCGCATCTCTATTACCGCGTGCGGCACTGCAAGCTATGCCGGGCACATCGCCAAATACTGGTTCGAGCGGCTGGCGCGCTTGCCTGTCGAGATCGATGTAGCGTCCGAGTTCCGCTACAGGGAGCCGCCTTTGCGCCGGGGTGATCTCGCGATCGTCATCTCGCAGTCGGGCGAGACCGCTGACACGCTAGCTGCGTTGCGATACGCCAAGGACCAGGGCGTGCACACGATATCTGTGGTCAACGTCGCGACGTCGACGATTGCGCGAGAGAGCGAATCCGTTCTGCCGACGCTGGCGGGGCCGGAAATCGGCGTCGCCTCCACCAAGGCATTCATCTGCCAGCTGATGGTATTGGCGGCGCTTGCCGTCGCAGCAGGAAAAGAGCGCGGTAAGCTGTCTGAGATCGATGAAACAAGGCTCGTGCGTGAGCTTATCGAAGTGCCGCGGTTGATTGCTGCGGCGCTGTTGATCGAGCCGCAGATCGAGAAACTCGCGCGCTATATCGCCGATTCAAGGGACGTGCTCTATCTCGGTCGTAGCACATCGGCTCCCCTGGCGTTGGAGGGCGCACTCAAGCTGAAGGAAATTGCCTATATCCATTCAGAAGGTTATGCCGCCGGCGAGCTCAAGCACGGAGCGATCGCACTGATCGATGAAGCCGTTCCTGTGGTGGTGATCGCGCCCTATGACGATGTGTTCGCGAAGACCGTCTCGAATATGCAAGAAGTTGCGGCTCGGGGCGGCAAGATCATCCTGATCACCGACTCGAAAGGTGCTATGGAATCGGCGGTGGACACACTCATGACCATTGTGCTGCCTGAGATGGTCGCAAGCTTTACGCCGATGCTCTATGCCGTTCCGGTTCAGCTCTTGGCTTACCATACCGCCCTCGTAAGGGGCGCGGACGTGGATCAGCCACGTAATCTAGCAAAATCGGTGACTGTGGAATAAGGCCACAATGTTATAGCGGAGCATTGAGGCCACCAATAGCGTGGGCGAGCTCAGAAAGAAAACGATCCCGGTATTTTGCGGTTCGTTTTGTATACCTGATGACGGCTCTCGCGCGTCTGCGCCAGAACGAGCAACAGCGCCAAACTTGCCTACGGCTATGGCGAAACATGGTCGAGCGCCAGATCTATATTACCGGAGCCATCGGCTCGCAAGGTACCGGCGAAGCGTTCAGCAGCGATTACGATGTGCCGAATGATGCCGCGTACGCGGAAGGTTGCGCCTCCATCGGCTTGACAATGTTCGCGCGCCGTATGCTGGAGATGCAACGGGACAGATAAGCCGACGTGATAGAGCGCGCGCTCCAATATCGTTATCGGCAGTATCGCGTTCGACGGGCGTCGCTATTCCCATGTCAGCCCGCTCGAAGTGCACCCCAATACGCCGAGGTCTATGGCATGTATAATCACGTCTCGCCGGTGCGAGGACGCTGTTTGGCTGCGCCTGCTGTCCACTGAAAATCGCACGTCGTTTCACAACCATTGGTCATTACATCTACACGCCCGGCGCCGACGCGCCTCTATGTAAATCTCTACGTTGGTAATGCTGTAGATATCTGTCGACGGACATGCGCTGCGGTTGCTCATAACCGGCAGCTATCCCTGGAGAGCAGGGGTAGAAATCGCCGTCGAATCTGCGCCGCGAATGCCAACACGCTGGCCTGGCGCCCGTCAGAATGCTGCAGCGCGCCGCGGGCGAGCCTGCCGGCAAAGTGGCCATCCAGCGTGGCCCCTTTATTTATCGTCTGGAGGACAACGGGGACCAAGTTACACAACGTTGGCTTCGCTCAGAGAGCGGTTTTCCCTTATGGAAGCAACTGGTCTCTTTAACGGCAAGAATTTGCTGCAGGCCGACAGGGCGCGGTTGCAACACACGCATTCTGAAGAAGCGGCACTTTATCCTACAAAGTGCCTGGGCAGCTAGAACCGCAGCGGCCGACATTCATTCCGTGGTTCGGCTGGGGTAACCGCGACGAAGGCGAAATACGGATTTGGAAAAATGAGCGCTGAGGCCTCGCACTTCCACAAGTCAACGTTAGACGACCTTTCTGACGCAGGCGATATTGTTGGTCAAAGTCTGGAATCGGCTAATCTATGGAAGGCGATCCGCGTGCCCCACTGGAACGTTGAAAAGAAAACCCGAATATGAAGCGGCGCCGCGTAACTCTTAAAAGAGTACGATCCGATTGGCGCCAGCACGTCAATCAGCGTCAAATTCCCAATAGAGGAGCTTCCTCGGAGGTGTTCTTGGTCTCTGATCAAACCTGATGAATGCCAATGGGACGAGCGTGCCGCCGCGTCGTTCAAAAGGAAGCCCTATGACAAGCCAACGTCAGGGGGGCCACGTCAGGTTTTGGTAAGTCAGGCTCCCTATCAGCGCCGCTGGGCCTAACAAGCCTAATTTAGATGCAGAAATGTATGTCCGACGGGAGCACCAATCGCCATGTATAATCGGATCAACGGCTCGTCCTACTTCCAATCCTCTGACTTTGCCGAAACTGATGAGCAAATGGACGCAGACATCTTTGCGGATGCGTTCGCAAATATGCGCTTAGCCGAAGCTGGTTCCAGTGGCAGTTCTTCTTCGGCAACAAGGCCGTATTCGCTCGTTTCAACCCCTCCCATAAAAGAGTTCAAGGATCGTCGGTCATTCCGAAAAGCCGCGGAGGCTTATCACGGTGACGAAATCATGAAAATCGCCGGTAACCCTCAAGAGTACTCCGACTTCGTGTCCGGCAAGGCAGGGCGAACTGCAGAAGTTGCCAAAGACTATGGGAGAACCCGAGATTCCGAGAATGCGCGATACTTCAGCTACCAATTGGGCAACAAGAGTGTCGGACTTCTCAGAACGGAAGGCGGCGACAGCATGACCGAGTTCGACGTCAAAAGGTGGAAGAAGCTATTTCCTGGACGCGACCGGACTACCTCTACTGTGGATCTTCAAGTCGTTCATCCGCTTGTCGAGAACGCTGGTGATATCCTGCTCGAGCACCAGCTTCGACTAGACGGCAAACAGCCGCTGCTCAATTTACGTCCGGCTAATTCGGAAGCAAGGGTCCGTGCGGCAAAAATGGGATTCGTCGAGGTTGACGCCGACAACATGATTCTGGACCCAGAGAAGTCAGACAAGTGGGTAAGGAATAGCGACGGCCAATGGCAGCGAAAAGGCACTGCTGCGCTGTATCTTTCCAAAGCTGATGACAGTGAAGATAGTGATACCGAGAGCCCAGCGAGCCCCTCAACGTACGACTATGAGGATGATTTTATGTGACCATGGATTCACCGGTGGTTTGGCTCCAATGAGTAGACCAATTTAGCCTGCTCCGGGTGACCTTGCTCCCAATTTTTGCCCAGTCCTGAGTTCGCTCCGGCTGTTGGATTGGCCCGGTTGAGCGGTGGTAGCGACGGGAGCTGGCGTGGAGCCATCGGCATAGCGCAGCGCCAGATCCCGTCGCGGGTTGCAGGTCAAGGCGAACTCCGATGGTGTTTTCCATCCGAGTTGCGAGTGAGGTCGCGTATCGTTGTAGTCGGCCCGCCAATGTCCGAGTGCGACTCGGGTCTGGCCCAGCGACGTGAACAGCGTCTCGTTCAGCAATTCGTCTCGGAGACGGCCATTGAAGCTTTCGATGAAGTCATTCTGCGTCGGCTTGCCGGGGGCGATGTAATGCCAGGCGACGCGGCTCTGATCGGCCCATGTCAGGATGGCGTTGCTGGTCAATTCGGTGCCGTTGTCGCTGACCACCATTTTGGGCTTGCCGCGCTCGATGATCAGCCGATCCAGCTCCCGCGCCACCCGGGAGCCAGACAGCGAGGTGTCGGCCACCAGCGCCAGGCCCTCGACGGTGAGGAAGCGGCGGCCGTCGGTGAGCTGATCCGACACGAAGTCGAACGGCCAGCGGTCATTCGGCGCCATCGCCACCGTCATCGGCGCCCGGGTCCCGATCGCCCGCTTGCGGCCGCCACGGCGACGCACCGCAAGCCTCTCTTCCCGGTAGAGCCGGAACAGCCTCTTGTGGTTGATCACGTAGCCCTCCCGCTTGAGCAGAACGTGCAGGCGCCGATAGCCGAAGCGACGGCGCTCCTGGGCGATCGCCCTCATGCGCTGGCGAAGGCCGGCTTCGTCCGCCCGGATCGTCTGGCATTTCATGGTCATGCCGCAGCAGCCGATGGCTTTACACGCCCGCCGTTCGCTCATCCCGTGGGCATCCACGAGATGCAGCCATTCTGACGTCGGTCCTGCCTCAAGGCCCACCCGTTCAACTTGACCAGCCCATGGTTCGAGGTACTGCACAATCGATGGCGCGTCCGCCAACGTCGTTCCCTCCCGGAAAAGCTTTCCGGTCTCGTCCACCGCACATACCGCAACGGAATTCAGCGAAACATCGAGGCCGACGTAGATCATGACGCTTCTCCTTCGGATAGAGTTGGTCCATGATCGTCAGTCAAAACGTGCCGCGCAGCAAATAGGTCAGGCGATCGGGACCGAATACCCCATCTCTTCCGAAAAGCGGCTGCGCTTCATGCTCTGGTCCTTGTTGTGGCCAGAACGAACTTCAAACTGGATTAAGCCCGTGGGGCAAGGTCACGGGCTCCTCTGTGTTTGTCGCCGTTTCGGCCGAGAGTTCCTATGGTTCGCTCAGAATACTGCCCCCAGAGTGGTCCTTGGCTTAGCGGTTGCTAATTGTTTGAGCCTTGAAAGTAGGGGCTCACCGCGCGAGGCATTTGCGACAATGCTCGCTGATCGAGGACCTGCATGGGGTGCCGGCAGAGTGCGCCCGGCCGCCAAGGGCCCGGCGTGTTGCGCGGAGCACATTGGATGGTTTGGAGACCAGAAGTCTTCTACAGATGGTCTACGAAGTAGTAGGAGCGTAGGCGCCTGCCGTGAGTCAGTTGGCTAGGAAATGCACAGCGAAGCGGCGCCGGATCGATAAGATGGCGGGCATGCGTCGACGGACACAACGACGCCGTGAGCAAGAGCATCGTACAGAGCTCTTTCCAAAAGCGGTAACCAAGACGAAGGGCGGCCTGGGCGAAGCTCCATTTCATCGTCACCGCCGTCGGGCTCAGCACAACCAATCTCGTTCTTGCCGAGCGCCTCGGGGCCAGCTCTGTTCCAGATGAAGTTAAGAAATGCTGAGAGGCGTCGATGGCTCTGGGGCAGCATTACTTTGAGCGCCGACCTGGAATGAATCAAGCCGGCGTACTCTCCGTCTCTCGCGGGGTTGTTGTTCTGCAGCCGCCCACAGTCAGTAAAGAGTGGGCGTGCAAGTCGCGGTTCCGACTGCGAAGACGTTGCTCAGTGCGTGATCGTCGTTCTGACGAGCATTTAGATCGGACAAGAACTCGCAGGTTGATCGAATCAGATGTCACCTCGCTCGCCATGTGCCTTCAATGCGATGTCGAGGCACTTGAGTAGCTCTTGCCCGCCAAATGGCTTGGCGAGGAAGCCAATCGCCCCGGCGTCCAGGGCTGACGCGCGCACGCGTTCATTGGGGAAAGCTGTAATGAAAATGAAAGGTGCGTCGTAACCACGCGTCCGCATCTCTGCCAGTAGCTCCAGCCCACTCATAGCCGACATCTGCACATCGGTAATGACACAAGATGTCTCACTCAAGTGCGGCGACCGCAGGAGTGCCTCGGCCGACGCAAATATCTGCACGACGTAGCCACGCGATTTCAACAGGTTTTCTGTCGACGCACGGACGGAGACGTCGTCGTCAACGACGGAAATCAAAGGCGTGGACAAGAAGAGCACTCCCGACGCAGTACAGCGGCAGCCAAAGCGCTAGCCACTTTCGGCGAAAAGTGGCTGAAGTGACGGAATTGTAAAATCATACTTGCGTTTGTTCGGAACGATTGACGCAAATTCCCAGCGTCTCGCTTATTCTGATCAGGTCGGCCAGCGACCGGGCACGCATCTTTTTCATTACGTGACCCCGGTAGATCTTCACCGTAATCTCGGCCAGCCCAAGTTCCGCGGCTACCTGCTTATTCATCAGGCCGGCCGCGACCAGTTTCATCACTGCCTGCTCGCGCGGGCTTAAGGTCTCAAATAAAGACTGCAGGTTCGCGACGATTCGCTGAGCTTCCCGTCTTTTGCGATCCCGTTCGGTCGCCGCAACCACGGCATCAAGCAGTTCCTGATCGCGGAACGGCTTGCTGAGAAAATCGACCGCACCTCCCTTCATGGCCTTGACCGTCATTGGAATGTCGCCATGGCCGGTGATGAAAATGATCGGGATGTGTATGTTCAACCTTGCCAGCTCGGCCTGGTAGTCAAGGCCGCTGAGGCCAGGCAGCCGGACATCAAGAACTAGACAGCTTGTGACGTCCGGAATTGTGCTCTGCAGCATTTCACGGGCCGATCCAAACGCAACGACCTCCAACCCTACCTGTTGAAAAAGGTTCGTAAGCGAGCGGCGCACGGAGATGTCATCCTCAACGACAAAGACGATCGCCTTCGTCGAGGCCTCGGCGTTGCTAGCCTCACCTGGCGAGTTCAATCGTCCTGTCACTGGAGGGCCTCCTTGTGCACGGGCAGGACAAACTGGAAGGTCGCGCCCGGTTCATTTTTCTGGAGAAACGATAGCCGCCCTCCATGAACTTCCACGATGGAACGGCAGATCGAAAGGCCCATTCCAAGGCCACTCGACTTGGTGGTGAAGAAGGGGTCCAAGACGTGGTCAGCGTCCTTCTCGGCGATCCCGACGCCGCAATCGGACACGGCAAGCTGCACGTGCCCCAGATCGTTCTTGGATGATTGAATCAGAAGTTTGCGCGGCCGGTCTGTAACTGCGTCCATCGCCTCTATTCCGTTCATTACCAGATTGATGATCACCTGTTGTAGCTGAATTCGGTCACCGAGGATCCTAGGCAGCGCGGCCGCCAACTCGGTTCGCAATGTCACTCGGTGGCTCACCAGCTCTCGTGTTACCAGCGCAATGACGTCCCTAACGACCTCATTGATGTCGAGTGGCACCATCTCAATCTCGCCCTTCTTCGCGAGCGCGCGAACACTGCGGATCACCTCGCTTGCCCGGATTGCGTCTTCGATGATCCATTCCACCGAAGAGCGCGCGGCGGCAAGATCAGGAGCTTCCCGAGCCATCCAGCCGAGGCACGCATCGGCGTTGTTGAGAATAGCGGCGAGTGGTTGGTTTATCTCGTGAGCGATGGAAGTCGTCAGTTCTCCTAACGTCGTTACACGCGTCACATGTGCAAGCTCCGCTTGTGCCTTTCGCAGCTCTTGTTCGGCCTGATCAGCGCGTATGAGGGCCGTTATATCAGTGCTGACGCCCCGATAGCCCAGAAAAGTTCCGTTGCCGTCGAAGAAGGGCTTGCCACTCGTGCGGACATAGATCGGAGATCCCGTCCGATTCACGGTACGGTAGATGAGATCCCGAAACGGCAGATGCGCCTGCAAGATCGCCCGATGCTGACGCCACTTCTCGGGTTCCTCTTCCGTGTCGCACGCAATGTCCCAGCGAGGCAGGCCCATCAATCCTGTCGCTAAAATTCCCGCAGCGCTGGTGTGCTCGGACAAGTGAGTGACTCGATGATCTGGCCCGGTCTCCCAGAGCCAGTCGGAAGCTGTCTCGGCGTAGTCGCGAAAGCGCTGCTCGCTTTCGCGCAGCGCGACAAGTGTATTTTCCAGGCGTTCCCTTGCTGCGTGCTGCTCGGTGACATCCATGTGTGTTCCGATCAGCTCGGTGACATTACCGTCGCTGCCGACGACAATGTGTGCAACGGAGTGTATGCGCCTTATCCCGCCATCTGGCAGAAGAATACGAAAATCATACTCGAACCGTTCTTCCACCTGTTCAATCGCCTGCCGCTGCACCTCCTGTAACCGTGGCAAGTCTTCCGGATGGATGCGCGATCGAATAGTCTCTATCGAAACCGGCTCTTGTGGTTTAAAGCCAAATAGGCGATCAACCTCAGCAGAGCGATAAATGAAATCTAGAGCATGGACGTCCCAGGACCAGCTGCCTGTATGGGTGAGATGCTGGGCCTCGGCCAGATAGGCCTCGCTGCGCCGCAGCTGCTGTTCTGCTCGCTTCGTCGCCGTAATATCGGTAGCCGCCCCAACAAACTCGATGTCACCAGAGGCTGTCCTCGTCGCTCGCGCCTGCGCATGAATGTGCTTTACCGAGCCGTCCGGTAGCAGAAGCCGGTACTCGTGCTCGAAATCGCTCGGATCTCGCATCGCGCGATCGAGAGTTTCTCTAACCGAAGGTCTATCATCTGGATGAGTGCGCTCGACGACGAGCTGCGGCCCCGGTGGCACTGTCTGAGGGGCTAATTGGAAAATCCGAAATGTTTCTTTGGACCAGAAGGCCTCGCCCGTAGTGGGGTTCCAGCTGAAGCTCCCTGTGTGACTCAACTCCTGCGCCTGGGCCAAATGTGCTTCGCTCCGCTGCAGGGCAAGTTCGGTCCGCCTTCGCTCCGTGATATCTTCGCAGGCGCAAAGGATAATGGGCTGCTCATCCGCCCAGAGCATGGCTTTGGCGTTTTCACGTACCCACAACACCGAGCCGTCCTTCCTGACTTTCTGGATGTCCCACGTGCGCGTTTGTCCGACATTCTCAAGGCACGTCCGAACGCATTCGCGAACGAACGCGCGATCCTCCTCGAGAAATACGTCCAGCACGGATCGACCGATGAGTTCAGCACGAGCATAGCCGAGTTGTGTCGCGCCGAGGGTATTGACGTTGAGGACAGTGCCGGCTTCATCGACCATAAAGTACATGGCCGGATTATGCTCGAAGATGGTGCGCCACCGTTTTTCTCGGTCCTCCAAATCGGCCGCACTTCGCTGAAGCTTGGCCGCAGCCACACGCGCAGCCTCTCTTTCCTGGCGCAGCTTTCCGATCAGGTGCGCTCCCACAATCGAGGCAACAAAGAATGCAACAATCACGGGCAGATCTTGGGGGGCATCGATCCGCAGACTGAACACCGGCGGCGCAAAGTAATAAGCGAGAGCAGCGATGGCTACGATGCAAAGCGCGGACGACGCGATGAAGCTGCCCATCAACGAAAACAGCAACACCACTAACAAATAGGCGAACGCCGTCGCGGCGAAATGCGCCTGAAGGTACAAGCAAGACACTGTTACCACCGCCAGCGTTATGCTGCCGAAGGTAAACTGAGGGGCTGAGCGTCTTAAGCTACTGATATGGCTATGCATTTTGGTACCGTCCGGCCCATTCTCCGGCGGAGAGCTATAACATTTTAGGCAAAAATGGGGCAATACTGGGGAACCAGCACCCGTTGTGAGCGGTTCCGAGATCGATTGCTTGCTGAACTGAGCACGCGCGAAGAAAAAACGCATCACAAACATACGTATAGTTGTCCTAAACCTTTCAATAGGGCGCACTGCCACGCCAAGAATCGAAGCTGAGATGTCTGCTTTCCTCCGCTGCCGATAACTTCCGGGCAGGCGCTTGAGGCTGCAGCGAGGACAACCCCCCTCACGCCAGCCGGACGAGGACAGCGGCTGAAGTTCGCTCAACACGTTGAGCCGGAACAATCAGGTGCGCCTCGCCGCAAGCTGCCGGACGATTCATCTCGTCTTTACGGTCGGCATGCGGAAGAAAGCGCAATCGTCACGTGCCGAGATACGAAGGCGAAGTTACGCGACTGCTTATTATGCCCTAGGGCCATCACGCCTAGGTGAGAAGATTTGCCTCCGGTTACCCGGTCAGCGCGCGCCAACGACGCCGAACCGACACACTAGCCGTGTGCGAGCCGCCACCGCTCCGTCGAGGTACCATCTAATCCGTGATTCGAACTACGAGAATGTAGCTGCGCTTGCATTCAATGCGTCCTCGAATGCGGCGGTTAAGATCCAGAACCTACCTCATTGTGCTGGTAGTGTCGACAGTGGTGGAAACGGTGGGCTGGTTGAGCCGATTCTTCAGCGTCGCGTGCTCGAGCTCGTCTTCCCACCAGGATATGAACACGGCGGCGATGCCGTTGCCCGTGATGTTGGTAAGGGCGCGCACCTCGCTCATGAACTTATCGATTGAAAACACGATTGCCATGCCCGGCACGAGCGCTGGGTTGACAACCGACAACGTCGCGGCGAGCGTGATGAAGCCCGCGCCAGTGACGCCGCTTGCTCCCTTCGACGTTAGCATCGCCACGAGCAGGATCGTGAGCTGCTGGCTAAAGGTGAGCTCGACCCCGAGTGCCTGGGCAATGAACAATGTCGCAAGCGTCATATAGATATTGGTGCCGTCGAGGTTGAAGGAGTAGCCAGTTGGCACCACCAGGCCGACCACGGGCTTGGAGCAGCCCAGCCGCTCGAGTTTCTCCATGAGTTGCGGCAGCGCGCTTTCAGAGGACGAAGTGCCGAGCACGATCAGAATTTCGTCCTTGATATAGATAATGAACTTGAAGATTGAAAAGCCGACGAGGCGCGCGATCAAACCGAGCACCACTACGACAAATAGCGCCGCAGTCGCGTAAAACAGCGCGATCAGGCCGATCAAATTACCGAGTGCTGCCGGCCCGAACTTGCCGACGGTGAAGGCCATGGCGGCGAAGGCGCCGATCGGGGCCGCTTTCATGATGATAGCGATTACGCCAAACACCGCGTGTGCGACGTCGTCGATAATGCCGCGCAGCCGCTCCCCACGGTTTCCCAGCGCCATCAGCGAAAAGCCGAATAGAATCGCGAACAAGAGAACCTGCAGAACATCGCCGCGAGCGAAGGCGCCGACCACGGTATCAGGAATGATGTTGAGAAAGAAATCGACGGTCTTCGAGGCTTCCGCCTGCTTCACGTAATTGGCGACCGCCGCAGCATCCGGCTTGACCGCAAGGCCATGGCCGATTTGGACCAGATTGCCCATAACAAGGCCCAACAGCAAGGCAAAGCTGGAGACGATCTCGAAATAGACCAGCGCCTTGACGCCGACGCGCCCAACTTTCTTCGCATCCTGAATATGCGCAATACCAGATGTGACAGTGCAGAAAATAATCGGCGCGATCACCATCTTGATGAGCTTGATGAACCCGTCACCAAGCGCCTTGACCCAGTCGTTGGTGGCGACAGATGGCCATAGGCAGCCAACCATGACGCCAATTAAGATCGCGATTAGCACCTGGACGTAGAGGATCTTATACCAAGCTTGCGACGCGCGTACAGGCAACGCAGTTGCCCTGGTGGTCATGACGCTTCCTTCCCGAATATACCCGAATGTGAGCCGCCGCTGTTGAGAGGCGACAGCGTCATACGAGACCAATCATTTTAGCCTTGCCCTGATTGAAGACGGTTCCGAGAGCCGTCGCGTCCTTGCAAGGCAGGCGTTTAGTTGCGTTGTTCGCTAAGCAAGATATGCACCAGATCCCAAACTGTGGCCGATCAACAAATCGCGGACAACTAGCCTGTGTTCGGCGGCAACGGCTTGAATGCTCGTACCGCGTTCGCCCAAGGAAACAAAAAGTTGCACCGTAGCGCGCATTAGCGGTGTTACGTCTCGGCTCGAGTGCTGAGATCGATGCAACAGTATGTGGCATTGGTGAAATTGATATTTTGGATTGTACGCATTTGCCGGATGGAAGGCCGTTTTAGGGACTCCATTGCGCGGACAAGATTTTTGAGGGATGAACTGCGTTGCCGGGAGCGGCGAAGCTCGTTGGTGCCGGAGCGCGCGTCTCCACGCCTTTGCTGGCGGGCCCCTCGCGCCTTTACCGCGTCACAGAATCAGTCTTACGGCGATTTCTCAGCTAGATCGTTCGCGTTTCTGCCGAGCGGCAGACTTCCTGCGAGCCGTTCAGCTACCGGCCCCGGCGAGGGCGGCGTTTAAGCCGCCGACAAACGCAACAGGCATCTGTCGAGGTTTGTAGAAATCTGCCGTTTTCGTTGCGCGGCTGTCGCTGTCTGCTCGGGAACAAAGATGCCTGAAATCTGACAGAGCGTTGGGTCCACTCCATAGTGACATCAGCGTCTGCGCAATTTTCCCCATTGAGCATAGAGCCGCCACAGCCCGCACGCGGCACAGGAATTGCTGATGACAAGGAGAAGCTGCCGCCGTCGGGTGGATCGAGGCGTACTTGTCACAGGAATTGTCGATGAGCCTTGTGATGCTGCTCTTGCTCGCAGAAGCGAGGCGCGTGAATTCGGCGGCCCCAACGAGTTGCCGCGCTACCAAATGGCTATTCGCGCCGCATCTCTGGACGAGCCGGACATGCAGGCGACCGCCGTCACGATACGGCGACCTGCGCTCACCGGCGGGCCGACGCACGTGAATATCGATTCGTCAGAAATTTCGCAATCCATTGCGCTCACGATCGAGCTCGCTAGCGTGACGACCGTGATCCTCCTCGTGATTGGTGTGCCCCTCGCTTGGTGGCTAGCCCGCTCAAAGACTTTTTTGAGCGAGGCGGTGGCCGCGATGATCGCACTTCCGCTGGTGCTACCGCCAGCGGCTCTCGGCTTCTGCGTACTCGTTTTGCTCGGCCCCGACGGACCGGGTGGCGTTCTCGCCTCTTTCTGGGGCGGGCGCACGCTCGCTTTTACCTTCGCGGGTATCGTGGTCGGATCGGTGCTCTCGGCGCTGCCATTGGTCGTGCAGCCGATACGTAGCGCCTTTGTTGCGGTCGGCGATCACCCGTTGGAAATGACAGGGCGTGTCTCGCCATTGTATGCCTTCATTGCCATCAGCGCGCCGCTAGCGCGACTGGAGCTTGTCAAAGCAGCCGTGCTCGGATTTTCGCATACCATCGGCACATTCGGCGTCGTGATGATGATCGGCGGCAATATTCCTGGCCGCACCAAGGTGTTATTACGTCGTAGACTACGTCCAAGGGTCGCGTTGGCACGAGGCAAGTGTGATTGCCGCTGGTATGGTGCTGTTCGCCCTTGCGACAATCTTCACCTTAGCGATCATCGACAGACATAGTGCTAGGCGAGGCACCGAATCATCCGAGGCTTGCTAGCCACATATATCCGACAGCGCCGGGCCGCAATATTACAAAACCGGATCCATCCGTCCTTTCGGGGCTACAATGAACAACCTTGTTATGGTCGCAGCGGCAGCCGCAATCGGCTTCAATTGAGTGCAGTCCGCGCCTCTGCCCCAAAGCGAAGGCCGATGACGTCGGCGTTTCTCGGCAGCGCCTTGCAAAGCTAGACCAGTTCTAAGCTCGGGAGATCGCGAGTAAACGCGTGCCGGCGCGGTTGCTCTCGCCAGAGACGGCAAGCTGATTAACTACAAGGCGACCGGACAACTCGATCCGGCAAAAGGAAGGTCGATGCGGCTCGACGCGAAATTCGCGCTTGCTTCTATGACCAAGCCGATGGTGGCCGTTGCGGGTCTTATCCTCATGGAGCAGGTCGCCTGCCTTTGCAGGCAAGGCATACGGATTGCTATCCGGAATTCGCAGGCATGAAGGTGGGGGTGCCACAGCATGACGGTTCATTGAAATTTCAAACGCAGAATTCTTCGATCTTGATCCACGATCTTTACCGCTACAGATCTGGGCTCACCGATGGCGCGCCCCCCAATAGCTCAGACCAGGTGGCGCGTCTCTATCCCGATTTCGCTGCTCCGCCACTAAGGGATGGTAAGCAGGCTTTCATCGAAACCATTGCCAAGCTGCCGCTAGCACATCAACCGGAGACAGAATTCGCAAGGCTTCTCTAGACCGATGTGCTGGGAGCTGTCGTGGAACAAGTCAGCAGACAGCCATTGGGCGACTATCTTGCGAGCAACTTGTGGAAGCCAATCGAAATGCAAGATGCCACTTTCCATTTGTCGGAATCGCAACGCGCGCCTGTCGCATCCATTTCCAGACGACCCGCTGACGGGAAAACCACAAAAGATTGAGCTCCTCGAAATTCCAACGAATTTTGACAGCGCGGGAGCCTGCGGATTTGCGACAGTCGGTGACTTGGTGCGCATTTGGACAAATGCTGCTCAACGGCGGCGAGCTCAATGGGCGGCGCATTTTTGGTCCGAGGACGGTGCGTCACATGACTCCCGGCCACCCCGAGCCAGGATCAAAAATAAGGTCGCCAATGTGGAGACGCACCGTGCCGGCTTCGGCTTCGGGCTCGGGGTGGCTGGAACGCTTAACGAGGGCTCTCGGCGGTTCCGGCAATCCAGGTGAGGTCACATGGACAGGCGCCTACGGGACACAATTTTTCTGCGATGCAAAAGAGCGTCTGGTCGCGGTGGTCGGAACGGCGGCGCCCGGAGAAATCCGGAAGTATTACCGCAAACAAGTCCAGTATATCGTCTATGCTCCGATAACCCGATAATTCGCTTTCCGCCGAAAGGCGCGATGAACCATTTGGTGTAGTCGGCGGACAGTATTGCTAGCACGGGTCGATGCCGACTGAAAGTAGGCGACGTGGCTTCTATCGGCGTCAGACGAATCGCAGCATGCTTCAAAAACGCAATTGCCTCCGCATTGCGAAGAAGCTCCCTCAAGCAAGGTGGGTGTCGCGATGCGCCAAGACGTCGCGCCTTGCTAACGATTGGCTTGCGCGATGAAGGCTCCGAGGTGATAGCTGTAAACGTCAAGTCTGTCGCCGCCCACGGCGCCGTAGCGAAGCCGCGCGGCGAAGCGCGTTGAAACCAAGGGGCAGATCAGATCGAAGCAGACCTAAAGCGAATCAGCGGGCGCACCACAGCTCAGCCCATTGCGGGTTCTCTTCCTCGCTCGACAGTCACTTTGGTACGGGCTCCCTGCATAGTTGCGACTATGACCGCTTCAATGCATCCTTGTCAGTAATCGGCAAGTCTGATTGAGGCGGGGGCAACGCAGTGCCGTCAACTGAACCAATTCTATTCAACGATCGGCATGACAAATGTCGCGGTTGTGCAGGAGCGTGTCCCCTGCAAGGGTGAACCATAGTGCTGATTTTTTGAAGTGCTCACATCAACTCTCAAAAACTAGACAACATGAGCTGACAGATCAATCCTCCAGCTTCGGGGGCGCTGGTGGGGTTCGACAATCCGAAGACCCCAAAGCGGCGGCTCGGTATCTTTCAAGTGTTTCGCTTCGCTGGCCTGTTTCTTGCTGAGCGTCATCAATTCGTAACGGCGGGCGACAACTCGCATGGACGGTTTCACGGGTGACGGAAGGGAAACGTTCTACAGCGTGATCAGACGCCAGGGTATCACGCGTCGTAGCTTCCACAAATTCTGCAGTTTGACGGCCGCGAGCTTGGGACTTGGTCCGCTCACCGCAAGCAAAATTGCGCACGCCCTGGAAACAAAACCGCGTGTGCCCGTCATCTGGCTGCACGGGCTCGAGTGTACCTGCTGCTCGGAAAGCTTTATCCGCTCGGCCCATCCCTTGATCAAAGACGCGCTGCTGTCGATGATTTCGCTCGACTATGACCATATGATCATGGCGGCGGCAGGACACCAGGCTGAGGCCATCCTGGAGGAAACCCGTGCCAAGTACAAAGGCGGGTATGTGCTCGCCGTTGAAGGCAATCCCCCGTTGAACGAAGATGGCATGTTTTGCATTGACGGCGGCAAGCCGTTCGTTGAAAAGCTCACGTCGATGGCGGAAGAGGCAATGGCCATCGTCGCTTGGGGCACGTGTGCGTCCTGGGGATGCGTGCAAGCGGCCCAGCCAAATCCGACTGGCGCAGTGCCGATCGATAAGGTGATCACCAATAGGCAGATCATCAAGGTGCCTGGGTGCCCTCCTGTCGCAGAGGTCATGAGTAGCCTCGTGACTTTCATCACCACGTTCGGAAAGCTTCCGGAGCTTGATCGCCAAGGGCGCCCAAGTATGTTTTATTCCGAGCGCATTCACGATAAGTGCTATCGGCGATCCCATTTCGACGCAGGCCAATTCGTCGAAGAGTGGGACGACACCAATGCACGCAAGGGCTATTGCCTGTACAAGATGGGCTGCAAGGGGCCGACCACCTACAACGCCTGTTCGGCACTTCGATGGAACGGCGGTGTTTCATTTCCCATTCAATCCGGCCACGGCTGCCTCGGCTGCTCCGAGGACAGCTTCTGGGATAAAGGGTCATTTTACGACCGACTTACAACTATCAAGCAGTTCGGCATTGAAGAGAACGCCGACGAGATCGGCATGGCCGCTGCCGGCGTGGTGGGGCTAACCGTCGCTGCCCATGCGGCGGTCACCGCCCTGAACCGGTTGACCCACCGGCCGGATCTCCGAGCCGACAAAGGCAAGCCAAGTTGAGGAGGCGACGACGGTGGCCGTTCAGACGCCGAATGGGTTCAATCTCGATCGTTCCGGCAGGCGTATCGTTATCGATCCGCTGACGCGGATCGAAGGCCATCTCCGCATCGAAGCCAATCTCAATTCCGAGAATGTGATCTGCAATGCGGTCTCAAGCGGGACGATGTGGCGTGGCATCGAAGTCATCCTGCGCGGGCGCGATCCGCGTGACGCCTGGGCGTTCACCGAGCGGATTTGCGGGGTCTGCACCGGCACCCATGCGCTCACCTCCGTGCGCGCGGTTGAAAATGCACTAGGAATTACGATTCCGGAGAATGCCAATTCAATCCGAAACATCATGCAGCTGTGCCTGCTCGTGCACGATCATCTCGTACATTTCTATCACCTCCATGCGTTGGATTGGGTCGACGTGGTCTCCGCGCTCAAGGCCGATCCCAGTTCGACCTCTACACTGGCGCAGTCTATCTCGCCCTGGCCGCTGTCATCCCCGGGCTATTTTAAGGATTTGCAGATCCGGCTGACCAAATTCTTCGGATCAGGTCAGCTCGGTCCGTTCAAGAATGGCTATTGGGGGCATCCGGCCTACAAACTGCCACCGGAAGCGAACCTAATGGCGGTCGCCCATTATCTGGAAGCGCTCGACTTTCAGAAGGAGATCGTCAAGATCCAAGCTATTTATGGTGGCAAGAACCCGCATCCAAACTGGCTGGTGGGCGGCGTGCCGTGCGCGATCAACGTCGAGGGAATCGGTGCGGTGGGCGCGATCAACATGGAGCGACTAAACATTGTGTCCTCGATCATCGACCGCTCGATCGAGTTCGTCGAGCAGGTCTACCTGCCCGACGTTACCGCGATCTGCTCGTTCTATAGGGACTGGCTCCACGGCGGTGGTCTTTCGAGCAAAAGCGTGATGTCCTATGGCGACATCCCTGAAAAGGCAAATGACTGTTCCGCCGAGAGTCTTAAGCTGCCGCGCGGGGTCATTCTTGATGGCAATCTCAAGGAGATACTGCCGATCGACCATGGTGACCCCGAACAGATCCAGGAGTTCGTCGCGCATTCGTGGTATAAATACCCCAGCGATTGCTGTGGACTGCATCCGTGGGATGGTATTACCGAGCCGAGTTTTGAACTTGGGCCAAGACTCAAAGGCAGCAAGACAGATATTAAGGAACTCGACGAAGGCGGCAAATATTCCTGGATCAAAGCGCCGCGCTGGCGCGGCCGCGCCGTGGAGGTCGGGCCGTTGGCGCGATACATCCTCGGCTATGCGCAAGGCAAAGCCGAGTTCAAGGACCCAGCCGAGAGACTGCTAAAGGGGCTCAATCTTCCTGTGACTGCGCTGTTCTCGACGCTTGGCCGTACTGCGGCGCGGGCGCTCGAATGCCAGTGGGCGGCCCATCAGATGCGCTATTTCCAGGATAAGCTCGTAATCCACATCAAGGCGGGCGATACGGCAACTGCCAATATCAGCAGGTGGAGCCCGGAAAGCTGGCGCAAGGAAGCCAAAGGCTACGGGTTCACTGAAGCGCCTCGCGGTGCGCTCGGGCACTGGATTAAGATCAAGGACGGTAAGATCGACAATTATCAATGTGTCGTGCCGACGACGTGGAACGGATCTCCTCGCGATTCGAAGGGCAATATTGGCGCTTTTGAAGCTTCCCTGATCGGTACCCCGATGGCCGATCCGCAGCGGCCTCTGGAGATCTTGCGCACCATCCATTCCTTTGATCCGTGCTTGGCTTGCTCGACGCACGTGATGAGTGCTGAGGGCCAAGAAATGGCTTCGGTCAAAGTTCGTTAGGTCCATGCAGGACAGGGCTCAGAAGCTTCTTGCCGCCGTCGATGCGGTACCGACTGCTCGAAGGAGGGGCGGTGGCGTCGCCTACATTTGTGCGCCGGTGCGACTCTGGCATTGGGTTAATGCGGCTGCGATTCTCGTACTGAGTTTAACCGGCTATTTTATTGGAACCGGGACACCAGCGATATGGGGAAAGGCAAGCGGCAGTTTCCTGTTCGGCTATCTCCGCTTTGCTCATTTCTCGGCGGGATATGTGCTCAGCGTCGGCTTTCTTCTGCGCATCTACTGGGCCTTGATGGGAAACGCGGATGCCATACAAATCTTTTACGTGCCGCTCTGGCGCCGGTGCTTTTGGCGGGAATTGTACCGGGAGATTCGCAGGTATGCCTTCCTTACGGTTGAGCCTGAGAAGGGCCTCGTGCACAACCGGCTTGCTCAGCTCGCAATGTTCTTCATGTTTACGCAGACGATCACATTCATGGTCGTCACCGGCTTTGCACTTTATGGGCAAGGTGCCGGTACGGACAGGTGGCAGTACAAGGTGTTCGGCTGGGTCTTTTCACTCTGGCCGAATAGCCAGGACGTCCACACCTGGCATCATCTCGGCCTATGGGTGATCGTGATGTTCGCGCTGGTCCACATCTACGCGGTGCTCCGGGAAGACATCATGTCGCCCCGCAGCTTCCCTTCTATGAAGTAGGTGAGCGCGGGTTAGGCGATTGACTGGGAAGTGGATGCTCATTCCGAAAGACAAAAAGCGGATTCTGGTACTCGGCATTGGCAACATCCTGTGGGCCGATGAGGGATTCGGTGTGCGTGCGGTCGAGGAGTTTCATCGCCGCTACGACGTCGATGATAACGTCACCGTTCTCGATGGCGGCACCCAGGGGCTCTACCTCGTCAGTTTTCTTGAGCGGGCCGATTGCCTGATCGTGTTCGATGCTATCGACTATGGATTGCTGCCCGGGCAGTTGAAGCTTGTACGAGATGACGAAGTGCCAAAATTCACGGGCGCCAAGAAAGTGAGCCTGCATCAGACCGGCTTCCAGGAGGTCTTGAGCGCGGCCGATTTGCTTGGACGCCGCCCGCGAGAGCTCGCTCTTATCGGCTGTCAGCCGTTGGATCTGGAGAATTGGGGCGGTCCGCTGACCGCGCCGGTGCGCTTTCAGATTGCCGCTGCGATTAAACTCGCTTGTGAACTGCTAGAGCAGTGGGACTCGCCGGCAAAACCGCGGAGCGCGCCGCTGCCTGCATCCGAACGGCTTTTGGCGAACAATATTGACCATGCGAATTATGAAATGAGAGCGCAGCCGATCTAGAAGCCTGCGACTGACCATGTGCCTTGGCTTGCCAATGACGATTGTCGAGACTGACGGTATTACCGCGCTGTGCGACTATGGCAATGAACAGCGTCGCATTTCCGTCATGCTGCTCGCTGATGTATCGGTAGGAGCCAAGGTGCTCGTACATATCGACAGCGCAGTGCGGCTCTTAGACGAAAATGAAGCAAGGCTGATATCCGAAGCACTTGACGGGCTTGAGGCCAGCCTCAACGGTCAGAACTACGATCGCTTCTTTGCGGACTTGATCGGTCACGAGCCGCAATTGCCGGAGCACCTACGCTAACGGCTCCGCTCCCTTGCGCCGATGGGGGTTCTTCACAGCCCGAATTCCGGTCGCAGGAACATTGGCCTGGATAATGTCAGGCTCTATGCCGTTGGTTCGAACGCGAGCCGCGGCTGAAGGTGATTGGCATGCGCCTTGCTAATCGCCTCTAGCAGAACCGAACATTATCAGAAAGAAGTGTGATGGAGTTGCCGGCGCAGCATGGTCTGACACGACCCACTCAGTCCGACGTGGAAGGCGTCAGTGCCGATGCGCGCCTGGCCGTGCACGCTCCCGGGAAGGTGAGCGTGATGCCGCCGTCGGCCGCCGATCTCCTACATATGCTCCGGATCATCCAGTTCGCATTCTTCCTCCCTGAAGTTGTTCGGTCAGGCATGCAAGGTGCAGTACCCTCGCGCGGCGCTAGTGGCGCACCAGTAGGCCGGCATAGAGCGTCGACGCCGAGCCTATGCCAGAGGCACGATATACTCCGCCTAATCGGCACGATACTGGCCCGTTTGCTCACGATCAACCGCATCTCCGGACCGCTCAATCGGGCACACACCTGCAGCATCGGCACCGGCAAGCGCAATGCCCGCAAATACAGACAATGGAACATCGCATCGTGAAAACAGCGGTCCCCGTTGTATCCGGCGCCGCCGACCGGGCGGCGAGCGACTTTACGACTAGGCCTGGATGTCTCGATCTACTCTATCGTCCCGCGACGAGTGCGCTCGTCACGCGCGTCTGGCGCGATTGCGACGAACGTGCAAGGAAGTATCCGAATGCCACCTTGCTGTTGTCAAATGCCGCTGCTGCCGTTGGGGGTCAGAGAAGCGGTGCTCCGACACAATTGTACGATCTGGCATATCTCAGCGATGTCGAGCGCAAGCTGATTGACGAATTGCTCGGAGAGGGGGAGGTGACCGGGGTGGTTGCGCTGCCAGATGGCTGTTTGGCGCAAATCCGGGAGTCCGTGCTTGCAGGAATCTGGCGCGTGCGCATCGGGGCCGAGCCGGCAAACGAATATGTTGAGGTCGGAGGGATTCCGCAGATTGTCCGGCGTGCCGCAACTGACCTGACGTCCGCCGATCTTGTGATTGGCACGCCGCCGCATGGCGCGATGAACGTTCAACCGGTGCTGGCCGAAATACGCGAGCGGGCGAGCGCCTGGCGATTTGGCATGGCTGCGCATATCATCAATCTCACGTTGCTACCAATGAGCATTGTCGACTTGACATTCCTGCAGCAAAGCTTGGGCAACGGACCGGTCCATCTCATGTTGCGGGGCTACGGCGCCTGCCGAGTGCAGGCGACCGGGACTAGGAATGTGTGGTCCGTGCAGTTCTTCAATTCGACGGACAACATCATCCTTGATACGGTGGAGATTGGGGGCGTGCCGATTGTTGCGTTGGCTGCCGACGAGGATTTCCAGGACTCTGCCGAACGCTTGCAGGAAATCATTAGGGCGTACTTCACATGAAGCGCTCGGGCATTTGGCGTCAGGTAGGATCCCGCAGACAGCGCGTGTGCATGGGCCATAGCTTGCGTGCGATGATGGGGCAGCGTTGCGCATGATGGTCGCTGCCCGCAACAAAATCCATGTCCGCGTATTGCTAGCTGCCGACGTAGTCGCCTCGGTCGAGATCCTGCCGCGAGTCCGGCCGCCGCTGGCGCGGATATTCGCCGGAAAGCCGGCCTCGTCACTGCTCAATGTCGTGCCGCGGCTCTTCGCGTTATGTGCGGCTGCGCAGCAAACCGCACTGTTAACCGCGATCGAAGCCGCGCGCGACGAAGTGATCACCCTCGCAACAAAACAGCATCGTATTGCGCTTATCGTTACCGAGCGCATCGTAGATTTGGTACGGGGGCTGTTTGTCGGACATCTTACGCGAGACGTCGCCAGTGCGGCGGCAATCGGCTCCCTGATGTCGGAATTGTCAGCGCTTGTCCGCTCCGAACAGCCAGCCTGGGGCCCCCCTCAACGGGAAGCAACAGCACGGATTGTCGCTGCGATGGGCGCGCTGGGCGTACCGAATGAGGGGGGCGCGCTCAGGTCCGGTAGCCCACTGGCGCGTCGTGTTGCGGCGTTTAATGGGGGCGGCCTGAAGTCTGCTCCGACGGGACACTCGTTCCTGTCCGCCGCTGACGACCTCAACATCACGAAGCGGTTGCTCGCAGATGACTCGACGTTTTGCGACTGTCCCGATCTCGAAGGACATGTGCCCGAGACGGGTCCATGGGCGCGCCAAATGATCCGGGATCCGCTCTTGCTGAGACCGTTCGGTGCGGCCGAGCGGCTGACGGCCAGAATTGTTGAAATTGTCCGGCTATGTGCCTGGCTCGAGGCCGGCGCTCAGATTGACGCCGCGGAGCATGGGATCATCGAAAGATATAAGCTAGGGCCCGGCCGTGCAGCGGCCGCGGTCGAATGTGCCAGGGGCCGTCTCTATCACGCGGTTGAACTTGATGCTCACGCCCGGATATCCCGCTTCGAATTCCTTGCGCCAACGGAGTGGAATTTCCACCGGCGCGGACCCCTTGTACGGAACCTGCACGGGGCGGTGCTGACGGCTCGACGACGCTGTGATGAAGTGCGCGCACTGATTGCATCGCTCGATCCGTGCGTCGGGTTCACCCTCAATTTTCGCGAAGTTCGCGATGCATGAAATGGCGATTTGTCTTGGGATCATTCAGATCGTCGAGGAGAGGGTACGGGAGCGATCCTCTACGCGGGTGCGGAGCGTCTGTTTAGAGATGGGAGCGCTGAGTCACGCCGCGCCGGAAGCGATCAGGTTCTGCTTTGCTGTCGCTGCAACGCGAACCGTTGCCGAGGGCGCCGCTCTTAATATCGTCGAACAACCGGGCGTTGCCTGGTGCATGAGCTGTTCGAAAAGTGTCGAAATTTCACGACGCGGTGAGTGCTGTCCTTGCTGCGGCAGCTATCAATTGCAGGTAATTGCCGGCGAACAGATGCGAGTAAAAGAGCTGGAGATCGATTGATGTGTACCGTTTGCGGCTGCATGGAAGGAACGCCGTCGACCAAGCACTTGGAGGCGAATGATGCGGAGAGCCACGCGCGATACGCTGACCATGTACAAGACGATTGCGATGGCCATTCTGTCCTTCCGCCGCCGGGCCAAAGTCCCCCGCTCTCAAGCCACGGTGGCGATAGTTATAACCGTCGTCGGTCGGCCCATCATCAGGCCCTTCCGAGCGGCGGCGCCGGCTCTGCTGGTTTAAGGGTCGTGGGCATGAGCAGAAAGAAGATCATTGAGATCGAGCGCGATATTCTGGGCAAGAATAATGGGATTGCCGCCGTCAACCGCGCGCTCTTCGTTGCCGATGACCTGCTTGTCTTTAATCTTTTGTCCAGTCCCGGAGCAGGCAAAACGACACTGCTGGTCCGCGCTGTGTCCGAGCTGAAACGTAGGCGGCTGGTCGGGGTCATTGAAGGCGACCAGCAGACCTCGAACGATGCCGAACGTATTCGGGCGGCCGGCGTGCCAGCCGTTCAAGTCAATACCGGCAAGAATTGCCATCTCGATGCTGCAATGATTGGCGAGGCTTATCGCCACTTGCCGCCGCTCACAGGCGGTATTCTCTTCATCGAGAACGTCGGTAATCTGATCTGTCCCGCTGCCTTCGATCTTGGCGAGGCTCGAAAGATCGTAGTGTTTTCGATTACGGAAGGTGAAGACAAGCCGCTCAAATATCCTGATATGTTTGCCGCTTCGTCGCTCATGCTGATCAACAAGATTGATCTGGCGCCGCTGCTTGATTTCGATTTGGGAAAGACCGTCGAATACGCCAGACGCGTCAATCCAAAGATCGACGTGCTTGTCGTTTCGGCTCGTACTGGAGAGGGCTTTGGCGCGCTCTACGACTGGATCGATAAGCAGGCGAGCGATCAGAGGCGCATCGTAGAGGACACAAGACTATGAGCGCCGCAGCCACCTGCGACCGAACACGGCTGCGCGTGCGCGTGAGCGGGGCAGTGCAAGGGGTCGGCTTTCGTCCTTACGTTTATGGACTCGCCATGCGGTACGGATTGGCCGGGTTTGTCATCAATGGCCCCGAGGGTGTTATCATCGAGGTCGAGGGCCGCCGCGCGTCGGAGTTTGTTGCCGCCTTACCGCTCGAGGCGCCCTCATTGGCACGCATCGACCACATCTGCGTTCGGGAGACTGTGGCGCTCGCGGCGAAGGACTTTTCCATCGGCACGAGCGAAGTCGGCAAATTGTCAACGCAGATCGTTGCTGACGCCGCGGTCTGCCCGCAATGCCTCAGCGAGCTATTCGATCCAGAAAATCGGCATTACCTTTACCCGTTTATCAGTTGCTGCCATTGCGGCCCACGCTACACGATCGCCGAACGGCTTCCGTACGATCGTCGCAATACCGTGATGAGCGCTTTTAGCTTGTGCGCCGCCTGCGCGGCCGACTATGCCGATCCGGCGAGCCGCAGGTTTCACGCGGAGGCGATCGCGTGTCCGGCATGCGGTCCTCGGCTCAGCCATGGGATCAGCGCCATTGTCGCGGCAATCGCGGGGGGGCAGATCGTGGCGATAAAGGGGCTGGGCGGATATCAGCTTCTTTGCGATGCGCGTAATCAGGACGCCGTGCAGCGTTTGCGCAGGAGAAAGCTCCGCCTTCAAAAGCCGCTCGCAGTTATGGTCGATTCGATAGAGTGCGTTGGCGAAATCGCGGAGGCGAACGCGGCTGAGCTTACGCTGCTCGAATCCATAGCACGTCCTATCGTCCTCCTGCCATCGCGCAACAATCTGGCGCCCGCCATAGCTCCTGGTTTATCACGGGTGGGTGTCATGCTGCCCGTAGCGCCGCTGCATCATCTCATCTTCCATGCGTTTCGCTCGCCGGAGGCGCGTGCGGGGTCTGGCCCGGTCATCGTCGTGACCAGTGCAAATCTCTGCGGCGAACCCCTCCTGATCGATAACGCGCAGGCGCTGCGGCGGCTCAAGGGGGTCGCCGACCTTGTCGTGACCCATAATCGCGATATCTTGACGCTTGCTGATGATTCGGTGCTTTCGGTGGTGGCCGGCCGGGCCCAATTCATTCGCCGTGCTCGCGGCTATGTTCCCGAACCGATACGGCTTGCAAAGTCCGTCCCGCCCGTGCTGGCCGTCGGCGGGGCACTGAAATCGACCGTCACCGTCACGCGGGACGACCAAGCGTTCGTCTCTCAGCATATTGGCGATCTAAATACGGCCGAAGGCATCCGTGCGTTTGAGAAGACGATCCGACACCTCACATCGAGCCTTGACGTGGAGCCCGTCGCCGTCGCCCATGATTTGCATCCCGATATGGCTTCGACCCGGTTTGCGGAAGCAAATGACCGCGCGCTGGTCGCGGTTCAGCATCACCACGCACACGCTGCCGCAGTGATCGCCGAGCACGGCCATGTGGGGCCTGCGCTTGCCCTCGTGCTCGATGGCCATGGCTTTGGCTCCGAGGGCGGTAACTGGGGTGGCGAACTATTGTTGTGCGAAGGGACGCGGTTCCGACGCATCGGGCACTTAGCGCCCCTGCAGATGCCTGGTGGAGATCGTGCAGCCCGCGAGCCGTGGCGCATGGCGAGCGCAGTATTACACGGGCTCGGCCGGGGTAACGAAATCGGGCAGCGCTTTGCGGCGCATCGGCAAGCCGGGGGTCTGTCGGACTTGCTCGACCAGCCGGGCGGGACCACCACGACCAGTGCGGGACGGTTGTTCGACGCGGCAGCGGCGCTGCTGGGGATTGCGAATTTGCAGAGCTATGACGGCGAAGCAGCGATGAAGCTCGAAGCGCTAGTGCGGCAGACTGCGATTCTGGAAGCCGGCTGGACCATTGATGGCGGCGTGCTGTCGCTTAGTCCACTATTCTCGCGGTTGATTGCTGATGACATTGACGTCGCCGGCGGAGCCGGGCTGTTTCATGGCACCTTCGCCGCCGCCTGCGTCGACTGGGTCACGCGCTCTGCGCGGGCAACCGGCGTTAAGACCGTGGTTCTGAGCGGCGGCTGCTTCCTGAACGCGGTGCTGGCGGACAAAATCCCGCGCGGTTGCAGCAATGCCGGTCTTACCGCGCTGGTGCCGCAGCGGCTGCCGCCCAATGACGGCGGTTTGAGCCTTGGCCAGGCCTGGATTGCCGCTCTACAGATCGCTCAACAGTCGCCCGCCAGGGGAGCAGCTGCCTGATATGTGTCTTTCGGTTCCGGCAAAGATCGTCAAAATTCTGCCCAACGAAATGGCCCTCGTCTCCATCGATGGCATCAGCCTGGAGATATCGATTGCCCTCATCGACGAGCTTGACGTCGGCGATTGCGTCCTAGTCCATGTCGGCTATGCGCTCGCTAAGATCGATCCGACAGAAGCCAAACGCACGTTAGAGCTCCTGCAGGAGCTAGGCAACGCTGCGCAGGAATGCCGATCTTGAAATATTTTGACGAATTTCGCGACAAGACCATCGCGCAGGGACTTGCGCGTGCGATTGACGCTGAGGTCAGTTCACAAAGAGCCTACAGGTTCATGGAATTTTGCGGTGGACACACTCATGCCATCTCCCGCCACGGACTGGAAGATCTGCTGCCCGCGAACGTCCGGATGATCCACGGGCCCGGTTGTCCCGTCTGCGTTCTGCCGGCGAGCCGTATCGACATGGCGATCCGGCTCGCCGAGCGACCAGAGGTCACGCTGTGCGTCTACGGCGACCTGATGCGCGCGCCCGGGTCGCAAGGACAGTCCCTGTTGCGAGCTAAAGCGCTCGGGGCCGACATTCGGATGGTCTACTCGACCCTCGACGCTATCCGGCTCGCCGAACAGACGCCGGGCCGTGAGGTGGTTTTCTTTGCCATCGGATTTGAGACCACGGCACCCCCGTCGGCGGTCATGATCCGCATTGCCGAGAACAAGCGGTTGGAGGGCCTTAGCGTGTTCTGCAATCACGTGCTTACACCCTCTGCGATGCACAGCATTCTCGAGAACCCCAAGATCCGCAACACAGGCGGGGTCCGCATTGACGGCTTCATCGGGCCTGCACATGTCAGCACCATTATCGGTACGCAGCCTTACGAGCCCCTGGCGGAACAGTTCGAGAAGCCGATCGTGGTCGCCGGATTCGAACCCCTAGACGTGCTGCAGGCTATCCTGATGCTGGTGCGGCAGGTGAACCAAAGCCGCTATGAGGTGGAAAACCAATACAGCCGTGCAGTGACACGCGATGGCAATCGGCGCGCCCAGGAGAAGGTATCGCAAGTATTCGAATTGCGTGAGCAGTTTGAATGGCGTGGGCTTGGACTCGTACCCAACAGCGGACTGAAACTTAAGCGGTCTTACGCAAAGTTCGACGCCGAGACGCGTTTTGCGATCCACGACATGCGTGTCGCAGACAATCCGGCCTGTGAGTGCTACGCGATCCTGCGTGGCGCCAAACGGCCGGTCGATTGCACGTTGTTTGGAAATGTCTGCACGCCGGAAACGCCCATAGGGGCCTGCATGGTGTCATCAGAAGGCGCTTGTGCGGCGTATTGGACCTATGGCCGAGTTCGAGATGAGCAGGTGAGGCAGACGTCATGAGCGTGAAAGCCTATCAACGCAACCTCGACCTGGAGAACGGACGCGTTGAACTTTCCCACGGATCGGGAGGCCGTGCCATGGCACAGCTGATCTCCGGCCTTTTCCACCAGGCCTTCGGTAATGAATGGCTCGCCCGTTGCAATGATCAGTCGGCGTTTGAAGTTTCGGCAGGCAGGATGGTGATGACGACGGACGGCTATGTAGTTTCGCCGCTGTTCTTTCCCGGCGGCAATATCGGGTCCTTGGCTGTGCACGGCACGATCAATGATGTCGCGATGTCCGGCGCGCGCCCACTCTATTTGTCAGCCAGCTTCATTATCGAGGAGGGTTTCCGGTTTTCCAATCTCAAGGCGATCGCGGATTCGATGGGCGCGGCGGCGCGAGGGGCCGGCGTTTACATCATTGCCGGGGACACCAAGGTCGTAGAGCGGGGCAAGGCGGATGGTCTGTTCATCTCTACGGCCGGGATCGGGCTGGTGGCCGGAGGGCTCGATCTCTCCGCCGACAAGGCAAGGGTCGGGGATCGTGTGCTGCTGTCAGGTAGCCTCGGCGATCACGGGGTGGCGATCATGTCAAAACGTCAGAACGTCGCTTTTCAAACCGAAATCGTCTCGGACTCAGCAGCGTTGCATAGTCTCGTAGCGGGCATGCTGGCCGCAGGTGGTGGCGGCATCCGGGTGATGCGGGATCCAACGCGCGGTGGGCTCGCAGCTGCTCTCAACGAGATTGCGCATCAGTCCGACCTCGGGTTTCTTCTGCAGGAATCAACCATTCCGGTGAAGCCTGAGGTTGCGGCTAGCTGCGAGCTCTTTGGACTCGATCCGATCCATGTCGCCAACGAAGGCAAGCTCGTTGCGATCGTGGCGCCTGATTTGGCCGATGCCGTTCTTGCAGCCATGAAGGCGCACCCGCTCGGATCCAATGCGGCTGATATTGGTGAGGCGGTGGCTGACGATCACAAATTTGTTCAGATGACGAACGATTTCGGCGGGCGACGAATCGTCGACTGGCTGTGGGGCGAACAATTGCCTCGGATCTGTTGAGTAGGCTGCGCAACGTTTTTTTTGGCAGAGATTAGTATCAATAGTGATTAGCCATCAGCTCGACAAGCACATCACTTGGTAGGCAATCCTGCCTAGTTGGCAACTTGCCATCTTTGCAGCGTGAGAAGTTCGGCGAGGCTGGATACCGTTGTTAACTTTTCTGCCGGGGCGAGACCGTAATTCGGAACGATTGATCGCTATGGCGCAGTTTTCGACGGTTAGGCTCAGCGAACAGGACTGCACGATCTGCCGGCCCCCCCCCCCCCCCCGTGGGTTTGAAATCCTGCGAAGCCTGTAAAATATCGCTGAATTCCTGCGCCATTTTGTCGGCTGCGTCGCGATATCTCTGCACGCTTCCGATAGAAAGAGCGGGTCAGGCAGGGAGTTTTAAATGAAGGTCGGAGTTCCGAAGGAAATCAAGGCGGACGAATATCGCGTCGGCCTTACCCCTGGAGCTGCCCGAGAATACGGGGCAGCCGGCCACCGCGTGATGATCGAGACTGATGCCGGCGCTGGCATTGGCGCAACCGATGACGATTATCGCAATGCTGGCGCAACGATTCTAACTTCCGCGGCTGAGGTATTCGCATCGAGCGAGATGATCGTAAAGGTTAAGGAGCCTCAGCCGGCCGAATGGTCCCAGCTGCGCGAGGATCACATCCTATTCACCTATTTGCATCTGGCCCCGGACCCGGATCAAGCTGCCGGCCTCTTGAAATCTGGATGCACCGCGATCGCCTATGAGACCGTAACTGATGCGCATGGTGGTCTTCCACTGCTGGCGCCGATGAGCGAGGTCGCGGGTCGGCTTGCGATTGAAGCGGCGGGTAGCGCCCTAAAGCGGAGTACAGGCGGGCGAGGGCTGCTGATCGGTGGGGTGCCCGGGGTTCAGCCTGCCCGAATCGTAGTCCTTGGAGGTGGCGTCGTCGGTACGCACGCGGCGCGCATGGCGGTCGGTCTGGGAGCAGAAGTGACCATCATCGATCGTTCGATAATCCGGCTCCGTGAGCTGGACGAGCTATTCAAAGGCCGCGTTCGCACCAGGTTTTCGACCATCGAGTCCGTGGAGGAAGAGGTATTTGCGGCGGACGTGGTGATTGGTGCGGTGCTCGTCCCAGGTGCGAGCGCCCCGAAGTTGGTCCGCCGGAGCATGCTGAGCTCGATGCGCAAGAGGGCGGTGCTCGTGGACGTCGCTATCGATCAGGGCGGCTGCTTTGAGACATCGCACCCAACCACTCACGCTGATCCAACTTACGAAGTGGATGGAGTCATTCATTATTGCGTAGCCAATATGCCCGGTGCCGTACCGCTGACCTCGAGCCAGGCACTCAATAACGCGACCCTGCCGTTCGGTTTGGCTCTGGCCAACAACGGTTTTTCCGCCGTACTCGAAAATGCACATCTGCGCGCAGGTCTCAACGTCCATCGGGGCCGGCTAACTTACAAAGCCGTGGCCGAGAGCCTCGGGCTACCCTTCTCACCGATCGAACAGGCTGCGGCCTGATCCTAGAGGCCCTCATGGGCGTTTCCTCCCTGACTTAGGCCACCCCTTCGGGTGGCCTTTTTTTTTGGCTCCATCGATCCACTGAGCGCCGCCGGCATTTATTTCTAGCGCGGGGCGAAGCGGAAGATCACCAGACGAACGCCTGGCTTCAGTCGCCCGCACGATGGGAAGACAATATACTTTCACCCATACGGCGCCTATGATTTCCGGTGTTGCCGGATAATCCAAGGCAATTGAGAATGCGTCCCGCGGGTGCCCGGGGGACGCGCATTTCCGGAGCGACTTTATCTGGAGCGCCGCGCGCTTTCCGACTGGCAGTGAGGCGCGGACCGGCGATGACTCCCGCTATGCGGACGCCACAGTATCGAGATCAAGCTGCTGTCAGGCCCCTTGTACAATCTGCGACACCGTGTCGAGGCAGCGACTTGCGTTATGGAAAATACTCAGACAAACCAAGCTCAAACTGTCTGGCACAAGACTTGATAGTAAGAAACTGTCCCGCACTTTGCTCATGGAATCGCAGTGATGGCCTACAAGATAATCGCATCCCAGTGCACCGTCTGCGGTGCGTGTGAGTTCGAGTGTCCTAACGCCGCGATCAGCCTGAAGAATGACATATATGTGATCAATGCGTCCCAGTGTACCCAATGTGAGGGCCATTTTGACGCGCCGCAATGCGCCGTCGTTTGCCCGGTGCCCGATACATGCGTGCCGTCAAAGGTGGAGTAGCCGATGAGAGGCGCTCCCGCACGAATTTATGGAGATACTCGACAGCCGCCGCGTTTTCGATCCATCTCCTGTTTTACTCAGTCGCAGGCCCGAGTTTGCGGTGGCTTGCGTAACCGCGCGGATTGCCGCCGCTTCGATGATCGGTTCGTTCGAGGATGGAGAAGCAATCGTAGATTTCCGCCAGTCCTTAAAGAAGGCAAACGCGAATTGATTGTGGTTCTCCCGCAAACCCACGCTCTGCTCGCTGTCGTCAGCTTGATATTTGTCTGTTAGACGTATGAGTTCTTACACGTCGGCCGATGCTTCCTGGCGCAGTGACAAAATGGGCCCCCAGCGGTCGGTGACGGCAATTTCTGCTCGGTGATTTTGAGCGACTCCTGAGCCCGCGCACCACGATGGTTGCAATCACACAAATGTCGCGTGCTCTTGCGCGATGTTGCCGGTGTAAGACGCGGTGGGGACGCGCATGCCCGCGGTATCCGGTGCTGGTCGACGGCTCGCTAGGATACGTGCATCCGTCCGCCGAAGACTGCGATATCGACTGCGATTTCTACGCCTGACCGGCCACAACTGTCTGGTCCGACTGGGATTGGTGTGCTTACGGCAAGTCTGCGCATCCCGCATCGATGCCGCCCTTTAATGGCCGTGGGGACATGATCCGCGAGGTCTCGCGTTGCGGTGCCATTTTATGGCGATCCGCCACGCCGGTTCGAAGCGGGTACGCAGCCGATCGCCGAAGCCATCGCTCTAGGCGCCGCTATCGATTGCACTGCAGATCCGCAGGCAATCGCTTACGCGCAGGAGAAGCTGGCGGACACCAATTTCGTGCGCGTGAGCGGGACTCTGGCCGAGGAGGGGCCGATCATTTCGTTTTGGATATGAAGGGTTGCATGCGCATAATATTTCCACCTTCATGGACTGCGCCGGTGTAGCGGAGCGGGAGTACTGTGCGATGCCGCTGCTCAAAAATTTGGCGTGCTGGCGACGTGCCGTGGGTCCATTGGACTTTTCAATGCACGCGGAGAGATCGATGTGCTCGTGCGTGCCCCGGATCAAGCGCGGCTCTCGGCGAGCCTACGACATTCACGCGGCGAGGCCGCTCGCATAGAACTCTGGAGGACGCGATCGCACACCTCACCAGCATTGCAGCAGGCGAGCACCCGTAGGTCTCAGTAAGCATAGATAGCAGTGGCAAGCCTGTGTCGGTCGCCGGCCTTGCAGCCGCCTTCAGCCTTCGATCCCAGAGTACTGCAGTGTCGAATACGCTCGAGAGCTGCGTAGGGAATTTGACGCACAGCCCACCTTGTTCCCTTTCGAACAGGCCCGAACCAAGAGTTCTCCGCGCAAGTGCGATGTCGGATTCGCAACAACACATCTTTTCCCGCACGAGGCGCGCTAAGCAACTTTGATTGTTCGGTTTTTTGTGCTGACGAGACGCTGGCATGCTGGTTGCAAAACTTGGGTCAAGAAGCCGCCCTCGCAACAGCAAACCTTTGAAGGACATCAGATGAGTCTCGCCACGACCCAGAGCATCGCAGAAATCAGGGCTCGCAACAAAGAGCTGATCGAGGAGGTGCTTAAGGTCTATCCGGAAAAAACCGCGAAACGGCGTGCCAAGCACCTCAACGTTCACCAAGCCGGCAAGTCAGACTGCGGGGTGAAGTCCAACATCAAATCCGTACCTGGCGTGATGACAATCAGAGGCTGCGCCTATGCAGGGTCAAAGGGAGTGGTCTGGGGACCAATCAAGGACATGGTTCATATCAGCCATGGCCCGGTCGGCTGCGGTCAGTATTCGTGGGGCTCGCGACGCAATTATTACGTCGGCACGACGGGCATCGATAGCTTCGTCACTTTGCAGTTCACCTCCGACTTCCAGGAAAAGGATATCGTATTCGGCGGAGACAAAAAACTGCACAAAATCCTTGATGAAATTCAAGAGCTGTTTCCACTTAACAACGGCATCACGATCCAATCGGAATGCCCGATCGGGCTGATCGGCGACGATATTGAGGCGGTGTCAAGGGCGAAATCCAAGGAATATGGCGGCAAAACCATCGTGCCGGTCCGCTGTGAGGGCTTCCGGGGCGTGTCGCAGTCACTAGGCCATCACATCGCCAACGATGCGGTGCGCGATTGGATTTTCGGCCACATCGAGGGCGACGGCAAACCAAAGTTTGAGCCGACGCCGTACGATGTTGCGATCATCGGAGACTACAACATCGGTGGCGACGCGTGGTCATCAAGAATTCTGCTGGAGGAGATGGGCCTGCGCGTGATCGCGCAGTGGTCCGGGGACGGCTCGCTGGCAGAGCTCGAAGCAACGCCGAAGGCAAAGCTCAACATCCTGCATTGCTATCGCTCAATGAACTACATCTCCCGCCACATGGAAGAAAAGTTCGGTATCCCATGGTGCGAGTATAATTTCTTTGGACCTTCAAAGATCGCAGAGTCGCTGCGCAGGATTGCGGGTTATTTCGACGACAAGATCAAGGAAGGCGCCGAACGGGTGATCGAGAAGTACGAGCCGCTCGTGAATGCGGTGATCGCCAAATATCGCCCGCGCCTGGAGGGCAAGACGGTGATGCTGTACGTCGGCGGGCTCCGTCCGCGTCATGTTATTGGCGCATATGAGGACCTAGGGATGGAAGTAATTGGCACCGGATACGAATTCGGTCACAACGACGACTATCAGCGCACAGCTCAGCACTACGTGAAGGACAGCACGCTCATCTATGATGACGTCAATGGCTACGAGTTCGAGCGCTTCGTCGAAAAGCTCCAGCCTGACCTTGTCGGCTCGGGCATCAAGGAAAAGTACGTTTTCCAAAAGATGGGTGTGCCATTCCGACAGATGCATTCGTGGGACTATTCGGGCCCCTACCACGGTTATGACGGCTTTGCGATCTTTGCGCGTGACATGGACATGGCCGTCAACTCGCCGGTTTGGAAGAAAACGAAGGCGCCCTGGAAAGAAACTTCGAGCGCCAAGCTCCAGGCTGCAGAATAGAGCAATTCATCTCGCTCTCTGGGAAAGCCGGGGCGATACAAAACGATAGTGAAGGATTTCACCAATGGCGCAGAGTGCCGAGCACGTACTCGATCATGTCGAACTGTTCCGCGATCCAGAATACCAGCAGATGCTGGCCAAGAAGAAGATATTCGAGAATCCTCGCGATCCTGCCGAGGTCGAACGTATCAAGGAATGGACGAAAACCGCCGAATATCGCGAAAAGAACTTTGCGCGGGAGGCGCTAGCGGTAAATCCGGCCAAGGCTTGCCAGCCGCTTGGCGCCGTATTCGCCTCTGTTGGGTTTGAGCGCACGTTGCCCTTCGTCCACGGCTCGCAAGGCTGTGTGGCCTATTACCGCAGTCATCTATCGCGGCACTTCAAGGAGCCTTGCTCCTGTGTCTCTTCATCAATGACGGAAGACGCTGCCGTATTCGGCGGTCTGAACAACATGACCGACGGGCTCGCGAACAGCTACAACATGTACAAGCCCAAGATGATTGCGGTTTCCACAACCTGCATGGCAGAGGTGATCGGCGACGACCTCAACGCCTTCATCAAGACGTCGAAAGAAAAAGGCTCGGTTCCGGCGGACTTCGACGTGCCGTTCGCCCACACGCCGGCGTTCGTCGGCAGCCACGTCACTGGTTATGACAATGCGCTCAAGGGCATTTTGGAGCATTTTTGGGACGGAAAGGCCGGAACAGCCCCGAAGCTGGAGCGCAAACCGAATGGGGCGATCAACATCATTGGTGGATTCGATGGATATACCGTCGGTAACCTTCGCGAGATCAAGCGCATCTTAGAATTGATGGGTATCGACCACACGATTCTCGCCGACAATTCTGAAGTGTTCGATACCCCGACAGACGGCGAATTCCGGATGTATGAAGGTGGTACGACGCTTGAGGATGCGGCGAACGCGATTCACGCCAAGGCGACTATTTCCATGCAGCAGTGGTGCACGGAGAAAACGCTGACATTCGTGGCGGAGCACGGCCAGGACGTTGTATCCTTCAACTATCCGGTGGGCTTATCCGCAACGGATGACTTTATCGTCGCGTTGTCACGCATCAGCGGCAAGGAGATTCCCGAGCAACTGGCGCGAGAACGTGGTCGCCTGGTTGATGCCATCGCCGACTCCAGCGCTCATGTTCACGGCAAGAAGTTCGCGATCTATGGTGACCCGGATCTTTGCTATGGATTGGCTGCGTTTCTGCTCGAACTGGGCGCTGAACCGATTCATGTGCTTTCCACCAACGGCAATAAAGCGTGGCAGGAAAAAATGCAGGCGCTGCTTGCAAGCTCGCCATTTGGGCAGGGCTGCCAAGTCTATCCGGGTCGAGACCTCTGGCACATGCGCTCACTCTTGTTCACCGAGCCTGTCGATTATCTGATTGGAAACACCTATGGAAAGTACCTGGAGCGTGATACCGGAACGCCACTGATCCGCATCGGCTTTCCGATCTTTGACCGGCATCACCATCACCGCTCACCCGTATGGGGCTATCAGGGCGGTCTGAATGTACTGGTGAAGATCCTGGACAAGATCTTCGACGAGATCGACAAGAAGACCAACGCGCTTGGCAAGACGGACTACAGCTTCGACATCATTCGTTGATGAGCAACTACAGGTGCCATCGCCCAAGCACAGGACGATGGCACGAGCATGTGAAGGTCGAATTTGCAATTTATTTGCCCTGAGAGGAAGCAGGATGAGGTCACTAGCGGCCACGGTCCAGAATTTGTTCGACGAGCCGGGCTGCGCCAAGAATGGCAGTAAGTCGGAGGCTGAGCGTAGGAAGGGCTGCACTAGACAGTTGCAGCCGGGTAGCGCTGCTGGCGGCTGTGCTTTCGATGGCGCGAAGGTTGCACTGCAGCCGTTCACCGATGTCGCTCACTTGGTACATGGTCCGATCGCGTGCGAGGGCAATTCCTGGGACAATCGCGGCGCGGCGTCGTCCGGCTCGGATCTGTGGCGCACCGCATTCACAACCGATCTGAGCGAAACCGATATTGTTTTTGGAGGCGAGAAGCGGCTCTGCAAAGCGATCAAGGAGATCATCGACAAGTACGATCCGCAAGCCATCTTCGTCTATCAAACCTGCATCCCGGCGATGATCGGCGATGACATCAACGCAGTCTGCAAGGCAGCATCTCAAAGATTCGCAAAGCCGGTGATCCCGATCAATTCTCCTGGCTTCGTCGGTTCGAAAAACCTCGGCAACAAGCTCGCCGGCGAGGCCTTGCTCGACTATGTGATCGGGACGCGAGAACCGGACTACACCACGCCGTACGACATCAATCTGATTGGAGAATACAACCTTTCGGGAGAGCTCTGGCAAGTGAAGCCATTGCTAGACGAGCTCGGAGTGCGAATTCTCTGTTGCATATCCGGAGATGGTAAGTATCGAGAGGTAGCTTCATCTCATCGCGCCAGGGCGGCGATGTTGGTGTGCTCAAAGTCCATGATCAACGTGGCACGCAAGATGGAGCAACGTTACGGGATCCCATTCTTCGAGGGGTCGTTCTACGGTATTCAGGATTCAAGCGAATCGCTACGCCAGCTCGCCCGCTTATTAGTTGAACGCGGCGCGCCGACAGATTTGCTCGGGCGCACCGAAGCGGTGGTCGCGCGCGAGGAAGCGCGGGCGTGGGCTGCCATCGAGCCGTACAAGTCACGATTCGGGGGCAAAAAAGTCTTGTTGATGACGGGCGGTGTCAAGTCATGGTCGGTCGTTGCGGCACTCCGGGAAGCCGGGCTGGAGTTGGTCGGAACCAGTGTGAAGAAATCGACCAGGAAAGACAAGGAGCGCATCAAGGAACTCATCGGGCATGATGTCCACATGATCGAAGACATGACCGCGCGCGAAATGTACAAGATGTTGAAGGACGCAAAAGCGGACATCATGCTATCAGGCGGCAAGTCGCAGTTTGTCGCGCTGAAGGCGGCGGTGCCGTGGCTCGATATCAACCAGGAGCGTTGCCACGCCTATATGGGCTATGCCGGAATGGTCAAGTTGGTGGAGGAGATCGATAAGTCGCTCTCCAATCCGATGTGGGAGCAGCTGCGTCGACCAGCTCCATGGGAGGCATCGGCCAAGGCGGGGGAGCAGATGCAATCGCCGATGGCCGCAAGCGCCTGCGATCCGGCGGGCGCCGAAACTGCGCGCAGTGCCAAGAAGATCTGCGCGTGTAACAGAGGTGATCTGGACGTGGCTGAGGATGCAATTTACTTGCACGGCCTGAGGAGCGTCGCAGCGGTACGAGAGCATACCAATGTGGGTGGTGGCTGCTGTCAAACGTGCATCGAAGATATGTTGGTGTCCGAGCCATCTGACATCCGACAGGCGGCAGAGTAGGAACTCGCCATGGCCTTCGTCACGGCGTCAACAAAAGCCTGCGCTGTCAATCCGCTGAAGATGAGCCAGCCGATTGGCGGCGCATACGCCTTCATGGGGCTGCGAGCGGCGATGCCGCTCCTGCATGGCTCCCAGGGGTGCACATCCTTCGGGCTCACGCTCTTTGTGCGGCATTTCAAAGAAGCAATACCGCTACAGACCACCGCGATGAGCGAGGTCGCGACCGTGCTCGGCGGCTATGAGAATCTCGAGCAGGCGATACTGAACATCTCTAACCGCGCCAAGCCGAAGATCATCGGGATCTGCTCGACCGGTGTCACCGAGACCAATGGCGACGATGTGGATGCCTACCTCAAGCTAATCCGGAGCAATCATCCGCAACTCGCAAAGTTGCCACTGGTGTATGTCTCGACGCCTGATTTCAAGGGCGCGTTTCAGGATGGCTGGGAGAAGGCCGTTGCACGCATCGTCGAGGTGCTGGTGGACCGGCCCAGCGCAGATGGCCTGCGGGATCCGTTGAGGGTGAATGTTCTGCCGGGGTGTCACCTGACGCCTGGCGACCTTGATGAACTCCGTGTCTTGCTGGAGGACTTCGGGTTGTGCCCCTCCTTCCTCCCCGACCTGGCGGGATCCCTCGACGGGCATATCCCCGACGAGTTTACGTCAACGACCATCGGCGGCATTGACGTGGACGAAATCGCGAGCATGGGGCGCGCAGGGTGGACGATTGCAATCGGTGCGCAGATGAGGCGCCCGGCTGAGGTCATGAAGGCGAAGACCGGCGTGCCTTTTCGTGTGTTCGAGCGGCTGTGTGGTCTGTACCCGAACGACGAATTCATGATGTTTTTGAGCGAGATCAGCGGCCGCCCGATACCCTTGAAATATCGACGCCAGCGCAGTCAGCTCGCCGATGCTATGCTGGACGCGCACTTCCATATTGGCGGTCGCAAGCTCGCGATCGGGGCTGAGCCAGACCTTCTGTTCGATTTGTCCTGCATGCTGCACGACATGGGCGCGCAGGTGACCGTCGCCGTGACGACCACTCAGTCGGAAGTGATCGAGCGGATCAGAACCAAGGAGGTTCTCATTGGCGACTTCGAAGATCTGGAAGGACTTGCCAAAAAAAAGCATTGTGACCTGCTGATCACGCATTCGCATGGAAGGCAAGCGGCGGGTCGGCTGAAAGTGCCGTTCTATCGCATAGGTTTTCCGATATTCGATCGACTTGGCGCGGGCCACCAAGTATCCGTGGGCTATCGTGGTACCCGCAATCTGATCTTCCAAATCGCAAATCTCGTGATCGCGCATCGCGAAGAGAACGATCGTCCTACGCCCGATAAGTGGCGGACTACAGCCGGACTGCCACAAAGCTCGGAGTATCGTCGCTCCACCGGCGCTGCTGAAAGGCCAATTGCATGAAGGTCGCTTTTGCCACTCAGGACCTGAAGCACGTCGACGCGCATTTTGGTTGGGCAAAGAACATCGCAATCTACGATGTCGCGCCTGGAGGGCATGTGTTTCTTGAAGCGATCGAGTTTGAGGGCGATCTTAAAGAAGACGGCAGCGATGACAAGTTGGCGCCAAAGATCGAGGCAATCAAGGATTGCGCCATCCTTTACGTCACTGCCATTGGTGGTGCTGCGGCAGCGCGAGTGGTGGCCAACAAAATCCATCCTATCAAGGTGAGCAAACCAGAAAACATTCCGGTGTTGCTAGAAAAGCTCGAGCGGGTGCTGAACGGCACGCCACCTCCCTGGCTACGCAAGGTCCTTGTAAAGGACCAACGGCGTACGTTTGAGTTCGGCGAATGAGGTGACATGACCGCAAAAAGAGAGCAGCAGGGGAGCGTCGTCGACGCACCATTCCTTATCGAACTGGTCAAAATTTGGCGTGCTCAGGATACCAGTGGATCTTGGGAAGGGAAGAGCGATCTTGATCTGCTCGAACCCTATATCCTGAACAAGGACAAGCGGCGTGCTTTGCCGATTATCGGTGATCCCGAGCCCAATACACTGTGGCGGCTTGAGCTGTTCTTCAATGCGGTCGCGCTTTCAGTAGAGAGGGAGACCGGTGTTATGACTCAGCCGATTCTGAAGCTGCATCATGAAGGCTTCGGGCGCATAGTGCTCATCGCAGGGCGGTTGGTCGCTGTAAACAAGCAGCTGCGCGAGGTGCATCGCTTCGGATTCGATAATTGCGTTAGGCTGGCCCAGGAGGGGGATAAATATGTCAGCGAGGGGGTCGGCCTGATTCGGAAATTTCCAGACGTGGCCAACTATTGAGATACTCACTCATGGGCGATCGTGAAGCACTGAAGGCCGAACTAAAGAAAGTGTCCGCCAGGGCGATACAGGCCAAGATGGATCTGCACGACCTTTCGGAGGAATTGCCCATCAATTGGACGTCGATCATGGTGGTGGCGCAGAAGGCGTACGATGTGTACGCGGAACTCGAGCGCAAGACTCGCGAGCTGAAAACGCTGGAAAATACTTGAAGGGGCAATGCATGTCATTTGCGACGCGAGACGGCCGCGACTGGACGCCACAATACCTGACCTCGATCGATGCCAAGAAGTGCATCGGCTGTGGCCGCTGTTTCAAGGTATGCGGCCGAGATGTCATGACGTTGAAAGGAATCAGTGAGGACGGCGAGCTTGTCGACCTCGACGACGATGAGATCGAAAAGAAGATTATGGTTTTGAATGATCAAGGCGCCTGCATTGGCTGCGCTGCATGCGCCAGGGTTTGCCCGGCCAACTGCCAGAGTCACACTCCTGCCGCATCTGAACGGCCGTGAGCGAATACACTCGTCCTGTCGCGGCAGGCGAGATATAGCTGAGGAAAGGCGCAATTGTGATCAGGTAAAGTCATGGTGAGGACGGCGCGCCAGAACGACGTCGGTTGAGCAATTCGGGCAAGCTGAAGCGCAAGTATTGCCTGGTGATGGTTGGCCGCCGGCTATGTCATGCCGATCATATCCGTTGCTCACCAACCACTCGCCTCCAAGGTCCATGTATTCGTAGAAGGCTAGCTGCGCCTCGCGCAGCACTTTATCCTCAAGCGTCGGTTTCTTCGACTGATCGGCAGCCCGCAATATGACGTGCGATTCCACCCATAAATCGCGGTTCGTCGCGGGAAGTATCTGCAACTCACGAGCAGGCTGCGTGGGGTAGTCACGCGGAAGCGCAGAGTGCGATGGACAGGTTGTGGTCAGCTAGGAATTTTATCCTTATCGGCAGAGCTTGCGCGGCACGAGCTCAATTGGTGCAACTTTGCCGATAGGAGAGCGGTCTGATGTATGGCAATATTGTTGGCTCATCCAGCCAGTTCACAAGCGGTAACCAAACTGACGATTCGTCAGAAGCGGGAGATAGTCCGCGGTTTGCGCAAGCAGTTGCAGGCATGGGGGCAGCTGGGTCGTCATCGGAACCAGCGGCCACATACTCTCTCGCCTCCGAACCCCCCATTAGAGAAATCGACCAAGACACCTTCGACCGCGGAGTTGAGAGATTTTTGCGCGACGATATCAGGCAAATCGCCGAGCACCCAGAAGAGTACTCGGAATTCGTCTCCAAGAAGGCAGAGCGCGCAGCAATGGTTGCAGCAGGTTACCTCGGCACCTACTACGATCCAAATAAGCAAGCACGGTTTTACGCCTATGAGTTGGGAGACGAAATTGTCGGGCTTATGAGAGCCGGAGGCCCGGCTCGGATTAGAGGAGACCAATTTCAGCAACAGTTTGGACGCGACCATATCACGTCCGTAGTAGATCTTAGGGTAACTCATCCGCTGGTCGAGAACGCCGGTGATATCTTGCTAGAACATCAACTGCGAGAGGACGGCGAGCATCCGCTGATCTTGTCGCGGCCCGCCTTAGAAGAGGTGGAACCTCGTCTGGCGGAAATGGGTTTTATTCACATGGGTCGTAACCACTGGGTGCTTGATCCTCACCGCACCGATGTGTGGACGAAGAACGAGAACGAACCGTGGCAGCGGGCAGACAAGCCTACGAAGTATCTTTCGAAAGCCGGAGGCAGTGATGTCGGTCCTCAGAGAAGCTACGACACAGATTCGTCGGATGATGCTGGCATCGAAACATATTTGTTGGAGCGCACTTTTAGGGGGCTGCACATGGAGTAAATTGGCTGCAATAGGAACGGACCTGAAGTGACGGGTATTTGACCGTCCTATACAGGGCTCAATAGCCTTTCTTCATAGGGGGCGCACGCTCGCTGCGTCGCCCTCGCCAGCTGAAACGACCGTCAACCTATCTCCGAAGGCACTTACGATGCTTTGGTGAGATACGCGACTCGACGGCGGTAACGGCCTGAGGACCGTGGCCATCAACGAGCAGCAACGACCAGCAACCGCATGTAGCGATCGAGCAAATGGCGCAGAAAGCCGCAGCGGCGCAGCCATCATCGAAAGAGCATGTGTGGGTAATTGCGTCGGCAGTTGTACAGCTCTTGCACGTTGATTGCGCAACGACAATGAAAAAATTATTGCGGCACACGAGCGATGAATGCAGCCCAATCTCACCTATGCGATTTGCAGCTTTAACGACATTCCGAGCCGCCAGGCCATGGGATTCAATCTTATGGTCGTCAAAGACGACGGCAATCACCGGCCGTGGCCCATCCTTGTGGTGCGCTGGGGCAAAAGAGTGCTTGGCTATGTGAATAATTGCCCGCACAACAACGTCAAT
Organism: Bradyrhizobium sp. CCBAU 51745; assembly: GCF_028128715.1. NCBI lineage: Bacteria > Pseudomonadati > Pseudomonadota > Alphaproteobacteria > Hyphomicrobiales > Nitrobacteraceae > Bradyrhizobium > Bradyrhizobium sp. CCBAU 51745. The sequence continues at coordinate 123,623 of NZ_LBJP01000089.1, read as the reverse complement.
TTGGACTGGGAGCGGAACCAATTCCTCGATCCATACGGCATCCGGCTGATGTGCGGCAAGCACGGTTCGACCTTCGACCTCGGCAGCGGGCGGTGCGTCGAAGGTCCATGTCAGGGCAGAGCGCTCACACCGATCCCGTTGGTCGTTCTGGATGGTGACATCTGCGTCGTCGGTGTGCACCTTGTGGAAGAAGATGGATCGGCCAACAACTGATGACCGCGCTCAGACCGGGCGGTTCTCGTTGCGGTTTTTCACAGCCTCCATCCTCCTTAGTCCGTCATCATAAGAGATCTCCTCATAGGATAGATCGAGATCCTTGATGGCCTCGAGGAGGTAATCAAGCTTGCCGCCCGGATCGAGCTTCTTGACGTCGTCCTTGTTCAGCCCGACCAGGTCCATCAGCTCCTTCCAAACGGTGGATTCATCGCACGGTAAAACGTGGAAGTTGATCTCGCCGAGCTTAACTCGGTATTTCGCCAGCAAATCGATGTTGTTGCAGAAAATGAAGTAGCTGCCGGTTGGGCTTAAGGCACCGTCGAGGACGGTCGCGACGTCAGCAAGATACGCGAAGGAATGTAAGTAGCCGGCCAGCACGGGAATAGTGCGTTCTCCGTCCTGCACGATCGTCAGAACCTGCTCGATCGAATAGTCTGGCGGACGTTTCTCGTCGGCGACCTGAGTCTGGAACTTTAGTGCGATGTCGCCCCGAAAGCCGAATCGGCCCGGCTTGGTGGTCGCGCCTTTGAGTACGGCGTTGAGAAGGCGGCCCTCCTTCTCAAGTCTGCCGAGTGCGGTGTTCTCGATTGCAGTCATTAAATTGTCCTCGACTCTACGCCGACCTTTGATCGGTGTCAGATGAGATGCAAATCGCTTGCCGCCGCATGCGTGGCGGCCTTCAGTGCAGCTTAGAAAGAAAACGAGTCGGTGGCCGGAACCGCCTCAAGTAGCCTTGTCGGGATCGCGACATCGTTCCAAAGCCAACGGCGCGATAGTGAGCATCACTCGGCGTCTGCGCGCTGGCACGTGACTTGCTCTTGGCTGGGTCTAAGCTGATGAGGGGAAAACGTGATCAACCTGACAGATAGCGCAGTGAATGCAATCAAAAGCGCGGTTTCATCGTCGGCGCACCCAGCCGGTTGTCTACGCGTCACGATTGAAGCAGGCGGCTGCAATGGATTCAAATACAAGATGGATCTCGCCGAGGAGCCAAAGCCTGACGACACCGTGATCGAACGCGATGGGCTGAGGGTGTTCGTCGATAACAAGAGCCGTGAGCATCTGGTCGGCACGACTATTGATTTCGTGCTGGCGGCGGAGGGTTCTGGCTTTACCTTTCACAACCCGAACGCGACCGCGAACTGCTCCTGCGGTAAATCGTTTCGGCTGAGGGAAAACATTGATCAGTGATGAGGAGAAGGCATTGAACCGTGACGGCCGAACCAGAACTCTTGAGGAGATCGTCGTTCACTGCGAAGCGGGAGGGGCGCATTCGCTGCGTGCACGACGAATTCCGGCCCAATCTGCAAGCCGACGCTTGCGACTGTTAGCTGCTCGGCACGATAGCAGCATGCTCATGGCAAGGCCGACCGGTGCTGGCAGATCGTACAAGCTTCCGAGAAGGTTAGGAGGTATTCAGGCGCGACTGGTAGATACGATCGGAGGATTGGATCGCCTGGTCCTCATTGCTGCTGCAGGCGAGGTGGTGGATTGAGCGAAAATCGAGCGCCGATCTACCTCGATAACAATGCAACGACGCGGACTGATCGGTCCGTCGTGCAAGCCATGTTGCCTTTCTTCACTGAGCAGTTCGGCAATGCCTCGTCAACGCATGCCTTCGGCAGCGAAGTCGCAGTCGCTTTGAGGCAGGCCCGGAGAAACCTGAGCGGCCTGTTAGGTAGTGCATACGATCGCGAAATCGTCTTCACCTCGGGAGGGACCGAAGCCAACAATGCCGCAATCCTCTCTGCGCTTGCGACGCAGGAAGGTCGCGACGAGGTGGTCACCACTTCGGTCGAGCACCCCGCCGTACTTGCGCTAACGGAGCAATTGGCGGCAAGGGGAGTCAAGACGCGCATTGTACCCGTCGATGCTTGCGGCCGGCTCGACATCGAGGCGTTTCGCTGCGCGATTGGGCCACGAACAGCGATTGCCTCGGTTATGTGGGCCAATAACGAGACCGGAACGATGTTTCCTGTGGAGTTTCTGGCCGGGTTGACCCGTGAGGCGGGTGCGCTGTTTCACACGGATGCGGTCCAGGCGATTGGTAAGGTGCGCTTAAACCTAAAGGACAGCGCGATCGACATGTTGTCGCTATCCGCGCACAAACTGCACGGCCCCAAGGGGGTCGGCGCGTTATATTTGCGCAAAGGGACAAAATTCCAGCCGCTGATCTGCGGCGGATCACAGGAACGAGGGCGACGCGCCGGGACCGAGAATATTCCCGGAATCGTCGGCCTGGGAAAAGCTGCCGAGCTTGCGGCGGAGCGGCTTGAACCCGAGCGGGTCCGCATTGGCGCGTTACGTGACCGCCTTGAGCAGGGAATTTTACGCAATGGCGATTGCGCTGTGCTCGGCGACATCAGCAATCGGTTGGCCAACACGACCAATATTGCCTTCGACAATCTCAAGGGCGAAGGCATTGCCCACCGTCTCAACCGGGCGGGCATCGCCGTGTCGCTCGGATCAGCCTGCAGTGCGGGCTCAATGCAGCCATCGCATGTTCTGCGTGCCATGCAGGTGCCTGCGTGGCGGATGCACGGCGCCATTCGCTTTTCTCTTTCGCGTGAAACCACCGTCGCTGAAGTCGATGAAGTCGTGCGCACAATGTCAGATATCGTGGCTCGCATGCGCGCCGTCTCCAGCGTCACTGTCGGGGAGTAGACCTCGTGAAAATCATGATCCGCCGCTCTCCGGACGCGGGCCTGTCGATCTACGTGCCAAAAAAGGATCTCGAAGAGCCAATCGTGGCCTCGGAGTACGAAACACTATGGGGAGGCTGGATCAAAGTAGCTAACGGCTGGGTGCTCGATTTGCCCGAGATGGCGAGCGACACACGGTTACCGATCACAATCGACGCGAAGAAGCGGGATGAGAGCGGCGACGATCCGTGAAAGACACTCACGGATATCGGCTTTCGATGCGGTGGTTGCGAAGATAACTCTCGTGGACCCTGGCGCCCGCCTGGAAACCGGAAGCATTGTCATCTATCTCGTCCCGGTGTGACGGGCTTATCCAAATGCGATGTGCTGAGCGCACCCAGAGGCGTCGGTTGGCTTCCTTTGCCGGCAGGTTGGCCCTGCCCCGGGGGAATTTGGGAAAAGAATGGCTGTCGGCGCAGCATATCAAGATTAGCAAACATGAGCCCGCCGCGACGGCATGGATGGCGCAGACAACGCTCGGCCAGTTGGGCCGAGGTGATCGCACTATCATTTTTGATCCTCATTGCTGCCCGTCATAGTAGGACGCGTGTCGGCCACTACTAGCCTTATGAGTCCGGACCCCAGTCCGGATCCGCCAAATTGGAAGCGGCAGCGCGTGAAGGCCCGTTTAGATGAAGCCGCATGCGGGCTCGTCCAGGGCGAGAGTGAATGCGCAAGCGATAGAGCTCTGAGTGAGAAAGGCGACGCGTCTGTCGCTTGGCCGACAGGCTTATCATTGCTGTTCTTGAAAGCGCCAACGCTATCGTCGTTATAACTCGTTGGACTACGGTTGCAATCGTACTTCCTCGCCATGGCATGCAAGTTGCTACGCAGCTTCTTGAAGCGCGCTCAAGAATGACCTGGGGCGATGATGCTTGCAGAGAGAATGGGAATGAACGCGGTCGTGGGACGCGGAAAGTATATCAAAGTTGCAGCGAATGGTGAAAACATCATGCAGCCCATCACCGAGCATAGCGGCTGCCGCGCTTCGGCCAACACCGGGCGGGCGAGCTGCGGTTCGCAGGACAGCCAAGGCGATCTGCCGATCGGGATTTGGGAAAAGGTCAAAACCCACCCCTGCTATAGCGAAGATGCGCACCATCATTACGCTCGCATGCATGTCGCGGTCGCGCCTGCTTGCAACATCCAGTGTAACTACTGCAATCGAAAATACGACTGCGCCAATGAATCGCGTCCCGGTGTGGTGAGCGAGAAACTCACCCCTGAGCAGGCGGCGAGAAAAGTGATCGCGGTGGCGACGGCCATTCCGCAGATGACAGTCCTTGGCATCGCTGGTCCGGGCGATGCCCTGGCCAATCCGGCAAAGACGTTTAAAACGTTCGAGCTGGTCAGCCAGGCTGCTCCCGACATCAAGCTGTGTCTCTCAACCAACGGACTCGCACTGCCGGACTATGTCGATACCATCGTCAAGGCGAAAATTGACCACGTCACCATCACGATCAACATGGTCGATCCGGAAATTGGAGCCAAGATCTATCCGTGGATCTTCTTCAACCACAAGCGATATACCGGCATCGAGGCGGCAAGGATACTCACCCATCGCCAACTGCAAGGCCTCGAGATGCTTAGCGAACGCGGCATTCTGTGCAAGATTAACTCGGTGATGATCCCCAACATCAATGATGGCCACCTGGTCGAGGTTAATAAGGAGGTCACGTCGCGCGGTGCCTTCCTTCACAATATCATGCCGCTGATCTCCGCGCCCGAGCACGGAACGGCATTTGGGCTCAACGGTCAGCGCGGTCCGACGACGCAAGAATTGAAGGCGCTGCAAGACGCATGTGAAGGGCAAATAAACATCATGCGGCATTGCCGCCAGTGCCGCGCAGATGCGGTCGGTCTACTCGGCGAGGATCGCAGCGCAGAGTTCACCAATGATCGGGTGATGAAAATGGACGTCCAATATGACTTAGCCATGCGCAAGGCTTATCAGGAAAAGGTAGAGAATGAGCGCCTTTGCAAAGTCGCCGCCGGCCAAAAGGAGCTTGCGGAACTTTCCGGAGAGATGGGCGCGATCACTCTTCTGGTGGCGGTTGCAACCAAGGGCTCCGGGTTGATCGACGAGCACTTTGGACATGCAAAGGAATTTCAAATGTACGAGCTTTCCACATCCGGCGCCAAGTTCGTCGGTCTACGCCGTGTGGAAGGTTACTGCCAGGGCGGTTACGGCGAGGAAGATAGATTATCCGCGATTTTGCACGACATCCGTGACTGCCATGCGGTCTTCGTGGCTAAGATCGGCGGCTGCCCGAAAAGCAATCTGATCAAGGCGGGGATCGAGCCAGTTGACCAATTCGCTCACGAGTTCATTGAGAAGTCGGCGATCGCTTGGTTCAGAGCCTATCTCGACAAAGTGAAGCGCGGGGAGATCCAGCACGTACAGCGCGGCGAGCCTGCGTGTCGGCTGGGAGATCGGATCTCTGCGGCGTAAGGAGAAATATGTGCCGTTCAAAATCATCGCTTCGCAGTGTACGGGCTGCTCCGCCTGCGAACCTTTATGCCCGAACGTTGCGATCTCAGAGAGGGGGGGAAGCTTTGTCATTGAAGCGGAAAAATGCACCGAATGTGTTGGCCATTTTGACGAGCCGCAATGTGCGGCCGCCTGTCCGGTCGACGGTACCTGCGTGGTTGATACGTCGTTGCCTCGCTACCAAGCGCCAGTCTAAAGCGTGAGCCCTCGTGAACGGCATGCCAAGACCTGGTGTTGAATACTTCGCAAGCGCCGCCCGTTGGATCGCAGGTGCCGACGTTCGCTCTCCCTTATGGACGGCGACTGCTCTGGATCTCCCTGCGATAGTGCTGTTGCTGGTCGGCCGCATGGCTTGGCGGCATTTCGGCGGTTCGAGGGCGTTTCGTAATGGCGAGAGCGGCGTTCCAGGCCGCGCTCACATCGTGGATGTGAGTGACGGTATCGCGCGCGGGCACCAAGTGATGCAGAATGTCGCCAGGGGGGCCATGCGGACTTCCTGCATCTCTAGAGCGAGCAATGCATGAGGAGCGGTATATGAACAGCATTCTTCGCGACAGCGACGTCGTCGAGCTAAGCGACCCGCCCGTCTTCAGCTTTGGCCAGAAGCTTCGAGCCAATCGCACCATTCGCAATGATGGCACCTATCCCGGTAAGGAGATTGGCGACGTCTTAGTCAAGAAGGGGGAGGTGGGTTACGTTGTCTCGATCGGTACGTTCTTACAGCAATTCTACATCTACGGTGTAGAGTTTTCTGAAAGCGGCCGCCGCGTTGGCATGAAACGTACGGAGCTAGAGCCAGTAGATGCCTGCGAGGAAGTCGACGATTTGCCGTTGCCGGAGGAGTCATGACTAAGCAAAGTGTTACGAAATATCAGCGGGACCAGCGGGGCAAACCCGCAGTCGAGCTCATCAAGGACCGCTCTTCTACCAATGTGGAGCCCGAGGGAGCCTTGCTCGTCCCCAAAGCGACCCTCCAGACCATCATCGATACTCTCAACAACGAAGCTCATGAGCCGATCCTTGTTGTCTGGTGAGGAGCATCTCATCTGCTGGTCTTCAACAAGAAAATCAGAGCGCTTTGAAGGGAGGGTTTCGTCATGAATGCCGCACTGATGAGGAAAGAAAAGACGGGGCTAGTGCCTCACCCCAATGAGCTTGATCGCAAGCGGATCGAGCACGGCTTGAGCGCGCGCAAGCGCTATCTCTACGTCTCGCCGAATGTGACGCCAGTGAGGGGCGGCTACCTCATCGAGAGTCCCTGTTGCTCGCGCAACATCGACAAGGACGGCGATTTGGTCGACGTCGCGCTGATTCTTTATGATTCCGTGAGCGGGATCTGGAAGCTGTTTCACAAGAATCACGCGGGAGGAGTCTGGGAATTTTACAGCCTTTATCACCGCTTGACTCCAGCAATAGACGAGTTGAATGCGGATCCCGAACGCCTGTTCTGGCAATGAGGCGCCGCCGTGTCCGAAGGATAGAGGAACGACGATTGATCGGTCCACTGCGTGCAGATTGCGGCCGAACGAAAGCGAGCGACCTGGATCGTATTGGCCAAGATGAATGTTGGACGGTGAGCTCTGAACCAGCGGAATATGGCGTAGTCCAGTTTTAAGCTTTCCGACGAAATCCCAGAGGGTGCCGAATGGTTGAGCAGTGTTACGCGGCGCATCTGCAATCATGTGAAGGTATCGGGTCGCTTTATGTTGCGCCTGATGTGACAGAGGTAAGCTGATCGCATGCTCCCGGATATGTTGAGGTGCACTTCACGCGATTGGGGCACTGCGCCATGATTGATGATCAGCGCCGCACACGGGTTGAAACGGCGCCGATAATGCCCAATGCGCGCAACGCAACCTATCGCCGGCTATGGTCATGGCCATTTTCTGCTTGCGTATGAGATAGTCAATCGCGTCATGTCGATTCCATTTCACACCGGTTTCGCAAACAAGTAGATCGATGTTATCGTCGAGACGATGAAGCGATAACGCAGGCGCCGGCGCGGCGATTGACTGAGATGATCGTCATCCAAGACAAAGAAGTACGAGGCGTTTATTGCGGTGAGTTTAGGTTTGACAGCGGAAGAGATGAGAAATCAGACCAAGGAAACCTGGTTTGTACGGCGTTGCCGAGCGACATCGTGATCCGCCCAATGCAGGAGGGTGCTGGATGCCGCCGATGACAACGCACCTAGAGGGCCGCATGAGAAATGTTCCACGCGAGTGGGGAGAAGGTATGCTCGATCATTGAAAAGTCTCGGCATGCAAGGCGCGGCTTGAGGCAGGCGCCAAGATGTCCGAAAGCAAGCACATTACAATCGAGTTGGTCGGTATCCAGCTCGTGATCGTTGGTGACCAAAATCGGGAATCAATATGAACTCTCAACAAGTCATCATCCACGTCCGCTTCGCCCCGAACGGGCGGGTGATACAAATCAGCGAGCGTCCAGCAAGGCTCACTCCGAACGAATGGTTTGACGTTCTCAACAGCCGTGCGAGCTCGGCCTATCGACCGCTCGCCCGGGGCCGAGGTGTTTTTCGGCTGAGCCGGATTGCGGTCGATGCCTTCAAGCAGGAATCCGCGGGGAGGGGATCAGCGAACTGATCGTCGGCGCCTTGATGAGCGAGCAGATCGAACCGGTCCGACCGACGCCGTCAGTCTGACGGAGGCCACGGGCTTTTGGCCCGTCTCGGATCGTTGCCAGGGGCGAAAAGCGCCGACATTGTTGCGACTGCGCCGAATTGTGAGACGCGCAAGTTGCACATCTGGTGTGCGACTTGCTTTGGAGAATTTCGATGACAAGTGAGTGGTGAATGAATAATGAGATCGGGATGACGGAAGTAGACGTTGGTATCGATCAGAAAGCGGTTTCGGACGCCAAGGTATCGATCGCTCATCTTCAGCGGCCACAGCGACCATGGCGCCCTCTCATTCCGGCTGCTTTCGCAAGGCGAGTGGGGATCAGTCCTATCCCATCGCACAATGGAGCGTTCAATCGTTAGACGTTGTGGCCGACCATGTGCTCGCACCTCATCCCTTCAGATGAAGTCTATCGGAGCATAGGCGGGTGAATTCAGAAAAAAATTTAATCTTCCTCAGCTCCTATCGGAATCATGTTTTCGGGTGCAACACGCAGCGTCCGCCAAGCATCCCCACGGCAGTTGCGCCGCCTCCGGCGCAGGGTCTCTGGGATCGAATGGGCGAGGCGATCGAAGGGCAAGGTCTCAACGATGTTGGCTTCGCGACAGCGGGCCGCCTTGGCTCTTGCACCTCTGGTCCCTTGCTGGTGGTCTATTCCGGCGCCGTCTGGTATCGCGCGAGTACGCCTGAGGACGTTGACGAGATCGTCAACTCCCACCTCAAGCAGGGCAAACGTGTCGATCGCTTTGTGATGGTGCTCAAGCGGAGCTAGAGGCGCCGCTTGCGACCACTTGCGCTGGCTGGCAAGGATGAACGGCTTGTTCGTCCATGCCGGCCGTTGGGAAACTCAGATCGTCTGAGGTTAACCGGGCACCTTGCACTCAGGAGTCCGTTGACAGCAGGTCATTGAGCTTGGCGCGGCGTACCGCTTCTATAAAGCCAAAATTGTAAAGTGGCTCCGCTGCACCGCGCGACGAAACAGGCATAGGACCATATGCCGTGTCGATGTTTGTGTACTGTCACTCGCGTGCGGCGCGATCCGTAAGTCGCAGCGGGCGCAATGCTGCGAATGAATCCCTCTCTTGCGAGCTGACGCGTCATTGACGCGTCAGCCGGCTTCTTGCCACAGGGCGGTGACAGTAGGAGATGTGCTCGATGGGCTCGCCGCGTCCGAGTTGATCAAACGAAGTCTCCTTTATGACCCCGTTCTCTCGTCAGAACTTGTAAGCGACGCCGCCGCTGACGAGCCATGGATCGATATTTGCGCGGCCGGTGACGGCAATCGCATTGTTTATTGTCGCCGAGTACTCCGGCCGCAGCCACAGCTTCTTCACGTCGAAGTTGAGGCCCCAGTGACGATCAAGCATGTAATCGAAGCCGAATTGGATTGCAGCGCCGAATTGGTTTCTGAGGTGTAGCTCGGTGACGGCAAGACCGGCGAGCGACGTGTTGGCCGCCGATTGGTTGAACAATACAGTGTAGTTGATGCCAACGCCGAGATAGGGCTTAAGCTGCCCAAAATCGGTGAAGTGATATTGCAGGGTCAGTGTAGGCGGCAACAGCCAGGTGTTTCCGATATCAAGCCCAGTGAGCGCGCCATTGCCGCTGATGTGATGTCTGGTCACGCCGAGAATGAGTTCAGCGGCCAAGTTCTTTGTGAAGAAATAGGTGATGTCCAGCTCTGGTATGACTTGATCGCTGATCGTAAGCCCAGAACTTGGTGATGAGAGCGATGGCGTCCGGGAAACGTTGACCGAACTGCCTGCGGTATCCGGCAAAACGCCGAGCACGCGCAGGCGGATCATCCATGGGTTGCGGGGTTCAATTGCAGGCGCTGTATAGTAGACCGGCGCCGGAGCCAGATCCGCACTACGTGCCGAGTTGCTGGCCAACGGGGTCGCTAGCGCGAGGACCGATGCTGTCGCCAAAACTGTTCTTGCTCTCATCGAATTCTCCATTCCAAAAAGTCGCACGAGAAGCCGCGCAAGGTCTCTGTCACACATTGCGACTGCCGGTGGATTTGATATCGATCAAAATGAGAGCGGCGGCTTGCGCAATCATCTTGGTAAGTTGCATTAGGATCACGCCCACGAAGCGTGGTGATCTGTTCTGATCTTTAGTCTATCCAAGAGGTCGTCTGAGCCAAGGCTCTTGAAGCAGCTGCCTCTCGGCTTGGTGCTCTGATCCAATCCAAGGCGCGGAAGTCATGCGTCACAAAGCAACAACTGCGGAAAACCCTCTCACGTCGCTAAGGCGGAAGGGCGGCATTCAAGCGCAATATTGGCGATGCCTCCGTACAGAGTAGGCACCTGCGCGGGCCGCCTCTGCAAGGGCCCACTCTGTTACTACTCGTGCAAGCCGCCAGTGGAGCACGTCATTATTGGCAAGGCAAACGCTCAATGTTTCCTTACGTCTGCGGGCAACGCGTGCGGTTTGTTTCTTGCAAGCATCCATCGAGCTCATCGTGAGTCTTGCGGCCAAGGAACGACAGCACGAGCTCATAATCGAGCCCAGCACATCGTGCCGCGTCTACGTCAATCAGGGGTCGTCGTGTCAGGACCGGATCGCCAACGATCAGTGCGAGTGCGTTTGCAACATCAACAGAATAGAGGGTGACTTCGCCTGACCTGGTACGCGGCGCGGCTCGGTTGAACCAGGCTTCGAGGGGCATATTGCGGAAGAAGCTGGGCAATTCGTCGGCGTGCCATCGCTCCGTCAGGATGTCCTTGACGACCAGGTCGTTGCCCGCGGATTGAGGCGGTTGAATCTGACGCGCATTTGTGGCGCAACCGGGCTTCCGATAGAAGATGATTGTCGCCACGGCAAACCGATCTACGCGTTGTGAGATGAACGGGTGGCACGGCGCTGCTGCATCCGGCGGCTCATTTCAAATGCCTGCTGATCATCTCCAATATCAGCGCACCAGGCGCCGTACCGTAGTTGCAACCCTCGCCCCGGGTCCGCCAGGTTTCGAGCCCGACCGGCGTGTTCATTCTCCTCAAATCGCCCGTCTCGTCAGAGGAGCGGCAAGTTCCGTTCCACAACTGAGACATCGGAATAGGTGCAGTCAATTCGGTTTTTGGCGCTGATGTTTGGGGTTGTTTGTTCGATGTCCGACAGCTGCGCAGATTCTGTCAGATCCAAAACGGCCAACGATCACGCACCAGCTGATGGCTTTTGCAAACGTAATCAGAAGCTTAAGCCACGCATCAAGCGATGGCACGGCCGTTGCTAATAAGCGGCAGCAACACTGAGTGAGGGCTGAGTGCAGGCCGACGCGTAAGGCGAGCGATGCGCTCCTTCCCTTCAACCCGTGTGCCCCCGCTTCTGCGAGGGAAACAACCTCGCGCGAGAAGCGCGAGCTTTTGGATAATCGGTTGATGGAGAGCAACATGGCTTCACTAAGACAAATCGCGTTCTACGGGAAGGGCGGTATCGGCAAGTCCACCACTTCGCAGAACACGCTGGCGGCGCTAGCCGAGCTGGGTCAGAAAATCCTGATTGTAGGGTGCGATCCCAAAGCGGACTCGACCCGCCTCATTCTACACGCCAAGGCTCAAGACACGATTTTGAGCCTCGCCGCGAGCGCCGGCAGTGTGGAGGACCTAGAGCTCGAGGACGTAATGAAGGTCGGTTACAAAGACATTCGCTGCGTGGAGTCCGGTGGTCCAGAGCCAGGTGTCGGCTGCGCCGGCCGTGGTGTCATCACGTCGATCAATTTCCTGGAAGAGAACGGCGCCTACGAGAACATTGACTATGTCTCATACGATGTGCTTGGCGATGTCGTTTGCGGTGGCTTCGCGATGCCAATCCGCGAGAACAAGGCGCAGGAGATCTACATCGTGATGTCTGGTGAAATGATGGCGATGTATGCCGCAAACAACATTTCCAAGGGGATCTTGAAATACGCTAACTCTGGTGGGGTGCGGCTCGGCGGTCTGATCTGCAACGAGCGACAGACCGACAAGGAACTTGAACTGGCGGAAGCCTTGGCCAAGAAGCTAGGGACTCAGCTGATCTACTTCGTGCCCCGCGACAACGTGGTGCAGCATGCAGAGCTACGCCGCATGACGGTGCTTGAGTATGCACCGGATTCCAAGCAGGCCGATCACTATCGGAAGCTCGCGGCCAAGGTTCACAATAATGGCGGCAAAGGCATCATCCCGACCCCGATCTCTATGGATGAGCTCGAGGACATGCTGATGGAGCATGGCATTATGAAGCCCGTGGATGAATCAGTCATCGGCAAGACTGCCGCCGAACTCGCAGCCTCGTAAGGGCCACGAGCCGCGGCCTTGGAAAGGCGCGCGACAGATGCCGGTCTCCCTCACCCTCCCCCGGGAGACCGGCATCCTGACAAAAGACGGTCGCCAAAACCACCGTGCGCCGTGACAAACCTAGCATTGTGAAGACCCACGGAGTTATGTCCGAGCCGCACGTCTTTCCGTTCGTGGCTGCTTGTGCTGTTGACGCTATCAGCCGGTCGCATAGGGGAATTGCAACCTACCGTCTGCTCACCGGTAGGCATCCTGCAGATGCCGATATCGCAATAGAAAGCAATCTCGATCGCCATGTTCTGGCGTCTATCCTAGCCGCTGCCACGATGGATGGTGGCTCTCTTCTTGAGAAGGTTGGTCTATCCAGCGCTGAATTGGCGGCCTTGCTGGAGCGGTACTTTCCCTCAACCGAGATCAAGGCCGCGGAGCAGGCCTCGCCTTTCAGGTGGGAAGACGACGAGGAGATCGCAATGCTTCGCGATCTGTTGCTCAATCAACGCTCGACCGAGGGGGATATCGGCCGCTGGCTGGCCGCGATGATCGCGCGCCGCGCCATTGAGCCGGACCATCTCTGGGAAGCTCTGGGTTTGCGCAATCGTGGCGAACTCTCGCTGATGCTGGGCCGGCATTTCGCGCCGCTCGCCGCGCGCAATGTCAATAATATGCGTTGGAAGCGCTTCTTCTACCGCATGCTTTGCGAGAATGAAGGCCTTGGGATGTGCACGACACCCGTGTGCACTCAATGTGACGACTTCAACATCTGCTTCGGTGAAGAAAGCGGCGAGAGCCGGATGGCCGAACGCCGGCGCGATTTGCTGTTGCAGGCTGCAGCCTGGCCGAATGTAGCCAGCGGCCGGATATTGGAAATGCCAGGAGAGTCCGCGGCCGCACCGTCATCCGAGAAGGCCTTGCCGGATTTGTAGGCCGTCCGGTGGTAGGAGGGCGTGGGTGAAGCCATTTGGATGCGAGCGGATGGCCATGGGTTCAAAGCGGCAGGATCGAGTGCTCCGCTACAATTCTCAGATCCCGGTGCGCCGCAACGAACCCGTCGTAGGGTGGCGCGTTCCGTTTCATGGCGCTGTCGCATTTGCGACAATCCATTTGCTGAAGACGATCAAAAAATGGCGTTAGCTTCTTCAATGGGTGGACTGTTACGGCCGGCTGGCATGCTTGTTGCTGGAGTGTCGGCAGTTCAATCTATGAGGAGCTTCCAAGTGGTTGCCGCCAGCACCGTCGCCAAATCGGCTGGGTCCAATACAACCGTGCGCCAATCTACCGCGGTAAACCAGACGCCATTACGCCCTGGCTAGCAGGCAGGTGGCGTTGCGTTCGCCGACGAGGAGAAGCTGGCGATTGCGCGGCCGCCGGCGTGGGGCGGAGCAAAAAGACTACGGCGGAAACACCGTCCATGGGCAACAAAGACATCGCTACATCCACGCCATCATCAAAGCGGATCTTTCGCTCGCCATCACGGGCTGGTGCGCGGACGCCGGAAGCCGGTCCCGACGTGGCGATCGAAGCAAAGGTGGCCACGATCAATACGTGATCCCAACCTACGATATCCAGGCCGGCTCCAAGCTGTGTGGTCATCAGGACTTAGGGGGAATGGGCGAATTAAGTACTAGGATATTCCGGAGGGCGAACATGAGCTCGTCGTCAATGATGAGAACTCCCTCCGCGCCATCACCGAGTTCTCATCAGATTGATAGCCCCGCGAAAGCCGCGCGCGCGTCGCTTTAGTATTTCAGACCCGCTCAGTGGGGGCGCTATTTAGAACTAATCCGAAGGAGAATGTTCGATGACCAACTCATCACCAGTAGCGGATATCTTGAATCAACTCGGAAAGGCCGCATCGGCAGAGGAATTTTTTTTGCTGCTTGGGGTCGAGTACGACCCCAAGATCGTGGATGTCGCGCGCCTTCACATTCTAAAGCGCATGGGACAATACTTCGCCCAGGAGCAATTTGCTGGTGCCGCAGAGCTGGAAATCAGAGCTCGATGCAAAGCCATGTTGGAACAGGCCTATGCAGATTTCGTAGCATCGTCACCGATCCAGGAGCGAGTGTTCAAGGTTTTGAAGGATGCCGTCGCAGACTCTAGGAAACCTGCGGCCTTTGTCCCTTTGAGCGAGTTGAAGTGACTTAGCGTTCCACTGTAAACGAAATCTGCCCGACGGAGCCGCGGCGCTCCGTGAATGCGAGCGTTCTATTCTCCGGGGCAAGTCTCTGCGGCCACCACCCCAGCAACGACTGTCGCATTCCCGGCCATGTCTGAATTGTCTTGTTCGTGACTACGACATCAGCAGCTGTTTGGAGTGTCGCGCAAGCCATTACTTCCCACCGACTTTCAATCGTCTTTGCAACTGGTACGACACTTGCCTGATGTCCTGCTGATCCGATCATCGATGCCGACAGATGGTAGCGTCGGCGATGATTTTGAAGGAGGAGCCATGATGCTGCTGTTACTGCCTGCCGAGCCGCCCTGCGCCGTCGTATCGAGGCGCACGATCCCGGCAGGTCCCTTCCCAACGGTCTCTGAAGCGGTCGCAGTTTCGTAGCGACGGTGAGATGGTGGTCAATGAATAAGTGTCCCCTTCGCGCTGCTCCTGTGGCGGGTATGCACAGCATCCGCATCGAATCGGCTCCCGATTCCGCTCGGATTTGTCTTCATCTCTTCGGAGATAGAAACGACGCCACGAAGAGCGGTAGCATCGGCCCATACGGACTGCTAGCGCAGGAGGCGTGGCGAACGGACTCATCAACCGGGCCTGGGAGCGGCCGGTTGGAATCAGCACGGCGTCCTGGCCAGCCGCGGTGGCGCTCGTCGAACCTGGCGCGCAAGGGGTCAGTTTGCAAGATCTCTCCAAATCCGACCGAACGGGTACGTCTATTGCGACGACACGTGTTGTTGTACGACCGGTGCGAGCACACAAGCGGGCAGACCAGCCAGCCACTTGCTGACCAAAAGTGAACTTCAGTTAACGAGAGCGAAAAAAGCAAACCGTGGCGCGGGTGCGCCTATCGTTGAGAGGAATTTAGACTATGAGCAACGTCAGCAGAAAGGCCATGCCACCCGGGGCCGGGCGCGGTGCAGCCAAAAAAGAACTGCCGGAGCACTTCAAGTCCTACAAGCACGTCTGGGTCTTCGTCGAGCTGGAGCGTGGCCAAGTGCATCCCGTTTCCTGGGAGCTCATGGGGGCGGGGCGCGGCCTTGCTGACAAGCTAAAGGTGAATCTTGCGGCCGTCGTTATCGGTCCGGAGGGGCAGCATACACGTAATGCAGCACTTGAAGCCTTTTGCTATGGCGCCGATCTAGCCTATCTCGTGAGCGACAACGTTTTGTCGGATTACCGCAACGAATCCTATACCAAAGCGCTTACCGAACTCGTCAACACTTACAAGCCCGAGATATTGCTGTTGGGTGCGACGACGCTCGGCCGTGATCTCGCAGGTTCCGTGGCGACGACTCTGTCGACGGGGCTCACTGCCGACTGCACCGCGCTGGACGTGGACGCCGATGGTTCACTTGCGGCGACGCGTCCAACCTTTGGCGGCTCGCTGCTCTGCACAATCTATACTCTGAATTATCGTCCGCAGATGGCCACTGTCCGCCCGCGGGTGATGCCGATGCCCGAACGGGTTGTGCGCGATCCCGCTCGTATCATCGTTCATCCGCTCGGCCTTGTCGAAGACGATATAGTTACAAAAGTATTGTCGTTCCTACCCGACCGCGATGCAGAAACGTCCAATCTTGCCTATGCCGATGTGGTGGTTGCGGGCGGGCTGGGGCTGGGATCGCCTGAGAATTTTCGCTTGGTGCGCGAGCTCGCAACTCTGCTTGGCGCTGAATATGGCTGCTCGCGTCCTCTCGTGCAAAAAGGGTGGGTTACGCCTGACCGGCAAATCGGCCAGACGGGCAAGACCATCCGGCCGAAACTCTATATTGCCGCGGGCATTTCCGGTGCGATCCAGCACCGAGTTGGCGTCGAGGGCGCGGATCTGATCGTGGCCGTCAATACTGATAAGAACGCTCCGATCTTGGACTTCGCCCACCTCGCGATCGTCAGTGATGCCATGCAATTGCTACCGGCGCTGACGGCGGCATTTCGAGCGCGGCTTTTGCCAGATTCGCGCGCCAGGATTGCGGTCTAGAGGAGATACTGATGATTGAAGAAAGATTCGATGCGATTGTGGTCGGAGCCGGTATGGCCGGCAATGCGGCGGCATTGACGATGGCCAAACACGGTATGAAGGTGCTGCAGCTCGAGCGAGGCGAATATCCGGGATCGAAGAATGTGCAGGGGGCCATCCTCTATGCCGACATGGTGGAAAAGCTGGTCCCCCAGTTTCGTGAGGAGGCGCCGCTCGAACGTCACTTGATCGAACAGCGCTTCTGGATGATGGATGATCGTTCCCATGTCGGCATGCACTACCGTTCGGAGGACTTCAACGAGGAGCGGCCGAACCGCTACACGATTATACGTGCCCAGTTCGACAAATGGTTTTCTTCCAAGGTGCGGGAGGCTGGCGCGATCGTGCTGTGCGAGACGACCGTCACAGAGCTCGTGCAGGACGACCGTAAAAGAATCATCGGTGTTCGTACAGATCGCCGAGACGGGGAAATACATGCCGACGTCGTCGTTCTGGCCGAAGGCGTCAATGGCCTGCTCGGCACGCGTGCGGGCCTACGCGCGCGTCCGACACCCGATAGCGTTGCGCTCGCCGTGAAGGAAATGCATTTCTTGCCTCGAGAGACCATTGAAGCGCGCTTCAACCTCGAGGGCGATCAAGGCGTCGTGATCGAGGCTGCCGGTACGATTTCCCGCGGCATGACTGGGATGGGTTTCATCTACGCCAATAAAGAGTGCATTTCGCTCGGCATCGGTTGCCTCGTCGCCGACTTCCAGCGCACGGGCCAAACGCCGTACGGCCTGCTCGATCAATTCAAGAGGCACCCCTCTGTGGCGCCCCTGATAGCAGGGTCGGAAGTAAAGGAATATTCGGCACATCTCATTCCCGAAGGCGGTTACAAATCCATCCCGCAGCTTTATGGGGAAGGCTGGGTCGTAGTGGGCGATGCGGCCCAGCTTAACAATGCCATTCATCGCGAGGGCTCAAATCTCGCGATGACCTCCGGCCGTATCGCCGCCGAAGCGATCGGTCTGATCAAATCGCGCGGTAAGCCGATGACTGCAGAAAATCTGTCAGTCTACAAGAAGATGCTGGACGACTCCTTCGTCATCAAAGATCTGAAGAAGTACAAGGATTTGCCACCCCTCTTGCATACCCACTCCCAAAATTTCTTTCTTACCTATCCGCAGCTTATCTCCAAGGCGATGCATAACTTCGTGCGCGTCGATGGTACGCCCAAGGCTGAGAAGGAGAAGGCGAGCCTGAAATCCTTTGTCAAGGCGCGGTCATGGTCAGGTCTGGTCGGTGATGCTTGTCGTCTTGCCCGGGCCTGGCGCTGACCGCAACAGTGTGAAGCCCAACAAAAAAAGGAAAAAGCATGAATGTCGAACCCTCCGTGCGCGTCGAAGACAAGCTGTATTACAACCGTTATCTTGTCGACGTCGGTCATCCTCACGTCAGGATACGCGCGCATAAGACGCCATCGCCGCAGCTCCTCGCACTTTTGAAGGCCTGCCCCGCGCGATGCTACGAGCTCAACGATGACGGCCAAGTCGAGATAGCAGTTGACGGCTGCATCGAGTGCGGTACCTGCCGCGTGATCGCCGAGCCGACCGGCGACATCCAATGGAGCCATCCGCGTGGCGGATATGGCGTTCTGTTCAAGTTTGGTTGATGAAAGGTCGCCGGGCAGGTGTGGGACCAACGTTAGGCGTCATCTCACCGTATCCGTGGCGCGTTCACCGTCCGTTGGGTGGCGAGGAATATTTGAGCAAGACACGCGTCATGGGAACGCTGCGCAAGGCATGACTTGCAGATATCACACTCGTTCGAAAGCCGCAAAGGGTTGGTTGTGGCGCCACTGAGTAGCGCCACAATGCCCTGGAGCGAATGGCAGAGGAAAGATCAGTCTCCTGCCCGAGGGGAGACAGGCCCAGCGGCCTCGATTGCAATCGCCACTGACTGTATGATCGCAGCAAAGCGCACGGCGGTCTGGATGGCTTCCGAATTGACGCCTGCGGCTTTCAGTGTCTTCTCATGGGCATCGATGCAGACACCGCAGCCGTTTATGGAGGAGACAGCAAGCGACCAGAGCTCGAAATCGGCCTTGTCCACGCCGGGATTGGCGATCACGTCTATACGCAGCCGCGGCGGCATCGACTTGTATTCCGGGTTGGAAGCGAGGTGAGCGAAGCGGTAGTAGACGTTGTTCATTACGACTACAGACGCCGCAGCTTTCGCTGCAGCGATCGCGACAGGTGTCATCACGGTGGAGGCCGCAGATTCGGCCGCGGCAATCAGATCTGAATTGCGGGTGGCAATCGCGCTCGCCACCAGCACCCCGTATTTTCGTTGCGGCGAAAGCGTCTCATCGGTCACCAAGGAGGTCAAGTTAAGCCTGACATCCTCCGCAAAATCGGGAATCCTGTCGTATAATTGTTCGATCGACGACATGCGGCGTCAAGCAACTTTCAATGTTTCGCCGCCGATTTCGCGGTTGCAGGGACAGAGCTCGTCCGTTTGCAGTGCGTCCAGGACGCGGAGTGTGTCCTTAGGACTGCGCCCCACGCTGAGATTCGTCGCATAGACGTGCTGGATCGTGTTTTGGGGGTCAACAATGAAGGTGTAACGATAGGCAACCCCTTCGGGCGAACGCACACCAAGACCATCGACGAGCATTCCCTTTGTGTCGGCAAACTGCCAGATTGGTAGATTGTGCAGGTCGACATGGGCGCGCCGCCAAGCGAGCTTGCAGAACTCGTTGTCGGTCGATCCACCGAGTACAATCGCATCGCGGTCAGCGAATTCCTTGGAAAGGCGGGCAAACTCAGCGATCTCCGTCGGGCAGACGAAGGTAAAGTCCTTGGGATAGAAGAAGATGATCTTCCATTTTTCCGGAAAGCTCATTTCGGTCAGCGTCTCAAATGCACTCTGTCCTTCTTGTTCGTGCGCTTGAAAACCGGGCTTCACGCCTGTGATTTCGAACGGCGGCAACTGACTTCCAATTCCGAGCATGCTGTCCTCACACATTTTGGGTTTTTGGATCGTGACCTCACTGGTGGAGCAAACTATATGCCACCCCTTCTTAGGACGGGAATGGGCGCGACAAGATGAGCCCAGCGGCTTGTTTACAGGCATATTCGCGCGCTTGGTGCCTCGATCCCGCTAAGCCGACGGTCACCTGGAGCATCTGCGCTCGCACAACGCGTTGGGGCCACCCTGAGAAACACTCCCTACGCCTGCAGACGAATGCCTACGATCGCGGTGGCTTTGAGCTCGACACAAGAGCGCAGGCTGGGCGGTTGGCGCGGACACGGCAGCCAGTCCTGAACCGTAGCAATTTCGTTCTCGACCGATGGCACTGCAGAGGCGACTAGGGATTGACGTCGGCTTGGGCCATTTAGCGGACGAAGCCGGTTGAACTGCGACCTTTCGCCATCGAAGGTCCACAATCGGCGCGTTCGCAGGGCATCGAGGTGGCCAGGAGCCAACGCCCGAGCTAAAGGTGGTTGCCGGAGATGGCCAGCGATTCCGATGGATGATTTCCGAGCCGACGTCTCGGCAGCCTCAATGTCACCTTCAAGTGGTCCGGTATCGTTGTGACCAATAATCGCAGCTGCTGCGCGCCGCCGCTTGAGATATGGAACCACTGCTGCTGCAAAAGTGGACGATCACACGACGGCGGCGTGTCAACGTTCGTGGTGAGGCTCGCCAGCCGGCAAGGCATGTTTTCGAAACGTCTGCTAGGACTGGTACGCCTCGGGTTATCGTAACGAATTCGGCGCGAAGGCCCCACCCAGCTGCTTCTCGTTGTTCGGCGAATTTGCCGATCTCGAGGCTCGGCGCCGAGTGGTTGGGAAACCTAGATCTTGTCCCGTCGCAACGTCGATTGCGAGCGCAATGTGTGCGCCATGTTCTCGCCTCGCGTGTCGCTGCGCCTGCGGCCGACGCCTACGCCCTGCTGCGCGACGTCGTGAGCGAATTCGGCCAGTACCTATCGACATCGTCTTTTGGAAGGTAGAGAACTGCCCACGAGGCTATTCGGATCTATTTCATCAAGATTACGGCCAAGATCTTGTTGGTATTTTTCAAGCATCTTGTCATATCTGTCGAAGGTTCTCATTCGGATGCGGCGGGCGTTGCAAGCAACCGCTCGGGAGCCCGAGCGGAACGGCGCGCGCGACCTCCGCGAATACTTCCGCTCCAATGCTGAGCCGTAGCACATCAAAGGAGCGGCGCGTGATGCGTGCCAAGAGCGGCACGCTAGAACGGCCGGTTTCAAGGCTCAGAACCAGGGTGACCTCGGCCTCGCCGTGCGGCAGGGAGGCTGTTATGCGTGCTCGAAATACATTGAGGATAGAGCTTCCGCGCGGGCGTTCGCACGCAATGCTGACGTCGTCGGCAGCAATGCGCAGCCGCAGCTGCGCGCCCGGTCTAAGCGGCACTCCAGGTACCCGAAGGCGCGCAGCCTTGAAGCGGAGCATGATCAGCCCATAGCGGCAGTCATAACCGCCGACCACCGTATCAAGACAGACTGCCGCGTCGCCGCGCCCGGCAAGCGCCGGCTCGCCCTGAACGACATTGAGCGGACCGGCCCCCGTCACGGCGCCATCTTTCATCATGACGAGCTGATCGGCAATACGCTCGATATCGGCCATGTCATGGCTTATGAAGATCATTGGCAGTGGGAGTGTTTGCCGCATGCGCTCGAGAAATGGCAAGATCTCGCATTTGGCGGCGCGGTCGCGCACAAGAAGTGGATCGTCCAGCAAGAGTAACCGAGGCTGGCCTAACAGCGCGCTGCCAAGGGCAAGTCGCTGTCGCTCGATCGCGGAAAGATGTGATGGCGAACGCTCGAGCAGTGGGGCCAAGGAGAGCAATTCGACCACGCCATCAAAATCGATTAGTGTCGGTTCCGATTTTGACGCGTTGTATAAAAGGGTGCGTCGTACAGACAATTGAGAGGAGAGAATCGGTGGCTGGAAGACATATGCGACGCGACGCATATGAGGTGGTCGAAACGTCGTCTCATCCTGCCAAATCTCCCCATCAATCGCACAGAATCCATTTGGTAGACGCTGCACGCCAGCGATGCAGCGCGCGAGTGTAGTTTTACCGCACCCCGGGGGACCAAAAATCGCTGTGACACCTTTGGCGGGTAGGCTGAATTGCGTATCCAGCGGAATGCCTGCGGGAGAGCCGTTGAAGGCAACTTCAATATAGCCCTTTTTAGCTTCTCTGATGAACCTGCGCATGTGCTGTATCGTTTCATCTGTGTCACGATCCCGGTGGCTGCAATGGAGGTGATCGCCAAGTGATCGCCATGCCTCCGACGATCCATTCTATTCCGCTCCAGCACGCTGTTTTCAGCTTGCGGGAGGGCCATAAGGTGGGAGAGCGGACCGCAGATCGGTGACAAGACCTCAGTCTTGTTGGGCATCTCCGAGCCGCTGGGCGCGTGGCAATGGGACGCTGTCCTGTGCGCTAGCCATCGAGAGGTAAGCGGCTTTCCAGCCGCGCGAGGTTCTCAGTCTGCTTGGTGGGCCGAGGGCTTCTGCTGAATGTTCGAATGGCACGGCTTGAGAGGTGTGCCGGCAAAGATGTCGGATCACGCCAGGGCTGAATACCGGCTTGGGGACGGAAATCGACCTCAAGCATCCCACAGTTTCGCGAGCCGATTTGAAGTTTGCCCCGGTCCCCATAATCGTGGCGTTTGCACTCTCAGGTGCGAGCAGCATCAAAGCCAGATCAATCAGGATGAATCGAATAAGCCTCATTGGAACCCCGGTCCGCCGCCACCGCTTCCTTCGCGGCAACTGGCTGATCCTCGCCCAGCAATCCGTGTGCCGCTTCGAGGAAGATCTGGGCGGCTAGTGGCAAGGCAGGCTTTGTATCGGTATCCACCCAGCGTCTAAGATCGCTGCATCTTATTGTAAGACTTCGGACGTTCGCGTCACCAACCGCACATGTAGGAGCTACGAGATGTCACCCGAAGATGATACGATGCCTCTCGCACACGACATGGTGCTTGACCAATATGCGACCGTAAAACTCGTCAATGATGCACAAGTCCATGCCATCCGATTGGTGTATTTCCGATCTGAGCAGAGGAGACGGTCGGCAGCCGGTCGTTTGGAAAAAAGCGCTGATATGAGATGATGTGCGGTGCCCGGCTTCTTAAAGCGCTTGAATCGACCGTAGCGTCAGGTTGTAGGCATAGCGAAGCAAATCGCGATATCGGGAGCCAACATCGGCACACAAGCGCTAAACGGCTGGTCCCTGTTGTATGCCGGTCTTCGCAATGAGTGTTGCGCGCTAAGGGACGATGATTCGGCCCCGTAATCATTGCGTCGGCGCGGAACAGCGAGCCAGTGGCTGCCGAGGCGCTCCAATCCGGTAAACGTATCCCCTCGCGGGGCAAGAAAAGTAGTGAAGCATATGCGGATTAAGAGAGGTGTGTTGAATCAGGGACGACGAATGGGATGGACTTGCAACGCGCATCGCTGCGCGGCCGCCCTCGCTGCGATCGCGATCGCAGCGACGTGGTTCACAGCACACGCTCGCGCGCGAGATCGTCGCGCCGAGGACGTCTTGGCGTCGTGCAAACCAGACCTGATCCGCTTCTGTGACCGCTTTACAGGCCGTAGCGATGTTGACGTGGCTTTTTTTTGTCTTAAGGACAATTTCAAAAATTTGCGCCGCGAATGCCGACGCATGGTGCCAACCGCCGCGGACGGAAACGACGGACCGAGAGAATCTCTGAACAGGCGTCCCGTAGACCTTCATCGAGAGTGAGGGCGGCATTTGCGAACTCGAACGATAGTGAGATGTTCGGACTGACTGGCGCTGGGGTTCGGCCAGCGTGGTGGCTGAAAGGCGATCGGGCTGGAGCATCAACCTGCCGAGGTACAGCTCAACTATCTGAGGATTGATCCGTGAATCGCTCGGCCTCGATTAGCGATAGACAGTGCGCCCACTCGTGTTACGAGGTGGTAGTGCGCCCCGAATTTCGATTTCGTCCTGCAGCATTTGTGCTTTATTTAGCGCTGCAGCATTCGGCGACTTCGAGGCATTCGTCAGAAGGCTATCGGTTCGCTGTAAGTGTCCGGCGGATAATCTGCGACAGCCGTAGAGATAATGGTCCGGACATATGCAGGAATTCTGTACTACTCGCCAATCTATGGTGTCGTGGCCGGCGACTAGGTATTTTAGGGAGGCGGCGAAGTCGGTTGTGACAGGTAGAAGATCATAACGGTTTTCTTACATTTCTCAGCTTGGAATTACCTTCGGCTGGACCGCCGGCCTCAGGGCAACAGATTGAGCTAGGAAACTCGTTTGTTTGCCGCTGATCGACTTGCCGAAGGTAACGATTCCATCGCGGCGTTCTCGATGACCGCTTCAGAGGAATCGCTTCGCCCGATCGTGGTGCTATCGACAGAATACACTTTGGACCCCAAGGCCAATGGAAACGCCGTCGACAAGAGCCCTTCAAAGGCAGAAAGCTGTTCAAGTAGACGCTTCTCAACGAGCTTGCGCTCCGCGCCAGGAAGACCAGCATTAAGCAACCGACGGCAGCGCCAGATTTCGTCTCGCAGCCATCTGATCTCACTTAGTGTTTCATCAATCGAAGTCATCACAGATGTTCGTCCCTGAAGTATCAAGCATGGCGATCGTCCTCGAGCGGCCGTCCCTCGGCTTTGCATTCCTGCCGATTAGTTGAGCCGAGGACTTGCGACTTCCTGCGCCGTTCTTCCGCGACGCGGCGAGCAGTTCGATGTAGCAACTCTTAGCCAATCAATATCACCCTACACTGCTCGTGTGACGATGAATCGCGGCAGATCCTCGCGTTTTCACGGCGCCGCGATCGTGTGTCCTGCACAATTCCAGCGCTCCACGCACGAGTCGGTCTAGCTCGAGCTTAGTCGTCCGCGCAGGTCCAAGCTTAAGCTTGAGAGCTCGATAGGGGCCATCAGTCTTGTCGTCGCTCCGCTGTCCGTCAGCTTGTCGACAGCTAGCCTCCATATGATGAAGATCTCTACTCGCTCGCAGGCTCGGCCCAAAGGGCTCAGATCTCGCAGCCGAGACCGGGGTGGACTCCGATATCAGCCGATCCACGGGTATCAGCCGATCCAAGGGCGAGATGTCGCCTGGTTCGCTGCACTGCTGCAGTTGCTTGGGGGGGGCGCTTGCAGAAGCGTATTCGCGCCGGTCGTGCGCGACAGCCTAATTGTGGGATCACACCTCGTTTCGGTCGGCTGGTGGAGTGTCAGCGATCGTGGGGGACTACCAGTTCTAAGATGCGCCGACCCGGCGCGTTCGCTCCATTATGCTAACGAAGAACCATATCGATGAACGCAGAACAGCTCGGCGCAGGTACTCCTTCCGCAACCTCCGATTCCGAAAGCTCCGAACCGGGCTCTCCGACCGCGTCGCAGTGGGGAGAGGCCTTGAGGGACGTGCAGGTGTCCGCTGCCGAGGCGGCTGCCTGGCAGGAGGAGGTGCTGGCCGACTGGGCTGCCGAAGACGGGCAGGGGCAACGTGAGGATCGGCAGCAGGCGGTCAGTCGAACGAGGGCTTGGCGGGGCACGGGTGATCTCGAGGAGCCGCTAGGTCTGTCATCTCTGTTCCTGACTGCGTTGTCTGCGCCCATTCTAGCTGGCGTGCGCAGCCTGAATGTCGACAACAATTGGCTGGCAAGCCTGCCCGAACACCTTCCAGCAACGCTTCAGGAGTTGGACGCCCGCGGTAACCGCCTGACCCACCTACCCCGGCTTCCGGCCGGGCTCGAGTATCTGAACGTCGAGTACAATCAGTTGACGGAGCTGCCCGAGCCTCTTCCGGCCGGGCTCGAATGGCTTAGCGCCAGCCACAACCGGCTGACCAACCTGCCTGCGACCGTCCCGCGCCAGCTGTTATGGCTCGGCGCAAGCAACAATCAGCTGACCAGCGTGCCCGAGACCCTGCTGACGCGCCTAAGCCGTGAGTCGAGCATTCATGTGGAGAATAATCCGCTCGCCGATTGGGTGCAGGTTGCCCTGGACACAGCGATGCAAGCCGAACACTATGCCGGCCCTCAGGTTTTCTTCTCCACCACGCATGGAACGTTGGAGGTTGCGGCGCGGTCCATGCACCAGGTTGCCGCGGACTGGCTCGAGGGCGAGCCCGCGGTCGTGGCCGCTTGGCAACACTTCGCCCATGAGCCGGGGGGCGCGGACTATGCACGCTTCCTTGACAGGCTCCGGGGCACCGTGAACTACCGTCACGAGACGTTCCGTCAGGCGGTTGCCGAAGATCTGCGGCAGGCAGCCGTCAGGCCGCGTTTGCGCGAGCAGTATTTCGAGTTGGCTTCGGGAGCGAACGCGAGCTGCGAAGATCGCATTACTTTGGTCTGGAACAGCATGCAGACCGCACGCCTGAACGCTGATGTCGAGGACGGCGTCTATGACGGACGACTGGGGGAATTGCTCCAGAACGGCCGCGTCATGTTTCGCTTGGAAGCGCTTGATGGGATCGCGCGCGAGAGGGTCAACTCGCTACGTCGTGCCGATCCCGACGCCGACGTCGATGAGATCGAGGTCTACCTTGCCTACCAGACCCAGCTGCGGGACGCGCTGGAGCTGGGGCACATCGCTCCCGACATGCGCTTCATGAACGTCTCTCGTGTGACCCAGGAGGATGTGGCCAGGGCCGAGGCATCAGTGCGGGACCAGGAGGCGGCGGAATTTCCGGACTATTTGGCGGCGCGCTGGCAACCATGGGAAAGCGCGGTGAGGCGCATCGCACCACAAGTCTATGCTGAAATGCAGGAGCGGCTCGTCGACGCCATGGGCGTACAGTTTGAAACCCGCTTGAGTGGGCGACTGGCCGAGCATGGCCTGACAGGCGACGCCGATGCCGAGCGGGTCCTCGGCGCCCAGATCAGACACGAGATCGCCCGCGAGATCAAAACTGCGGTTTTGCATCAGGTGCTCGGGAAATTCGACCTTGAGCTATGAGCGCCCTCCGAAGGAAGGAAGGCCCCGCCGATCCGCCTAACCGATCAAAAACTCAAGAGAGTCATCGATCCTTTCGAGGACGTGCTCTTTGAAAGAGGCATTCGCGAATGAGCCACCGTCAATTGCCCCTCGCGCCGTCTGTGGGGACGATTGCGGTAAAGATGGAGATCCAAGAAGAGTCGCGTACAAAACTCCATGCGTTCGCGTTGCGAACGCCATCGAAGTCAGGGGTCAACGACCATTCAGAGCACGGGCGAATAGATGGCGATCAGGCCGAACTCTCTAGTGGACATTGTGCAACGTAGGCTTATCGATATCCGTCCCCCAGCGGTCGAGCGGACTTTCGCAGCGTCACACTTGAATCAAGATCGCGAAACATGCTGTAATTCCGTCGGATCCATTGATGCAGCTCGGTGGACCAGTCCTTCTCGTTGCGTAGATATCCAGTGAAGGAAAAGCTAAGCCGGTCTATATATCTTTTGAGGAAGAGCGGAAGTGCGGAAATGCGAATCACCCGCTCGCTGTCCATCGCCTCGGGTAATCCGCAGCGCAGCACGAATTCATTGTGGACAGTGACCAGCGACGTCGGCGGAATTCGCCGCCGCAGCATTTCATAAGCGCGAAAGGAGACACGGTCTGCGGCTGCGACGAAGAGGATGATAGGGGCGACATAGCAGCGCGTTGTCTCCTTCATGAAGCCAATCTCCTCGCACATCTTGAAGAATTCGTCGAAGGCGTGAAAGCCGAGGTCAATTACCTTGGCTACACGATCGTGGATGATGAGAGGGTCCATCAGCTGCATCTTGCCGTAAGTGTCGATCACATCCGCGGTCTCCGTGATGCTGGGGAGGTAGTCGAGCAATGACGGCTCTTTCAAGTTGACATCAAACGACAGCGCTGTGCCGTTTTTCAGCAGCAAGAATTCGCTCATGGCGCGAGCGATGAGGGTTTTGCCAACCTGCGGGCTAGGAGAGCAGATGATGTAAATGGGGGTCGCTAACATAGCCAGCAGATCAATTTCGTTCCGTACGCGGGCCCGACCTGAGCTCGCCAGATATGCGACTACTTCTCGCCGGCCCGGGTGGCGGACTTGGCCCCGGCCAACTCCGTCAAGTTGATGCGATCAAATTCGCTCCAGACATTTGCCAGCCAGTGCCGGACATAGCCGCGCAGCACGAAGGAGTTGTTCGCAGGTTCATCATTCCGTCCCTTGTTCGCGACGAAGTCTACGAATGGGACGGACGCGACTTCCACCTGCTCATACGCCATCTCATTAAGCTTCGGGATGGTCAACTCAGTCGCATGTTTGATGCGATGAAAATAGGAATTATAAGTGGCTTGATCCCACTGGAAGAATTGAGTGTCGTTGATGAAGTTCTTGACCAGGTAGTACTTTGCACCGCTCATGAAAGTCGCGGTTTCCTCGATCTCGTCTAGCGACGCGATGGATGATCCCAGGATGTGGAACACGGCAAATGTGACCTGGCCAGACCGTGCTGAGTCCAGAAAGCCGATGTCGCGCAAAGAAGCCAGCGCAGAGGACAGTAGGCCTGCGCGAGCATCGATGACAGTGACGGACAGGCCTGAGTTCAAGGTATCGAAGATCTTCATCTGGTCCGCCGTCGCAGTCATGTCGACGATCTCAGTGATCCCGGGGTAAAAGCGCTTCAGCGTTCCCCGGGGCGACTCCGTGTCGAACGCGCGTGTTTGCACGTTATTGACGCCAAAGTAGTCCAGTAGCGTTCGTGATACGGTCGTCTTGCCGACTCCTCCCTTGTCCGCACCGACCACAATTACCACTGGCTTCACCATAGAAACATCTCCTGAGACTCTCGCTATCGCCGCGCGCGAAGTGCGCGATCGGCGCGTCTCTGCTTTGGTTGCGAACATGGCGGAAAGAAGGGGCGATGAACCTTCGATGCGAGAGTTCTGCAACTGATAGACGTTTTCAACATCAAGCGAGTAACCTCGTGTGATGATGCTTGCCAAAGAATGCGAGCAATCACTTGTAGTGTTGATTTACGTGAGGTTTGTGGGCAGCTGGAATGCGCGGGCGGTGGTCATTGTATTGCCATAGGGAGCTATGGACGCCGTCGCTGCCACCATCCAACTTTCATGAAGCAAACAAGTCTCGCGTTGCGTCAGATTGCGAGCTCGATGAGAGCGCAAATCAAGCCGATGCTATGCGGGGACCGACCATGGATTGGCAGACCATCAAAGGTCTGCTGGATCAGATCGTCTTCTTTTCGGATGAGAGCGAAGTGACTGACTAATTCCCGAGAGGTAACCCTGAACGACCGAGCTCTCATTCAGCTGAAGAATGTCGGGATATGAGAACGCTGAAACGCGCGCTCTACATAAACTCATACTCATCATCATGCGCATCGTTCGCGGCGCTGTCACACTTTCGGGACATTTGGCACTGCCGCTGTTGTCTTCAGTCGCGGCAAGATACAAAGGCAGTTTACCCGGGCCAATTGCCCCGTTGTTCTTCCATTTGTCCTAGCTGAATAAAGCGCGCTTTCTCCGAAATACATTTCGTGCCGAAGCGAAACGCCATGTCCGCTGTGCGTTGAGCCTTTTTCGAAATCCAGCGAGAGTATCGCTGCGGATTAGCAGTAATATCCTCTATGTCTCTTCTATAAAAGTCTGCCAACTTGTCCTCAACTGAAGCTCTTGAGATCTCGACCATCGGCTGCTCGTCAACCAGCGCGTATGCCGGAACTGCTCGCAAAGATGCATCAGAAGATGAGCTCGATGGCACCAAATTGAGATCAGAGAATACATCCGAAAACCTTTGGCTATCCGTATAGAAGTCGTCGGTCGCGCTCGTTCTCATTTCATCGGACCCGGAAGCATGTTCGCAATTTGATAGATTGTAAGTGTGCTTAAACGCAATACCTCCTGTTTGTGTCGACGAGGGCCGCGCCGATCGAGACCCCGCTCATAGTAAGCTTACTGTCGGCAAGCTGACAGCTATCATCATAATTTGCTATTCCGCCTCCCCCTTGATCGCCACTTATCTTGAACGAGCCAATGCTTTCCGGCCATCCGCCTGCGGTGGTGGGTTGCCATCGCCGGCCTCCGTTTTGCCTTCAAGGGCGAGGGACAGTCCGAAATTGTTGCGCAGCATCGGGTTCGCAGGTTCCGCCGCGAGAGCTTGGCGGTACAGTTCTTGGGCCTCCTGGTGCCGGCCCTCGTGATCGAGGACAACTGCTTTGGCATTCAATGCGCGCAGGTCGCCAGGGGCTGCCAATAACACGCCCTCGAGCACCTCGAGCGCATCATTCGGACAGTTGCGTGCCAGCAGGGCTCGCGCAAGAGGGATAGCCGC
The DNA here is from genome assembly GCF_028128715.1 of Bradyrhizobium sp. CCBAU 51745. Classification (NCBI taxonomy): domain Bacteria; kingdom Pseudomonadati; phylum Pseudomonadota; class Alphaproteobacteria; order Hyphomicrobiales; family Nitrobacteraceae; genus Bradyrhizobium; species Bradyrhizobium sp. CCBAU 51745. The sequence continues at coordinate 93,839 of NZ_LBJP01000089.1, read as the reverse complement.
GTCGATGTTATTGGGCTGTTGCTTCAATGCATCGCGCAGAGCCGCTTCGTCAGGATCTCGGCCGAGCGCGTGCGAAATGCGCTCGCGCGCGGCTTGGTCAATCTCTTTGGTGTCTGCGAGGTCTGATGTGGACGTCTGCTGCGGTGAAAGACCATGTTTACCTGGGCTGGCGCAGCCAGCGAGCAGCACAATAGCCAGCACCGCAAGAAAAGTCGGCCGCGGCGTCGAACTGGTGGAGCACAAATATCGGCGGCACCTGGTTTCGTTAAATTTCATAGGCTACTCACGAGAAAATGCCGCGCACTTTTAGCTTGCAGTTGTTAGGAGGCTCCCGAGGAAGGCGCCTTGGGAAGCTTGACGGATCCAATCGGTTGGACCGTGAAGTCCGCGGCGAGATCTTGATAGGACAGAACAGGCAGGTCGAGCCCGTTGCGTGTCAGAAAACCGCGCACAAAACGCCGGATATCCATCGAACCCAGGACGACAGGCTGACTCTTACTTTGCGCGATGGTCGCATGGATCCGACGAAATTGCGCAAGCAGCTTTTCGCTCTGCCATTCGTCCAGGACGAGATATGGACCGACGGCCGTTTCCCGTACTGCGCCGCGGATGATTTCCTCGCTCTCACGCTCAATGATAAAGGCGACGACGACGCGATGGGCATTAGCATACCGAAAGCAAATTTGCCGCTTTAAGGTCGCACGAACATATTCGGTGAGAAGGACGGCGTTTTGCTCGCGCTCGCTCCATTCTGCCAATGCCTCGAGGAGCAAGCGGGTATTGCGGATTGGAATGCCCTCATCGAGCAAGCGGCGTAGGACCTCGGCGATCCGAGGGACGGTGGCTGTACGCAGCACTTCCTTCACCAGATCAGGATATTCCTGCTCCATCCGGGCAAGCAATTGGCGGGTTTCCTGGATACCCACCAGGCGCTGTGCATATCGCGTCAATGTGGAATGCAGACGTAAGGCAAGAACTTCGCTCAGCCGATGATATCCGATTCCGGCGGCCTTGAGAGCCGTTGCATGCCGTTCTTCGATCCAGACCTGATTCGTTTCAGGGTCTTGCTGAAAGGGGATGCCGCTCAATTCGATGTTCGCCACATCGTCGTTGAGCGCCAGGTGGCCAGGATTGATCACATCGCGCTCAACTGGCACACTATCGACATCCAACCGGAATTGCGACGAGGACAAGCTCTCGCCAATCTGGGCGGGGATGCGCGGAATTGTGATACCAAGGTCCGCCGATACGAGCCTAGAAACACGCAAAATGCTCTCTTCCAACTCGTCTTTGTCGATCGAATCCGTCAGGTTCGGTGCAAGGAACAACGCGATCGGAAGTGCTTCCGCATGTGCGGTCTGCTTCTGAGCCGCTGCAGGGGTCGGTGCCGAAGCAGCGGCGCTAGCCCCTATTTTGGCGGCAGGTTTGTCGCCTTTGGGGCTGACTTTGACGTAGCTTGCCGCAGCGAACAGGACGGCCAGCACGACAAACGGCGGCAAAGGAAAGCCGGGAACGAGCCCCATGAATACCAAGACGCAGGCGGCTAGCCTAAGTGCCTGCGTACTTGCGGTAAGTTGGTGAACGATATCGGCGCCGAGTTTGAGCTTGGAGGGTCCGTTGACGCGCGTGACAATGGTCGCGGCTGTAATTGACAGCAGCAACGCCGGAATCTGCGAAATGAGCGCATCGCCGATCGTCAAAAGTGTATAGTGATGCAGCGCTTCATCGAGCGACATACCTTTGGAGAGCAGACCGATGCTGATTCCACCCAGCATATTGATACAGATCACGATCAGGCCGGCGATCGCGTCTCCCTTAACGAACTTCATGGCACCATCCATCGCGCCATGAAGTTGACTCTCTTGCTCCAACGCGGCGCGCCGTCGACGTGCTTCGTGTTGATCAATGTGGCTGTTGCGTAGTTCCGCATCGATCGCCATCTGCTTGCCTGGTAGCGCGTCAAGCGTGAAGCGCGCAGACACCTCTGCGACGCGTTCGGCACCCTTGGCAAGAACCATGAATTGGACCATGGTCACGATCAAGAATATGACGATACCGACCGCAATATTCCCCGAAATGACGAAGTCGCCGAAGGTGTGGATGATGCTACCGGCGTCGCCCTCGGCAAGGATCAGCCGTGTTGTTGCAATCGTTAGCGCGAGTCGAAATACGGTGGAGATCAGAATGACGCCCGGCAAGGACGAAAAATCAAGCGGTGTGCCGAGATAGAGCGCAACCATCAGCAGCAATATGGCAAAGCCGAGATTGAAGCCGATTAGCATGTCGATCACGACGACTGGGATTGGCATGATCATCATGCCGATCGCCAGAAGCAGCATCAATGCAACCATGAAATCCGGGTGGGCCGGAGCGCGCACGATGAAGTCACGCAAGACGTTGGCCATGATAGATCCCTATTGCTCTTTGATGAGGGCTATGCTCGCGCGCAGTGACACATAGCGCTGGAAGACCTCGCGAGCCTCGGGCATGCGGCCTGCGTGCCGCAGGGCGTGACTGCGCAACAGCGTCATCGGCATGCGTGAAGAGGGTTGCTTATCAAGTGTGTCCAGCCGGTCCAGAATATGCAATGCTTCGTTGCCAAGGCCCTCGGAGATGAGCGCGTAGGCTAAAATGCGGAGTAAACCGACGTCATTGGAGTGCTCGCGAGCTGCAATTCGCAACAGAGCCAGACTCTGTGCGCTCTGCCCGCACGCGAGATGAACATACGACAGCGCGCAAAGCAGATCGCGCTCCGGCCCGGAGATCGACAGAATATCGTCGGATTTGGTGACTTCTGGAACCAGGGGTGCGGGGACATGCTGAAATTCATCAGGATCGGCCATGACTAGCCCTTGATCAAACTGTTTTGATTTTGCCTGAGCATCAATAACCGCTGAAGTTCTTGCTGCAGGATCACCAAACACTCTCGCGCCATCTTGTCATCCGGCGTCGCCTCCAACGTTCGCGTTAAGCGCTCTAGAAGAACACCATGCTTGTCGGCGCGCAGTACGTCCGGATGACGGAGGCGCGGAACGACGAAGGAGAGTAAACCGCGGGACAGATTGGGACCATAAAGCGAAGCCAACACCGCGCGTGGATCTATCTCACTTGCCCCTGCCTCGCTTTCGAAAAAAGTGACGCGCGAGATGGCGCGGACGGAATCGACCTCGAGTGCCGCTTCGCTCGTACCGTCAATTGGCAGATCATGCGGAACCGCATCCCGCCACGACGCGCGCTTCGTGCCGCTATCCGAATGGGTGCCTCCGACTTCGAGTTTATCACCTTGCGAGGGAGGCGAGCCGATGACCGCTGCGTGCTGGCCCGCGTCTAATCCCTGCGATGAGGTACCGGGCCCTATGGAGTGCTGGGGCAGCCTAGCCATCGCCTTCTCCTTCTTTCTTGCAGGGTAGAGAACTTAGTATGGCAAAGCCGCAGATCGGCCGTTGCGGCTGAGCAGAACTCGTCCATCCTCAATTCGATCAACGGTCCATCCATTACTTAAGAGCGCGCCGACGAAATACTTCTGCCCGGCAATAAGCAGATAAGGTTCGCTTCCACGCCAGACGGCTTGGACGGCAATCGAAGACGGCATCTTCTCCTCTTTCACCATGACAGCATTCACAAGGGTCGGGGTGCCATTGGTTTGACGATCGAACCATTGCTGGATTTCTTTCCATTTGGCGACGAGGTTCGGCGCAATCGTGCCTTCCGCGGTCACGACGCCGGGACCGCCCCCGATTTTGACGTCAAGAAGGCCCGCTCGTTCGATCTCTTGCCGCAGCGATACGGCCATTTCATCGGCAGTTCTCGCATCAAAATGGTCCACGGTTGGCTTAGCGGCAATTTCGGCCGCGCGCGATGACTCAGTCCTTGGCGCCACCGCCCTATCGCCAGGGGCGAACACAGTTGAGACGGTACCGATCACGACACAGCTGAGCAAGATCATGCTGAGGGTCACGATCGAGCTGCGGGACCGCCTGCTCGAAGCAACTGGCTGGACATCCTCTGTCGACCAGCGGATGGAGATTGCGCCGGCATGCACGACCGCGGGAAGGGGCACTTTGATGCGCTCACCTGAAGTGATGCTCGCGTGACCGTCTATGCCGATATTGGCGGCGAGCGCCTCGACCTCGATCCAATCGCGCTGCGGGGTGATGCGAAGGTGATGCGGTTCAAGCCCTTGCTCAACGAAGATCAGGTCAGCATCGAGGCCGCTGCCCACAATGCTGTCGCCGCCCGCCGCCTTTCCTTTGAGCCCGGTATAGAGCCCCGAAAGCACCTCGAACTCGAGCGAAATAGAGTCGTTCACGATAATCTCCTGAATAACGAGAGAAGCCGTACGGCAGTGCCGTACGGCTCATCCAGAGTTCGTCATTCACGGCGCGGCGACGGTAGCAACTCGGTGAGCCACCCGTCTTGCAGAATTACTGGACGCGCTCGTCGGCGACCTTTTTCTCGGACGAGAGTTCGGTCGTAATTCTGCGCATTGCCACGGCCTGGGCCTGAACCTTCTGGCTCACACGCTCGAATTCAGCCATCTGGTTCTGGAAACCCGAATCGCCGCTTTGCTGAACACCAGCAGCGCCGCCATTTCCGCCAACATTGTCAACCGCCATGTCTATTTACCTTTCTTTTAGGATAACCCTGGTTCTGATTTGTTACGAGATGCGGGCCGGCGAAACGATCGCAGGAATGGAAAGGAACACGGGCGTGCCGCCGAGCGTGCTGAGCCCAAGGTTCAGTTCCAGGCTCTTGCTAAGAGTGTCGGGCTTGGGTTGTATCTCGCTCTTTTCGCCGGCGTCTTTGTTGTCTGCGGCCTTATCATGCCGACTCTCGTCGGACACTAAGGTGTGGACTACCTTGTCAAAGACCTTGTCGACGGTACCTCCCAGTGCCGAGCCAATAGCCGCTCCGGCTGGACCGCCAAGGTATCCGCCGGCAGCGCTTCCGATCATTTCTCCGATCACCGCATTCTCCTATCTCGTCTTGTTGCGCTCAATAGACGACTGCTCGCCTAGAGTTCAGCGGCCTCATGCTAGGGGCGCTAGCTTTCGAAAAGCTGACGAGCCTAACGTTGAGACGAGTGGCGCGATCCTTTTGCGGCATGCTTGCATCCGCTCGCAATCATCGGCTCGCCCGGGCGTTGCTAGCCGCGACTATCGTCGGCTTGGCTTAAGGGTGGTTCAGGGTGTTTAGCTTCGTGTTCAGTAATGATTCTACCTAGCCGAGCCTGCGCAGACGTGTGGCCTGCAGGGTAGACCGCGGAAGCGGTATGAGGTCATCGTGTCGTGCGGGTCTCAGCCCTCGCTTGGTACGTTTGGCTAACATGGGCTGCTTGTGAAAAAGATCTGGGCTCGCGAAGTCGAAATGCTGAGGGAACTGGTTGACGCACGTGTTCAGGCTATCGATCGCTCCTCGCAGATGTGGGCACGACCGGCAGGAGCGCTGAGTGCGCGGTGAGGGCGGGATGGTTGGCTGAATACCGGCGGGCGTCGCGTCACTTGTCGTGAAGACGTCGGGGCGCCTCTGGAGCGAGGCGGGTCTTGCCAAGAGGGCATTGAAGCTCGCGACGAAGGGGGCGTTTCGGACATCCGATCGATGTCAAAGTGAGTGCGGCTTCGCTCGCTGATCGTCGTCAGCTTTTCGACAGGTATTCGGGCTACTATCTCTGTGAATTGAATGAGCGTGATGTGCTCGTGCGGTTACTGCGATGGGGCGGGAGCAAGGGCTGGCTGTTCTGGCAAGAGAAGTGGCGTTCCTTCGAATGAGCTAATGATGCGTTGGCGTGCAGATCTGAAGCGCCGCGCCTTGATTGACTGTGCGCGTAACGCTCACGGTTTGTACAGATTTCGTCTATGCAACAGGAGTGAACTAAATGCAGTATCTTCCCGTGGCTGGTCTCCCAGTGGTGGGCGCGCCCGACTCGATGAACGGACTGGTGCCAGAAGGCGTGGTTGTCACTCCCGCTTTCAACGCCTTGTTGGGGCCAGCCCTCGTTAGTTCTGTCGTCGGGAGTGTCGTGCCGGTCGCCGTGACGCCTACCGTCGTTACGACCCAGGCGTACATGATGGCGCCTCCTCCTCCCACCATGCTGATGAGCCAGCTGAATCAGAATTCCGAGCCTGCTGTGGATCCGGTGTGGACGCATGAGGTCAAGGATGGCAAGGCCACAATCAACCTCGGGGACAAGTATACGATTACGGCCGATGAGAAGGATGGTACTTGGACGGTTCGCAACAACCAGACCGGTCATGTCACGGTAGTTCATGGCGACCCCCACGTTGATGCCGACGGAGACGGGAAGGATGACTTCGATTTCAAGAAGGATATGACGTTTCAGCTCGACGACGGCACGAAAATTACTGTCAAAAATGTCGACTACGGTAATGGTCAGGCCATCTCTTCAAAGCTGACCATTACCAACGGTCACAACGCGATGGTTGTCGAGGGGCTCGGCGACGACAAGGATGGCAAAAACAATCTGAGGGTGACGCAGTCCAATGCTGGGATGACCATTGACGAGTTGACGTCCGATGGTGCCCAAACGATCCATGAGAGTGGCCAGGGATGGGTCGATGGCGCCGGACGCGCCGTGAATCAGGCGAGTATCGATGCAGGCGAACAGGGGCGCGGGCCGGCCAACTACCAGTATGCGAGCGCGACGCCTGCCTCTACGGTCCCCGTCTTCTTCGTTCCTCCTCCTCCGCCGCCTCTTGCGATGGTGCCTGTTGCGGCCGCCCAGGTGCCCGCGCAGTCGTCTCAGCCGGCGCCAGTGTGGTCGCATGAGGTCAGGGACGGTAGGGCTGAGATCAAGCTTGGTGATAAGTATTCGATCTCGGTCGACGAAAATGACGGAACAGTGCTCATTCGTAACAGTCAAACAGGCAAGACCACGGCGATTAAAGGCGATCCCCACGTCGATGCCAACGGTGACGGCAAGATCGATTTTGACTTCAAGAAGAACATGACTTTCCAGCTCGACGACGGCACGAAGATTACGGTCGACACCGTTGATATCGGCAAGGGCAAAACGATGGCCTCGAAGCTGACCATCACCAACGGCGACAATGCCATGGTCGTCGAAGGGCTTGGAGATCGCTTCGACGGTAAAAATAATCTCAAGGTGACACAGTCGAATGCCGGCCGTACGCTTGATCAGCTGACTTCGGATGGTGCACAGACGATCTATGAACAACCAGGCTCGGGCTGGGTCGATCGGTCTGGACGCCAAGTGAACCAGGCGATCATCGACAGCAATGAGAATCCAGGCACACCGTCGGATGCTTGAATTGGTCGTAAGCCCGGCTGGTACTGCGAAGCGATCCCAGCCTATCGAGTAAGTCACTGAAGCGGGCGCCAGCGCCCGCTTTTTGTGTTCGCCAGGGAGACGAAGATATTAAGTCGGCGGCGTATCAATCAGGATCGCCGCTCTCATCGCGCGATGGGGCCTTCTGACCTCGGGCACCAATCGTATCGACAAACACGCTATGACGTCAGGATCGGGCACCCCCAACATGTCTCGATGCTGGGGTCAGCAGTCCAGGAGTTGTGAAGATATGGGCGCAGCGATGCTGATGTTACAGAAAATCTTAGAGGATCTCTCTGGCGCACGATCTCGCGGGCGGCTGCAGAACCAATCGAAGATAGCCGGCTGACGCAATTGATCATCAAGCGGGAAGCGCTCGGTTTCGCTTGATCTCTATTGGCCTGGCTAAAGAGCGCTCCTGAGGAACGTTCATCGAAAATATGGGGTATGCCCGGGTGAGCAAGTCGCTGCGGCGCCTTCCCAAAGTTCCCAGTGTAATTGCGATCGGATTTGCCGACCGGCCGCACCGCTGGCCTGGAGGACCACCTAAGACGCGTCTAGCGGCTGCTATTGCTAAGTCCGCCTGCTTCGGCCGATCGTTCTCGGTCCGGCTTGCCTTCCGGCAGATCCTTCCCTGTGCGCGTCTGATTATCCGGCCCTTCACCCATCATCGAGCTCGCTCATAGCGTCATCCATATCTGACTGGGTATCGCTTATGACCTGGGTAGCGACTGCAACCAGAGCCTTTTCGAAGGCTCGCTGTAATAATGCTGCGGGCGAGTTGTCGCCGCCGTTCGCGGCGTTATCGTTGTTTGCGCCAGCTTCTGGCGCCGTAGCTGCGATATCGGCTGCGCCTGTATCCATGTCGTAAAACCAGATAGCGGCGGTGCCGCGAGATGACCTATTCTTGTCGTGCTAGCAGGGACAGCTTGCAAGAAGCTGACGAAGACAGAGGCTGAATTAATGCTGTGATTCCTGCGCTCAGTGCGTTCTCAGGTGGTCCCGTGTCGTGGAGATTTGATGCGCAAAGGACTTGCAATCATTCGGCCGGAGCCTGTCTGCCGAACATCGGCGCACATAGGTCCGGCTCCGACGTGTTTGAGAGCCAGTGGATCGGATGGACATCTGCGTTCCGCTACTTTGGGGTGGAGAGCTGGCCTTTGTCTCACGATACGAGCCAAAAAAATGCGCGCGATGGAAGTGCACCTTGTAGCTCGCGCGATCTTTGACTTGGCCGCTGCCCTGGCGCGAGCCGGTCTGGCACGAATGAAATGGCCTGAAAGGAGAAGCGTGGCCGCGGAATACCCACCTGCAAGGTCGCCTCTTACCAAGTGTCCTGCCATTGAAAAGGCCGGTATCGGCCCCGCGGGGATCGCCCTGCCGTTGCTCGGCTGCAGCCGTTAGCCGATGTGTGGATCTTCAGCCTCTACTGGTTGCTCTTGCTCTCCCTCTTGAGGCCAAAGGGCCGGATCTCGCGAGGGTGTGAGACGAATGAAGTCCTCCTCTCTCCATTCGGCCGTATGAGGCACGCCGAGAATGGTAAAGATTGTCGTCGGGTGGTGCTGGCTTGGCTTCACTCTGCTTCGCTCAAGCATGTCGATCTGAGCGCCTGTGGCTGTTTGAGACGTAAACACCCAGGAGTCCTTGGCGAGATGTCCGTCCCACATGCGGAACTCGGAAAGTTCGGGCGGAGCCGCGGAAGACTTAGCTCGGGACGGTCCCGCCTGCAATGGCTGGGCATGGGAGGGGCCGGCGTGCGACGGCTCACACTCAAAAGGGGCGGTGCGCGATGGACCTGCATGCGAGGTCCCCGCTTGTGGCTCACCCGGACGGGGCTCAGCATCCGATGGGTCGGCATCCAGAGTCTGCCATATCAGATCTTGATCGAAGCCGGGATGTCCCTCAATCGCCTGAGCGATGGTCTGCGGCGAGAGATGCCGGGCGCCGTTTTCCGGCTCTGGCGCGGCGACGGCTGCAGGCGCGGCATACAGATTATCCTGCCAACCTGAGCCTGCCGAATCGGGATGCGCTAAATCTGGGTAAGGCGGATAAAGGTACCCGGTTTCGAAGTATGGAGAGTAGGGATGGCCCGCATCCAGATAGGGTGAATAAGCCTCACCCTGCAGCACGGGATGGGCGAGGCCCTGCGCCAAAGCGGGAGCGTCTGCGCCGCTGAGCTGCCGCTCGAATTCGCTTGCATCTGTAGTCGTCCGCGCTGCATCGGGCTCCGGGCTCGTATTGGCCGGGGCGACTGCATTGAAATCCACCGTGTTTCTCCTTCCAACGGATGACGCGCATCGAGCCTATGCGAAGCCTCAGCTTGCTCGGAAGCATCCGCTCGCAGGCCACATTGATCTTGATGAAACGGGCTGCGTGCAAAGACAGCGCCACCCATTTCCCTGGCGCGTCCAGTCTCTGATCCATCTATCGGGGCTGTCACAAGCAAGGCAGCCGTCCAGACCTCGCAGGCTCATGCTGGGGATTTTAGCTTTCGAAAAGCTGACGATCGGATGATATAGGCGGACGCCGAATGGACCAGATTCGCTCGGAGCGGTCTTGCAGCTTTCATCATTACTTCTGGCCTGGACCGGCTTCGCGCAAAATGCCCTCATGGTGCGGCGTTTCGGGAGACGCTACCAGCCGCCCGTCCCGGAAGACCGTGCTCGATGAGCCGCGAAACAACATCAAAACCGACTCGTGTTGTGGCCTCTCGGCGGCGACGGGACCGCGCCGGGCCTGCGCTTCCGCCACAAGGCCTTTAAGGGTCTGGTCCACCAGCGCAACAAATCGGGGTGGGCCGGAAGCAAGAATGAGGCCCTCTCCCGGAGCCGGTTTCACGATATAGCGCTCATCCGAGATATTGAGCACGTCGAGCGCGGACTTGAGCACATCGAAGCCGATTGGGTTCAATACAATGAGCCGGCTTTGCGCCTCGTGGGCGGCGGAGATGTAAAGCACGAGCCCGTCGTAATACCACTGAAGATTGTACAGGGCAGTCAAACGGTCAAGGAATTCTCGTGGCGGCAGGTCCGGCATTCGTCCGCGAATCCGGCCCTTGACGTCGGCGCTGACATTGACCCTGATATTGAGATTGTTTCCGAACTCCTGCAGCGCCGCGGAAAGATCCTGATCGAGAACGGTGTAGCTATAAGGGGCGGACGGCAGCGAAAGGGATGCAGCAGACGAGCGCATTATTCCGACACAGATGAAAACGCCGGCACAAAGAACTGTTTTCAAACTATGTATCACCGTGGATCGCGCGAGCATTCCTGGACGCCTTCCGCTCATCAAGAGATTGGGGTTTCGTCCCAGCTTGGAAGCCAAACGTGATCTTTAGATGACGCAGGCAGACCGATCTCCGTCAGGTTTTCGTCAGCTCGCCGGCCTACGAACTTGATCGGTTCATCGGCTAACGCCTAGGTCTCAACAAACGAGCACAATGACTCACTCCATGTTGTTAGGTGCAACGCCGATCCCTCCCAATTCAGCCGACTGTCTCTCCAGTGCCTGCTCGCCGGCAGTTGCTGGCGAGCAGGCGCGCTTTGAGCAGTCCCTGGCGCAAGTAGCTTCCAACCAGGGATCTGCTGTCCCGCCCGCGGACCGGCTCGCAGCGGCTCCGCCGATGTTGGAGGTTCAGCGCACGAATGTGCTGGCGAGTCCGCCGGGTGATCGAATCCTCCAAACCCTCTCCAGTATCTACCAGGGCCGCACCGTTCCTCCGCCGATTGCGTCGGCTGCCGTGACTGGTGTGCAGCCTGGACCGGCTGCGCAGCCGCTTTTGCAGGCGGATAACGCTGGTGCACATGCGGCTGTTAAGCCGGTCGGGACCGATTTTGAATCGATGATGACGAATCTGCGAGACGTATACAGGGATGTTATTCAGGTTTCCCTCGTCTCCAAGGGCACGAGCGCCGTCAGCTCGTCGCTAAACAAGCTGCTATCGGCCGGCTGAGTAAGCTGATGACTAGCGATCTGAAGAGGGGTAGCTGCGGCGGCCATCAATCGTGGCGGCGGCTTCGCATGTGTTTTGCTATGCCCCTTCTCTTCTCGCTGATCGGTTGTAAGGCTGATCTATACACCAAAATTCAGGAGCGCGAGGCTAATGAGATGCTCGCGCTTCTCCTTGGCAAGGGCGTTGATGCTGTCCGTGTTGTCGCCAAGGACGGAACCAGTACAATCCAGGTGGAAGAAAAGCAGCTCGCTTATTCGATTGACCTGCTCAATATTGAGGGGCTGCCGCGCCAATCCTTCAAAAATCTCGGCGAGGTGTTCAAGGGATCGGGCCTCGTCGCCTCGCCGATCGAGGAGCGGGCACGTTACGTTTATGCTCTAAGCGAAGAATTGTCGCGCACGATTAGCGATATAGATGGCGTCCTTTCAGCGCGCGTCCACGTGGTTCTGCCGAGGAACGACTTGTTGCGGCAAGATGCGACCCCGTCCTCAGCCTCGGTCTTCATTCGCCATGGCTCCAGCGCGAAGCTCTCGGCACTGTTGCCGCAGATCAAGATGCTCGTCGCAAACAGCATTGAAGGACTGTCCTACGACAAGGTCGCGGTCGTCTTCGTGCCGGTCGAGCGCACTCCAATCGAACAGCCTGCCGCGCCGGCAGTCCCTACGGCTCAATCAGCAAGAGCCGGCTCAGCGCCGTTACTTGCGCTTGCTGTGGGAGGCGCCGGAGCGGTATTGGGCATCGTATCTTGCGTATTGCTGGGCCCGCGTATGCGTCAGTTCGGACAATCATCACGTAAGCTGAGCATATTCGGTGGGCGCTCGCGTGTGCCTGCTGACCAAGCGGCGGGCAAAAAGATGATTGCTGATGCGTCATAGTCTGGCGCTCATGTCGGCCCTAATGTCAACCACGACCACAAGAACCAATCCTTCGGTCACGCTTGCAGCCGATCGGCTGCGCGAGCTTGCTGCCTCGGTCGATCCCGGCCGTTTTGCTGCGTTTCTTGACCCGCTGCTTTCGCCTTCCACGTTGGCTCGGCTACAGCAGAGTGCCAGGCTGCAGCCAAGGCTCGCCGAACTGCTGCTGGGCAGCATGGTGGAGGCTAGTTGCGCCGACTGGAACGAAGATGTTCTCTTCGGGCATGACCCGCGGCGGGCTGCGCTGCTCGCGGGCAGCATCTGGCATGCACGCTCCATCCTCAAGCTGGTTTCCAGGCACGATCTACCCTTATTGGTAGAGTTGATCGGTGCCGAAGCGCACGTTTTCGCTGTTCGACATTTGTCAAGCGCCGTGGCAACGACCCCAATCCTCGATCCAGAGCAATTGTCGCGACAGATCGAATATGACGGGCATGCTTGTCTCGGCGCCTGGCTCGAACAGACTTCCTCCCTTAGTCGTTTCCGCGTGCTTCTACGCTTGCCCGTGGGGACGGCCGCCGAGAGTCCAATTGCTGAGCACCGTAGCGCAGCGGGCCCGCTGATTTCCCTCGTCTTGGCTCATTTGCGTACAGAGGATGCTGGAGCATGACAGCCGATGCCCTAGGATCAACCGCGTCCCCGCAGATCCGGCCTGTTGGACCGCTGATAACAGCTGCGCAGCTTGAGATCTGGCACGATGCCGTACGGGCGCGTGCCGCTGCCGAGCGGCATCTGCAGCGGGTGCGCCGGTGGGCACGCCAGGCTTATGAGCGGGAACGGGCGCGGGGCCGCGCCGAGGGCGCAAAGGCTGGCGCAGAGGAAATGGCTCGGCTTATTGCGCAGGCGACTTGTGAACTGGCCCAGCGCAAGGCGGTTCTGGAGCGGGAATTGCCGCAAGTGGTCTTTGAGATCGTTCGCGATCTGCTTGGCGCGTTTGATCCGGGCGAGATGCTGGTCCAGTGCGTTCGTCATGCCATCGAGCAAAGATATAAGAACACGGAGGTTTGTCTTCACGTATCCCCACTGAAAGCCGACCAGCTAGCCAGTGAGTTCAAGGACTATGACGGAATTGAGGGCCGTCCGAAGGTCAGGATCGAGACGGATCCGGCGCTGAGCGCGGATCAATGTGTCTTGTGGAGCGAGTTTGGCAATGTCGATCTTGGACTTGCAGCGCAGCTGCGCGCGCTGCGTCTCGGCTTTGGCTTGTCAGAGGAAGCTGAATCGTGACCGTGCAACGATCAATCTATCATGCCGCGGCCGCAGAAGGAACTGTAAAGGCCGCACTCTCGTCCCTGAGATCTTCAGCCAAGAACATCGATACACGCGCTGTCCGCGGCCGGATTACGCGGGCCGTGGGCACGCTGCTACACGCCGTCTTGCCGGAGGCCCGGGTCGGTGAACTATGCTTGTTGCAGGATCCTCGCAGCGGATGGTCGCTCGAGGCCGAGGTGATCGGTCTGTTGCCGGACGGGGTGTTACTCACGCCCATCGGGGACATGGTGGGGCTGTCCAATCGCGCGGAGGTGGTAACGACTGGGCGAATGCAGGAAGTGGCTGTGGGCCCCGATTTGCTCGGCCGCGTCATCGACAGTTTTGGACGACCGCTCGATGGCAAGGGCCCGATAAAAGTCGCCGAAGCCAGACCGCTGCGCGGCAGGGCACCCAATCCGATGAAGCGGCGCGGGATTGAACTACCGTTTCCGCTCGGCGTCCGTGTCCTTGATGGTCTTTTGACATGCGGCGAAGGTCAGCGGATCGGAATCTATGGTGATGCCGGTTGCGGCAAGTCGACGCTGATGTCGCAAATCGTAAGAGGCGCGTCGGCCGACGTCACTATCGTTGCGCTGATCGGCGAGCGCGGTCGAGAGGTGCGCGAATTCATTGAACGTCATCTTGGTGAAGCCCTTCACCGTTCCGTGGTTGTGGTGGAGACCTCCGACCGTTCGGCGATGGAGCGGGCCCAATGCGCCCACATGGCGACAGCACTGGCCGAATATTTTCGTGATCAGGGCCTTCGCGTCGTTCTGATGATGGATTCTCTGACGCGCTTTAGCCGCGCTATGCGTGAAATCGGCCTTGCCGCAGGAGAGCCGCCGACGCGGCGCGGATTTCCGCCATCCGTTTTTGCGCTGTTGCCGGGCTTGTTGGAGCGCGCCGGCATGGGCGAGCAAGGCTCCATTACGGCCTTCTATACCGTGCTTGTCGAAGGTGATGGCACGGGTGATCCAATAGCGGAAGAATCACGCGGCATCCTTGATGGCCACATCATTCTCTCCCGCGCGCTGGCCTCTCGGGAGCATTTTCCGGCTATCGATGTGCTGTCGAGCCGCAGCCGCGTCATGGACGCGATCGTGTCCGTGCCACATCGCAAGGCGGCATCCTTCTTCCGTGATCTGCTCTCACGCTACGCCGAGGCCGAGTTCTTGATCAAGGTGGGTGAATACAAGCAAGGCTCTGATCCGTTGACCGATCGGGCGATCGCCTCGATCGAGCAGCTGCGGGCCTTTCTGCGCCAGGGACAGGGTGAGGCGTCCAGCTTTGAGGAGACGGTCGCATGGATGTCGCGTTTGACCGCCTAAGTCCCGCTCACGCCTCAAAGCTGCGGCTCGTAAAGGACATGCGGGAGCGAAGCGCCGTTCGTGAATTGTCTGACATGGAAGCCAAGCACCACCTCGCGACCCAAGCTGTCCAACAAGCTTGCGACCACCTTGCACTTGCCGAAGAGCGCCGCGCAAAGGTTGAGGCGGAGCTCTATCGGGAGATGCTCGCAGCCGATGCGATATCTGTGTTCGAACTGCAGCGGCGCTACCATCTCATCATCGGGCGACTCACAGAAGAGATCACAGCGGCGCAGCGCGTTCTTGACAAGGCCCGTGCTGCTCAAGAGCAAGCTGAGGCCGCGGTTCTCGAGGCGCGGGCTGTTTGGACCAGGCGTTCAGCGGCGAGCCAGAAATGGCGTGAGATCGATCAGGACGTTCGGCGCATCACGAATGCTCATTTCGAAGCCGCCGCCGAAATCGAAGCCGATGATGAAGTCTTGCTCCGTTACCGGCGAGGCCCATCAGGGCAGACGGGAGGTGAGCCAGCATGATCGCAGATCCTCTCCCGCGCGAGCTAGCGGCCTGCGGCGCGGAAGCCGCACCGGCAGCATATCGGCCGGTTGAGCCCGCAGCCTTCATGCCGGCGCTGATCCTCTCGCGCGCCGTAGCCTCGTGGCTTAACGAGGTCGCAGCGTTGCGTGCGCATGTACAAGGTATCCTCGGCGAGAAGCCGCTCTCTGTGCGCGTGAGCCGAACCGTCTGGCAGGCGGAGCCGGCTGCGACGTCGATGCTTGACTGCGTCTTCGAAGTAGAGGGAGAAACCTTGATCCTGTCCTTGCCAGGTAAGCTTGTGGAAGCGCTGGTCGGGACCGTGCAGGATGGGCTTACCTTGCCTTCTGAGCCGACACGTTCGCTGGTCCTGGAACTTGCGCTTGAACCCTTGCTTGCTTCGCTGGAAAGAATGACGCAGCGGAATTTGCGGCTTGTTCGCACCGAGGAAGCGCGGAGCACGAGGCCTTATCTTGAACTTGACATCGCCTATGGTGAGCTCGCCAGCAAGGCTCGGATGCTTCTATTCTCGCCACTCGACGGTCCCGTTCCGCTGGCTTTCACGGTCCTCGGCGAACTGCTCGGCCGATTACCGCGACAGACGGCCAGGCTGCTTTCGGAGTTCCCCGTCATCGTTGCAGGCCATATCGGTTCGCTCCGCGTCGCGATCGGCGTTCTTCGCCAAGCAGAGCAAGGCGACGCGCTGCTCCCGGACGCAATTCCACTCGCGCAAGGCCAGATCATTCTCGCTGCAGACCGATTGTGGGCCCCTGCAGAGGTCGGCGGCGACAGGCTGGTGCTGCGAGGCCCATTCCGCCTGCGATCCAACCCCCTAAAAAGTGAAGATGTGATGCCCCAAAGCCCGTTGCAACAGCAGCCCCCGTCAGATGCGGATATCGACAGCATCGAGATCACACTCGTATTCGAATGTGGCCGCTGGCCGATGCCGTTGGGAACCTTACGAACCATCAACGAAGGCCACGTGTTCGAACTTGGCCGGCCTCTTGATGGGCCGGTCGATATCGTTGCCAACGGCCAACGTATCGGCCGGGGCGACATCGTGCGGATCGGCGACGAGCTGGCCGTCAGGTTGCGCGGCAGGTTGGCGCTTAATGACTGAGATTCAACCCAGCATCCTTGCGCTTCTTGCGATAACCGTCGGCCTTGGCCTCCTGGCCTTCGTTGTCGTCACAACGACCGCCTTTATCAAGGTCTCGGTTGTTCTATTCCTCGTGCGCAATGCGCTTGGGACTCAATCGATCCCGCCGAACATCGTCCTATACGGAGCGGCACTGATCCTGACCGTCTTCATCAGCGCTCCGGTCTTCGAGCAGACGTATAACCGCCTTACCGATCCGCAACTTCGCTACCAGAGTTTCGATGACTGGGTGACGGCCGCCAAAGAGGGACAGGAGCCGCTGCGTGCTCATCTGAAGAAATTCACCAATGACGAGCAGCGCCGCTTCTTCCTGTCGTCCACCGAACATGTCTGGTCGGAGGAGATGCGCGGCAGCGTAACGGCAGATGATTTCTCAATTCTTGTTCCATCGTTTTTGATTTCCGAACTCAAGCGTGGGTTCGAAATCGGCTTTCTTCTCTATCTTCCCTTCATCACGATCGATCTGATCGTCACGACGATTTTAATGGCCATGGGTATGTCGATGGTGTCTCCCACGGTGATATCTGTCCCTTTCAAGCTATTTTTGTTCGTCACTATCGACGGCTGGTCACGTCTCATGCACGGGCTGGTACTAAGCTACTCGACTCCAGGAGGTTGACCATGAACGAAGCCAACATCCTTACGCACCTCAGCCAATCGCTCGTGCTCTTCATGATCTGGGTTCTGCCGCCGCTGCTCGCAGCTCTCATCTCCGGACTGATCATTGGCCTCATCCAGGCGGCAACTCAGCTCCAGGATCAAACCCTGCCACTGACCGTCAAGCTTCTGGTCGTCGTCGCCGTGCTCGCCGGGTTTTCTTCTGTACTCAGCGCTCCACTGATCGATCAGGCCGAGCACATCTTCAGCGAGTTTCCAGCACTCACCGCAAGATATTAGCAGAGCTTGAATGGCTGGCCTGTCACCCGCAGAGGCGCAAGCTCTCGTTCAGGGCACGATCGAATTCGTCGCCGCAACCGGCCTGAGTGCGGCGCGCGCCCTCGGCATCACGCCGGTGCTTCCCGTCTTCACCCGGCCGCGTATCAGCGGCCTCATTCGAGGAAGCCTGACGATTGCGATCGGCCTGCCTTGCCTCGCTCAGATCAAGCTCGGTCTGCAGACCCTTGACCCAAACACGCGGCTGGTTAGCGTTACCATGCTTGGCTTGAAGGAGGTGTTCGTCGGTCTTGTGCTCGGCATTCTGCTCAGTATTCCACTATGGAGCATACAGGCAGTCGGCGACATCATCGATACCCAGCGAGGAATTTCAAGCCAAGTTGCGGGGGAGGATCCCGCGACGCACAGCCAAGCGTCCGGTACCGGGCTTTTTCTCGGAGTTACGGCAGTTACGATCTTCGTTCTGCTCGGCGGGCTGCAAACCATGGTAAGCGGCCTTTATGGCAGCTACCTGGTGTGGCCGGTCTATCAGTTTCTGCCTGCCGTGACAGCGCAGGGGGCCATGGAGTGTCTCGCCCTTCTCGACCGTATCATGATGACGACCTTGTTAGTCGCCGGTCCGGTGCTGGCCCTGCTGCTGCTGGTCGATGTCTCAATTATGATGCTCGGCCGCTTTGCACCTCAGCTCAAGATGAACGATCTCTCCCCGATGATTAAGAATGTTGCATTCGGGGTCATCATGGTCAGCTATACCGTCTATCTGCTTGAATACGCCGGAGCTGAAATCCTGACCTCGAACAACATGCTCGGGTATCTGAAGAAGCTGTTGAAATGAGCTCTACGAGCGAGGAGAAAAAGCTACCTCCGACGCCCAAGAAGCTGCGCGATGCGCGCAAGAAGGGGCAGAGCGCGCGCAGCTCCGATCTTGTGAGCGGCGTCAGCGCCTGTGCCGGTTTCGGCTGCCTGTGGTGGCGAGCGGGTGCGATCGAGGACAAGTGGCAGGAGACGGTTCGCCTGGTCGACAAGCTGCAGGAGCACCCGTTCACAAACGCGGTGCCGCAGGCACTCAGCGGATTACTAGAACTCTCGATTGCCACTGTTGCTCCGTTGCTCGCTGCTGCCGTGACAGCAGCCCTTCTGGCCAATGTTCTGGCCAATGGCGGCTTTATGTTTGCATCGGAGCCGCTCCAACCGAAGCTCGAGAAACTGGATCCAATCAAAGGCTTGAAACGCATCGCCTCAAAACGCTCGGCCATTGAGCTTGGCAAGACCCTGGCTAAGGTGGTCTTGCTTGGTGCGGCCTTCTTTCTAGTCGTGACCGCGAGCTGGAAAGCGCTGGTGTACCTGCCAGTTTGCGGCATGGGCTGTCTTGGCGTCGTCTTCACCGAGGTTAAACTGCTGATAGGGATTGCCGCTGGGGCGTTTCTGGTCGGCGGATTGGCTGACCTTCTAATCCAGCGCTGGTTGTTTATGCAGGATATGCGCATGACGGAAACGGAGGCCAAGCGGGAGAACAAGGAACAGCAAGGCAGTCCGCAAGTGAGGCGAGAGCACCGGCGTCTGCAGCAAGAGTCCGCCAACGAGGCTCCGCTCGGCATCAGTCGGGCCACGTTGATATTGCGGGGATCGGCAACATTGATTGGGCTACGCTATGTTCGCGGCGAAACCGGCGTGCCCGTCTTGGTCTGCCGTGGCGAGGGTGAAGTTGCTTCACAGCTGCTTCGTGAAGCGCGCGCGCTGCGCCTCAACATTGTGGATGATGATGTTTTGGCGCGTCAACTGCTCGGCAAAGCCAGGCTTGGGAACCCGGTTCCTTCGCAATATTTCGAGTCGGTCGCAAAAGCACTCTATGCGGCTGGGCTGGTCTAGATCATTCTGTGCTTGCGCTGCGATCTGCAACATACGCATCGATGGATGCTTGGATCTGTTGCGAGAACCCGATGGACTCGCCCGATAGCTCTTCAGCCCGCGGCTTCGCCGCCGGGACACCAAATCAGCTGCGGCGCCAAGCGCAACAAGATGTTTGACGATTGCGACAAGTTCAGCGCCTGCATGCTCGAGGATGTCGGCTTGTATCGTCTTGGCTAGAGGGCCGCTGGCCATCGGATGACAAGCCGGTCGTGCTGATCGTGAAGTACGCCGGCTTCTATCCGGAGCACGCTCTCAGCCGCGCCTGTTTCTCGATGGTCACCTCGCGAGCAGCGCTGCTACGGCCTGATAAGATCACTCCGTTGCACCGTCTCAGGCTGAACGCGGAGCATCACAGACCGCTGAGAGGTTTGGGGTTCTCTTGTGCCCGGAAGCTTACCAGTTGGCTCGGCACGGCCGAGATCGTCGTGATCGCCCGATAATGTCTCACGGCGCATCGACAACTGCGCCCTCCTCGCCAGGGAGACCGCTCCACGGGAAAACCTCGCAATGCCGAGCGCGCACGGATCAGCGACCAAAAAAGCGCGCGCGCCACACCGCAAAATATCTTCACGAGTGCCGAAAGCGCAATGATTCAGAATCACTGTGCTGAGACAATAGGCCTCGACCGGTTCCGCACTCAACCAAATTATGGCGGAGGGAAGAGAAGAACGCCGCCTCCCACTAGTCTAATACTGTCTGGATCGGACGAAAGCGTTCAGGTCCGGCACGATGTATCCAAAGAGACGCAGAACTGTACATTTCGTGCCGCAACGAAAGCGCCCATGACCCACCGTCAAAAGCGCTTCACAACGAACGCTGAATCGGCTCAATCGTCCGGTCGTAGTACGCGGACATCACTTGTGAGATTCGATCGAGCTAATTAGTTTTTGGCCATCACGTCCTCGCATCCGGCACCGGCTCAGCGACTCGATCGAAGCCGCGTTCCAGTTAGGAGGTGTCTGCCAAAGAATGTTGCGAACGAAGAAATCCACGAGCTTTAGTTCGCAGTAATTGCCTGGCACTCCGTGGTTCGCGTTCGGCACCACAAGCATGTCGAAGAATTTTCCTGCGTCGATAAGACGGTCGGCAAGCTGGAAGGTGGATGATGGATCGACGTTTTCATCCAGTTCGCCGACAATTAGCAACAGCTTACCTCGTAATCGGTGCGCGTTGTCGACGGCGGAGGATTGTGAATATTCGATGCCGACAGGCCAGCCCATCCACTGCTCATTCCACCAGATCTTGTCCATTCGGTTGTCATAGCAACCGCAATTGGCGACCCCAACCTTGTAGAGCTCAGAATGGAAGAGGAGAGCGCTCACCGCATTCTGACCACCGGCGGACGCACCAAAAATGCCAAGGTTTGAAATATCGTACCACGGATAGTTTACGCTCGCCGCCTTGTGCCATAGGATTCGGTCGGGAAGGCCACCGTCCTTAAGATTCTTCCAGGCGACGTCGTGGAACGCTCGCGAACGGTTGTTCGTCCCCATTCCATCGATCTGTACAACGACGAATCCAAGTTGCGCGAGCGGTTCGGCCGAGGCTGAGAATGACTTCGGAACGAAAGAACCGTGGGGACCAGCATATATTCGCTCAACGACCGGATATCGCTTGGTTTGATCGAAATTAATGGGAAGGTGAATGACCCCCCAAATATCAGCCTCGCCATCTCTCCCCTTCGCATGAAAGCTGAGCGGCGGCGTCCAGCCAGCGGCCACGAGCTCCGAAATGTCGGCGTTTTCGACCTGCATGAGCTCCGAATTGTCAGTGGTTCGATATAAGATCAAGCTCGGCGCAAGATCGATTCGTGAACACAGGTCTACATAGTAGTGGCCATCTGGCGAGAACTCGATGTGATGATTTGCCGCTCGAGGCGTGAGGGCAGTCAAGCCCGTCCCGTCAAATTTGATTCGGTAGCCATGGATGAAGTAAGGATCTTCGCTTGGGTTCATTCCGCTCGCGCCAAACCAGATCTGGCGCGTCACCGGATCGACAAAATAGACCGTGCGGACCACCCACTTGCCTTTGGTGATCTGATTTTTAATCTCGCCGGTTTGGCCATCGAATAGGTAAAGATGCTCGTATCCGTCGCGCTCGGACGCCCAGATGATCTCCTTCCCGTCTGCGATGTTATACTGAAAGATTTTGCCAGTGCACTCCTGGTCCATGTTCAGCGGCTCATAGTCGACGAAGGTCTTGCTGCACTCATCGATCAGCGAGCGGACTTCTCCGGTGGCTGCTACCACTTCTAGAAGGCGATAGAGCTGATGACCTCGTTGATTATACTTAAAAGTGAAACCTCGACTGTCCTCCCACCACTCGATCGGCGAAAGTTCGTAAGGATTTCGGAATAGATTGTTGTCGAGACGGATCTCGCGTCGGCTGCCGATCTCAAAGAGCACCGGATGTGCTTCTGTCAACAGGTCGCCAGGTTTAGGATACGTCATGGTCCGGCGCCTCGGATGAAGCTGGTCGGTCGGCGACGATTCGATGAAATGAATCTTACGCTCGTATCCGGGTCGGAACCGGTATCCCGCAAGATAGCGCGAGTTCGGAGACCACGTAAGCGTGGACAAGCCGTAGTAATTGCTCTCGGATCCGTCCCACGTCAAGGGCATGTCCTGCGAGCCATCCTTGCTGCACAGGAATAGATTGTGCCTATTGATATAGGCCAGCCATTTACCATCAGGAGATGCGCTTTTTTGCTTCGGATCATTTTCTACCGGAGGGCTGCCATAGGGGTTCTCCTCATGGACTTCGGAGGAAGCGTTCTGGTTTAGACAGGTGTAGCTCACAAGATCGCAGCTCCACCTGGTGCTATCGATCTGGAAGCTGATCTCGCGACCATCGCTAGCCAGGTCAAAGCGACGGAACGGCAGATTGCCAGCGTCGCAATGTCTCTGCGTTGCTCGGGTCAGGGCGGCAGCTAGCTTATCATGATCAAAGGCCAGCTGCTTTGCGCCCGTGACAGCGTTCACGAGGATGAATTCGCGCCGGCCCCTTACCCTTCGGCAATAAGCAAAGGCCTCACCACCTGACATCCAGAACGGCACGTCCGCGACATTGACCGTGAGCTGAGCATAGTAGCCATTGATCGAGAGCGCTCGTTCGTAATCCGCTACCTGCAGGATCTCGTGTCCCAGAGTATCTTTCCGGCGGTCCACGGCTACCTCCTCATCTGAGCTAACGGAGCGATCGTTAAGGTGCCCCGTATACGAAAGGAGCAATAAGGCTCGCTGATAGGGTGCGGCTAAGTCGTGCGCCGAAAGATTTCCAGCCCCCTTTCGGTTCGATCCTCCTCGAGCTCCGTCCAAGTCCTCCCTGCAGAAATGATGCCATCGAAGCTGCAGGCGCTATTACGTTGTTATCCGATCCCCTTGTCGGCTAGAGCACAAAGAGTGACGCGAACACGAATGTGTTAAATCAAACACAGCCTAGGAGTCCGCAGTAGCGGCAGGTCGAGCGAACAACGTTAGGCAGCGGTCATCTTTCGAAGCCGTGACTCCTAGAGAAATATGAACCTGCTTCGGACGCGAGTGCGAGGGCATACAACACACACAAGGACACGCGACCTTGCACAGTTGCGCCACAGTACGCGGTTTCAAGTGGCAGGTAGTTGCCAGAACCTCCGAGCCGGCGCGGATGTCGGCTGCAGTCTCGTGGACATTTGTTCGAAGGACGTCCAACGTGTGTTTGATGCAACCTTGGCTGAATTACTTCAATCCTGTCGTGGGCGCGGCTCTTGCCGCGCGCGACGCTTAGTTCGCAGAGATTCCACCAGAATGCTATGGACCGGCCCAGGAACATATCTCCTTGAGAAACTGAACCCGAGCATCTCTGCCCGTAAGCTCACTAACGAGGTGACGATGGGCTCGGTTAAGCGAACCGCTCCAAGTTGGAACGAGAAAAAAGAAGGTTTAAACCCCGTCCCAGGGGCTAAGTTTTAGCGCTCGGGAAATTCCGCTTTGCTGGACGGCCAGCGTCCAGCCGCTTCGGGCCACTCCGCGAACAGGAATTGCAGTGGATTGCTATGTGCTGCCGATGCTGCTTCGGCGCGACAAACATCGCGCCGGGCGATCACATCCCGTGTCAGTCACCGGCTTTTCGACTTCGTCCGCCACCACTTCTTTCAAGCCGTTCGTCTGGCTTGGGGCTACATGGCATCGTCGCTGGGCAGTTCAAGCCGGCGAGGGGTTCGATGAGCCCGGAATGCCTTCTAGACCCCTCGCGCGAACTGGCGCACCGCTGAGTGCCGTCTAGCCGCCCGCGAGCACAAACTGATTTAGCAGAAATACGACGGATCCTGCCTTCAAATGCCGCCGAACGTCATGGTTGCGATGTTAATGTCCCTCGACAATCGGCTGGGGGAACAAGCATGGCTCAGGCATTTCGCAGTACCGTCATGGCACTCACTTGCTGGATGACTACGTCGCGTCCGGCCTCGCGCTAGCCGCTTCATTCACCGCCGGCTTTTGCGTCGAGCGCGCCTTCATCAAACGGTCCCAGCGCGAAATGATCCGTCAATACGGCGCAGGCTGGCAGGCTGGTAGCGAGCGCATAGAGTCTGGCGGACCAACTAGTTAGGCTTTCGGCCGGGTAGAGCTGGCCGTGGATAAAGAAACGGTCAGTGGAACGTCTCGGCTCGGCAGAAGACCCAGGCTCTGCAATATGTCGATCACGGGAGGCGAAACCTGTTGGGGGGCGTGCGTGCAATCGTCGCTCAACAACTCTGCCAGTTCAGGCACTTGTGGGAGTGGTTGATGGCCTGATGCCGGTGCGGCAGACGGCAGGGCAAGGTTCGGCGCCAGCGCTGAAGGAACGTCCCCAGGCCATTCGATCTGTGCCGGCGAATTAAACCCTGGCAAGACCGCCGTAGATATCTGAAGAAGTCCCCGGTGCCGCAGACGTAGCTCCGCCCGGCAAAGCAGGCCCAGGGTGGTGAATGAGCTGAACGTCCTTCGGCCCCTCCGGTCCCAAGATGGCCGTGTACCGTTCGCCGCCAATCTCCAAGTTCATGATTGGATGTTCCGCAACAGGCAAGAAGTCCCACTCGCCCAAGGTGGACAGCATCATGTCGGGTGCCAACTGGGTGCCATGGGAAAAAGTCTTGGGAACCGCGAGCGAAACATCAAACGTATCTCCGATAGCGGGCGACCGCAGATGAACGAGCTGAACATCTTCGATCCCTCCCGGTCCCAAGACGGCCATATAGCGTTCACCTCGAATATCGTAGGCCTTTACCCGTTGTCCGGCATCCGGCAAGAGGCCCCAACGGCGAAGCCTGTGCATCGTGTTCGGCGCCGCTTGAGTCCCGTGGGAGAAATCTTCGGGCACGCATAAAGACACATCGAAGGCCTCGCCGATAGCCGCGAACCTCCGCTCAGGCCTGGTCTGGGTCGCGGCGCCTTCATTCATCATCTGTCCAGATTGGTGTTCAGAGCCGGAATCTGGCTGCCGAAAACTCGGCTGCCAAGTCGCGGCATTGAAAAGGTCTTCTTGAGCAACACTTTGCAGCGGCAACGCGATGGTTCGACTCATCGTTGGCCCGGGCACCGGTGCATCGAAGGTCGGCGCCGGCATGAGGTTCTCGCGATCCGCAGCATCGAAAAGCGCGTCTTGAGGGACACCTTGCACCGGCGATGGGATGGTTGAACTCATTGTTGGCCAAGGCACCAGTGCATCGAAGGTCAGTGCCGGCATGAGGTGCTCGCGATCCGCGGCATCGAAAAGCGCGTCCTGAGAGACACTTTGCACCGGCGA
This sequence comes from Bradyrhizobium sp. CCBAU 51745, assembly GCF_028128715.1. Classification (NCBI taxonomy): domain Bacteria; kingdom Pseudomonadati; phylum Pseudomonadota; class Alphaproteobacteria; order Hyphomicrobiales; family Nitrobacteraceae; genus Bradyrhizobium; species Bradyrhizobium sp. CCBAU 51745. The sequence goes on along the minus strand of NZ_LBJP01000089.1, from coordinate 68,851 downwards.
GTGAACGGTGGAACTCATCGTTGGCCAAGACAACGGTGCATCGGAGGTCGTTCCCGACAAGAGGTTCTCGCGGTCCGCGGCGTCGAAAAGCTCTTCCTGAGCGACACTTTGCACCGGCGAGTGGGACATTGAACCGACTGTTGGCCCAAGCATTGTCGCCAGCAAGAGGCTCTCGCCATGGGCTGCATCGAAAAGCACATCCTGGTCGACACTTTGTACAGGAGAATGGGCTAACCCCACTCCATGCCAGACCTGCGGAGCATTGAGCCCGGGCGGCAATGAGTCGCGCCCCTCCGCAACCTTTCCTATCGGCTGCTCATCGGCCGGCCGCATGGGCGTGGGATCGGACGGCTGAATGGCGCGAACTGCCTCCTTCCCCGCCCAAAATATTCTGCCTGATCGCGCGATAGTCGCGAAGGTCGTTCAAGGCGACGATGAGGTGCTTGTCATTCGGAAACAATTTGCCCGCGTAGCCAAGCAGGGTATCATCATTGAGCTCGGCAATGGACAGGGGGCGGAGCGTTGCCGCCAACTTCCGCAGTGTGCTCGCATAGCCCTCGGCCGTATTCTTGCCGATTGGTCGACCAAAGCGTGCCTTGGCGGCCTCCCTGATGAGACTCTCATCTTCCCTGGAAGGACGGTAATGCGTTGAGAGGGGGAAAGCGTCGCCGTCAGGCTGGCGGTACCTACTGACCATTGACAATGCTGGGGCGATGATCTTGTCGAGTGGCAGCAGCTTCCTTGCGTAACCGAGTAAAGCATCGTCTTCGAGCCCAGCAATTGATTGGCCGTACTGCTTCAGCCCCTCGGCTAATTTGCGAAGCCGACGATCATAAATTTCGACGGTGGTCTTGCTTGGCGGTGGCCCTTCATCGAGGGCCGCGGCCGATGCTGCCTGGATGAGGCGATCGTCTTCCTCAGTGACATCATATTTCGCCGCGTGAGCACATATGGGGCCCGCTTCTCGCGCGCTTGCCAGGTGCTGCTCAAATGCCGGATGCGACTGTTGCCGCTGTTCCACGTCGGCGTCTGACGCAATGGACCCTTTAGTGGCTGAGTTGATTGTGTTGAATCGGTCCATGTCGGCAAGCCTAGCTTTCTTCGTGCTTGCTACTCACGTGAGCTGTCCAAAACCTGACGCGGTCGGGAGGAAAGGTCGAATGAAACGCGAATGGTGCTGGCGGGCGCCTCTCTGGCGCTGCACTGGCACGCACGTCGCTACGAAGAGGCACCGATCGTCAGGGAAGTCGCGTTCAGGCACCCAGGAAGGATTCCTCATGCTCCCATTGTTTGAACCGACGTGCCCTTTACAGAGGATGAAGGGACGGCAGCCGCCGTATTCGCTCAGAAAATGCTATTCAAATGATTGGATGGGGACGACGACTGCGGAAAGCAGTCGACAGCGCTTGGCATGGAGCTTCGATAGGAAGGCGCTCTAGCCATAACGGGGTGGCGCGAAACGACCGACCCGGGCGCAATGATCGCTGATCTGCGGTTCTGAAATCACCCACAATATTGAGGCGCGCTATGCCATGCAATTCTTCCTGGCGTGCCGCCGCCACTCCTAAGTTATGCCCAGAGACACGCCACCTAGATCTACGGCCTCTCGCTTCCACCATCTCTCCGGCAAAGCCCTCAGACAGCTCGTGGCGGACTTATTGAGCACCCGCACGCCACCTCAGAATTTCTTGCGAACTCGAGTCGAGCGGTTGAACAAGATCCACCAACTGTCTCGATGGGACCCAAAACTAAGGACTGCAGCCATGTGGCCCCAATGAGGGGCGCCACCATCGCGACGCATGGGGCCGCGGCATGCTACGGCCTGCTGACGGCGCTCAAGCTCGAGCTCTTGAAGAGCAACTCCGGAAATGCGACTAAAAGCGCTTATGGGGCTCTTGAAAGAGCCAAAACTTTCTCCCCAGCGTCTGGGTCCAAGGTTAGCCCCGACCAACTATCCGACAGGCGGCTTGGTGGACCAACTTGGAAAGCGGCTACGATTTCGAGTCACGATCTCAGACTCAATAGTATTGCAGACACAGTGGGTGCGTTTGCTGTAGCTGTGGAGGCACCCTGTCATCGGCTAGGTTGATGCCCTTCGCTCAACCGTATCCACGCGATCCACCGATAGTGACGGCTACTGGATTTGGTAGGTTTGTTGTCTCCTGGCTTGAGCTAGTGGTTAAAGCCGCTTGAACAGAGTCCCCGCGCACGGGGTGCGCGCCGGGACGGGAGAAACTCGATGCCATCGACCGCGCTGCGCCGCACCTTTTCTGCAGTGATCCTGTTTGCCTACGCGGGAATAGGGACCGCGGGGGCCGACGATTCGCCGCCCCCCGTGCAGGTCGTGACGCCGGCCGGACAAAAGGCTGGAGCCAGCCAAACTCCTAGTATGCCATCTGCGGCCGAGCAGCATCGGCTGCCGACCGACTCGAGCACCAGACAAACGCTTGAGCTTCCTGGAAGGACGCTCTCTTTCCTCGCCACGGCCGGCTCCATCCGTCTGTTCGGCGACAAGGGCGAGCCCCAAGCCGACATCGCCTATACGTCCTATCAGCTTGACGGCACCGATCGCGGCACCCGCCCTGTAACATTCTTTTTTAACGGCGGACCCGGCTCATCGTCGGCCTGGCTGCAACTCGGCAATGCCGGACCGTGGCGGTTACCGATCAATGCAGCCGAGGTCACTCCATCGACCTTTCCGGAGGCGAGTCCGAACGCGGAGACTTGGCTCGATTTCAGCGATCTAGTGTTTCTGGACCCAGTAGGTACCGGCTATAGCCGATTCTTGGGTACCGACGATGATGTACGCAAGCGGCTCTATTCGGTTGACGGCGACGTCAATGCGCTCGCAGTGGTGATCCGCCGCTGGCTCGAGAAGCATGACAGGCTATTGTCGCCAAAGTACATCGCGGGCGAAAGCTACGGGGGCATTCGAGGCCCAAAGATTGTCCACCAGCTGCAGATGCGGGAGGGCATAGGCGTTAAGGGTCTCATCATGATATCGCCCGTGTTCGACTCCGAGGCCCGCGCGGGTCTATTGCAATACGTCGCGGCTCTGCCAAGTTATGCCGCGACATTCCGTGAGTTGAAGGGGCCGGTCAAGCGAGACGATCTCATTGAGGTGGAGGCTTATGCACGCGGCGAGTTTCTGGTCGATCTTATGAAAGGTCAGCAGGACAAAGAAGCAACCACGCGTCTGGCCGACAAGGCCGCGGCGCTGACCGGAATCGACCAAGCGACTAGTCGTAGGCTCGCGGGCCGAATTAAACTCGCCGAGTTCCGCCGTGAGTTCGATCGTAAGAGCGGCAAATTAATCGGAAACTATGATGCATCGGTCCGTGGTCTCGATCCGTATCCGGACTCCAATTTCAAGCTTTCGGGCGATGCCTCGAGCGATACGCTGCTAGCACCGCTGACTAGCGCTAGTGTCGATCTCCTTACACGCAAGCTTAAATGGCGGCCGGACGGCTCCTATGAGCTCATCAACCGCACGGTTGGACAAGCTTGGGATTTCGGCCGCAGCCCTCCGGAGTCAGTTTCCCAACTGCGCCAGATCCTTGCAACGGACCGAAAGTTGAAGCTGCTGGTCGGGCACGGCCTGTTTGACCTCGTTACGCCTTACTTCGGATCACAGATCGTACTCGATCAATTGCCACCATTTGCCTCGGCACCGCGCGTCAAGCTTGTAGTCTATCCGGGCGGTCACATGTTCTATTCACGCGACGCTTCGCGCCAGGCCTTTCGTGCAGAGGTCGAAGCGATGATGAAGTAGCGCCGGTGGAGCCCACCAACTGCGGCGAGCTGATACAGTAGCGATAGCTTCGCCGTCGGTTTGTTCGCGCCGGCGAGCAGTCTACTTAACTTGCAACTATATATAAACGATACAGCACCCCCTAGCAACGACGGATGCAGCACGTGCAAAGCAGGCTCCAGAGCTTGCTCTTGCGGCGATCAATCATTTGTTGGATCACGATTTTGACGACCCGTTCAATAGGCCTGCTGTGAAGGGCAGGTCATCGCTTTGATCCGGATCTAGGAAGCCAAATCGACGTCTGCTCTCTTCGCCGGACGCTACACCCAAGGATTCCGCATCGGCAACAATGTCGAGATCAAAGCCGTAAAGACAAGCGCGCTTTGCGGCCAAGCTCAGGTACGATCTGCTTGCAGCGGCTTGACCGCGACCTGACTGAAGACGCTTTTGGCGGCAGCGCTGCAAGTAAAATCGATTGAGTCGATCGCAGGATGGTTGGCCACCTGCCGGGCCTGCGCCCCTCAGGTCCGTCCCCCGCGCGCGGCAAAACGCTGCTTTGCAGTCGCGATGTCTGACATCACCGCTTCGCGCTGCGTTGTGAAGGTGTCATCGACGAAGGTGATCGTTGGGATCTGCGGTTGATCGAGGATGACCGGATGGTAACGGCCGAAGCCGTATTCGTGGATGCCTGTCGATCCGCCGCCCGGCGCGGGAAAGCTCAGGTGGTTGAATGAGGCGACCACGCCGAAATTGGCTTGCGGATAGAGCGAATAGCGGGGCACGTGGCTCATCGGAATGAACCCCATCTGCGCATCGTACTGCATTTCGGCGATCGGTGCGACGCCGGGAAAGCGCTGCGCCAGTTCGTCAACTAGCTGGCGGGTACCTACCAGCATGTCACCGTCGCAATTGTTTTCCCACAGGCCGCAAATGTCGAGGAAATAGGCATCGATTGCAAAGCGGCTGACGATACTAGCGATACGCTCGCGCAGATGGTTGCGCCAACTCGCGACGGCGAGGTTCATGAATACCATGAAGCCATCGCCCTTCCGGTCACCATCCCAGTCGACGTAGTTGGCGGGAAAGAAGTCGCCGTTGCCGTCACGCAGCCGTGCATCGGCGATTTTTGGGAAGTCAGGGTCGTTTCTCCGCGCGACGTTGCTGCCGAACATGACGGCGATACGATAGCCAAGCGTTTTCGCCTTTCGCACCAGCCTGGCGAATGCCACCTCGCCACCGGTGCGAGCGCCGACCTCGAATCGCGGATAGTCCCAGTAATAGCGTCCGTCCCAGCCGTTCAGGAACACCATCACGTTACGGGGATCGATCTGCTTGGCTGTCCAGCGCAGTATCTCGAGCTGCTGGTCGAAATCGTTGTGGACGTAGCCGGTCCAGTGCTGCCCGTGCAGCGACAGCACTAGGGCAAGTTTCTTCATCCAGTCCGGCGCGTCGGAGCGCTGCTGGAAGTCGGGGAGTTGCCAACTTTTGGCGACCCAGTCGAAATGTGTTTTCGCGACGCTTGCGAAATCGGGTGCTGCGACGATGCGCCATTTACACGTCGTTGCAGCCTGCGGCCGCTCCCAGGCGCCGGGCTCGTACACGAGTTCGGTCTTGTAGCCGTCCGGCCCCGCTAGAAAAGCGAAGCGAGCCGGTCGCACCTCGGTCTGCAGCGCCGATATGCCCCAGAAGCGCTTGTCATGCCCCTCCACCACAGCGAGGGGGGTAGCCATGCCGCCCCCGAGCGCCGGATATTCGAAAACCTGCTCGTCATCGCCGAAGTCGCACCACGCCTCCGCCGCCAGGGAGATACGCCCACGCGGCAGGCCACGGACGATCGTTTTGATCGCCTTAATCGGCGCGTCAATCGCCGCCTCGACGGCCCATTCGATGGCACCGGCGGCGGTTAGCCGCAGTTCCGCGCTGACAAGCCCTGCCTTCGATTCCTGGCCACCGGCCCAGCGCAACCTGGTTCCAGCCATCCGGACGCGATCTATGCGGCGTTCGATCGTCACGGCCAGGGGATCAATCCCAAAATTGTTCTCGAAACTGATGACCTCAAAGGCGAACAGCAACCCCGCGAACTGGATCGACGGTTCCGGGTTGGAGAAGCTGAACTTCTGAATGCCCCAGCCTTTGGACGGCGTGAATACGCCGTCCGTCGAGTTCAACGGCTCCATCCCGCCCAATGGCGGAGCCGCCTGCGCGGGACCGGTGGCATCGATCTCCCCGAAACCTGCCGCAGCTCCGATGAGCACCGTGTGCCTCGTGACATCAATCATCAATCGACTCGCGTAAAACAGTGTCGTCAAGACGGGTAAATATCAGCAGAGTCAGTATGCCTCTCGATGCCACTCCACACACGCGCGACGGAAAGTGCTAACCAGCGCCTACGCTGCCGACGCCCCTTGAGCTGCACGTGCTTCGGCGGCACGGCGGAATCCAAATCGCTGCTGCTGATTTGCACTCCCATCGCGGCAGCACCTATGAGCGTGTTCTAACAAAGAGTCGGTCTGGTTGGTTTCCCAGACGGGGCGACACTGCGTGGCGTCGGTTCCAGCCAATCGGGAAGGGACGAGTGGCGAATCGGAGAAGAACTCGATCCCTTCCCTTCAGGCCTCTTCCCGGGAAAGACAGCATCCCGTACACGTCACGGCCTGCAATAAAAATAGTCTTTCTAGACTTCATCTCATACCGAACATTGAACACATTACTTAGACTGGATGTTGAGCTGGATAATCCAACTTGGCTCCCCAATTCACCTCTCAAACCTGATAGGGCGGGCACAAGATGCTTTCTGAGCGGTCAACCGTTGCCAAATCGGTATTGGCTTGACCTGCTTCCGATTGCGAGGGCAATGAGTATCTGATTCTTGTTTTCCCCCGGCAACAGTTTGGCGCATTCCGGCGGTGTAGACAGTACCAGAAATCTCGCTCGAGAGGACCGTCGTCGCGCAAGCGCGTCAGCGCCTCTTCGAAGGCAAGCATAAGCGACAAACTCCGATGATGCCGCCTTCCTTCCCGCTGCAGTGTCGGAGAAGGCCTGGCATGATTCGCGTTGCCTGCCTCTCCAATGCAGTTGAACGACCGCGATTCGAGCATAATGTGAAACCCTTCTCGTCCCTCGCGTGTAGAGCGTCAGTAACGGCTGTGCCTGTGGTTAAATATGCGCAGGCTGCCGGCGGCGCGTCTTCATCTGTCAGTTAAACGGGAAAGGGCGCGCATTTGAATTGAGATAGCTCGTGACCTCCTTTGGTGAGGTCGAAGTCAAAAGAGACATCAGGTAGGCTGACCTTAAGGCGCGCTGAATGCCTTAAGCGCTTGACTACTTCTTTGCCATCAGATTTCCAAAGCCAGAGAAAGCGGTCAGCCCGGCTTACCATCGGATAGCGCTCTGCCGGTCCATCGTCGAAGCTGAAGCTAACCTCAATTCCTTCCCTTCCAATGTGCACGCCGAACTCTAGCGCAGGTGTCACCTCGCCATGGAGGCAGCCGACATACAGAGTTGCGCCGGCGCTGCGTAGGACTGCTGTCGTCTCGGTGTGTCGGCTCGATCGGCTACCGAACTGATAGATCTCCCAGCCAACCGCCGAGTTTGCGCTGGTAGCGCACAGCGCAATAGGCAGGATGTGCCTCTTGATCGAAGCGTACCAACTTGAATGGAGCCAGGACGATTGCATCAAACACTCCGAAACAAAATCTGCAGTCTAAATCGCATCCGCGGAGCCATTCCGACCGAAGCAAGTGACGTGCCGCCTAGTCGAGTGTGGTGATTGGTGAAGTGCGGATTTTCGACGGCAATAATCCGAGCACGTGCGCACTCAGCGCGTTCGGTGCGAGACAACCCAGTGATGAAGCCAACTCGCGCAGAGTAAGATGCGCGATCTTCTGGGCTTTTCGCCCTACGAGGGCCCTTCTCGAATATGGACGCTTCGACCTCGCTCAACATTTGCGGTCTGGTCGTACAGATGAATGAGCGCGACTCCTCTGTTGCGATAAGCCCGAGCCATGGCTGCTTGGGGGCGCTAAACGCGACGCTGTTGATACATCTAGGACCAACTCTCCACATTATTACATCTGTCCAAGCCCAGGGTTAGGCACTGTCGACTGGACAACTTGAGGGCGCTGCCGCTGCCCGGCCGATTGGTTTGGAATCACGGTCTTCATCCGTGCGGAGGCCTCTTCAGGGTGTCGTCAGATGGATCACGTTCCATGATGCTGGCTTGAGGGTCGCTTTCAGGAGCCTGCCATCCAAACTTGCGACTTCCAACGAGGTTGGCGCGACCCTGCCGGGCGCGTGCTTTGTATTGGTAGCGTTAAGGTCATCGTGCCGGAGCTCGAGCTTTTCCTTGAGCGCCAGCCGACCGAAGCTTCGAAGATCGAAGGTCACTTCCATCTCCTTTTTAAGATCGCGATTGATCAGAAAGAGTGACAAGCCGCCGCCATCCTCTGCTATCGCTGCTATCTTGAGATACGCAACGTTTTGCGTCGTGAAGTTATGTTCCTGGGGGCCGCCCGAATTATAGTGGGGCGCATCGTAAGCGTCAGACTCAGTCAAAGTGCGCAACACTCTGCCACGAGCGAAGCGGCTCATATGAGCGAAAGGGAAGAATATGGTTTGACGCCAAGCGCCGCCGCCCGTCTCGGTCATGATCGGAGCGATAACATTGACGAGTTGCGCAATGCAGGCGACTTTCACCCGATCAGCGTGATTGAGCAACGAGATACAGGCCCCGCCAAAGGCGAGTGCGTCCTCCATCGTATAGATTTCCTCGAGAATGGGCGGTGCAATGGGCCAGCCGTCCTCCGCCGCTCCAGCCTCGCTGCGACAAGTCCGATACCAGACGTTCCATTCATCGAAGCTTAGCATCAGGCGCTTGTCCGAGTGCCGCTTGGCGGCAACGGCATCGGCCAATGCGATGACCTCATCGATGAACTTGTCCATCAAGTCGCTGCTGGCCAGAAACGATGCGGTGTCCTTACGGAAATTCTCAAGGTAAGTATGGATTGAAATGTAGTCGACGTGGTCGAACGTATATTCGAGGACCGTGGCCTCCCATTGGCCGAAGGTTGGCATGTTGCGCGATGACGAACCACACGCGGCAAGTTCGATGCTTGGGTCCACTCGGCGCATCATCTTGGCCGCTTCCCTTGCAGCCGCCCCATAAGCGGCGGCGCTCTTTTGCCCTATCTGCCACTGGCCATCCATCTCGTTGCCGAGGCACCATAGCTTGATTTTATGGGGCGTCTCCCAGCCGTGCTTGCGGCGCAGCTCCGACCAGGCCGTTCCGCCGGGATGGTTGCAATATTCAACCAAGTTGCCAGCAGCATCACCGCCCCTGGTCCCGAGATTGACGGCCATCATTGGGCTGACATCAGCAGCTCTACACCAGTCCACGAATTCATTGGTGCCAAACCTGTTCGGCTCCGTGCTGGACCAGGCGAGGTCGAGGCGCGCGGGCCTGCTCCCCACCGGACCTACGCCATCCTCCCAATTGTACGCGGACACGAAATTGCCGCCTGGATACCGAACGAGCGTCGGGCCAAGCTCTTTGACGAGTGCCAGCACGTCCTTTCGAAAGCCATTCGCGTCGGCTGTTGGATGGCCAGGTTCGTAGATACCGCCGTAAACGCCGCGGCCTAAGTGCTCGATGAATGCCCCAAAGAGACGAGGATCGGTTCGGCCGAGCGCGAAGTTGCGGTCGATCAGCACGCTTGCTTTTCTCATGTTGCTCGATGGTGACTTGGCGTCGTTACGCGATTGGCTGCTAGATTCTGGTAAGGTCCTTGATCAAGAATCATGCCGAGTCTTCGGGTGGCGTCACCGGCTTTGTTCGAGGTGAAAGGCGAGCGCGAAAGCGCCCCTATGTCGTGGGTGCGACAAAACCCGACAATGTTTGCGTCCGAACGCTTGCGGCGCTGCGGCAAAATCGTATCGCATGAGCTCGTGATGGCCTTCGTTCCGCTCTGGGCGCTCCGTGTTGGTGGGCTCACGCGAGCCCAGCCCTAGAAGGGCTGCGGCTGTGGCGTGCATATTCCGAGCTGCAATCGGCGGCTGGCTTTTTCGGCGTGGCGAAAGGCTGCTGGGACGAGTCGTCCTTGGAGTGCAGGGCGGAACTGACCCAAGTGAAACGGAAGCTGTGTCGAACTCTTTAATCTTTTCTGGTGATTCAAAGCACAAACGTGTCTGCCGCATGTGTCGTTCGGATCGGCTGGCGCCACAACGCGGGTGGACAGCTACCTGCAAGTGATGCGTTCGGGCGCTTGTACGAGGGGCGAAATTCGGAGCTGAAGATAGAGGCACACGGCGCGTGGCTCTTGCCAGGAAATCGGGTACACGCGCCGTGTGCGTTCCGCAAAATGCTCAATTGGAACAACATCCGCTACCCGCAGGATGTCTAAGCACTTCGGGCAGCAATGGCATAGCTTGACGAGCTGACGAGAAGCTGACGACCATATCCCGGGCACCCGTTTTTGTCCTTGATGTCGCGACCTACACGGCTGATGTAACGGCGATCACTCATAGGGCGAGCAGGTGGATTAGCTGACCGCCCATCTGGCCCATCTGGCCCGTCGTGCCGATAATTGTAAGCAGGCCGATCGGCGTTTTCAGGGCCTGAACGTCCTAACGATGTGAGTGGGAAGCGGCCCTGGAGCCACTTCTCTTTGTGAATTGCCGCGCAGGTCTGTCAGCTTTCAGTAAGCTAGCCCGCATACAGAGCCTTTGAGGTTGACGGGATGTGGCAGGGACAGTGCTATCTCACCAGAACGGTCGGCGCCGAGTCATGTTTCTCGTCAGCCTCATCAGCAGTGCGGATGCGGCAGGGGCCTTGCCTTCAACTCAGCCCCCCGGCGGGTAGCTCCGACCGCGCCCGCACTGCCTCCAATTTTCGGCCTAATCCCGTGCGAGTAGTTTCGCCCGTTATGCGAACTATGACCCCCTCCGGCTTCTTCCGCTGCTTTGAGGCTGGCTATGCGGAGTGCTGCCGCTGGGCGGAGGTCCGTCTGACAGTCGGGAAGGTCTGGAAGACTGGTCGAATGAGAAAGGCGACGTCAAGGTTCAGGGTGGGTGCGGCGCCCTTCTGGGGTCATGTTGGCCGACCAATTCTAGTAGGTGCTGGCCGGAACTTAGAGCGTAAGATAGCCGGCCACTTCCTCTAGATTGAAGAGCAGCACAATGGACGAGCCTCGCATCAAAGCTCTCCGGGCGCTTATCAAAGATCAAATTGAAGCCGTTGCAGAGGCGGTCTGCGAAGGTAACAGCCCGTTAGCGGCCGCGCTTCGTTTGGAATGGCTTACGCGCGAGCTAACGATCGAAGAGAGCGCCCAAAGCGTGATCACCCACCAGAGCAGGTCAAAACGCCTTTGCGATCGGCTGCGATGGGGCTTTCTGTTTGCAGATTGTCGCGCGCAAGAGTTCCGTTGAACTCAGATTATCGCGCCTCGTCAATCAGCGACGGTTTTGGGGGCGCGTGCGAGGTTGGCGTCCCGGACGGCGTTTTCAGTCGTGCGGGGGCGTTTGCGATGTGCTCGAGTGCTCTGCGGGTGATAAGGACGCGCCATTGTGGTGTTACAACACCGCACGCAGACACTCGACCATCGCTATCTCAGCCCGGTTGAGTTCGATCGCAGGGCGGGATTAGCATAACCGCGTGTCCATCAAACCGGCAGCAGCTCAAAACGACGACGTGGTCGCCACGCCTAAGTCACGCTCTTGAACACGACCCAGAGATCGTAGTCTCTCACTTCCGCCGGCGATCTCAGGGAGGCAACGTCCGCTCACGTTTTCACTCTCCAAGCGCTGGCGGCCTTATCGAGCGAGCGCACACCACGGGGCATTTCTGGACGAGATCGAGCGGCACCGGTGGACAGGTCCGCCAACTGTTCTTCATGAGAGCCAAATCAATCGCTGCAGTAGCGGGCAATGAGAGGCGGCTCGATTGTGACACACAAAGCCGGGCTTTGTTGCGGCCACTGACGATCAAGCAAGTGTTGGTCCGTGGTGTTCTGACTTGCGCCAAAACCGCTATCGGAGCGGCTGCACATTCGGTGCTGTCGTTCCCGCGGTGTCCGGCGCTACCGCGCCTCCACCATCCTCTGCGTTATTCTTGTTGCGGGGCGCGAAGGTACCGTAGCTGGCCAGAGGAATGGCGGCGCGATCGCCATTACTGGTGATGACGGACCGATTTTCCAGCAAGTCGAGCGGATCGTTTGCCATAACTGCCAGATTGCTTTTGGTCGAGCAACCCAGCGTCGGTTCGAACGCATTGTCATTTGCTGCAGGTCCCACAATCAAAAGCGACGGACAGTACGGAAGACGAGCTTCAAAGGTGATCGCCTCGATCCTCGCGCCGGAGGGGGACGGCAAATCGAGGGGAGCAGCGAACAGGCGGATGTTATAAGGAGCAACGCCCATGGCGCGAGCCTCGTGCGCCACTTCGGCAATGAGCCTATGCGAGCCGATGACATCCACATGCAGCGCGTCCCGCCGGCCGCCGCTGACGTTGGCGATAAAGCTACGCAGCTGACGCTTCTCTGAGCCACGGAGGCTCGGCAGGAATAAGGTTTGCTTCCTCTGCTCGACCTGGATTGCCTGTTCAGCCGGCCCGCGATGGATCGAGGCACTATTTGCGCAGCCGCATAATGTCGCACCAATAACAATCAAGGGACACAAATCTCGTAAGGTCATTTGGCGATTCTCATTCGATGATAAAGCCGGCGCTGCCGGTCAATCCTGGTGCACTCGTGCGAGGCGCATCGCGATCTCGCGTCGGCCTAGCCAGCGTGTTCGTCAAAATCCGCCCGGCGTCGGAGGACGGTGAGATGCGGTCGGTTGGCGCACTCATCTCGTTCGGGTTCGATGCGGGCCGCACGATGTAGGGCGTGACAATAATGACCAGCTCGGTTTCACGTTTTTGAAACGACGAAGAGCGAAAAAGCGCACCCAGGATCGGTACATCCCCGAGCCAGGGAAACTCGCCGATATCCGTGTTGAAGTTGCGCCTGATGAGCCCCCCGATTGCAAAGCTCTGGCCGCTGGCGAGCTCGACCACGGTGCTGGCCCGGCGAGTTGAGAGGGCCGGGACCGCCATACCATTGATCTTGACTTCCCCTTCGCTCGACAGTTCGCTGACTTCAGGCTTCACACGCACATTGATCTGATTGTTGCTGAGCACGGTCGGCACGAATTCCAAGCTCACACCGAACTGCCGGAATTGAACTGAAACCTGCCGATTATCCTGCATGACCGGAATCGGAAATTCACCACCCGCCAGGAAACTTGCGGCTTCGCCGGACATCGCCGTCAGATTTGGCTCAGCCAGGATTGAGGCGAGGTGCTCACTCGCAAGAGCGTCGAGAGCAGCGCTGAGGTTGATATTGCCGGCGCTAAATCCGACCCCGATCGTGCCGCCGCCGCCGGCCGCCGCGGACCGGTCCTTTTTGCCCGTGTTAAGAAAGGCGCCGTTTGGACCGGAGGCGTTGAAGTTGATATTGAGATCCTTGACAGCGCTGCGGGAGACTTCCGCCACGCGCACGCTGAGGTTCACCTGCAGTGAGCCGGCGACCTGGATCTTATTGACAACCGGCGCCCCGGCGCCAAGAAATTGTTCAGTGACCTTTCTCGCTGTGTCCACAACGTCGGCATTGGGCGCCGTACCGCTAAGAATAGCACCGCGCGGGGTATAGCTGACCTGAATCGGATAATCCCCGATCTCGGCCTTGAGCGCGGCCCGCAGATCCTCGATAGGTTGGGTGACGACAACACGTAGCTCTGCTAGCGCTTCTCCGTTTTCGTTCAGGGCGAACAGGCTCGTTCGCCCGGACTTTTTGCCGAATACGAAAATTGTACTGCTCGAGGGCGCCTGATAATCGGCAATCGCCGGGTCGGCAACAAAAATGGTCGCCGCCGGCGCGCTCAGATGAACTGTCTTTCCCTGCGACGAGGTAAGGTTGAGCGTGCCCGTGGTGCTGCCAGGTGCCGCACGTGGCATCTCTCCTTTGCCGTCCCGCTTTGTCTCAGCTGAGGCGGCAAGCGGAAACAGCAAAGCAAGCCCGCATAGGAGGTAGCAGAGACCTGGCAGAGCGGCAGAGCGGCGCGGGTTGATGATCGCAGGCGGCTGAATGGCGCCGGCGGCATAGTTGAGGACTTTCAAGCGATTGTTGCCTTCAAGTGAGACTGCTAGGCAGCCGATGCTGTGCCAACGAGTTCAAGAGTGTAACCGACGCCGCGCGCGGTCTTGATCCTGAGCGTCGCACCGGCCTGGTTCAAATGTGCGCGTAAGCGATAAATCCCGACTTCCAGCGCATTGGTCGAAACCTCGTCGTCAAACGCGTACAAGCTATCCTCCAGCGATGTGCGCGGCACAGTGCGGCCGGCGCGATTGAGCAGATGTTCGAGGATGCACACCTCACGCCGGGCAATCCTCAGAATCCGACCACCGACCGAGACTTGTCTGGCGATCGGATCGAAATGCAGATTCCCGAATGTCACGACCGGCGCCGTCATTTGCGTTGACCGTCGCAAAATGGCCCGCATGCGAGCGATGAGTTCGTCGATCGACACAGGCTTGGGCAGGAAATCATCCGCTCCGGCATTGAAGGTCGCAATTCGCCGGCCGAGATCATTAAGACTGCTCATCATCATGGCCGGCATTGATCGTCCATCGCGTCGCAACTGCTTCAACCAGTCCAAGCTATCTCCATCCGGAAGCACGGATTCGAGCAGTACGATGTGGTAGGTCGCGCAATTCAGCGCGGCTGACGCCTCATCCAGTGTGGGCGTCACGTCGACCGCAAACCCGCAATTCACAAGTGTTGCCTTCACAGCGCGGCCAAAGTCTGCATGATGATCAACCAGAAGAATGCGCATTCATCGCCTCTCGTGCGTCCTCGGCAAGCCTTGAGCTTGTTACGTTTGACCATGAGATCCGGCGGAACCCAGATGCTGCCGGTTTGGCGCGAATTGGAGAAGTCGTAAACGATGCACAGGAGCTTGGTGGCGCGCGGCTGACGCGTGCGCGTCCATCGCCAACGGATCAGTGACGGCTTGCGGCGAGTCGCCGCGGCTCAACATATCCGTTACACTGGCAAGAGCTCTGCAGTGCCTCACGGGGTTGACAGTCTTGGCGGTGCGCTGATGTATCCGTGAGCCGCGCATAGCCGCTTCTGCCAGCCCTAGGCGAATGCCTGCAGGAGCAATCGCGCCAAACCGCCGGAGCGACTGGAGCATGCGGGCGTGAGCAGCTTTGGTTGCTTCCGAAAAAGCTTGCGAAAGCGACATTGAAAACTCCCAGTTCGTTGGATCCGCGGTCAGTTTTGCAAGGCTGTCGTCAGGTCGCGACATTGCAAGTTTTCCGCGTTAAGGCACTTCGCGCGCTATGTGTCGGCCAATGGGTCGCACAAAGCCGAGATGCGACGAAACGATCAACGTGTCCTTCGGGACAAACATCTTTTCGCTGCCCGCGCTAGCGAAGCAAGTTATCAACCGTTCCGAAGCGCGGGTCTCTTCCGACACGTTCTCCGCTCCACCCGAGCGAGTATCGCCAATGAAGCAAAAATTGGGTGCGGCGTTGCGGTCGCGCGTTGTCTGAGGCGGTGACGCAGGCTCCATTTCATCAGGCCGGGTGACCGGTACAAGAATTCAGCCTCGCATCGGCATAGGCGTGCCGGTCGCCCGCGTTGTTCTGGCGCGCTGGATCCTGGTCTGGATGCGAAGAGGGCGCTTTGTCCTGCGCTCTCAGAGTGGGTGAACGATGCAAGCTCTGAACAGGAGCAGTTGAGTCGTGTGACAAACCGGATCGGCGGAGCATTGAAGTTTTGAGACGTTCGCAAGTTTTGCTACCTGTCAGGAAGAGTTCACGCGATCGGATCGTGCCGCGAGACTGTCGTAAATCCTACAATCTGACGCGAGGTGAGATTCAAGGCATTTGAAGGCTCTTTGTAGCGGTGCCTTCAAATCGAAATCGTTGTGAGGCAGCGGCGACACAGTGCGGCCATACGGTCGAGCCGCACGCGTCGGTCCGTCTCGCTTTCGCGCAAAGTCGTAAGCATTTGTCCGTCCAATCAAGCGTAAAGCAGATGCGCTTCGAAGCGCCCGAAGAGGTGGCGTTCCCAGCACGCGTCGGTAAGCCACGACGCCCGGATCAGGGCGATCCGATCCGCCTTAGACGTGTCAATTTAGCGGGAAGATCATGGCAAGGGGCGAGCATACACGTGACACACCGGAGGTAATGTTCGAGATGCAGATTGCCCATCGCTCGAGCCAAGATGGTCGGCAAGGGATCGCGGAGAGAATCGATTGCCAGACGTCATCTTGAATGCGGCCTCCATTTATTGCGATTGACTATGAGGCTGTTCGGCGTGCTCCGCAAAATCTATTGTTTTTATGGAACGCATCCAGGCGACGGATCGGCCGTCTTGCAACGGCGCGGCTTCGCTGATGCGATCGCCGCCGAAATGCCTATTGGTTGACCGCGTGGTCCATTTCAGCACAAGTAAATTAAAAGGGGGACGCTGCGCGTTCAGCGGCTTACCTCCACCACAGCCGTCAGCCGCCGCGACTGGCCAACATTCATGTCGTTCGAATGCGCAATGGCTCCAAGGTGCAGCATGCTCCAGCGAGGGGCCACGGGAGATAGGATGGTCGGCGCTCTTTCGACTTAAAGACGCGTCTTGCGTCGGAGCCCTCAATTGCTCTAACGCGCGATCGGCAAGTTGATAGGGCGGTCGGCGGCACCCACTATGCCTAAGCTGTTGTGCATAAGTCGGCGTTGGTGCGCCGTTTCCACTACTTCATTGAGGATGTTTTGGTGCTGGGACGCCCACGAACCCGCCGAATGGGGCCATCTAGAGACCATTACTGATTGCTCTCGCGCTTGTAGGGATTAACTTCGCTGCCGGTGCGGTAGCTTTCCAAGTTTCCGCCCAGGAACAGGCGCTCGGTTTCTTGGGTCGGCGTTCTGCCGAGTGAGCACATCAAATCGACGTCCGCATCGATATTGTCGTAATCCTCAGCATTCATTCTAAGCGCAATGCTGCTCATCACGTCGTCGGGCGTCCAGACAGCGAGCTTCGGCACGGTGTAGGTGTGCAGCTCGTTCGCATTGTTGGCGATCGCTCTCGCCCAATGATCGCGGGAGACGGTGAGTTTCGCCGGATCTTCGACCAACGATACGAAGGGTGATGTGGTTGTCCTGCCGCGCATATGCCAGCCAGCTTGGCGTGCCCGGTCAATAGGATAGCGCTCCGGATGATCTCCAACGGAAGAATGATCCCGAGCCGTGTTGCGAACATGCAATATGGCGCTCGTGTTGTGTTCCGTATGCGGCTTGCAATCACTGTCCTGATGCTGAAAGCGCCGCAGCGTGACATAAGACGACCTCACCACGTCGTCGAATACCCGATCTCGGTCAACGGCAGGTGCGCTCGCCGGTGACCAGCGCGCCGCTTGCTGCCCGGCAAGGGCGATCTCGTTCCGTAGCACTTCAAGATTGGCACCAGTCAGTGTTGCGGCAAGCTGAGCGCGGGCGCTGACAAAGGATGACGCTGGATAGCTACTGGTTTGCGAGGCCGCCTCGCTCGGCGCAGATGAGGAAGTGCCAGCGGCGGAATGTGCCACTGTGCGGACTGAAGTCGATGTTGGATAGACCGAATCTAAGTCGCCTGGATGCAAGTCATTTAGCTGCTGCTCGAAGCTTACTTGATGCTCCGAATTGCGTGTCGGTGCGCTGGTCTGGCCGCCATGCTCATCCTGTTGCCGCTCGACGCGGACGGGCTGCTGTAACGCGTTGCGAATCTCAAAGGGAGTGTCTGCCACGCTTCGTGGATCAACATTCATCTCTCTCTCTCTCTCTCTCTCTCTCTACCTTCGAAGTTCCGGATGCCGGTGTAGATTGTTGCAGGTGCAGCTTTCGAGAAGCTGACAGACCAGGAAGGGCCCATTTCGCTTCTACTTTTTGAGGGAGTCGATGGAGTTAGTCAGCGAGGCGAACAGTCATTTGGACGGAAGCCGCGCAAAGCGTCGAATCAAATCGGTGCGGCCTTGTGCCTTCCGACATTGGTGCTCGATTGGGCCGAGATCGGGTGACCGAGTTTGTTCGGACTGGCGCGTCAGACACGCCCAATAACTTCATTGCGGACGCGTCATCTAAGGCAGACAGCTTGCACAGCAAAATGGACAAGCTGGTGCTTGAGGCGAGGAAAAGGTTCTTTCGTAGATCGTCTGCTTAAGCAGAAGTGTGAGTTGTAGTCTCTCGCTCGAGAAGCCTGGGCCGGACCAGCGCAACGGTTGCTGTTTCCAAGCGGACGACTGCAACAAGTCGTTCTCGTCGACGCGCGGGAAGTCGAGCCACTCCCGCAAATCTGACCTACGAGGTTGTGATGTCGGATTAGCCATCGCAACTACTTGCGCCTTGTCGCGACAGGCTGCCTTGTACAGGCGCGAGCGCGCTTGCTGTCTGGAATCAGCCAAACGCATCTCAATTACGACGTCTTGGAAACCGCAATCGGCGGTACTCATCGAGGGAGAAGATCATATGAAGCTTAATGGCCGAGAACTAACGATCCTGTTGTCCTTGCTTTCGGCGGCGAGCGTGAGCGCGCCGGCGAGAGCCGACGAGCCCTCGCCGAAATACACCGAGGTGCTCAGTGCCCTCCAGGCGGGGAAGAACGTGAAGCTCATACTGGACATGAGCCGCTGTACCAATGCGGAGGGTGGCAAGCCTGCGTCGGGGACGTACGCCGGTCTGGTGATCAATGCCTTCAGGGTGACCGGCCAGAATGGCATCAGCTTCGCCAATGCTCATCAAACGGTCGACAGCTCCGGACATGCCGTGACCGAGTACATCCGCCATAGCCTTAGCCGCGAAGGCAAGCTGACGGTGCGAGCCTCGAAACTTGTCGTCGGGACCACCGAACTCGTGAACCAAGTCGAATTCATCTGCGAAATACCGGATGGCGCAAAGTTCGTCTGGTAACGAAGATCACAGAGCGTGGGTGGCGCTTCGAAGGCTCGATCCTTTAAATGATGTCGACACCTTCGCAGGGCGTGATCGTTAGCACCGTCAGAGTGTTTCTGGCCGTCCTTTCGTCGGGGAAGGATCAAGCTGCCTGAACTTGCTGCTCAGGTCTCATGAGGCGGCCGATCTCCATTTGATCTCAGGCGTTGGAAGATCGGCGGCTCAGGCAATCGTCGTATGGGGTGGAGCTACGGCCTGTCGGTTGAACGCTCCAGGCGATCCCGCTACGTCCGCACGCTGCCTGCGGTCCTTGTGAGAGCATCATCTGATCCGGCCGCAGGCCCGCGTTGATGACTCTCAGCTCCTCCACGGCGGCCAGCCGGACCGGAGTGTTTTAGCGCGAACGCTGCTTTCGACTGCTCCGAGCATCGGAAAGGGGCAAATCACGCTTTCCGAGCCTGAGCCATCAGCCTGTTGCTCCTGACTTTCTGTATGGATTTGGCGCGCTAGCAATCCGATAGTCATCCAGATTCCCGCCCAGAAACAATACCTCACGCTCCTCAGTGGGGGTATCACACACCCATGCCCGATTGGGGTCATCATCCTCAGTCCCGTCCTCGAGAATACTGACAATCTCCTCGGCCGTCCAAGTTGTGACCTTCGGCACAGCGTAGGTGTGCAACTCGTTCGCGTTTTCCGCTATGACTTTGGCGCCAAACTCGTTGTCATCGTCCGGCGAAAGGAGCAGTTGTGAGGCCTGCTCGGACAGTGAGACAAAAGGCGAAGAACTGGTATCACCTCTCATGTGCTCTGCCGCTGCGCGACCCAGATCAAGTCGTTGCCCTCCCCAGATATTCCAGGGGGCCTCGTCATAACGCAATGCCGCCATGGAACGCAAATGGTCCATCGCGCTTTGACGGTCCAACGCATTTGGCTTGCAGTGGCTGGCGTGGTTTTGGAAGCGCTGCAGCTCCACGTATGACGATGCCACCACGTCGTCATAAACGCGGCTATTATCGACGCGATAGGCTGACGATCCAATCGCTGTTGACCATTGTGCTGATCTTTGCGCCGCGAGTTCGATTTCTTCTCGTAGTTCCGCAATGTTCGCGCAGGTCAGCGTTGCGGCAAGCTGAGCGCGCGCTCTCACAAAGGATGCAGGCGTGCACCGTTCATTCTCCGGGATATCTTGCGCTCTCTTATTGCCATCCGTTACCGTCCGGTTCGATCCGGCCCCCGGTGAAGCTGATGCCGCGAGGGTTGGCTGAGACTCTCCAAGCCGATGCTCAAAGTCTGCTTGCGCTGCCTCCTCCTGTTGCGGCTCGAGGTAGTGCAGCCCAGCCTCGGATGGGTTGACGCTGTCAAATGGATCCACTCCGTTCTCCTTTTTTTGGCCTTCAATATCATCGTACAAAGTTGAGCAGATCAGGATGATGACCAAGACGCGGGCAGCGTCTCTAACCAGGTCGGTCTTGTTCTCGAACGGATCGTGAGGCGTACGGGTGGGACTGACCGGCAATCCAGGTCATTTTAGCTTCCAGATTTTGAGCCATCGTGGTGGCCTCCTGTCCGGATAGAGTTGTTGCTACGCTAGAAGGCTTAGCTGTCGAACAGCTGACCAGACTCACTGCTTGAAGAAAACGCGTGGCCACTGCGACTGTGCCGGCGAACTTGTTGTTCATTGCTGAGCGGGGTTTGGTGGATGGGCCACCTCGCTGTCCGTTTTACGGCGGCACCGTATGAAAGGTCCTGGAGAAGCAGCCCGGCGGAAGCTCAGCTACCGGTGAGCTTGGCTGCATGGGAGTAGCCTGCCAGGGCCGGCTGCATCAGTTGGCAATGAATGTCTTTGAAATGCTATTCAAGATGCTGCTGCGATCCTAACAGCTGGGTCAGGCAGCGGCCATTGCGCTCTGACCGGGCACGGGGTGGCGTGACGGGGGTCAGTCGTAAGCAAAGCCAGGGGCCAGCGACTTCGATCGAGGCAGCACGGGCTCTCATAGATGGGCCAGCCGGCGCGCGGACCAGGCCTAGCCGAGCGCGCGCTTCGCTAACCATGAGGCGGGCGATCGGCACGTGCCGAATTGTACGTCATAGATTGCGTGCAGGCGAAGACTGCGACTTTTGCCCTCCTGCAAACGAACTTAGAGCTTTTGCCTTCGCGATGCCCTAGCGATCATAATGCGAGTCCTGACGGCGAGACCGTGTTTGTCAGATTCAGAACATTCTGCGTCAATTTCGATATTATGCCGCCTATTTGGCTCGACAATTCCGACTAATGCGGCTGGCACGGTTGTTGCTGCCGATGACGTAAGACCAGGTCGAGTGCAGCCCTAGATGCAGGATCATCTTTCCGCCCGCAAGCCGCGGCTCCATTCCGAAAAGAAAGCAAGACCTAGAATCTGCACATTCGGGTGGATCGAGACTGATGTGGAGTTCCCAAGAGCTGACGGTTTAAATCGCACTTTCGGCCATAAGGGCGCTGTCAAACGACCGTGCGTTATCAGGGTTGGCGGGTTTGATGGACAATTGCATCGCGTGGCTGTGGAGCGCATGACAAAGAATTCGGCCGACGGGGTCAAGCATCGACCGCGGGAGACACCGACATAATAGGAGTCTCGTTGACCCGTCGCGTCACCAATTCGCAGGCGAGTTCGCCAAAAAGCGCACAGGCTGCGTCCAGGCCAAGCACAAAGAAAGTCAATAGCAGGCCCCTCGTAATCCTGGCAGTACGGAACTCTCGACATGTCGCAAGGGATCGGCGCTGATAGCGGGTGCACTGTGAACGAAGGTGCAGAGCACTGCTCAGATCCGAAAAACAAGCTTTCATCAGATGGCGAGTTCGTTCGGTACTGGAGCCGAGCTGCCGACCGGCTGCTGGCCGTTGCTGCCGTTGGGAGGCGAACCGAGGAGGCGATCAGAAGGACCGGGATTGGTTTGCAGCTATCCTCCGAGAACTTTAGTGGTCACGACCTGTCAGATTTCCCTTTGCGGCGCTGTACCCTCAATCGTGCGCAGCTCTACGGAACAAAGTTGGATCGAGCAGATCTTTCTGAGGCGAACCTTATCTGTCCCGGGCTCGAGCGCGCGAGTTTCCTCGGGGCCAAGCTCGATTTCGCCTATATGCATGCGATAGCAGCGCAAGTCTGCAACTTCGATGATGCCAGTCTGCGCAATGTAATTGATGCAACCGGCAGCCTGTTTCACGGTTGCAGCATGAAAAGAACACGCTTTGACAACGCAATGCTCAGCGGGCTCCTCGTTTATCAGTGCGACGCGAGTGATGCTGTATTTGATGGCGCGGAATTACAGGGTTCAACCATCAATGAATGCTTCCTTCCTTCCGCTTCCTTCCGCCTTGCCAAGCTAAACCAAGTCACCATCACGAAGGCGCATCTGGCGAATTGCTCGTTTCTCCAGTCAAAGGGGGACTGTTTGTCGATCGTGCGTTCCACCTCCATCGATGGTCTTGTCTTGGAAGGCGCTCATCTTCCTTACCTGAGACTTTCAAAGGTGAGCGGGCGGATTCGGGCGAGAACGCTGAGCGCCCCATTTGCTGATCTTCACCTGTCAAATCTTGCCAGGGCTGAGCTGGAGCAGGCAGACTTGACCGAGGCGCGGCTTCTGTCCGTAGGCCTTTCCGACGCGAACCTCGCCGGTGCTGTGTTGAACGGTGCATCTATTCATTCCTGTCAGCTGGACGGAGCGGACCTTTCTCGGGCATCAGGCGAAAGCATTTCGATAAGAGAGAGCACAATGCGAGCCGCCAAATTCACCGGTTTTCGTGGCCGTTGCGCCTTTGTGCGCGACTGCGATCTCGAACATGCGGACTTATCGCAGGCTTATCTCTACAGGTCGATGATCACCGGTGATCCGCCGCAATCAATGGCATTAAATCGGGCGAATCTCGAGGGATCAAATCTCGTTCAGGCATATCTCGCCGCGGACATGACCGACAGCAACCTGGAGGCAACGCGGGCCGCATACGTTCGTATGAACCAATCGTCCCTGCGCGATGCGAACCTGAGTGGGATATCGCCGTTCCAGGCCAGCTTCGTAAAGGTCGACTTTTCGGGCGCTAAGATAACCACTTTCGAGCCACCGTTTTTTGTCGACCGTTGTCGGGGACTGCCCGCAGCTCTGGAGGGGGATGAGCCGCGCGAGCCATCAACCTATCTGGCTGAATTCTCATCGTTGATCAAACGTGGCCGAGAAGGCTCAACCTGACTGCTTCGAAAACCGCAAAGTAGAAGGGACTACAGTGCCCGTGGGCTTAGAACAGGTTTCGTGCGGTGGTCGACGTTGAAGCTCTTTGGAGCTCGTTGGCACGCGCGGCCCCGCGAGAGGCCGGGTGGCGCACGTTTGGGCGATCCGAGCGCTCCATTCTTGTTGGCGTTCAAAAAACTGGAGTAGGAAAATGCATCTGGCTGGTCTTTCCGCAGGCAAGGCGTTCATCCGGGAGGTCGCAAGAACAGGTCAGACTATTGGGACGGTGCATACGCTCGGCGCCCTGCATCCTGGGCATGCAGAACTGATCAGAAGAGCGGCATTGGAGAATGATGTCGCGATTGTCACAGTGTACCCGAACAAGATCCAGCTTAGACCAGGTGGGAGCTACGATTTCAATTTGGACGATGATATTGGGCTTGCCCTACGTTCAGGAGCAACTGCCGTGATTTCCTCGAACGACAACGAAATGTTCCCGACTGGCTATCGAACGTTTGTATCGCAAGGTGACTGTCATTTGCGTCTAGGGGGGGCTGAGGCGTATTTGAAGGAAGCCGTTACTGGGGCAATCCGCTGGATCTGCTATGCGCGGCCAACTCGCAGCTACTTCGGCCTGAAAGATATCGGTCAAGCGATCCTCGTGAAGCGCGCTGTGGCAGACCTCCTTCTCGATTGCGAGATAAGGTTTGTGCCGACCGTTAGATACAAGAACGGAGTTCCGGTTTCATCGCGCTTGAGGCGATTTAGCCGCTCGGAGCTTGATGAGCTGTCGCGTCTCTCCACGTCGCTCAACTATTCAAGAGAAGAGATCGCCCGAGGAGCGTCTAGCGTCAAGGATCTGGTCGCGTCGGCCGCATCTCGGGTCAAATTCCGACGGTTTAAACTCGAGTTTGTTCGGATTGTCGGCGCTGATAACTTTGAAGATTTAGAGCAGGTCAAGCTCCCTTTCATAATTGTTGGAGCGGCAATGGCTAATGGTCTCAGGGTCTTCGATAGTATCTACGTTCCAGATCAGGAGACACTCCTAAATGGTGCTCCGGATCTCTGGATCGATCTGCCTGAGCAGTCGCAGCCAAACCATGATGAATAGCATGATCTTCACGAAACTGGTGCGTTGGTGTGGCGTCGGAACGACATGCAAAAGGAAAGCTGAGCTGATCAGTTGGCTGCCCTGATATTTCCTGCCCGTCACAGGACGTGAAGTCTGACCCGCATGCATTAAAGACTACCACCGGCGCGCTAGGACACTAGGCTGAAGCGGCCGTTACCAAGCACATTTGCTCTACTCGATATTTCTGCGGAGATGACATGTTTTGTCTATCTCCGCAAGCGCGACTTCCTCGTCGCGAGCAGAGTTCTCCGATGCCTGCACTCTACTCTCCAATAGAGGCGCAAGAGCAGAACGAGGGGCCTCAAAGTCAGCCACGAGGTAAAGTCGGCTGTTCAGCGCCAAGGGTATTACATTCACAGCCGCCGCGCCTCGTTGTTTGAGTAGTTACTCATCCTTCTTTGGAGAAGATATCAACGAGTTCGCCGACCTTGCGCCACGTCGCTTGAAGCAGCGGAGTTGAAGGCGCTCCGGCGATAGTGCGGCCAGCGTGGCGGCTAAGAAGGCGCGCCTAGCCGCGCGCCGGCGACAAATTCGGCTGACGTGAGTGGTGCCATCGCCCGGGCTGCGGATGCAAAGGACTTCCGGCGTCGGGATGCGTGGCCCGACGATTCGCGGGATGTTCGGTGGCGATCGCGGCAACGACCTCATTGACGATCAGCATTCCTACGACCGCGCAACAACTGCAGGAGCGCATGCCAGTCTCTACCGTTGCTGGCCAGCGGAGAGCCCTCAATCGAGACCACAGCGCCGGCTGGGCCCTTCGCAAATCGCGGCTGGCCGCTTCACGAACTCGAGACGCGCGGTGCCGCTACCAGAGCGACCGAGATCATCGTCGATCACTACCATCTCGCTCCAGCCCAGCTGGCGCGCACGGTCGGCCAAGCGGTCCGTCCTCGCCGCGCCGACTCTTGTGTGGTCGGCCATCGACTGACGAATGTAGACAGCGGCCTGGCGAGTAAAGTGCTCAGGCGTGATCTTCCTCACTGCTGTGCTCACCGCTCACGCCGGGTGAGAACGGAGTGTCGTTCAAAGGGCCATCGGCTGGGTCGCTATTTCGATCTAAACTTGAAAGAAGAAGACCTCCGCTCATCCCAAGTCGAGTACGGGGCGTTGAGCAACGTAGGTCTCTCGGTCGATCGGCCTCCGACGGCATTTGCAGCATTGCGAGCAAGTCAGACGTCGCGACATCCCAGTAAGCCGAAAGTCAGATGTCAATCATGTTGCAATCCATAGGCCTCGGTCAACTACCAGCGCTAGTAATTGAATTAGCGACAGGAAGGCGGCAAATATCTGCCGGAAGCAGCACCCCGCAGATGCCATCGCAAGGAGTTCGGCATGCAAGCTCGATGATAATCCGCTCTGCCGGCGGCCGTGATCGTTGCGATGACTGCGTGGCCTGCAACGCTTGCATGCTCAGGTCCGCTTCAACCGTCACTGATCCTTCCTCATGGAAGCGAACGAACGGATCGCCCATCTCGATGGCATTTCAAACTTCATGAGCGGCGATCCTCCGCCGAGAAGGTGGGGCGATTTGCTGCAGCAGATTGTGTAGCGCCGGCGTGCGATCTAGATCACTTTCCAAAGTCGATAATCATCTCAGGAGGAAACCATATGCTGGCGCAAAGGATGTCTTACCTCTCAGGTTCTGGCACCGCCGCGGCCCGTGAGGCGGCCGCAGAAGCCGCCGGGGCGGGCCGCCACATCATCGATTTGGCCGCCGGCGAAGTCATGATCGAGCCGCCATCATCCGTGCGTGAAGGCGCGATTGCGGCGATCAATGCTGGAACGAGCCGCTATACGGATTCCATTGGGTTGAAACCGCTTCGGGAGACCATCGCCGAAAAGCTGTCGGCGCAAACAGGCATCGGCTGGAAGACGGATAACATCGCTATCACTGCGGGTGCAAAGCAAGGTCTGCTCGACGCTGCCTTGGCCGTGCTCGATCCGGGTGATGAAGTCATTATCATTCGCCCCTGCTGGCCGACATTCCCGTCCCAAGTTCTTCTTGCCGGCGCAACGCCCGTCTTCGTTGATGCTCGTCCTCCGACATATACTCCCGATATCAGCACGATCTGGGCTACTGTCACACCGCGTACGAAGGCCATCATCATCAATTCGCCGAACAATCCGACCGGCGCGGTGTATGATCGGCCGACCCTTCAAGCTGTTGGCGATCTTGCAATCAGCAAACAGCTCTGGATCATTTCTGACGAATGCTACTCCAGCTTCGTATTCACTGGTGTGCGCCATGAGTCCATCATCACGGCGCATCCCAGCGTACGTTCGCGGACGATTCTGGTCAACGCGTTCTCCAAGGAACTGGCAATTACTGGATGGCGCTTAGGCTATTTCGCGGCGCCGCCGGAGATAGTTTCCGCGGCCAAGAAACTGCAGAGCCTCACGACCTCCAACGCCAACGTGATCGCTCAGCACGCGATCTTGCATCACCTTCAAGCCGGTGACGGCAGCTTTGAACGGGGTATGCATGAGCGTCTGTCTGAGGCTCGCCTCACCGGTCTTCGTATCCTGTCTGGGCTGCACGATGTGACCCCGCCGCCGGCCGATGGTACATTCTTCTTCTATCTCGATTTGAGTAGGCTTATCTCGGCACTGCCGGCCGATGGTCCCATTCGATCAAGCGAAGATATTGCGCGATTGCTTCTGGATGAAACCGATGTGGGCTCCGTTGCTGGCGGCACCTTTGGTGATGTGAACGGCCTGCGTCTGTCCTTCGGCGCTCCACGAGACCTGCTGGAGTCAGGACTGAAGCGCGTTGTCAAGACCCTGAACAGCCTGAAGACTACGCAAGCAGCGGCTTGAATGTCTCCGGAAGGAGAACTCGAAATGCCCAATGATAAACGGGCCCTATTCGTGGCCGCCGGAACGTACTCGAGGCAGTGCCTCCGCTCTCCAAGACCCCTGGTCGAGGTGAACGGAATCCGATGCTGGAGCGGCGAAAGTCGGCATCGTACGGCCGACGGTGAGAGGAGGCCTTGCGCTCCTCGGCGGGACCCGACGCTGCGGCTTTTAGAGGCGGATTACGGCGATACTCTCCGCCTCGAGACGGATAAGAAAGATGATCTGAGTCTGGTGGACGAGCTTTCCGACTCCCGATGGGCCGCGCATTTGCCGCCGCAACGTCCATATCGCTAGCAGCAGAGAGCAAGACGATGATCGGATATCTGCGTGACTATGCAAATGCCATAACCGCTCTTGCCTGTCTGTTTGCCGTCATCGCCTTGTTCCTAGCCCTGAACGGCAACATAGAGCTGGGCGTTGCGGCGATGCTCTGGACCTGGTTTCTGGATCATTGGGACGGGCACGTCGCTCGCAAAACCATCCATCTTCGCCGTCCAGGTGTTGCAAAATTTGGACGAAGCTTCGATGGCTTTGTTGACCTCATTCACGGCGTGGTGTTCCCGGCTGTAATCATCATACTTATCAGTCAAGGCACTATCCTGTCGCTCCTGGCGAGTATACTTCTCACCTTAGCCGGTGCCATAAGGCTCAGTCATTTCGAAAATGTGGGCCTTACAGCCGATGCGCGGTTTGCTGGCATCCCCGTTTCGTATGATACGCCACTCCTTGCGATCCTGCTGCTTACAAGGCCGCAATTCCCCGAGGACGTCTTTCCGGCCGTCGTAGCCATCGCCTTTATCATCCTGGCACTGCTTCATGTGACGACCTCGATCCGAGTTCCGGCTATTCGGGGGGCCGCAGTACCGATCGCCACTGCCTTCGCAATCGCGGGATCCATTGCTTTGGTGATGATCTCAAAATTCGTCCCTCAAGAATAGCATCAGTGGAGCCCAATAGAATTATGACTAGGGCGAGCGACAAGAATGACGTGAGCGAGATTATGCAGCCGCAGTCGCCACCCAAAGCGATGCCGATTGATTTTGGCCGTAATTTTCCGCCTCCCAGCCCCGTGGTCCAACGCGCGTTAACGGAGACGTTCGCAGACCTTAGAGGTATCAACATCGCCGACGCCATTCGCTTTCCGCGCTTCATGGGAACCGCGACCGATCGCGAGGTGGGAGCAATGTGGGTTAGTCAACGCCTAGGTCAAAAGCCGGACCTGGAGCGTATCGTACTCGCGAACGGCTCACAGAGCATCCTGGCGATGTTGATGGCCCGGTTCGTTGGAACCGGCGGATTCCTTCTAACCGAAGAGCTGACCTATCCGGCGATCAAACCACTGTCGGCCTTGTTCGGAATTGAGCTCCGCGGCGTGACAATAGATAGTGAGGGGATTGATCCAACGAGTCTCGATAGAGCATGTGTCGAGTTGGGCGACAATGCTCGGGCGCTCTACTGCATGCCTACACTGCATAACCCGACGTCTGCAACGATGTCTGAGACAAGACGCAAGGACATTGCGATAGTCGCTCGCCGACATGATCTTTGGCTCTTTGAAGACGATATATACGGCGTGCTGCCGGAAGAGGCGCCTCCCCCACTGGCTCTCTACGCGCCCGAGCGCAGCTGGTACATTCTAGGGCTTAGCAAATCTCTAGCTGCGCAGCTTCGGGTAGCGTATGTCATGGCTCCCAATTCCGATATCGCGAAGGATGTTTTTTGGCCTGGAGTGCGGACCACGAACTGGATGGTCGCACCGCTGGTGGCTGAGATCGCGTCGCGTTGGCTCGCAAATGGCGTCGGGTCGGAAGTACTGCGGTCGGTCCGAGCAGAAACTTTGAGGCGCCGCGCCCTCGCTGCTTCGATTCTGCCCGACGTGCAGATATCTCAAAATGGGTTCAACTATCATCTCTGGATCGATGTGCCGGGAGCATGGCAGCTCAACGCCTTTGTCAATGCATCCCTTGATGCTGGAGCGATTGTGGGACGAGGCGATTCATTCGCGGTTGGCAGCACCCGCGGGGATCGCAAATTTCGCATCGGCTTGGGCGTACCGCCGGATCAACACGAGCTCGTTCGTGGGTTGAAGGCAATTGAATCTCTGATAGCTGCTCGCAGCGGATCGGGAGTTAAGCCATGAGCGACCAATCAGCGTCCGCCGCCGCAATAGCCCAGTTCCCGATCGGTGACACCGATCTGCATGTTCGCTTCATTTCCGAAGAAGCGGGCCGTGAGCTTCGGGATGTTGCATTGGCACCGGCACCTCCGAAGCCAGTGCCGGCATATCCTAACGCTAAAGCCGTATTCCACATAGGCGCCTACTGTGGATCGGCCCTAGCATCCGTGGCCACTTTTGTTCTCCAAGACATAGAGACCAATCAAGATCGTCAGTCATCAGGACGCAGCTGGAGAATTCAAGGGATGGCAACTGCCCAAGACTTCCGGCGCCTTGGCTTTGCCAGCGCCGTACTAAATCATGGTCTACGCGAAATCCGTAGGCGTGGGGCGCTTCTGGTATGGTGCACTGGACGAACAACGGCCAGCTCGTTCTACCGCCACCATAGGTTCGAGCAGATCGGCGCCGAGCGGCATGTGCCGGGCATTCCATCACATTACCTCTTCAAGAGAGCTATAGGACAGGCGCATCATTCTTAGGGCATAACGCCCTAGCTTTTGCCGTCTGCTCGCCTCTGGTCGCTTTCGAACGTAGCTCAAGACCGTAACGATCTGCGCTCAAAGCGGCCGGTGTGGAATCATGGATCCCCGGAGATGTCTCATGTCGATACAGAGTTCCGGAAAATCCGTTGGATGGGAGCATTATCAGACCATTGGTGAGCATTACGACAAGGAACGACCAGGATATCCCATCGGCCCCGTTCATGAGATCGCCAAGCGGGCGTCGTCTTTGCACCATTCCTCGCGGCTGGTCGTCGACGTGGGCTGCGGGACAGGCATCTTCACGCGGATGTTGGCCGACGCTCTTGACGGATCGTTTGAAGTCTGCGGGCTGGAGCCAAGTACGATGATGATCCGACGGGCAATTGAATCAACAAACACGGTCCGGCGAATTCGGTTCATCCAATCTCCGGCGGAGCAACTTCCGTTCAGCGATCTAACGGTTGGAGTGATAACAGCCGCTGGCGCCGCGCAGCTCTTCAACCGGATGCGTTTCTATCCAGAAGCGCATCGTGTCCTGGTCGATAACGGTCTCCTCGCAATAGCGCAGAACAAGCGCTGTCATGAGACAGGCTTCTTCCAGGCCTTCGAGCTATTCCTTGAGAATTTCGTTCCCGGCTATCGGACTGGCACCTACGCGGATGCTAGGGGCGCACATTCGGCGGCCAACTTTGAGGCCGAGCTTGCCTCAGACGATCGATTTTCGAATGTCATGGTCCACAGCTGGGAGTGGCCAAGAACGTTTACTACGGAAACTTTTGAGGCATTCGCCATGTCGACCATCCAAGTCAAAATCGCGCTGACAGCGCACGGCAAGGACATCATCATGAAAGAGTTACGGTCAGTCTTGTCGGACCACTGTGATGCTGTTGGCGCCATCAACGTGACCTACAGGACCGAGCTCACAACCGCAGTGCGCACCGGTCGTAATTCACTCTAAGTGAGTTCGGGAACGCCATGCAACCGTCAAGAATCTGGTCGGAAGTCGATTTTGACAAAGAAGGCAAGACGATCGGTTATCTTCGCGTGCCGTTCTCAACCAATGCCTCAGCATACGGATGGATCCCAGTGCCGGTTGCAAGCGTCAAGAATGGATCGGGGCCCCGAGTGCTGTTGATTGCAGGTAGCCATGGCGATGAGTGGGAAGGTCAAATCGTGCTCATAAAGCTGATCCAGTCGCTACAGGCTGAGCACATTCAGGGCCATTTAATTATTCTACCTGCGGCGAATGCGCCTGCGGTTGAGGCTGGTCAAAGAGTCTCTCCCCTGGACGACGGAAACTTGAATCGAAGCTTTCCAGGCGATCCGAATGGGACCCCGACCATGATGATGGCCCATTTCATTGAAACGGTCCTGTTGCCCGGGTGCGATCTCGTTTGTGATTTGCATTCGGGAGGGAGCTCGCTGGAATACCTCCCTTCTAGCGTAATGATCACTCCGAACTCCGCCTCACAGTTCCGCCAAAGTGTAGATCTCCTCCGTGTGTTTGGCTTACCTGTTGGGTTCGCAACCGATGCATCGACCGGTGGAGACCGTAGCTTGACCGGCGCTTGCGATCGCGTGGGGAGCGTTGCTTGTCTTTCGGCCGAATTGGGCGGTGGGGGAACCGTTTCACGCAATTTGCTACGCGTTGCAGAGGATGGTCTTGCGCGCGTTTTGCATCATATCGGTGCCCTGGCCGCTCCTCCGAAGGCACCCGGTCCTGGTTCCATTCAACTCCTCTATCGCGTTCGATCAAACGACTTCGTCTACTCGCCTGCAAACGGCCTGTTCGAGCCGCTTGTGAGCCTTGGAGACACCGTCAATGATGGTCAGGAGGCGGGACGCATCCACTTTACTCAAGAACCTTGGCGGAGGTCGGTTACGGTTAAATTCGGGACGGGGGGCGTCGTTTTGTGCCGGCGTTTTCTGGCGCGAGCAGCCCTTGGTGATTGTCTGTTTAATGTCGGGAGGGCATGGACGCCCGACTAGCATGATCGGGACTGCCGGACAGGAAATGTCATGACGTTCAACCCTCAACCTCTGTCCTTGAGCGATCAGCTTCGGTCTAACGAGAAGCATCGCCGCGGTTGGATTTACGACGCGTTGGGTGTTCAGCCAATTGTCAATTGCGCTGGGACGAGGTCGAGCTTTGGTGGCAGCAATCCGAGGCCAATCGTGGAGTTGGCAATGAGAGCTGCGGGCGAAGCATTCGTCGACGTGGATGAACTCGCCGAAGGAGTTGGCAAATACATTGCGCGGCTCACCGGAGCGGAGTGGGGCGTCGTGACGGCCGGCAGCGTGGCGGCACTAGCACTGGCAACCGCTGCATGCATCGCTGGCAACGAACCGATAGCAATGACGCGGTTGCCAAGATCGTGCGGTTTGAAGAAACGCGTCCTGATACCGCGAACACATCGCTTTGTCTATGACTCTGTCATAGGCACTGTCGGGGCTGAACTTATTCCGTTCGATGATCTCGAAGTCCTCGCTACGTTAGCTGAATCGGCTTGCATGCTCTGCTTCCTTGGGGCGGCCGAGACGGCTGACAGTGAGATGTCCTTGGAGGCGATGCGGGAACGCGTTGGTCATTTGCCGATTGTGGTGGATGGAGCTGGACTGTCTCCCGGCAAGCCTGACCCATGGCTATCCCGGGGCGCAACATTGTCGATCTACTCAGGCGGTAAATATCTGCGCGGCCCACAGTCGACCGCCTTGCTGATCGGATCTGAACAACTGGCGCGGGCGGCGTGGGCGAATGGGCCGCCGCACCTTTCGTTTGGTCGTGCGATGAAGGTCGGTAAAGAAGAGATGGTAGGCGCCGTCGTTGCGTTGGAGGCTTGGCTTACTCCGTCTTTACGTGCGAAAGATGAACAAAAATGGCTTCAGCTATTGGGGACGATAGCGTCAAACCTTTCCCCCGATCTGGTCCGTGTTTCAATCCAGCCCTCAAGCTGGTCGGCGCTCACGCCGCGGCTGAAGGTTTGTTGGGCTGACCAGCGGATTCGCGCGGACGAAATCGTTGCCCGAATGCTTCATGACTTCCGGATTCAACTTCCAGACTTCTACTCGAGCGAGAACATTATCCTAATTGATCCATTCAACATCCTCGATGACGAGCAGGCCCGCCTGGTTGCTGGATCCCTCGAGATATTACTTCGAACGTTGCAATCAGAAGTCGAAAGCGATTCTGAGGCGGCTGCGCCGAAACCCAGGGAGGTGTTCGCGGGACTTTGGGAGAGTACTGTGAAGTTCGCTGGTCGGGTTGAAGAACATGTCATGACGCTAACGCACCAGGGGGATAACATTGCGGGCTTCTACCGAGGGGAGGTGTTTGACGGCACTATAGCTGGATCCGCCATGGGCAATGAGCTTCGCATCGTTGCAAAGCACAAAGCCGACCGAATGGAGATTTATTATTGCTTTGAGGGTCTGCTCCACGAAGGCTGTATTGAAGGAGTGGCTTGGTTAGGAGCCGCGACGCGGGAGTTACGAAGTCCGTCTCTTTGTAAGCAGTTTGGCAGAGCGGCATGGCTTGCAAAACGTAGTGCGCGGCGGTGAGCGAGGTTGCAATCGAACCAATGCGACAGCAGGTAAGGACTTAGGCTAAAGAGATCCTGTGCTTGAATACATGGAATTCACGGGGCTAGTCGAAAGCGGGTGTCCGACGCATGTCGAGAGGGTGTCATAAAGGATGTGTGAGCAGGTTTCTGTGAGTTTACCCTACCAAGGAGACTCACATGACGACGATAACACCTGAACTACTTGATCAACTGCTTGCTAACTATGAGAAGCCGGAGGACCTGACCGGAGACAACGGGTTGTTCAAGCAGCTGAAGAAGGCCTTGATCGAGCGCGCGCTCGGCGCCGAGCTGAGCGAACATCTTGGCTACGAGAAGGGCGACCCGGCCGGTCGTGGGACCGGCAACAGCCGCAATGGCACGAGCAGCAAGACGATCCTGACCGAGGACGGGGAGATCGAGATTGCCGTACCGCGCGACCGCACCGGCAGTTTCGAGCCGCAGCTCATCGCCAAGGGCCAGACGCGGTTCGACGGCTTCGACGACAAGATACTGAGCCTGTATGCCCGCGGCATGACGGTGCGCGAGATCCAGGGCCACCTGGCCGAGCTCTACGGGGCCGAGGTCTCGCCTGATCTCATCAGCCGGGTCACCGACGCCGTGCTCGACGAGGTGCGGGAATGGCAGAGCCGGCCGCTGGAAGCCGTCTATCCCGTGGTTTTCTTCGACGCACTGCGCGTCAAAATCCGCGACGAGGGCCTGGTGAAGAACAAGGCCGTCTACGTGGCGCTTGCGCTCAATGCAGACGGCGAGAAGGACGTGCTCGGGCTGTGGATCGAGCAGACCGAAGGGGCCAAGTTCTGGCTCAAGGTCGTCAACGATCTCAAGGCGCGCGGCGTCAACGACATTCTGATTGCCGTGGTCGACGGGCTCAAGGGCTTTCCGGAGGCCATCACGTCGGCATTTCCGCAGACCGTCGTGCAGACCTGTATCGTGCACCTGATCAGGAACAGCCTGGCCTTCGTGTCCTGGAAGGACCGCAAGGCGATCCTGCCCGCGATCAAGGCGATCTACCGGGCCGAGAACGCCGATGCCGCGATCGTCCGCCTCGAGGAGTTCGAGGCAGAGTGGGGCAAGCGCTACCCGGCGATCGGAGCGGCCTGGCGGCGGGCTTGGGACTATGTCGTGCCGTTCTTCGCCTTCGCGCCAGGCATTCGCAAGATGATCTACACCACCAACGCGGTGGAGGCGTTGCATCGCTCGTTGCGCAAGATCATCAAGACCCGCGGCAGCTTCCCCAATGACGATGCGGCGTTAAAGCTGCTCTATCTCGCGATCAGGAACGCCGGCCTGCGCTGGCGGCGACCGGTCGAATGGACCGCCGCGATGGGCCAGTTCGCTATCCAGTTCGGCGAACGCTTTCCGGGGACGACGCGATGACGAACGGCATCACGGCAGTGGCGATTATGGCTCGGCCCGCCCCTTCGCCGTCAAGTCCTGCGCCTGCGGCGCACCGCTGCGCGGCTTCGGGACTTGACCGCTCGGTGCGGCCAAGCAAACTTGTCAACCATGCCGTCGACGCCTCATTCTTGATGCCAAAATACCAGCTTCACCCTTCACAGAAATCACTTACACAAAATTCCTGACATTCCCCATGTCGACGACTTTACCGCAAGGCTCGACAGGCCCACAACTTTGATTCTATTTCACTGCGTAAGGCGGCTTCCCACGAACTAGCGATCCTCAACGGCCGCTGCGCCGACGTGCGGATCGCAGTGCGCCAGGAAAAGGGCAACCGCTTCTCGATGACGTGCACACTTGGTTGTTAACCGAGCGCAGAACCCTCTCGCCTTCCTCCGAGGTCCTGAAGCCGATCAACTACATGCTCGGGGCGCTGGGATGACTTCGCCCACTTCCTCGACGATGGCAGGATCTGCTTGCCTTCTGTCCGTAGCTAGGCAACTTCTGAAAGTGCAGCGTTCTTACAAAGCCGCACCAGCCATCGACAGAACGCCCGCGCGATTTCCGGGTTATCGGTGCGATCAACTGCATACGCTCGGTACTGCATTCCGCTCGGAGTTCGGGATCCTGGGATCACGTTCAAAGCTCCCGAACGTACCAGGTCACTGACAATGATTTCGGGGGCGACCAGCAGGCACTTTCCTGTCATCACCGCAGGTAACGCGAGGTAATTGTGATCATACCGCGCCCCTGATTTTATATCGTTCGAACTCAGGTTCATTGCCCGCAACCAAGTGGGAAGGATGTCGGGCCGAGAGGTAATGTTGAGGATTGGCGTGCTACGAATGACCGCGAGGCTCCTTCCATCAACTTGATTTGGAGAGCCTACGCAAACAAGTTGTTCGCTGTAAATCTCCCAATCGTCTGCCGGCTCGATAACGGGCAGATCCCGCGTGATCAAAATGTCATAATCGTCGGATGACCTCGGTGGGGACAGTGAACTGATGATGTCCACGATCACCCCACCCATCTCGGCGGAAAACGCCTGCAGGTTTGGTATCAGAAAGGAATAGGCAAACGTTGAGAGCGACGTGCGCACTACAATTCGGTTGGTGTCCGTCCGAGCACGGCGCCGCATCCTCTTTGCGGTGAAACAGACGCTATCGAGCGGTTCGGC
The DNA here is from genome assembly GCF_028128715.1 of Bradyrhizobium sp. CCBAU 51745. NCBI lineage: Bacteria > Pseudomonadati > Pseudomonadota > Alphaproteobacteria > Hyphomicrobiales > Nitrobacteraceae > Bradyrhizobium > Bradyrhizobium sp. CCBAU 51745. Next base: position 33,139 of record NZ_LBJP01000089.1, on the reverse strand, counting down.
GACGGCGTTTGCAAACAATCTTCCGAATTCTGTGATCTGGCTTCGCCGGCCGCGTCGTTGCATGAGCTCCGCACCGAGATAGTTCTGAAGCACTGACAAGTAGCGACTGACCGAGCTTTGTGTCGTGCCCAACGTGTTAGCCGCCCGCGTCACACTCCCTTCGCGTGCAATCATCACAAACACACGAATCGCATTCAGCGGCACCTCATCATCTTCGGTCGCCATCTGTTGCTGCTCCAGCGAATTGCGGGACGGTCAGACTGTCTTCACGCGAGTGATAAACATTGTGTTTCTTGCATCAAATTATTCGATATCAACAGTCGGGATCATGCTTATTAGCCCGCCTTCATGCAGAAAATCCCCATTCGGTCAGATATTAGTGGAAGCTGCACTCGAAATGCACACGGCCTTCGCCTAGTGTGCCGATAGAGCGAGGCGGGAGGTCGGGGTCGGAACGAGCTTGTCAAGATATTCAGAACTTCGAAGCAAGCGACATCCCTTGACATTTGACCGGAACTCGTTAGCGGAGAAACCGTGTCTCTGCTACTTTCACCTCGTCCATCTTCTGCAGCCTGAAAATCTCTTCAACGGGCAGAATGTCTTTGTGAACATTCTGCACGCCACCATCAGCGATGATCCGGCGGAAAATTTCTTGCATAGCCGTAGTCGCGGCCCGGATCCCGTAATTGCCGTAGATCATCATGCGAACGTTCCCAAGCGCCTTGACCCGGGCGGCGTCGAGCTCCGGGTAGGCATTTGGCACAATCACCAGTGGCACCGCCCCGGTCCACGCCCGCGAGAAGCCCTCTATCTCCGAAGGATCCTTCTTTTTGGAGTGAATTAGGATCATGTCCGCGCCGGCCTCCCGATAGGCGTTCGCCCGATGCAACGCTTCGGACTGGCCCAAGCCGGCTATGAGTGCCTCGGTGCGCGCGATGACTAGAAAGGCCGGGTCACCTCTAGTGGCGATTGCAGCCTCAATCTTGCCCTGGAACTCTTCGACCCTTAGTAGCTCCTGGCGGCCGCCGGCGGCTAGGCTGGTGACCTTCGGAAATGTCTTATCCTCGATGACCACGGCGCTAGCGCCCGCTCGCTCATATTCGCGGATCGCATAGACCACGTTAATCGCGTTACCATAGCCTGTATCGATATCAGCAACGATCGGGAGGCTCGTTCTGGCTGCCATCGCTCGCAGCACATCGAGGTGCTGCGTCATCGTAATGAGGCTCATGTCAGCCAAGCCATAGAGCGCTGACAGCTCGAATCCCGACGCCCACAGCCCATCGAATCCTGCCTCTTCGGCTAGGATTGCGGAAAGGGGACTGTGAGCAGCCATGACATGAACGAGACCTGTCTCGGCTATACGGGCACGGAGGCGTTCGGCAGGCGACATCGGGAGGAGCCTTTCAGGACAGGGCGGCGCAAGCGGCGATAATGCGATCGCAGGCCCGGGTAAGATCCTCAGTCGAGGAAGCATACGAAATGCGAATGTAGGGCGACGCCATGAAACCGCTGCCGGGCACCACTGCAACAGAAAAGGTGTCGAGCAGATACATGGCAAAGTCCGCGTCTGTCTCGATCACCCTTCCACCCGGCGTACGCTTTCCAACCACACCGGCGCAGGAGGGGAAGACATAGAATGCACCATCGGGCACGCGGCAGGAAAGTCCCTCGGCCTGCTTGAGTTTTTGGAGAACAAGGTCACGACGCTTCAAAAATGCAGACGCGAACTCTTGCACATGTTGCCGGCCGCCCGATAGAGCTGCCACAGCTGCATGTTGCGAAATCGAACTCGTATGGGAGGACGTCTGCCCCTGAATGATATTCATGGCTTTGATCAGTGCCACAGGGCCGGCGCCATAGCCGACGCGCCATCCGGTCATCGCATCGGCTTTTGAAACACCGTTGACGGTCAGGGTGCGCTCGTAAAGATCGGGTGCGACAGCGGCCATGGTGGCGAATTCGCAGCCATAGGTCAGCTTCTCGTAGATATCATCGGAAAGGACATGGACGTGCGGGTAGCGACGCAGCACTGCCGCCAAGCCAAGCAATTCGTCTCGACTGTAGACTGCTCCCGTGGGATTGGAGGGGGAGTTCAACATCAGCCATTTGGTGCGCGAGGTGATGGCAGCCTCTAAGGCGTCCGGACGGAGTTTGAAGCCTTGCAATTCGCCGCAAGCTACGAGGAGCGGCGTTCCACCGGCGAGTTTGACCATATCGGGATAGGAGACCCAGCAAGGGGTCGGTATTACGACCTCGTCGCTTGGATCGAGGCTGGCAAACAATGCGTTGAAAACGACCTGCTTGGCGCCACACCCGACCGTGATCTGGTCTATGCTGTAGTCAAGCCCGTGGTCGCTGCTCAAGCTGTCGCGGATCGCCTTGCGGAGCTCTTTGATACCTGCAACGGGCGTGTATTTGGTGCGACCACGGCGGATAGCCTGAACGCCAGCCTCGCAAACAGCGCTCGGCGTCTCGAAGTCCGGCTCGCCTGCGCTGAGCGTTATCACGTCCGCCCCTGCCTCACGCAGCTCGGCGGCCCGTGCCGTCATTGCCTTGGTTTCCGATGGGCGGATGACTTTGAGACGTTCTGCAAGGAGGGGCACGGTGAAGGACCTTTTAGACCAGGAGGGACGTTCGGCCTTCCAACTATAGGCTGTTGGGCAATCAACCAATTTGACCAATCGCGTTTTTGATTTGATCCATCGAAAATTGAGATCAGTTCGCCCTCTCTCCATGGACTGCAGCTGCAGCTGCCACATGTCGCCAAACTAGAACGTCGCTCAGCGGGAGAAACGGCGTCCGCGATGCGCCGCGGCGCGGTAAAGATCGACCGATTGCGCGGACACAATTGAATTTGGGCAAATTGACGCTTTTCGTTCATAGCGATCGTTTCTTTGCAACATCCGATCGAAATCTTGAATGATTGTCATGCGAGCGTAGCAATACCGGGTTCTAAGACCAGCCAGACAAACAGCTCCGACGAACGACGGTGGTGGTCCGCACGCTTGTTCGTGACAGTGTAAGGGACGGCTATGGCATCCGTATCGATCAGCGGTATCCACAAAAGCTTTGGCGCGACACCAGTGCTTCGAGGAGTCTCCCTGTCGATCGCCGACGGCGAGTTCCTGACGCTTTTGGGTCCCTCGGGTTGTGGAAAATCGACGCTGCTGCGCATTTTGGCGGGGCTGGAGATACAGGACTCAGGTTCGCTCTCGATTGGCCCAGAGGCTGTCGATGGTCTCCGGCCCAAGCGGCGCGATGTTGCGATGGTGTTCCAGTCCTATGCGCTCTATCCGCATATGACGGTCGCCGCCAACATGGCGCTCCCACTTCGGATGCGCATGTTCTCGGCGGGCCAGAGGCTTCCCTTTTTCGGCCGGCTTATGCCTGGTTCGGCGAAGATCGAGGCCGAAATCGAAGCAGAAGTTACCCGCACGGCAAAGTCGCTCGGCATTGGCCATCTGCTCTCTCGCAAGCCCGGCCAACTCTCCGGCGGCCAACGCCAGCGCGTAGCCGTCGGACGAGCCATGGTGCGCCATCCAGCTGTGTTTCTGATGGATGAGCCGCTGTCCAACCTCGATGCCAAGCTACGGGTGCAGATGCGAGCCGAGATCAAGGAATTGCACCAGAGGCTCGGGGGCACGTTCGTCTACGTGACCCATGACCAGGCGGAAGCCATGACGCTGTCGGATCGAGTGGCGGTGATGCTCGAAGGCGAGCTGCTGCAGGTTGCTCCGCCCCAAGACATCTATGCTGATCCCGATGACCGCCGGATCGCCGAATTCATCGGTTCGCCCAAGATCAACATGCTCGATGGCATCGTGCGCGAGCGAGACCTCATCGACGTGGCAGGGTCTACGCTTGCCACCGAGGTCGATGCACTCCCAGGCACGCCGCTGACCCTTGGAATCAGGCCGGAAAGCTTGCACCTTAGCGATCATGCGGGCCATGGCACGCTCACAGGCTCCGTGCGGATGATCGAGCATATGGGCTCTGATCTGTTCGTCCACCTTGCTCTGGCCGGACTCGATGCTCCGTTCGTTGCAAGATTGCTTGCCGAACGGGCGCCTCACGTTCTGCCGGGGCAGACCCTCCATGTCGGCGTTCGTCCCGATCGTGTGCTGCTCTTTGCGCGCAATGGGCGACGGCTGCGTCGGCAAGCCGAAGCCGGGACTCTGGCATCCGTTACACCCATTCGGGAAAACGTTCGATGAGCGGGGCAGGCGCGATCAGAGGGAGGCCGGAGGCGACGACATCGGCCGGCATCCAACCTGCTCTGCAAACGCTGTCCGCATCGCTGTCGAAGCGTCGTGCCCTTGCTGAAACGACAGCAGGATGGACGCTTGCAGCGCCGGCGGCGCTGCTCTTGCTCGGACTGTTCTTCCTGCCTGTCTTCGGCGTCTTCTTTATAGCGCTCACGGACTGGCAGTTCGGCGCGCGTTCGTTCTCCTTCGTGGGCTTGGCCAATTTTGAGGATGTCTTCGCTGATGCGGGATTTAGAACATCGCTTCTCAATACCCTGATCTACGTTCTGATTGTGGTGCCGGGGACAGTGGTCCTTGGCCTCGCGGTTGCCCTTCTGATTGAAAGCGGAAAGACCTGCCGCGCTTTCTATCGCGCCATTCACTTTTTGCCCTTTATGGCGACGCTCACCGCGATGGCGATCGCGTGGGAGGCGCTACTGCACCCCACAATCGGCCTCGTCAACCAGTCGCTTGCCGCGCTTGGCTTACCGACGGCGAATTGGCTACGCGACGAGACTACGGCACTGCCGGTCCTAGCGATGATCGGCATATGGCAAAACCTTGGCTACGCCATGGTTCTGTTTCTTGCAGGCTTAAAAAGCATTCCGCAGGATTTGTACGATGCGGCGGCCGTCGACGGCGCCGATATGTGGCTGGACCGGCTAAGAACTGTGACCCTGCCGATGCTGGGGCCGGTCTCGATGTTCGTCCTGATCGTGGTGGCGCTGAGGGCATTTGAGACCTTCGATACCGTGAAAGTCCTGACCCAAGGCGGCCCCGGTCACGCCTCGGAGGTGCTGCTTTACACCCTCTATCGTGAGAGCTTCGAATATTTGCGCACCGGTTACGGAGCCGCGGTCGCCGTCGTGTTTCTTGTGATCGTCGTGACGCTAACCTTGGTCCAGACCCGCGTTCTGGATAGAAAGGTGCACTATCAATGAGCCTCGCCAGATCAACGCTGTCGCCGCCAACCGGCGTTTTTCGCCATGCCGTCTTGCTGATGAGCGGAGCGCTTATCCTTGTCCCCTTTGTGTGGATGCTTTCGCTTTCCATCAAGCCGCCCGGCGAGATCTTTCGCGCTTCCTTTTCGCTCTGGCCGGCTCATTTCTATGGTGTCGAAAATTACACAAAGGCGCTCACAGAGGCGCCCCTTCCCCGCTACATGGGCAACGGCCTGCTTGTTTGCGCCCTCATCCTGCTCCTGCAGATCTTGGTTTGCGCGCCGTGCGCCTACGCGCTTGCCAAGCTGAGATTTCCCGGACGCGACTTGCTTTTTGGCATGGTTCTGGTTGGTCTGTTGCTACCACATCAGGTCTTGTCATTGCCGCTGTTTGTTCTGGCAAGCCAGCTCGGCATTCTCAATACCTATGCCGCGCTTGTTTTTCCGTATGTGGTGTCGCCATTCGGCATTTTCCTGTTTCGACAGTTCTTCAAGACGATTCCGGACGATGTCGTTCATGCCGCCCGTCTTGACGGGCTTTCTGAACTTGCCATCGTCTGGAGGATCATGGTTCCCATGGCGCTCCCCGCGCTCATTGCATTCGCCATCTTTTCGGTTGTCGGGCACTGGAACGATCTTTTCTGGCCGCTGATTGCGGTGCGAGACGAGTCTCTTATGCCGCCCCCGCTCGGCATAATGGCCTTCAAGAGCGAGGAGGCCGGCAACGACTACGGGCCGCTGATGGCAGCGGCAACCCTTGTCATTCTCCCCCTGGTCATCGCTTTCCTGGCTGCACAAAAGTGGTTTGTGGAAGGAATGACCGGCGGAGCCGTAAAGTAGGCGCGGAGACCGGAAATGCCTTCCACACGCCGATTGTTCCTGTCGGGCTGAGTTCGTTGATCCTGCCACTGACGCGGCGCCGGCAAGCATCCAAAACAAGCCGCCAAATCACAGCCCGCGCCAAGCTCTCGGGCGGAGAACACTGACGCCTGCATCGAAACCATGACCCACCAGATGCGCCTGCTCGAGACTTGCTAGGCATCCAATCCAAGGGCTCAACTATGATCCTCACCGATAAATCGAACGCGCTTCTCAACATGAGCGGCAATCTACCGCCAAAAGTCCCCCACGCTTTTGACGCCGTTTACAAAGCTGCCGTCCAAAACGTTCTGGAAGCATTCGCACCGAACGAACTCATAGGTGCGCACCAGTTCCGCGGTAGTGAGCGCGACCGCAGCCTTGGCGCGCGTTTTCTTGGTCGGCGACTACCGCAGGTCCCCCCGGCTGACCGGGTCGTGGTTGCGAACGGCACGCAAAGTATTCTCATGATGCTCCTGGCCGGCCTTGTCGGCCGCAACGGTCGGCTCGCGCTTGAGTCCCTCAGCTATCCGACGCTGCTGCCCTTTGCTCGACAGCTCGGCTTTCAGCTTTCACCGGTAGCGATGGACGAGGAGGGCGTTCTGCCGGACCACTTCGAGGCGGTCTGTCGCTCGGAACGACCGGCAGCCTACTATGCCATGCCGACACTGCAGAATCCGACCACAGCAGTGATGAGCATAGAGAGGCGCCAAGCGATCGCCGAGATCTGCCGCCAATATGGCGTGACAATCATCGAAGATGACATCTACAGCCTGCTTCCAAAAAACGTTCCACCTCCATTGTCGACTTTCGCACCGGAGATCTCCTGGTACATCCTTGGGACTGCCAAATCGTTGGCGGCCGCGCTGAAGGTCGCCTATGTTCTCGCGCCGACTGCACGGGCCGCAGAAGAACGGTTTTGGCCCGGCGTGCGTGCCACCTACTGGATGTGCGCACCGATGAACGGAAGCGTTGTCTCCTCACTGATCGAGATGGGCGCCGTCGATGTCGTCATCGATGCGGTTCGAGAAGAGACGCGCGCTCGCCATACCTTGGTCGCCGACCGGCTTGGCAGCGCGAACATGCGTAGCCGGCCGGACTGCTTGCACGTCTGGCTCTCGTTGCCTGCGAACCGACCTGCAATAGAGTTTGTCGCAGGCGTGCGTGCACTCGGGGTGGAGGTCAGCGTGAGCAGTACTTACGCTATGGACAATGCGCCCCCCAACGCAGTTCGGTTCGGAATGGGTACCCCGCCGGACCGCGCTGCTTTCGAGCGCGGACTCGCTGCGATTGCAGATGTTTACCTTTAGTTGAGGGGAGCAGAGCATGGGCCCGCAAACTCAACAGTCGTCCAAGATATGGACAACAATCGACATCGACGCGCCAGGTAAACAGGCTGGCTTTCTCATGCTACCATTGGCTGTGCATGATCGCTCAGGCGATGATGCGGGCTACAATTGCGAGCCGATTCCAATTGTGACGATCCGCAACGGAGAAGGTCCGAGTGTGCTGCTCATGGCTGGCAATCACGGAAATGAGTACGAGGGCCAGATCATTCTCATGAAGTTGATCCGCGCACTGCGCTGCGAAGACGTACGCGGTCGGCTGATTGTACTTCCAGGTGCGAACGCGCCCGCCGTCCGAACCGACCGCCGCAATTCACCGCTCGATGATGGGAATCTGAATCGGCACTTCCCGGGAGGTCCGTCGGGCGGGCCGACCTCAATGATCGCGCATTATATCGAAAGTGAACTCCTGCCTCGCGTCGAATATGTCGTCGATCTCCATTCAGGCAGTCTCACCTTCGAATATTTGCCTTGCGCCGTGGTGGCCCGCCCAACAGGCTCAGATGATCTCAACGAAGCGCTAACACGTCTACGTGTCTTCGGCATGCCAATCGGCATGATCATTGAGCATTCGACAGGCGGCGATGGCGCGTTGATCGGCGCTTGCCGGCGGCAAGGGGTCAAACATCTTTCAACCGAGCTGGGGGGCGGGGGCAGCGTGGCCCCTCGCGCAATCGAGATGGCCGAGCATGGTTTGGCTCGGCTGCTTCACCATGTCGGCGCTACGAGCCGGCCTCTCACCCACTGGCCGCCGCCGGAGTGCCGCCTGCTGAAGCGTGTTTCTAGCAGGGACTATGTCTATGCCGACGCCGCAGAGCGGGGGCTCTTTGAGCCGCTCGTTGGGCTCAACGACACCGTGTGCGAAGGACAGGTCGTGGGGAATATTCACTTTACGAGTACCCCCTGGCGGGATGCCGAACCAGTTATCGCCAAAGCTGATGGCGTGGTGCTCACCCGGCGAATCCCGGCTCGAACCGGGCGCGGTGATTGCGTTTTTGCACTAGGGCGTGATTGGGTGCCGTCGTCTGGAAAGTGATGCCCACATTCCATAGTCGCCTTCAAGGCAACCAAATTTGAGGGACGTCCAACGTCCCAGCGAGAAAGAGAATCTCATGTCTGCGCAGAGCACCGAAGACGGGCGGTCCGTCTCAATCGACTTGATAGATCCCGATATGGCGATCGCCATGGCCAAGGTGGCAGAAATGGTCGCAGCTGATGGCGGAGCGCCTACCACATTCCAAGGGGATCGCGACCAGCAAACAAGGTTTGCTCCGTTCTGGAATGAGGGTTCTCCTGACGTCGAGACGATCCTGCCATTGACGATCCTCGGCCCACAAGGACCGCTTCGCGCCCGCCTGTACAGGAACGGTTGGAAACGTGTTCCACTAACGCTGTTCATGCACGGGGGCGGTTTCGTTCGGGGCTCGCTCGACCATTGCGATTGTATCTGCCGGAGGATGGTTGCCCAGGGCGATCTCGCCGTTATCTCGACTGAATACAGCCTCGCTCCAGAACACCCCTATCCGGCGGCGCTGGAAGATATGGTCTCAGCGCTTGATCAGGTATTCACCCTGGCCGAAGACCATGGGCTGGATCGAAGCCGCATCTCCGTTTGTGGAGGATCGGCAGGTGCAGCGCTTGCCTTGACATCGACGCTCCGGCGCCGCGACGAAGGGAAGGAGCTTCCGGTCGGCATGGCACTCTTTTACGGCGTCTATGACATCATGAACGCCGAAAGGCCCAGTTATCGACTGTTCGGAAGCGGACAATTCGGCATGTCCAAGGCTCGCATGGAGCATTATGTCCGGGCTCTCGTACCAAAAGGCATTTCTCCTTTCGATCCCTACCTTGCCCCCCTACACGCCGACCTCAAGCGATTGCCACCCGTCTGGATGGGTATCGCCGAGCTCGATGTTCTTCGGGATGAGCAGCTCGAAATGGCCGAGCGGCTCCAAGCAGCAGGGGTCTCAGTTGATCTACAGCGCTACGAAGGCCTGATCCACGGCTTTGCCAATCGCGCCCGCCTCATTCCGCGCGCCGATGCCGCTATTCGGAGTGCCGCACGATTCCTGGCGGCGTTGCCCGCCGCCAGGATTTGAAGGCGACGCCCGATAGCTACAGCCTTGCTTTCCTGCAAACCTGGTGCACAAGGTTGAGATCTGAACCTCCGATGATGATCAAAAAATCAATTCTCTTGCTCATCTGTTTGGACGCCGCTCTCATCGGCCAAGCCCACGCCACTAATGTGGACGTTCTAACATTGGGTTCCCTGATACCACCCCAATCTATCGAGACCTTCAAGGCCGACAATCCGAGCATCGACCTGAAGGTGCGTCCGGCTGCCAGCGATTATGACGATCTTACCCAGCGCCTGCTGCGTGACAACGTGGCCGGCACAGTACCTGACGTTATTTTTCAGGGCTATAACCGTTCTGAACTGACGATACGCAGAGGTTTGGCAATTCCGCTCACGCCGTTCCTTAATCAGGATAAAGCCTGGGCCGATACCAGCTACGAAGCCATTTCAAACGAGCTCTGCCGCAGCGGCGATACACCTTACGGACTACCGTACATCGTCTCTGTGCCGATCCTCTATTACAACGCCGATCTCGTCCACAAGGCAGGTGGCGACCCTGACCACTTGCCAAATACCTGGCCAGAGATCACGGCTCTTGCTGCCAAGATCACTACTCTCGGGGACAACCGGATCGGCGGCTACTTCGATTATGCCGCCGCCGGCAACTGGACCTTCATGGCCCTGATCGAATCCCAAGGTGGACGGATGATGTCCGCCGACGATCGCACGATCACCTTCAACGGACAAGAAGGCTTGCGCGCCCTCGAAATTGTACGCGATTTCGGCAAGGCCGGCCAAATAGACATGCCACGTGAACAAGCTTATCAGGCATTCTCAGCCGGAACGGTCGGAATGCTCATGACCTCGAGCGGATTTCTGAAGACGCAGCTCAAACAGGCCAAGTTTGATCTGCGCACGACGCCGATTCCGATCACAGACAATGGTCGCGTGCCGGCGGGCGGCGGCTGTATCATGATGCTCGCTCGCAAGCCCGACCAACAGAAAGCAGCCTGGACTTTCATGAAATTCATGGAGAGCATGCCTGTGCAGCACATGGTCTCAGATGTAACGAGTTATGTGCCGGGTAACCGAAAGGCAACTGCCGAGCTCGAAGCATCGATAGCGCCTCAAGATGCAAGGATGGCCTCAATACGGGCCTCAATGAAGGCAGGGAGATGGTATTCGTTCCCAGGAGACAATTCGCTCAGGATCACGGATCGAATTCGTGTGCTGCTCCAGGAGGTCGTGACACTTCGCCGGTCCCCGGAAGAGGCTCTGGAGGAGATGACTAAATCAGTTCAGCAGTTGCTCCCGAAATGAGATGCCGGCTGAAGAGACTGGCACTCCGGCGGCCGTTGCCCCTGGGTCAGCGAGCGCAGCAATCGAGCATTGGTGAGCCTCGTTGTCTGGATAACCCTTCGTCAGCTCGCCAATCCGCAACAACATCTCCTGTTCCCGTCTACCAAAAGCAATCGCGATGACTAAATTACTCTACATGGTTCGATTTCATGGTGTCGCCGCCTATGAAATCGTGTCAGCTGACGGCAAGCGCATTTTGCTCGACCCGTTCTTTACGGGCAACCCGGCGTGTTCGATCGAGGTGAAAGACTTCGAGCGTGTTGACCTGATCATAGTGACGCATGCGGCTCGCGACCACTTGGGCGACACCCCCGCCATCGCAAAACTTACCGGCGCATCCGTCCTGTGCGGCAACGAAGTCCAGGCTTACCTCAGGACCATGAACGTCCCTGCATCTCAAATTCGGCCGACCGCCTGGGGCATGCGTCTGGAGATCGCTGGCCTTGAGATCCAAACGCTGGAATGCCGCCATTGCTCAGGCGTGAGCATGCCGGACGGATCTTTTGTCTCGGGTATTCCACTCGCCTTCATTATCGAACTCGGAGACGGCATACGCTGGTATCATCCCGGCGATACGTCGTTGTTCTCCGACATGCGCCTGCAGGGTGAGCTCTACAAGCCGACCATCGGTTCTCTCGGGATAGCCAATCCAACCGGTATTGCAGATGAGAGGCCCGGTCGCAAACTCACGACCGACCTTTCACCGCGGGAAGCCGTCCTGGCAGCACAATGGCTTGGTTTGAAGACGGTCTTACCCTGCCACTACACCGACCAAGACGACCCGCTGGTCCACCAATTCGAACGATGCCTCTCGGATGCGAGAGCTCGAGGTGAGCGCGTCCTAGACTCGCTCGTCTTGGCCCCAGGAGAGTGGATCAGCTTAGATTCAGACGGATGTGTTAGGCGACACTGAGTCTGCAAACAACCCCAATCAGCACGCGCAAACCTGCAAGCGCGATCGACTCGAAGCGTAAAGCCTCACGGAACGGAATTGCGGATGTTTGAATCGCCTCGAATTCTCGTCGTCAGCTTCGACGGGCTCCGCCCGGACCTGGTCAGCGCGGAGCTGACCCCCAATCTGTGGCGACTGAAAGGGAGGGGTGTGACACTCGCAAACCACCGCACCGTCTATCCAAGCGAAACCCGTTCTGCTTTCCCAAGCCTCGTCACCGGCGCAACACCGGACCGACACGGAATGGTTGGCAACAAATATGTCGATCGTGCGAGCTCTCCATTTCGCTATATCGATACCTCCGATGCAGTTCTCCTGCGCCAACTCGATCTAGAGAGCGGCGGCAATTTGTATTCGGCGCCCTCACTCGGCGAGCTCCTGGCCAGAAATGGTCGAAGCCTTGCCGTTCTCTCCACCAATACGGCAGGTACGACACGGCTCTTTCACCACAAGGCTGAGGACCTCGGGCATATTCGTCTGTCCGGCCACTTCAAAGAGGCCTGTACGCCTGAGAACGTCCTTGCCGGCATCGAGGCGCAGCTCGGTCCACTGCCCCCAGCGCTTCCAAAGACGGAGCCGGACCGCGCTGGCCAGGATTGGATTACTTCCGCTTTCTTGCATTTCATATGGCCCAGGTGTCGACCCGACGTCACGATTCTCTCGTTTGGAGAACCCGACGTAACGTCTCATTTCCACGGCACGGGTGCGGGAGAGACCAAATCGATCATCGCACATTGCGATCGGCAGTTCGGCCGCGTGCTCGATTGGTGGGACGCCGAGGGCAGGGCAGCCGGCGTACAGATTTTTGCTATATCCGATCATGGTCATATCACCGGTCATACGCGGGTCTCTATTGCTGACGGCCTGCGTCAGGCTGGCTTCAGCCCAGGAGTAGCGCCGGCTAAGGGCGTTGATGTGGTCGTCGTGCCCGGACAAGTCGGTGCACTCTATCTCGTTGAGCCTGATGAGGCGAAACTGAAGAGCCTGGTCGCAATTATTACGACCGAGCCATGGTGTGGCTCGGTCTTCACGCGTGCCAGAGATGCGATCTACGGGATTGCGCCGGGAAGCTTGTCAAGGCACCTCGTCTTTGCAGATCATCCTCGCGCCCCGGACGTTGCGTTTTCCTTCCGGACCGACGACAGCATCGACGAATTCGGTCTTGTTGGGGGCACATTCTATGACAACGATCGGAGGACCGGCCTCGGCCTGCATGGCGGTCTTCATCCAAAGGAACTTGCCGCACTCGGTCTCGCGGCAGGCACCGCATTTCCTGCAGCCGGGACCTCGTCCTCCCTGCCTTCCGGAATTTGCGATGTGGCGCCCACCGTCCTACATCTGCTTGGGCTAGACAGACCTGCGACTATGACAGGCAGGGTGCTACGTGAACTGCTCGAGCCGTCTCATGGCTGCGGCATCACTCGCGAGGAGGCCTTCGAAGCGCATCTCGGATCTTATCGACAATTGCTCAAGCGCGCGCATGTTGGCGAGGCCAGCTACCTTGTCGGTGGCTGGGTTTCATCTTGAGGAAAATCTCTAATTTTTCGAAATGGCCTCAGGTTGAGGCGAGCGGCAATCTAACTCGCAAACTTCCTACATTGCCTTTGCCGTATCACGCCGCTTATTGCAGACTGGCCAGGATCGATCGCAGGGACACATCGGCATGACCGCCGGTTCGTTGTGGCGGGGCCGTTTTTTCGACCCGAGCAGCCGTTGCCCCCGGGTTTCAGGACGCACCTGAATGGCCCAAATGGATCGGCTAGGTGGGGGGCAACATGACGCCAAGGTCGAGCACGGAGGCCTCCCGCTTTAGGCACGCGACAGCTCCTCTGATTTGACTGCCTCCAGCCTGACGCCTCGGCTGAGAGGGCTGGTTTGCGCCGAACCTTCCGCAATATCGATGATGAGACTGAGCGAGGGATCGACCTCCACTTTACAGCCAGGTCCGATGACCGTGGTGGACTCGCGCTCTTCGACGACCGCAGGCCCCTCAAACTTCATTCCTGGGCGTAGCCGGTAACGGTCGAGGACATCAGCCGCCAAAAATCCGTGCTCGCCGAAATAGACCTGTCTGGATGCTTTTCGCGGTTCGCCTACATGGCGCTCGGGGCCCGCGAAGCGCAAGCTCACCTCGGGGGCTGGACCGACCGCCTCAAGGCGCCAAGTCAGCGCTTCGATCGGTACGCCAACGACGCTCCGTCCAAACCGAAGCTCGTAGGCCTTTCTGAACCGGTCGATGAGCGAATCTGCGGTTGCTGCGTCCAGGATACCGTTGGGAACGTCGACCGGGACCTCGAAACCCTGTCCGAGATAGCGCATGTCCACGCTCCGCCGAAAGCTAACGCAATGAGGCGCAATGCCACTGCGTGTGAGAAACCCGCTTGCCTCCTGCTCCATAGCCTCCAGCAAGCCGTTAACGCGCGGCCAATCCAAAGCTAAAACACGTGCGCTGTAGCTGCGGGACAAAGTGATCGCCGGTGCGGACACGAGAAAGCCTAGCGCAGACATGACCCCTGCGCCGAGTGGAACGACCAGACGCTTGATTCCCAACAGGCGAGCCAGCGAATGTGCATGGACCGGACCTGCTCCGCCGAACGCAAGAAGCGCGTATTGGCGAGGATCGCGCCCTTTCTCTGCAATATACATGCGCGTGGCGGCCGCCATTTTTTCATCAACAATCCTGCGGATCCCAACCGCGGCCTCAACGACTTCAAGTCCGAGCGGTTCGGCGATGTGCTTAGTAAGCGCTCGCTCTACCGCGGCCATGTCGAGCGTCATCTCGCCCCCGAGAAAATAATCCGGTGATAGATAACCGAGAACAAGATCAGCGTCTGTCACCGTTGGGAGGCTGCCTCCCCGACCGTAGCAAACCGGTCCCGACTCGGATCCCGCGCTCTCAGGGCCGACCTTGAGCAGACCCATTTGGTCGACCCGCGCAATCGACCCGCCGCCGGCGCCGATCTCGATGAGGTCGATAACCGGAATTTTCAAGGGCAGCCCCGATCCCTTCTGAAAACGGCTGACTCTGGCTGTCTCAAATTCGTTCGAACGCTCAGGTTGGCCACACTCGATCAAACACATTTTGGCGGTCGTGCCGCCCATATCGAAGGAGATCAGATCGGGGATCTGAGTGATCCTGCTGTAGAAGGCGGCCGCGGTCGCCCCGGCAGCCGGACCCGATTCGATCAGCTGAATTGGCTCCGACTCGGCAGCTTCCAGTCCTGTGAGACCTCCACCGGACAACATCAACGAGAGCGAGCCGAAAAAGCCTCTCTTACGAAGACCGCCCTCAAGCCGCCTCACGTAGCGATTCATCATCGGCTGTACATATGCGTTGGCGCACGCCGTATTGCCGCGCTCGTACTCGCGGATCTCTGGCGCAATACCGTGGGAGACAGTTATGGGCACGCCTGGCAATTCCGACGCCAGAATCTGCTTTGCACGCCGCTCGTGAGCCCCGTTGGCATAGCTATGCAGGAAGCAGACTGCGATCGCTTCGACAGAGTCGGCCTTGAACTGCTGGGCTGCGGCTCGGACATCGGCTTCCACGAGCTCCGAGATGACCTCACCCGTAGCATTGATTCGTTCACTTGCCTCCAGCCGTAAACGCCGAGGCACCAGCGGTTCGGGCCGCCGCAAGAATAGATCGTGCCTGTCGTGGCGGATCTCCTTGCCAAGTTCTAGGAAATCGCGGAACCCTCGCGTCGTCAAAAGTCCGATCTTTGCGCCCCGTCGTTCGATGATGGTGTTTGTGACCAGGGTCGTTCCGTGAACGAGGTGACTAACGTGTTCTATTGCGCGGTGGGACTGCTCCAAAAGTCGCTCCAGTCCTTCCAGGATCGCACGGCTTGGGTCCACGTGTGTCGTAAGCTGCTTACCAAGAAAGATCGTCCCGGTCTGCGGGTCGACGAGTACCAAATCTGTAAACGTCCCTCCGACATCGACGCCTATCCTAACGTTATCTCCTGACCGCTGATTCACCTGCAATCTCCTCAAGCCGTACGCCATAGTCCCGCTCTAAACCGGCAATCGTTACATAACCGTCCTTCAGGTCGCGCAGCATCTCGTCATGGGCGCGCTTCGAAGGATCTCCAAAGCCACCAGCTCCGGCATAGCGCAAGATCAATCGCTGTCCTGGCGATAGAACGCTGCGTGATTTCGGATGCGGCTCCGATCCGTCTTGCCGCCGAATCGAAACAGCTGCGCCGCGCCGTCCGCCCATCAGGCCCTCGGGCGGATTTTTCTGACGGTCAGCCATCAAGGAAAGCTGGATGTCTCCGTTGGCAACGACTTCGACTTCGATCTCCTGACCAAGCCCCCCGCGGTACTGGCCAGCTCCGCCAGAATCGGCGATGAGCTCCTTGCGCCAAACGATCAACGGAGCTGCAACTTCAAACGCCTCGATGCTTCCACAACCCGTATTGGTCGGGAACGGCGTACAGGAATGACCGTCAGAACGAGCGCTTGCTCCCATCCCGCCACTGCCGAACAATACTTGCGAGAAGCGGTTTCCAAAACGATCATTGCCGCTGAAAACCGAGCGCAGAGTTGGCGCCGTCCCTGACTCAGCGATGACCTTGTCCGGAATCACCTGGGCCAGGCACTTGTAAATCGCTCCGGCAAGCAGGTGACCGGTGAGCTGCCGCGCGTTGCAAGCCGCCGGGTAGATTGGATTGAGAATGCTGCCCTCAGGAGCAGTCACGATGATCGAACGGTACGATCCTTCGTTGCGAGGCGTTGTAGGGTCAAGCGCACACTTCAAAGGATAGACCGACAACGCGTAAGTGAAGTTCATAACCGAGTTCAAGCCACGCGCGATCTGCTTTGAGCTCCCCGCATAGTCGACATGAAGCTCCGAACCGGTCACCTTTACTGCGCAAGCGATCCGGGTCTCCTCCCCATCGTAGCCGTCTGCGATCAGGACTGAACGATAAGTGCCATCGGGCAGATCGTCGATCGCCGCTCTCATCGCACGGTCGGCGCGATGCTGCAACGCAGCCGATATTGCCGTGAGATCTTCCAGACCAGACACTTCAAAAAAGTCAGAAATCTTACGAGCGCAAACCGCATGCGCGGCAACCTGAGCATAGAAATCTCCGATGACCTGTTCGGGGACCCTCACGTTAGCTCGAATAAGCGAGGCAAGGTCGTGATTTTCCTCGCCTCGTCGCAGGAATTTGGTCGGCGGAATGCGGATTCCCTCCTCAATCACCTCGCGACAATCTGCTGAGAAGAGCGCGCCCCCGATGTCGGGCAGATGGGCCATAGATCCGGAAAACCCAATCAGTCGGCCGTGACGAAAAATGGGAGCAAGCATTGCAAGATCCAGGAGGTGCCCAGCGGTCATCCAGGGATCGTTGGTGACGATGCAATCTCCCTCTTGCCAGTCTTCAATCGGTATTTGGGCCAAGCACTGGCGCAGGGTTTTGGGCAGAATTCCGACAAAGGACGGCGTTCCGATGTTGGTGTCGGCGATACTGTCTCCATCTGCATCCATTAGAACGACTGTGAAATCATTTGATTCCCGCACAACCGTCGAGAACGCCGTCCTAAGGAGCGCAACAGCTGCCTCATCGACGACCGAGAGCAGCCGGCTCCAGAAAATCTCGAGCTCGATCGGGTCGAAATCCGCGCCTGCCTTCATGTATTTCCTATCCGCATTTCGGAACTGCCAAACAGATCCAGAGCGCTCCGTATCTCCTCGTGGAGGTCCTCCAGGTGAGATACGGTGGCACGTGCGCCGTGCGCTCCGACGAAGAAGAAATGCCCGCCGGGTAGGTACCTGGCCAGACGCCTCGGCAGGTCAACGACGCGATCCCGTAGACGCAACCAATCATGCGTGGAGAGCTGGGAAGGCGCCAATTTCGGAACGACGTTGTGCAGAACGCTTTTGATAGTGATGGATCCCCAGACCGCCTCGTCCGCGAGTGCATGGCGATAGTCTCGCGAATCCATCGGAATAATCGCCGCGCATATTGGGTAGTCGACGCCAGAGAAGCTGCACGCCTGCAGAAACGCACCGGGCAAATCGCTGGTCACCTCTTCATTGAAGAAGGGCGCCAGCTCAGGTCCCCACAAGCCTGGCGGTACATTCGTCCGGTAGAAAGGCCCGAACATATCGGGGGCGATGACAGTGTGCCCTTCGGCTTTAGCGATTGCGACGAGCTCTTGCAACCACCGCTCATCTCTGGTCAGGCCGTCTCTCGTTCCAGCCGAGAGGTCCCACAGTCCGTTCGGCGCAAGACGCTCCGGCGGCCCGAAGCTATCGTCAGTGCGGGGGAATGGCGGTGTTGCACATAGAGAAACAAAGCACTCAAGCTCCTGTCCCTGGAGGCGCAGTGCACGGGTCAGCGCAAAGGCGAGCTTGCCGCCCATGCTCCAGCCAGCGGCAATGATCGGACGCCCCTTGTCTTGGCCTACCGTCTCAGCAACAAGAGTTGCAAGCGCCGAAGCCCAGCTCTCCAGGTCTAGATCAGACTTCGGACTTACGAGCGCCGGATGGTCGCCCGGGTAGGTTGCTGCCACCAGACCCCAGCCTTTCCGCTCCAACCAGTAGTCCAGGAAATCGCTCGCGTTCCCACTGGGATGGCCGTACGCAATGCGCGCCATCACGCCGCCCCCGGTTAGAAATATGACCAGAGGCTTGGTGGGGTCTCCTGGTCGACCATAGACCAACATTGGGGTCGCATTGATGCTTGACCGCACTTCACCAGGGAAGAGTTCGGACTGCGACTTGGTACATTGCGTTTGAACCATCGTTTTCGAGCTTCACCTTCAAGCTTGCTGAATGAAGAGACCGGGGTCTAAAGGAGCTTTTTGGTTTGCGCCGCCATCTCAGCCAATGCCTGCTTAGGCTCCGAGCGCTGGGTAACGACCTTGCGCATCTCTTCCGCCATCATGTCGACGATCTTGACAGTGTTGTCGCTTGGAAACGAAAACTGATCGCCCGTAATCGACATCCGCTCAGGGAGTGAGCGGTGGTACGGGTGCTCGGCAAGATAGGCTTCGAGAAACTTCGGATCCTTGAGAGCAATCGTATTGATCGGGAGGTAGCCGGTGTGCTTGGCGAGGATGGCTTGGCCTTCCGGGCCGGCTGCGAAACTGATAAAATCCCACAGCCGCCGTTGGCGCTCGGCATCCTTGGTAAAGATGAAGAAGCCGTGCCCAGCGCCAACAAGCTTTCCGTGTGGGTCGGGCACAGGCAACTGGCCAATCTGCAGCTCGAATTTGCCCGAGGCTGCCTTCGCTACCGAGTTGATGCCGCTTGCTGTTCGGATATGCACCCCGGTCATTCCGGAGTTGAAGGCTTGCCGGGCCTGGTCCTGCGTCATGTCTACATTGTTGGTCAGGCCGAACTGGGCAAGAATCTGCAGCGTCTGCAGTCCTTCGACCGAAGTAAAGGTAATCGCGGTCTGCGCCGGATTCATCATATTGCCGCCTAGTGTTGCGAGAATGTTCTGAAACATCCATGCATTGGTGGACATGTATTCGATATAGCCGCCGTTGACGCTTTCTCCGAGGCTCGCAACGCGCTTTCCAGTCTCAATGATTTCGTCCCAAGTTGTCGGCAGCTCGCCTTTCTTGTATCCGGCCCGTCTCAAGAGCCCCATGTTGTAGTAGACAACCGGGATCGTCGTCCCGAACGGCAAGGAATAGGTCTTTCCTTTGACTTGGGTAGCTTCGATCAATGGTTGCGACAGGCCCATACCAACGAGAGTCTTCGCATCTTCCGTGAATGCATCCATCGGCTGCGCTATGCCGCGCCTGGCGAGGATGCCCGCGTAGGTCAAAGACTGCCAAGTCGCATCCGGCAAATCATTTACCAGAGCCGAACGGAATGTGCTTTGCAGCAGCGGATCCCAGTTGTCGCCCCCCGCAATAAAGTCGACCGCTACGCCAGGATACTTGGCGGAGAATTGCTGCCCGAGCTCGGCCAGCATCTTCAGATAGGGCGGCGCGCCATGGCTGACCGTCAGTCTCGTTGTCGCTGCGTGAACTATGGCTGGACAAGTAACTGACCCAATAGCAAAAGCTCCAGACAAGATGAATTTTCGTCGCGTGATCCGCATTGCTTAATCCTGTGGTTTTGATGAGCCCTGTTTCCAACCAAGATCACACGTACTCAGGCCGTGTGCCGTTCATCTTGGCTCAATTCTGATTGGGACGTGGCGCACGCCCCCCGCTAGCCCGAGCTCCAGTCGATGTTGGTGCCCGACTGACTTAAGACCGCCTTGTCACGTCGTCACCTCACCCGCTTTTATAAGAGCTGTGGCCGAGGAAACAGCCGGCGCTGTGTAAGGCTAGCGGTTGCAGATAGGCGGGGCTTCGGTTGGTCGCGCCTGAGAGGCTGTCACTTCTCTCGGCTTAAGACTTTCGAAATTGCATCTTGATCTCTTCCTCGGCACCGGCGCGTCGGTCTTCCAATAATAAGAAGCGGGATTTGCTACGCGTGAATGACGCTCATCTAATTTTGCGATGTATTTGCTTCATTATGCGATGCACGCCACGTCTTTGAACGAAGCCAAAGAGCCTAGTTGCGCGGAAACGAAGCTCCAGGCTTGTTAGGCGCCATCCACGGAAGTCCCGCAGCCGGCACGCCCAATGGCACGAGGCTTTGTAAGCTCTATGCCGCGATTGGCGCCCGCCGTTCGCCTCTTGGTGGTCTCGTACGGGCCACGATATGAGTTGCGGCTGAGCGGAGAGCTTTGGCGATCAATCCAAATATCTGCGACCAGTCAGTGTTCTTGTGTCCTCGCGCGGCGGTGTGACAACAGCAACAGTCGCACTGATTTGACTGAACTTAAGGCAACGTGTTCTTAAGATGAGCAGAACACGTTCTTTGGTCGATCGGCTTTGCATGTACCGTCATGCGGGATCGCGTCCGGCCCGAGTTCTCATCGAGTTATTCGATGAACGTCATCCCAGTGTTGCGGTACCAATGCGATTGGAACGCCCATCACAGGTCTCAAAAAGCTGCTTGGGGGCGTTATGCGCGTGAATAGAAGTTATTCGGAACTGATTGCTATGCAGGTTGACGGCGATAAGCGAGATAAGACACCTCGCCGGATGCCGATACTGATTTCAAAGAAGGGCAGAAACGTCGTTGCTTTGTCATTGGCAGCCAGCTTGATCAGCAATGTGGCCACGGCAGAGAACACCGAGACCACAAGTGGAAAGAGCCACGCGCCCGATACGGCGCTCAAGAGCAAGCTCACCAAGAAGAACAGCCATGCCGCAAAGCCCGAGGAGCGGCCGCGGCCAGGAGCGGAGGGCCTCCGCGGCGCCTCCGCCTTGGCCCAAGGCGCCATCGCTCCTAAGCTCGCGCGCCGCGATATCGTGGCACAACCGGCTCAGGATGAAGCAAGCAAGTTTGCCAGATTCGACAAGCTTCGTGAGAGGGGTCTGGAGATCAACATCCCGGCGCCCATAGATACGGTAGACCAGGATAAGACTGGTTTGCGATCGGCCTTGGCCGATGTCGGTGTCGGCTACGTTGCCTGGACGGTGAACAGTTATGTGCAAAACGTGCTACCAAACGCGGCCAGAAGCACCATCGCCAATCAGCTCTACAACGGGCAGAATCCGACCTTGAACACCGTGAACTATGTGATGGTCACTTATGATCTGACCCGATACGGCATCCCCGACGGCCAGATCATTGCGGGCATGGAGCAGCAATCGTGGACGTGGCAGCCTGGTGGTCCGGACAGGCTCGGCATCAATACGCTGGCCTACTACCAAACCTTCTTCGACCGGGCGCTCGAGCTCAAGTTCGGCTACCTCAGAAACTCACATGAGTTTGCTGGCACATTGGTCGGCGGCAACGCAGGCGCAAGCATCTTTGGACCTTCGTCTAACGTGCTGTACCAGGGCGGAATGAGCAGCAACGCAACACCCACGCCAGCGGTCAACCTTCGATATAATTTCGACAGAAACTTCTACACCAAGCTTTCGGTGCAGCGCTCTATCAGCCCGGATGGCGTTGCGACAGAAGTCAATCAAAATCCTGAAGGCTTGTACTGGCGCACACCCAATACCGGTGTTCTCGCCCTTGACGAGACGGGTTATCAGACCAAGGCAGCTCCGGGTGTGTTTGATACCTGGCTCCGCGCGGGCATTGGTTACAATACCAGCCACTACGCCAACATCCCGTTTCCAAAGAACCCGAGAGGTGACGAGAACACTTTCTATTATGTCGCCGCCGACCGGCAGTTCTCGCAAATCGCCCCTCAGGGTGCGGCATCCCGCGGTATCTATGGCGGGTTTTCGGTCATGGGCGCGCCGCCTGACCAGAACAAGGTCACGCAGTACTATGAGGTTCGCCTTTATGCCAAGGGCCTGTTCGACAGTCGTCCCACTGATCAGATCTCAATAGTCGCCACAGATACGGTTTGGAGCAATTTCGCCGTGCAGAACGCATTGGCCGCAAAAAATCTCGCCCACAGTGATAGCAAGGCGATATCAGGAACATATACCGCGCACCTGGGCCCCGGCGTGTATCTCAATCTCGGCCTGACTTACATCAACAATCCGACGACGATCACCTACACACCGCAAACAGGGCATGCCCTGAATTTCTCGGCGTCGACCTCCATATTCTTCTAGCGTAGGCTAATCAGAAAGCCGCCGAGCCGGGTCATACCGGCTCGGCTCGCGCTATGGAAATCTTGGAACGGCTGATCTGTGGTCGCACAAGTATCTTTTGGATCAACAGTTTGGGCCATTGCACCCATCAATCCTGGCGTTGAACCGCACCGTTCACAGGAATTGAGGTTAACAACGAGCGACACTATCCGCTCATCTGTTCGCTCTAACCGCCTCTAACCAAAGCCAGAGATCGTCAGTGATTCCGAGTTCGCTGCATCGACGCTCGACATAATTGCAGCCTTCCTTTACGAAAACCTCCGAGCCGTGCGCGGCCTTAAATCGGTCGATTTTCGGAAGATCGAAGGTGAGTGACCACCGTCCTGACTTGGACCAAATTGCTATTCCGAGTTCGGTCATTTCGGCTCCAACAATAGCGCAGGCGCTCTGAAATCTCAGTCCCCTGCGGCGGATGCTAGCAAGAAGATACCTCGATCCTCCGCTGTCTCCAAGCCCGACCGAAGGGCCGTATCGCCTTCTGGTCAATTCTGAATCTGAGAGCGGTCAAGGGAGTGCGGCAGCCCAATTTGTTGCGATGGACGAACAGACGACAGCGAGCGTCGCGTGAAGCGGCCTTAAGAGTATATTGCCCACCTCGAGCAGCGCGCTGCCAAAGCAGCAAGTATTTTTTCGCTGTTCGATCTTACAGCATACGAGGGAGGAATACTTGTTGATCATTCCTGCCTTTTTCTATCCCCGTTGCTGATCGCTTGCTGCGATTGGGTGGGGGCGGTGGACGATCGTCGGGGGGCGCTTCAATGATTGGGAAGCGTTCTGGCGTGGCCCGCATATGATGCACACCCCTGCTCGGTCCCGCGATCGCGGCCTTCCTCGAAGACCCCGCGATGGTCGAGGTGAGGCTCAACCGCGACGGTCGGCTCTTGATCGGCCGGCTGTCTTGCAATCTGGGGGATAGCGGACGAAGATGTCCGCGGCCGACGGCGAACGGATCGTGCGCCTGGTTGCGAACCAGGCCGGCGCGGGGGCGGATGCGAAAAAGCCGCGACGCCTCCGCCGAGCTTCCTAACACGGGGAAGACGTTTCAGAAGCTTCTGCGCCCGTCGTTGCGGCGCGGCCCTTGCGATCCACAAGCCCGCCGTTACAGTCTTCACCTGGATGACTACGCGGCAGCGCATCGTGACCTTGGGTTCAGCGGGCGTGCTCTGCGAAGCCGTCGCTGCCCGCAAGAACATCCTGGTCGCCGGGGGCACATCGACCACGATGATCACCCTGACAGATGCACTGCTGCCCGAGATCGCCGGCACCACCGATTGCGTCGTCCTCACCGAGGATACGCGAAGAGCACAGACCTCGTTCAGGCCGTGGTGACAGCCCTCAGCGATTGATTGAGTGGATCGAGTCGGAAAGTCAATGCGATCCTTACTGCCCGACATGGTAGGGCTAGGCTACCTGCACTGTGAGGTAGTCTGATCGAGCGGCCCGTCGCAGCCAAGCGTAGCGGCAGCTCGAAGCCCTGAATGGCGCTGCTAGGCCGTAAGCTCTCGAGAGCAGAATCTGCAGAGATGATCATGACAAGGCGATTCAAAGATTATAGAGCTGACGATTCGTGTGCTATCCCACTCAACAAGCTGGACGTAAGTGAGAGCAAGCGCTTTCAGGACGACAGCATATGGGCTTGCTTCGAGCGGTTGCGGAAGGAAGATCCCGTTCACTACTGTCAGGACAGCGCTTCTGGTCCATATTGGTCCGTAACGAAATACCGGGATATCGTAGCGGTAGATACAAACCACCACGCGTTCTCGTCAGAGCAAGGTGTCACTATTGTCGACGTGCCTGGTGAGCACTGGACCCAGAGTTTCATCAAGATGGGGCCTCCCAAGCACACCGAGCAGCGCAATAGTGTGAGCCCGATTGTCGGACCGGAAAGCCTGACGAAGCTCGAGACCTTGATCCGCTCTCGTGTTAGGTCGATTCTCGATGGCCTGCCGCGTAATGAAGACTTCAATTGGGTGAACGAGGTCTCCATAGAGTTGACGACGCAAACACTCGCCACGCTGTTCGACTTCCCATTCGAGGATCGGCGACTCCTGACCTATTGGTCAGACGTAGCTGTTGCCGCTCCTAAAGCAGGCGATGCGATCGATAGCTGGGACAAGCGAAGCACCATCTTGTCCGAGTGCCTGGACTATTTCACCGGGCTTTGGAACGAGCGGATCGATGCCGAGCCGCGCCTCGACCTGATTTCGTTGATGGCGCATTCGCCCGCCACACGCCATATGGAGCCAAGTGAGTTTCTCGGAAACCTGATTTTGCTGATCGTTGGCGGCAATGATACGACGCGCAACTCGATTACCGGCGGCCTCCAGTTCATGAGCCAGTACCCATCCGAACTGCGAAAACTAATTGACAGTCCCAAGCTGGTCTCGAGCGCCGTGTCCGAGATCATCCGATACCAGACGCCGATCGCACATATGCGCCGCACTGCCGCAGTTGACAGCATCGTAGGCGGAAAACAGATCCGGAAAGGCGACAAGGTCATCATGTGGTACATCTCCGGCAATAGAGACGAAGAGGTCATTGAGAACGCCAACAGTTTCGTGATCGACCGGAAGAATGTGCGGCAGCACCTCTCGTTTGGATTCGGAATCCATCGCTGTCTTGGTCGACATCTTGCGGAACTGCAGTTGAGAGTCCTCTGGGAAGAGATTTTGGACGCGAGATTAGAGGTCAAGGTGGTCGGCGAACCCGAGCGAATTGCGTCCAACTTCGTGCACGGCTATTCCGCTCTGCCCGTGCGGATCATAGCCTAGGCCCTGATCGCGCCCGTTCGGACCGCGCGCGGTCGGGCTGCATTGATTTGAACTATCCTGTTCAAGCTGCGCAGATCGCCCGATGGACCGAAACAATTGCTGTGGCCAGCTACTCATGAACCGGAGAGACGTTTGGAGCGCCTGTGACAAGCGACATGTTTCTCCTGATATCCTTCGGTGGCCTCTTCCTCATTTTCCGATAAGCGCTGGGCGACGTGCATCTGAAGAACATCGGGATCATTGCCCCGAAACAGGGAGCTATTCTGGTAGTGGAGCCCATACTCATCTTTCTGCTCTTCAGAGTCGTGCCGTCAGGCGGTTCGCTGATCAGGGTGACGCTCGGTGTGCTCAGTACGCTTGCTGTCATATTTCTATGAGGGTAATTTAACCGGCCTAGGCGCGGCCCAGGTTTGGCGAGATGTAGTTGAATGCTGCGCAACGTCGAGTCTGCTCAGTTCGGACGGTGAGAATGTTGTTGCTGATAGCCTCAGGCGTCTCGCCATAGCCGTGTATGGCTGGTGAGTTGGTAAGCTCTTCGTCGAAGTCTATATGCTGGATAGCGGGACGCGTGTTGCCAGCGCAGTTCTGCGATCGACATACGCTGGCCATTTCTGCTTGGCCAAAATTGCCGTCCAGAAGGCCTTTGGAGTTGACTTGTCCCAGTTTGCGCGCACAGAGGCACCGCATTGGAGCGGGATTATCTGGCGGGCGGGGCAGGTCGGGCCCCGGTCACGTCTCAGCTGATCACACGGCACTGATGCGGCTAGTTCAGCAACGCGAGGGGCTGCGATCAAAGTGGAACTCAAGGCGAGATCTTCTTTCTTGTGCATCCGGATGAATGCTCTTGGTCAGCTGGTCGTCAGCAAGGCGGCCTATCCAGACAGGCTGTGCACTCTCGACTGTTCGGAGATGAAGTATGAAAGGTATTGGCCGAGCTGATCCCTCACCGGGTGAGGCGGCGGGAGCCGACAACACGGGGGAATTGAGCCGTTCGAGCCTGGAGCGTGGTCTCTTCCCTGGGGAACGTGGTCCATCCTTCGATGCCGTCCTGGAGCGGATGCGCTCTGGGCAAGGCAGAACAGCGGCTTCAGAATTGGTGGCGCCGAGGCGCCACGAGATCAATGCAGCAAAGCGAAACATCGATGGCCTGCTTGAGAAGTTTGAAACTTGCCGTCGAGCGGCTATGCAACCCTGCAACTTGCAACAGGCGCAAGAGCTGATCGATCAAGTCGTCGAAGCAGGCTCAACAGCTCTTGAATATTACGCGAATCTGCCTCCGAATTTGGCCCGTCGTATCCTGCCCGACGATCAGGCTCGCCGGCTCCGCGACGACACGCTGGATGCGGGCAACCAATGTAACGAAGTGGCCACCCAGATTCTGTACCCACTTGAGAACAGGAGAAGGCAAGCAGAAGCCCTGCTCGACAAGATCAAAGACACCGCTCCGCCCGAACAGCTGACCCGCGTCATTGCGGGCGTCGCGAACCAGTATGCTGCCTGCATGGACTCGTGGGGAAAGAAGGCGTTGCGCTTCGAGCGGATGCAGTCAGTCTGTGCGGCGACTGCCCACTTGCCAAGCAGCACGCCCGAGATGCGCAAGGCCGAAGAGGCCCAACTCAGGCTCAATACGGGCTGGGCGCTCAATACCAGGTGCATGTATCTGCAATCGCGGATCGCTCTCGCGCAGCTCTTGATTGAGTCGCGAGCGAGCACGTTAGCACCAGACGTGCGAGCCGCCCTCACGGACGAGAACGGGCGGGTACGTCTGCTCGGGACCTTTATTAGAGATGTTTTTCCGGCATTTGTTTCGACGGCCGACGCCGTTCTCGGAGGAGCGGTGCTCGATGCCGAGCACCACGCCGTTCTGGAAGGAGTTATGGAGCGGCTTTCGGAGTTTGCTTCCCAACTGAGGGGCATGCTTGACCCCCTGAGGGAGGCTGGAACGGAGGCCGACCTTCCTTTGCAGTTACTGGGCGAGATCGTGGACGGTGCGTGGGTGACGGCCAACGAGGTCATGCGGCTGCTCGCATTGCAGCCAAAGACGGAAGTGACGATTGAGCCGCCGGCTTGGGCTGCGCTGACAGAAAACACTGCCCCGGTGGGTGGAGGCACTCCAGTAGGCAGAAAGGGCAAAGCAAGGCGCGCGGCAGCCGCAGGCGAGGGGAGTTCGACGGCCAGCCCACCGGCGCCGCAACTCGCCAGGCCCGATGCCGCTACGGCCCCCACGGGCAAGATCATAGTGCTCTCGGATCTCGGTACAAAGAAACTCGCCACGGCGGAGGAGGCAGCCGCGTCATCCTCTGCGACCGATCACCTCCAGATGTGGCAGGCTCCACCCTCTATCAAAGCACTGCCGCGATTGCTTGAACGATTGGACGAGCTGTTGCAGTTCGATCTGCCGGCTCAGCAAAGCGCCGCCTCGCAAGCGCGTCATATGAAGCCGGAGGACGCCGAATACGTCTTGGATCGCGTGATCAAGCGCTTGCAGACGCAGTCTGCCGAGATTGAGGCCTGTGTAGCCGCGCTGGAGGAGCCTCGCCGAGGGGGCCTGCTCACGGCTGCGCAACTGCCCGAAGTTCACGAAAAGAGAGCCCGGCTGCAAAGGATGTGGTCCGAGGTTCAGGGGCAGGCAAACTCATTGAACGCGCGAAAGGCAGCAATCACCAGCGATTGCAGGAAGACATATGCATTTCCGTCGCAGAAATACCTTGTACAGTTACGGGAAGCGGGGGAACTGGCGTCAGTGGATCCACCTCGCGCCTTGAAGGGAGAGCCAGGGACGCTGTTCGAAATCAAGCTGCAGCCCATGGCGCTGAGCAGTGGTGCAACGCCAAGGCCGATGTGGGTGCACATCCATACCAAGCGGCCGGTACAAGCCTGGCAATTGGCAACCCTGAACGATCGTGAATTCGCCGCTTGCCACGTGAAGTCCGACGAGCAGCGCGGGCACAATCAGCACTGGCAGAACGCTCGCGCCGCCGAGGGGCACGAGAACGTCGTGATCCATCGCGGCAAGCTCACTCCTGCGTTCTGTAGGTCCTTGTTGAGCACCGCCGCTGGCCTGCCGTGGCAGCCCCTTCCGGATCCGGAGCACGCTTCAGCTCAGATGGCTCGACTGGGGATCTAATGAGCTGGTTGTGTCGCGGCGGTGAGCCATTCGGCGGCAGAGTTCATGCCTGCGGATCGGCTCGGCGGACTGCCTGAGCTGCGCCGAGTCCCGTGGGGATCCAGCTTCCACAAGGATGGAGCCTGGCAGAAAACACTGCTGACGGGAGGGTTATCGGCTGGCCATCCGGAGGATTGTCGGTCGTCGCACAAGCATGCTGCCATTCTCTGCTGTGGCGAACATCGGCGCTCGGGCGAGAAACTCGACCGCTGCTATTAGAGGCGCGAAAGGCATACCTCATTCTGCCGGCGATCCGCACGGATGTCACAGTGCTTTCACCTGCCTGCCCGCGGCGGACTGGCGCGCAAACTCTTCCGGCGAGCTTGAACGGATCGCGGATGGTCCGGATGTACGGGAGCTGAGCGTCCCGGCCGCTTTGACGAATCAAACCGGGCGGTGCACAATAACGCAGCCTATTTGCTACTCTTGCATTAGGCTACGACGACCCCAGCATCGCGCCTTCTTGGCCCCCAAAAGATGCTGGGGCTTGTCGTTCTTCATTGAGCGTTCAAGTAGGCGGCAGCTTTTTCGTTTCAACTGCAATGGCGCCGAGCGGCGCGGTGGCAATTTCAGCACACCGGCTTATGGTCAGTCATTTCCCTGCTTTTTCAGTCGCCTACGAGCTTAGCAACGCTGGCATCGGCGCAAGAGCAGGCTCCGTCGCTCGATCAGCTTTGGGGAATTGAGTGATGGCCGCGAGCTCACGACCGCAATCCGTATGACGGATCTGACCAATCTCTTACAGCTCGATGCCGTGCTCCCTAAGCACCCGGTGCATCACCTCGCTTTTGATCTCGCGGGCGATCTCGTTGACGATTTGAGGTCCGATAATCCGCTCGGCGTCGGCATCGCCCGCAAGACCCGCTTCGGTGAGCCGTTGGTTCAGCCGAATTTGAAACTCCTCGCCCATCGCATCGATGAGCCGATCATCCATTGCTGCGTGCTCGTCGGGGGCAATGCGCCTCAGAACCGTTTCCCAAGGTTGCCAGCGCGTCGCTAGATAGTCCGCAAAACCTATCGTTTCCTGCTGCCGCACCGTTACCATCGCCCTCTCAACGTCGTCGCGGGTGACGCCAGAGACGGTCAAAAAGCGCATGTCGGGGGCGACGTGTCGCAGCTCCAGTGGATCGCGCAATTGCGTCTGGTAGGCGAGATAGACTTCGGTCTCGTCGACCGGTCGGGAGTGACGAAGGACATCGACCGTCTGGCGCGCTATTCCGTCCAGCGCCTCCAACCGGAACATGACGCGGGCATGCTGGAGCAACTCGGGGAGCCGATCGTCGTACAGGCCATCCTCGATGTCGGCGTTCAGACGCGCGGTCTGCATCCCGTTCCAGGCCAAAGTGATCCGATCTTGACAGCTCGCGCATGCATCGGAGGCCAACTGGAAAAACAACTCGCGCAGTCGAGGCCTCGCCGATGCCTGCCGCAGATCCTCGACCACGGCCTGCCGGAATGCGCTATTGCCGTAGTTCACGGTGCCGGCAAGCCGGTCGAGAAAACGAGCGTAGTCCTGCACACCAGGCTCATCGGCGAAGCTTTGCCATGTTGCGATCATGGCTAGGTCCTGCCCAAACCAGTCTGCGACAACCTCGTGCAGCGGCCGGGGCGTAGGTTCCATTGCGTCTTCGCTCAACGAGAAAAGGATTTGCGGGCCGGCATAGTCCGCAGCACTCCTTGCTCTTAATAGATTTCTCTGAACCGGCTCTCGCAGCGGATTGTCCGTCAAATCGATGGCCGCATCGCTAGCTAGCTGCAGCAGGCTCGCCGGTACGTCCGTCAGCCGATTATTGCTAAGATCAAGTATTTCGAGGGCAGCGGGGAGTTCTGGCAGCCGGACCAGTTGATTGTCGCTGGCCGCTAACAATTCGATCGCCGAGGGAAGCGGATCGGGCAGTTCGGTCAGCTGATTGTCATCGAGAACCAGGCTTTCAATGCTGCCTGGAAGATCGGGCAGGCTGGTAAGCTGGTTGCTTGGCGCGACAAGATCCCGAAGCGTTGCCGGAAGCGCCGGCAGACTGGCCAGTTGATTGCCGCCGGCGTCCAGGTTCTGAAGCCCGGCTGGAAGGTCAGGCAAGCTGGTCAGCTGGTTGCTTGCAGCATGGAGCTCCTCAAGCGTTGCTGGAAGAGCGGGCAGACTGGTCAGTTGATTGTTATCGGCGACCAGACTCCGCAGCCCGGCTGGAAGGTCAGGCAAACTGGTCAGGTGGTTGCTTGCAGCGTAGAGCTCCTCAAGCGTTGTTGGAAGAGCGGGCAGACTGATCAATTGATTATTCTCGACGACCAGGCTCCGCAGCCCGGCTGGAAGGTTCAGGCAAGCTGGTCAGGTGGTTGCTGTAAGCGCTGAGTTCCTGAAGGGTTGCCGGAAGGGCGGGCAGACTTGTCAGTGAATTTTCGCCGATGATCAGGGACCGGAGCCGGGATGGCAGGTCGGCCGGCAGGCTGGTCAGCAGATTGCGCGCTGCATTGAGCACGCGGAGCCCGTCAGGAAGTACGGGCAAGCTCGCCAATTGATTGTCTCTCGCGTCAAAGACCTGAAGCTCGGGCGGGAGGGCAGCGGGCAATGCGGTCAGGGAGAGGGAGGAGAGATTTAGCGCCACACTCCCATTCTCCGGCAAAGCTCTCGTTTGAGTAATGGCGGTTTGGCGGTTCTCGTCTTCGTCCTGCCCCTCATCAGCCGTCCGCGCGTCCACAACGTGGTCCTGCGGCCCTGCCGCAGTGGGAGCGGACGGCCCCGCGTCCGTCAAAGCCTCGTCCCAATGCGCCGCAACGGGAGTGCCGGGTTCTGAGGCCTCGGATTGGGACGCTTCGGAGCCGGAAACTGAGAAAAAGCCGTCACCGTCAAGCTGCGTCCGATCTGTATTCATTGTTGTCGCCTCGCATGGCAAAATGGAGCAAATGCGCCGGAGCGCCGCTTCCGCAAAGCCGGTCTCTCATTGTGACGACGATCCATCAAGAAGATGAAGCGGACGATCATGGTGCGCAGCCCAACTTGGAAGGGCCGAACGCGCTGGCTGATCCGGCGCACCAGATATCGCGAGATGCCCGCACGGATCTGATTGTCGAAAGGCTCGCTATCTTGAGGGGGATCGGGCTGCTCCCTCTTCCAGATTGAGCTGATCAGGTCGAGCCTCTTGTCTGGTTCGAGGTGTTCTCAACCTAGGACGCTGAGCTGTCGAGAAGCTGACTAGTCTTGTCGCTAGAGAAAGTCCGGGCGTTGCAGCTATGCTAAACGCCTCTTGTCAATACCTGAGAAGAGTTCAGCCGAGATGAGGTCATGGTCACTCTCGCGTCTTCGCTCCTCGGCTGACTAGTCTTACAGGATCGGGAAATGGCTGCGCCAGACAACCATATCGCGGCGCTGGCAAGTTCTGGTGGAATGCAGTCACGCTAGACTGCAAGCATGCCGCCGCGGTCTTCTGCGTCGAAGCCTTGCCCTATGGCCCGCAGCGCAGCCGAACGAGAGAATCGGTAAGCGGTTTTCGCGGTCATCTCACTTGGTGATGAACAATTGCGCGACCAATTGTGACGCAAGTGCGTTCGGACACATGTGTCGACACATGCAACCGCTGTGGCCTGCTCCGGACGATACGTGTCAGATTCAACAACACTCTCTTGTCGGTCGCTCCGAGAAATGCATCGACGCAGGCGCGTCGCGCGTTCGATCATAAAGCAGGTCTGCAGGTGCCGAGCGGGTAGACAGAGCGATAAGGTGATGCCCGAACTCATCCATCCGGTCGATAGGTCTGATCGAGAAAATCAATTTTACCGCTTGCAACGTCGTCATATAGACCGTCACCCCGGCTGGGGCTAACTTAGGGAAGCGATTTCTCAAATGAAAAAGTCTGTTTTGGTGACTGCGAGCGCCCTCGCGCTTGCAACCGCCGCGGTACCTCCTTTTGCTGCGGATGCTGCCGCGCAACCGCTCACCGCCAGCGTGGAGGTAGCCGATACATCATATCCTCAGTGCGCGGACGATCCATTGAATGGTCTCTGCGATCTGTTTTTTTGCTTGACTGATCCCTCGTGCGTCCTGCACTGACGGGAAAACAATCAAGCAGAAAATGAGGATCGAGCCTCGTGCGGTCGCTGCCTCGTCGGCGGCCGCATCCTTATGCCGTGCGGTTATGCTGGTGGATGGTACAAGCGGCGCTTGTTCTCTAACGTTGATCAGAGTCACTGCCCACCGACAGCCGCCGGTCACTGCCGCCAATCGCCCAAGTGCCGCATCGGCGAACGTTGGATAAACCGCAAAGTCCTTTCAGACCGCGATGCTACCAGTCCGGCAGGACCCTGCTCGATGTCAAGCTGGCCCAATATTTTAGGATCGATTGCCTTTCATGCTACGCTCTTAGCGTCTTCCTGCGCGATATTTCGCACTTCGGACGTCATAGATGTCATCCTAGCCTGTTTGGCTACGCCTAGGGCAGCGGTCCTGGCGTTACAGACGTTCGTCTATGGCTGGGCACCAAATTGAGTGGGGCCGTCTCCGGCATCATCAGCATGGCAAAGAGCCCGGCCGCGCTAGCGAAAAGCATGTACCAAGCGGGCGCGAGTACGCTCCCGGTGAGATAGATCAGCGAAGTGACGACCAGTTGAGCTGTGCCTCCGAAAATCGCAATCGCAAAAGCGTAGATCGTCGCGAAGGCGCCACCACGAATGTTCCTGGGCAAACTTTCGGCCATGCTCACGTATGCGGATTCCGACGAAGTCGCCCGGGTGTACCGATATGAAGTCGCCCGGGGATTCCGAGACGATGTCGCCCACCTTTCCGATTTG